>DATAZK010000164.1:0-32919 GCA_036272075.1 Frankiaceae bacterium
CCCCGTGCGTTATTCGAATCTAAGGGCCTCGATGGGGTTGAGTTGGGCGGCGCGGTAGGCGGGGTAGCCGCCGGCGATGACCCCGATGCCGAGGCTGATCCCGAACGCCACCAGTATCGGAGGCAGGGACACGACGGGGGAGAAAGCGGCCAGCACGCCGCCGGAGGAGTCGATCAGCGGTGCGGCCGCGCGGATGAGGAGAGTCATACCAATGCCGAAGCCGACTCCGATGAGCCCGCCGAGGCCGGCCAGGACGGTGGCTTCGAAGACGAACTGTTGGAGGATCGCCGGGGAGGTGGCCCCGACCGCCTTGCGGGTCCCGATTTCGCGGGTTCGGTCGGTGACCGAGACCAGCATGATGTTGAGTACGCCGATCCCGCCGACGAGCAGGGAGACCGCGGCGATGGCCGGCACGAAGTTGGTGATCAGCTGGGTCAGTGCGGTGAAGGTGGTCAGTCGGGAGCCGATGTCCTGGACCTGGAAGTCGGCGTATTGCGGGTCGTTGGTGTGGTGTCGTTGCAGCAAGAGTTGGGTGATCTCGTTTTCGACCGAGTTGACCTGCAGTGTTGAGGTGGCTTTCACGACGATTGAGCTGAGCTCGTCGCCTTCGTAGCCGTATCCGAAGATGTCGGCCCGCGCGGTGTTGAACGGTGTGATGATGACGTTGTCGCCGGAGGCGCCGTAGGAGGGCAGTACTCCGATGACGGTGAATCGGGCGCTGTCGATCCGCAGTGTTTGACCGAGCGCTGCTTGGGGGTCGGGTCCGAACAGGGCGTGGTCGATGAGTGGGCCGATCACCGCGACCTTTGCTTTGCCTTGTTCCTGTTGTTGGCTGAAGAAGGTTCCGGCGATTACGGTTCGCTGATAGGCCGCCAGGTAGTTGGAGGTTGTTCCCAATACTGAGGCGGAGGTGTAGTGCCGGGTCGGGGTGGATGCGGTGACCGCGACGGCCTGCTGTCCGGCGGCTCCGGTCGTTGCCCCGGTTACCTCCGGCACCAGCTGGGCGACGTTGGGAAGTTGAGCGATGGCCTGTTCGTCGGCGTCGGTGAGTGGCTGGGCATCCGGGCCGCCGGGGATTGGTGAGAGCTTTTCGATCACTGTGATGCTGTTGGCCACCGGTTCGATTGCCGCTTCCGCCGAGTTGCCGACGCCTTGGCCGAACGCGGTCAGCAGGATCACCGCGGCTACCCCGATGACCAGCCCCAGCATGGTCAGCCCTGACCGCATCTTGTTCGATCGCAACGCGCGGAACGCAATGATCAGGATCTCACTCCACAACACAGCTGCCCCTCCTTCGAGGACTCGGGTTGCAACCGCTTCGTTGCGCTCGTTTACAGGTAAACTGGCACTGTCGGTGTTGAGCTCGGCGAGGTCGTCAGCTCCCCGGCGTCAAGGACTGCGGCCTGTTGGGGAATCGTGTTCGACGCGTTCAAGGCCAGCGTTCGCACCCGGTATCGCGCTACCGGCCGGCTCAACTGACCGCGCGCGACGGAGACTTCACCCCGCAACTCTCGGATTTCCGGTCTGGAACTGCCGTGCGGATTGGGGATCGAGCCTTACGTCCTCCTTCCGATGCGAACTGCTTCTCCAGCTTCCGGCGCGCCTTAACCCCTGGTCATGCCGGCGGCGCGAAACTCACGACAACCGCCACGGACCGGAACAATGCGAGAACTTCCCTCCGCACCCGCTCGACTGAGAACTCGAATTCCCCACGCACGCCGCCGCACCGCCTGATCGGCTCGCACTCCGCCGGCCTTCCACACCATCCGGCCGACAACCCGCGTCGTTTCGAGCCCGATCCTCGCCAGCTCCGGGCCAACGGGCAGCGGTACCGATCGGCGGGGCATGGCAGGTGTTGAGCTTCTCTCGCCGACGGCCCATGACTCCCGCATCCCGGCACCGGCACTGGCACTGGCACTGGCACCGGCGGGCTTCCCGCCGCGCGATTCCTCCGGCAACTGCGCCGCGACGGCCGTTACTCTTCCACCGTGGACGCGTTGGACGGGCAGATCACCCAGTGCCTGGTGCATGACGGGCGAGCGAGCTTCCGGCTGATCGCCGATCTCGTCGGCGTCTCCGAGCAGACCGTCGCCCGCCGGTACCGGACGCTCCACTCGTCCGGCGCCGTGCGGGTTCAGGTGCGTCCGAACGAGTACGCGTTGGACCTGCGCCGGTGGTTCGTCCGCATTCAGTGCCGCCCCGACGCGGCGCAGGCACTCGCGGAGGCCCTCGCCGCGCGGAACGACGTCACTTGGGTCAACATCACCTCCGGCGGGGCCGAGGTGGTCTGCGTGGCGTTCAGCAGTCGCGACAACGTCGGCAGCTCCGTGCTCGACCGCCTGCCACGGACCAGCCAGGTGCTGAGTTTCGCCGCGTTCGCGGCGCTGCACATCCACACCGGCGACGCCACCCTGTGGACTGCGTTCGCCGATCCGCTGACGCCCGCCCAGATCGGCTCCCTCACCGCGGAGCAGCCCCACCCCCCGGCCAAGACTTTGCGCCCCGCCTCGACGCTGAGCGAGGACGACACCTGCCTTGTACGGGAGCTCGCCGAGGACGGCCGAGCGTCAGCTTCCGCGCTGGCGCGCGCCACGAAACGGACTCCGGCGGCAGTGTCGCGGCGCTTGGAGGAGCTGCTGGAAGGGGGCGCGGTCTACGTCGGAGTAGATATCTCCCCGGCGGCGTTCGGGTTCGACGTCGCAGCTTACCTGTGGCTCACGGTCGTCCCCGGCGAACTGCACGCCGTCGGCACAGCGCTCTCCCGCCTGGCGGAGACCACCTTCACCGCCGCGGTGTCCGGTCCGGCCAACCTCCTCGTGACGGTGGCCTGCCCTAACCTCGAAGCGCTCTACGACCTCGTCACCGGCCGTATTGGCGCTCTGCCGGCGATCCGCCAGCTCGAGGTCGTGCCTGTGTTGCACCGACTCAAGCGCGGCGGCCTTCGGATTTCTGGGCACTGACCCCGGCCACCCCGTGCGGCGATCGACAGCTAGTCAGAGTCGTCCCATCACCTACGCAGGTTTCGGTTAGGGCCGGCGACTGCCGCTGAGTGTTGCCATATGCCGTCTGAACTGGTCTTATCCCTAGTCAGCGTGTTGAGCGGCATCGTCCGCTGTTGGCGGGTGTCGGTCCTCTCGGGCGCGGCTCGGGCGCGCAGAGCGGCTCGATTGCTGGACTCGCGCGCCCGAGCCTGTTCGGGGACTTGACTCGATGCGACGTTGACCGGGAGCGCGAGCGAGATCGCTTGAGCGATCAAAGACCAGCCGGTGCGTTCTCTCCATCAAGCGATTCAAGGGTTCGGACGAGATCCCGGCGGTGGCGCCCAGCCTTCGATAGGACCGCTCCCGGGTGTGCTGCACTTAAGTTGGGCTCTGGCACACATTCCATGATGGTCGGGGTTGTCAGTCAGTGTGCGAGTAGTACGCGGCGGCGGGGCAGGTCGAAGTTGGCCCGTCCGTACATCTGTCTCTTGATCGCTTTGATCCCGGTGACGTTCCCTTCTGCTGGCCGACTCCGCGACCCGCGTGCTGCCGCTGTTCCTGGAGGGCTCGGCGCCCCGGGGCGGCTGACCGCGCTGGGGACGGCCGCGGCGGCCCTCGGCAAGTGGGTCGTGGTGCCTAAGGTCGGCACCTCGGCCACCGGGCAGCGCGCCGCGCTGGCGCTCGAGGTGCCGGTGCTCCCCGCCGAGCCGCGGGGGCGGCTACGGAAGGTTATCCCCGCCTACGGCAGCCCGGTCAGCCCTGGCGAACTGGTTCGTAACGAACATGTTCGTTATGCTGAAGGTATGCCTCCGCGAAGCCCCGCCCCCCGCAGTCGCCGTGAACGGCCGGCCAAACCTGCCCTGACTTACGAGGGCATCGTCGCCACTGCCGTCGCTCTGATGCGGGCCGAGGGACTCCAACGCGTCACCATGCGCCGCCTGGCCCAGGAACTCGACACCGGCCCTGCCTCGCTGTACGTGTACGTGGCCAACACCGCTGGATTGCACGCGGCGATCCTGGAGGAGTTGCTGGGCGCGGTCGACCTGGCCGCCGCACGGGCAGACGGCGACTGGCGCGAGCGGCTCGCCGCCGTCCTCGGCTCCTACACCATGGTCCTGTTCGAACACCCCAGTCTCGCCCATTCCGCCCTGGTGGCCCGCCCCTCGGGGCCGAACTACCTGGCGCTGGTCGAGACGATCCTGGAACTCCTGCACGAGGGTCAAGTTCCCGACGCGCAGGCCGCCTGGGGTGTGGACGTGCTGCTCCAGGTGGCCACAGCCACCGCGGCCGAGCAGTCTGCCCGCCATCAGGACATCGCCGCCCGGGACGAGGAGAACGTCCTCGCGACTGCGCTGCGCGAAGCCACGGTGCAGACGTATCCGCGCATCGCGGCACTCGGCAGGGAGCTGATCTCCGGCCTCCCTCAGCAACGCCTGGCCTGGATCTTCCGCGCGGTCATCAACGGCACGATGAACACCCCGCGGTAGCGCACTGGGGTCCAGTCCCGACCACACGCCCACCGGCCCGCCCCATTCGCCGGCCAGGGACAAGGCATGGCGAACCTGTTCCTAACGAACTTGTTCGTAACGAACATGTTCGTTAGGCTGTGTTTCGATCACCGAAAGGAGTCCGCCATGTCGTCACCCACACCTGCGGCCGAGGCCGTCGTGCCGAAGAACATCCGATGGATCCTTCTCGGAGTCCTGATGGCCATGCTGCTCTCGATGCTCGACGGCCTGATCGTCGGGACCGCGATGCCCACGGTCGTCGCCGACATCGGCGGGCTCGACCACATCTCCTGGGTAGTGACCGCTTACACCCTTACCACTGCGTGCTCCACTCCGGTCTGGGGCAAGCTCGGCGACCTGTTCAACCGCAAACTCATGTTCCTCGGCTCGATCGTGGTGTTCATCGTCGGCTCGGCTCTGTCCGGTCAGGCCTCGTCGATGGGCGAGCTGATCGGTTTCCGCGCCGTGCAGGGCATCGGCGCGGGCGGCATGATGGCCGGGGCCTTCGCCTTCATCGGCGTGCTGCTGCCGCCGCGTGAGCGCGGCAGATATCAGGGCATGGTGGCCATCGTGCAGGCCGTCGGCAGCATCGCCGGGCCACTCATGGGCGGCTTCATCACCGCCTACCTGGGCTGGCGCTGGGCCTTCTACGTCAATATCCCCATCGGTCTGATAGCCATCGTCTGGGGCTGGCTGCTGCTGCGCGTGCCGCCCGCCCGCCGCGGCAAGGTCGTCATCGACTGGCTGGGCATCACGCTCATGACCGCGATGATCAGTGCTCTGGTGATGGCCGCGACCTGGGCCGGCAGCACCTACGCCTGGGGCTCCTGGCAGATCCTCGGCCTCGGTGCCGCGGTCGTCGTTCTCCTGATCGCCTTCATTGCCGCCGAGCAGCGCGCCGCCGAACCTCTGCTCCCGCCGCGGATCTTCACCAGGCGCCGCAACTTCCCGATCGCCGCCGTCCTGCTCACCGTCGCCGGCGTGGCCATGTTCGGCGGCACGCTCTACCTGCCGCTCTTCCAGCAGACCGTCCAGGGCGTCCCGGCTCAGAACTCTGGCCTGCTGCTGCTGCCGATGATGGCCGGCTCCGTTGCCGCCTCGATGATCGCGGGCAAAGTGATGTCGAAGACCGGCAGGTACAAGATCTTCCCGATCGTGGGGTCGGCCTCGCTCGCCGTTGGCATGGGGCTGCTCGCCACGATGGACACCGCCACCTCACGTGTCGTCACCAGCGCCTTCATGATTCTGGTCGGCATCGGCACCGGCTTCAGCATCCAGATGGCCAACACCATCGCCCAGAACAGCGTGGAACTGCGTGACATGGGCGCGGCCTCGGCCGCTACCAGCCTGTTCCGCACCCTCGGCGGTTCCCTCGGCGTAGCGGTCTTCGGCTCCCTGCTCACCCGCGCCACCGAGGGCAAGGCGGCCACCGCGGGCGTGGGATCAGCCACCCACGGCGTGTCACAGGCCGGCACGGATGCCTTTCTGCATGCAGTCAGCCACGGCATCCAGCAGATCTTCCTAGTCGGTAGTTTGTGCGCCGCGGCGGCCTTCCTCGCCGCCGTCTTCATCCAGGAAGTGCCCCTGAGCAGGCAGCCCACAGGCAGCCAGGACACCGCGAACGAGTCGGCCCGCGCCGCCTCGTGAGAAGCAGACAGACCACAGGCACGTGGCGTGCAGGCAGCGGCCGGTCCGGAACGTGCCAGAGCGTAAGGAGACCACGATGAACACCCACCACCCCATCCTCGTCGTCGGCGCCGGACTCGGAGGCCTCACCCTCGCGCGCGTCCTGCACGTGCACGGCATCGAGGCCGCCGTCTTCGATCTTGAGACCGACCGCTACGCCCGCACGCAGGGCGGCATGCTCGACATCCACACCGAAAATGGCCAGGTGGCGCTGCGCCACGCCGGGCTGACCGACGGCTTCCGCGGGCTGGTGCACCCGGGCGGGGAAAGCGAGCGGGTCCTGGACAAGCACGCCACCGTGCACTGGGAGGAGGCCGACGACGGCACCGGCGACCGCCCAGAGGTCGACCGCGGACAGCTGCGCGATCTGCTGCTCGATTCACTTCCCGAGGGGACCGTGCGCTGGGGACACCAGGTCACTGTTGCCACACCGTTTGGCGGCGGCCGGCACGAAGTAACCTTCGCCGACGGCGCCACCGTCACCACCGACCTGCTCATCGGCGCGGACGGCGCCTGGTCGCGGATTCGCCCGCTGGTCTCCGACGCCTGGCCGGCCTACACCGGCATCTCCTTCGTCGAAGCCGACCTGCTCGACGCCGATACCCGCCACCCGAAGGAAGCCGCCGTCGTCGGCAACGGGATGCTCTTCGCACTCGAGGACAGCAAAGGCATCCTCGGTCACCGCACGACCAGCGGCAAACTGCACATATACACCGCATTCCAAGCCCCCGAGAACTGGCTCGACACGATTGACTTCAACGACATCGAGGCCTCGAAGACGAGGGTGCTCGCAGAGTTCGAAGACTGGGACGAGAGCTTGCGGGCGCTGGTGGCCAACGCAGACGGTCCGTTGGTGCCCCGCAGGATCAACGCACTGCCGGTCGGCCACCGCTGGGACCGAGTCCCAGGCGTGACGCTGCTGGGCGACGCCGCTCACGTGATGTCGCCGTTCGCGGGAGAGGGAGCCAACCTCGCCATGCTCGACGGAGCGCTCCTCGGCAAGGCAGTCGCCGAGCACCCCGGCGAGACCGAGCAGGCCCTCACCGCTTACGAGGACGCGCTCTTCCCGCGCAGCGCCACCAAGGCACAAGAATCCGTCGAAGGCATCGAGGTCTGCTTCGGCAAGAATGCAGTCGATCGGCTCATCGAGATGTTCAGTGCCACACCGCCGGACAACACCTGACTGTGCAGGTGGGCCCCGGTTCGATATCGATGGGCAGGCACAGAACGACGGGATGAGCACCGACATGCGGCTCAGAGCGGCGGGCCCGTGTTCTTGATGAGGACTTTGCGCAGGTGGTATTTGACGGTTTGTGGGCTGAGGAACGGTAGCAACGCCCTTTTCATTCGCGGACGACGCTGACGGTGGCCGCTGTAGCTACGGCGATTTCTCGGTGAACGTCGCGCCGAGCTGCGACACGAACAACGGTGACGACCGCAACGGAGAATTCCTCCGCGAACTCCGCCCGGTCGCTGACGATCTCCAGTCAGCTTCTTAACCCAATCAATCGCATGTCGCATGTTTTACGTTGCGACGTTCGAAGGCACTGACAAGTGTGGCGCGCCCCGTGGTGGCGGGGACCTGTGTACACGCTCTTCTGCGGGGCTCGCCAGTGGAGGTACCGGCGTCGGCGGCTCGTCGCTGCGGTGTTCTCGGTGGTTAGCGGGTGGAGAGGTCTGGGGTCTCCGTTGTGTTTTCCGCGCTTGCTGCAGTCGTTGCCCGGTGCTCGGGGAGCGCGGTCGGCTTGCCAGGGCGGCGGTGCGCCAAGAGGTAGTAGAGACCGCCGGCGAGGACGATCACACCAGTGAAGAGGACGCCGGCCCAGGTCAGGTACCACGCGCCGGCGCCGTAGATCTCCGGGCGGGGCCACGCCAGGTTTACGATCATGAACAGTTGGAAGACGACCGCGACGACATTGGCGGGCAATCCCCATCGGCCCATGTTGAAGTAGGGGCCGTGGTCGGGAGTGGGCCATTTCCCGCGCAGCCGCGCGTGCAGCAGCGAAACGGTGACGATCGTGTACGCGAGGTAGACCAGTACCGCGGCGAGGCCACCGACCGCCGTGATGATCTGCGTATTGCCCAGGTTCACCAGCAGCAGTCCGAATACGAGAACCGCCAGCACGATCGCGGGTACCGGCATGCTGCGCGTGCGGGGATTGACCTTGGAGAGCGCGTGGCTGGCGGGCAGTTTGCCGTCGCGGGCCATGGAGAAGATCAGTCGAATCCCGCCGGTCTGCACGGTCAGCGTGCACACGCAGATGGAGAGTACGACGCAGGCCAGGAAGACGGTGCTCAACCCGTCGCCGAGGATCGACTTCAGCACGTAAGGCAGACCGAGGGTGCTGATCTGCTGGATGGTGGAGTCCCTGAAGATGTCCGGCACGGCCATATCGGCGGCCAATACGAGCAGGGCGCCGAGCAGAGTCGATACGGTGAGCGCGCGGACGATCTCGCGTGGCGCGAACTTGCGGGGGTTGGTCGTCTCCTCCGCAAGGGTGCCGGCGGTGTCAAACCCGTACAGGATGTTCACCGCGAAAAGGCCGGCCACCAGGAACGCGCCGATATAGCCGGCAGGGTGGCCTGCGCCCGTCCCATTCGTGGCGAGTGTGACCTCAGGCCCGCGTTGTGTGTGCCCGAACAGCAGGGCGATCAGCAGGACGCAGCCGATCAGTTCCACGAAAACGCCGATGTTGTTGAGGAACGCCATCAGGCGGATGCCGACGATGTTCACGATGGTGGTCAGGGCGACGAGCACCGATCCCAGTAGGACCGCGTTCTCTGCGCCACCGGGGGTGGCATAGCTACCCACGTCGGCCGCCGTGCCGAAGACCTGGAACCCGGACCACAACTGCGGTAGCACGATCTGGAGCGACAGAGCGGGACCGGCCACGAACGGTATGACCGCGATGGCCAGGATCCATCCGGCCAACCAGCCGGGGCCTTCGGACGCAATGTTCTTCACCCACTGGTAGAGCCCGCCCGCGAGCGGATACTTCGAGGCCAGTTCGGCGAAGCAGAGTGCCACGGGGAACTGTCCGAGAAAGACGACCGGCATGGACCAGAAGAACGCTGGACCGCCGAATCCGAAGCCGAATCCGAAGAGCATCGTGGCGCCGGTGAGGATCGATAGGAAACTGAATCCGGCCGCGAAAGCCGAGAACCTTCCTAGTGATCGGTTGAGCTCCTGCTTGTATCCGAAGGTGGCTAGGTACTCGGCCTCTTCGTCCCTCTCTCGATTCATTTCGAACTCCTGCTCGCCGAGGACGTTTTGAAGATCGTCATTGGGTGCCGGGAGATCAGCGTGGGCGAGAACGGCTCGGCCCGATGCGGGAGGAAACTTCGGTAGTACTGTTTTTCTGTGGGTCCCGGCCCGAAGTTATCGGGTCACAGTAGAACTGCTACCTCGACTGAGGAATGCACACATTCTGCAGGCTGAGGGGAACTATGTGCGCACAGTGTGAAGCCGTGGATTCACGGCACACTCGGCCGCGCCAGACTGGCGCGCTGGACATATTCGACCGGCAGCAGGATCTCGCGGCTCGGACCGCCGTCGATGATCTCCAGCAGGAGTCGCGCCGCCTGCCGGCCCTTGTCCACCAGCGGCTGTCGAACGGTGGTGAGCCCGGCGGCCTCAGCGGCGGGAATGTCGTCGAAACCGACTACCGACAGATCGTCTGGGACTGTGAGCCCCCGCCTCTGCGCGACCTCGATCGTGGCGAGCGCGAGGACATCGGTACCCGCGATCACGGCAGTCACCGCGGCGGCGTCGAGCAGGGTCTCGGCGGCTCGAAGCGACACCTCGTGGTCGACTCCGCCGGCCTCGACGACGGTCGCGCTCGACCAGTCCAGATCCCCATGGTCTTCGAACGCGGCGGCGTAACCGATGAGTCGCTCGCTCATGACCCGGTCGCGCGCCCCGATGATGCGTGCCGCGCTCGCCACGCCGGCCTGGCCGTCGGGGATGAGGCGATCTACCAGGACACCGACCCGGCGATGCCCGTGTGCCAGAACCTGC
This sequence comes from Frankiaceae bacterium, assembly GCA_036272075.1. Taxonomy (GTDB): domain Bacteria; phylum Actinomycetota; class Actinomycetes; order Frankiales; family Frankiaceae; genus DATAZK01. The sequence continues at coordinate 10,194 of DATAZK010000164.1, forward strand.
GTGGCGAGCTCGCGGGCCGCCTTCCGGTCCGGGATACCGACTCGGGGGAGACCGGTGTCGGGTGCGCCGTCGACCAGCACGACCGGCAGCTTTCGACTGAGCACCCGCTCCATGCCCGGGTGGCCCTCGGGCAAGGCGTAGGCGAGAAAGCCGTCGACCGCGCCACGCAGCAGCACGCCCGAGCCCTGGGCGATCTTTTGCGACTCGAGCGGGAACGGCAGCAGGGTGAGGGCGACCTCGGCGAGCTCGCCGACCTCGGAGATCCCCCTGAGCAGGAGTGCGGTGGCTGGGTCGTCGAACGCGTCACGCAGCGAGTCAGTGATCATCAGGCCGAGCGCGCCCGCCTGCCCGGTGCGGAGGCTCCGCCCGGCAGGATCGGGGCCCGCATAGCCGATCGCCGTGGCGATCTTGAGGATGTGTTCGCGCCGGGCGTTCGAGAGTCGGTCCGGGCGGTTGAACGCATAGGAAACCGCCGCCTGCGACACGCCAGCCGCTCGTGCCACGTCGTGCATGGTGACCACGTTGGCCTATCTCCCTCTGGCGACTCCGGATCAGCTTAGCTCTGTCGTCCCGGTGATCGGCCCGTTCGGTCGGCTGTTGACACCTGGCGGTTGTCGCCTTACCGTCAGGTGGTAGGTGATACGTATAACTTGTCGTGGCAGAGTACCTGTCCCGGGCCGGCTGTGCCAGCGCGCGGAGCGTATTCGGGATGCTCGGCCGAGCCTCGAACAAATATCATGAGTAGGGGGCGTGCCGTGGTACAGCGGGACGGGCCGAGAAAGAAGTCCTACGACGTGGTGATCGTGGGAAGCGGCATGGGAGGCGGCACGCTCGCCTATGCGCTGGCCGACTCGGGTCTGAGTGTTCTTTTGCTCGAGCGCGGAGATTTCTTGCCGAGAGAGCGGCAGAACTGGGACCCGCACGAGGTTTTCGAGAACCACCGCTACGTCAATGCCGAGCAATGGCTCGACAAGGACGGTGTACCGTTCACTCCCGGCACCTATTACTACGTCGGCGGGAACACGAAGCTCTACGGAGCGTCCCTGGTGCGATTTCGGCGGGAAGATTTCGAAGCCCGCGAGCTGCACGGTGGGATCTCTCCCGCCTGGCCCATTCGGTACGACGAACTCGCACCGTATTACCGGCTCGCAGAGGGGGTGTACCGCGTCCACGGCGACCAGTTCGACGACCCGACACTGACCCGCGATGATCCTTTTCCCTTCCCGGCGCTCGAGCACGAGGATTCGATCAGAAGACTGTCGCGGCGTCTGTCCGGTCTCGGTCTGACGCCGTCCCACCTGGCACTCGGGGTCGACCTCAGCGCCGACGGGGCCTGCATCCGGTGCGCCACCTGCGACGGGTTCCCTTGTCGAGTCCTGGCCAAGTCCGATGCCGATGTGCGCTGTGTGCGACCGGCCGTGCGGACCGGGGCGGTCGAGCTGCTCACCAACGCCTACGTCTCACGGGTGCTCACCGCGCCGTCAGGTACCCGGGCGCGTGGCGTCGAACTGGTGCATCACGGGGCCTGCCTCGAGGTGGGTGCCGGGACCGTGGTGGTCTCCGCCGGGGCGGCCAACTCGGCGGCCCTGCTGTTGCGCTCGTCTGACAGCGCTCACCCGAGCGGGCTCGCAAACTCCTCCGGACTGGTCGGGCGCCGTTACATGGTGCACAACAACTCGATCATGGTCGGTGTTCATCCGTTGCGGAAGAACACCGTCGAGTTTCAGAAGACGCTCTATTTGAACGACTTCTACACGAAGGGCACGACCGACCATCCCTATCCATTGGGGCACGTGCAACTCATCGGCAAGCTCCGCGCGGAGATGATCAGCGGTCAGTATCCTCGGCTGCCGAAATGGTCGATGAGGATGGCCACCGCGCGCAGCGTCGACTGGTGGCTGTTCAGTGAGGACCTACCCGATCCTGACAACCGCGTGACACTCACGCCTGCCGGCGGGATCCAAGTTCATTGGCGTGCCAACAACGTGCGTACCCATGATGTTCTGGTCCGCGAGATGCGGTCAGTCCTGCGCAGGGCCGGGCTCCCGTTCATCTTCAGCCGGCGTACGACCGTGGAGGTCAACTCCCATCAGGCAGGGACCGTGTCCGCGGGCGCTGACCCAGCCGCGTCCGTCCTGGATGGGGCCTGTCGTGCCCACGACGTCGGCAACCTCTTCGTGGTGGACTCCTCGTTCTTTCCCTCCCTGCCAGTGATGAACCCGGCACTCACCATTGCCGCGAACGCCTTCCGAGTCGCGGATGTGATCCGGCGCGACCACGGAATTGTTGAGCAACTTGCCGGCAATGTCGGTCGCGTCGCCACGTAGCCCGTCCACCTCGATAACAGAGAAAGGCTTGGCCACCATGAACAAGCGCACTGGTGGACAGATAGTCGTCGACTGTCTCATCCGAGAGGGCGTGGAGCGTGTCTTTGCCATACCCGGTCATGGCAACACGGCCCTGCTCGACGCGTTCCTCGACCGCGCCGACGAAATCGAGCTCATACCCGCGATGCACGAGCAGGGCGCGGCGCACATGGCCGACGGCTACTACCGGGCGTCCGGAAAGATCGCGGCGGTCTGTACCTCGATCGGACCAGGCGCGACGAACACCCTCACCGGGCTCGCCACCGCCTTTGCCGACTCCCAGCCGATACTCCTGCTCACCGGCGCGGTGCACACCTACATGGAGAACCGCGGCGTCCTGCAGGAGATCGACCGGCCGCACGGCAACAACTTCCCCCGGATGGCCGAGCCCGTCGTGAAGCGGTGGTGGCAACCTCACCACCTCGAGCAGATCCCGACCGTGCTGACCCATGCCTTCACCGCGATGCGGGAGGGGCGCCGCGGACCGGTGCTGGTCGACATTCCGCAGGACCTGCAGGCGGAACATGGCGACTACGAGCAGGCCGCGGCCCGACGCGCGCCCAGCCCCCGGCCGAGCGGAGACCCCGAGCTGATCGCCGACGCGGCGCGGGTTCTCGCGCAGGCTGCCCGCCCGGTGATCCTCGCCGGCGGCGGCGTGATCGCCGCCGGCGCCAGTGAGGAACTGGTCGCGGTCGCGGAGTGGCTCGGTGCCCCCGTCACCCACTCGTTCATGGGAAAGGGCGCCATCTCCGCCGACCATGATCTCTACGCGTGGCCGTGCGGCGACATGGGCTCCATTCCCGGCAATGCGATGACGCGGGCGGCCGATGTCATCCTGGCCGTGGGCTGCCGATTCTCCGACCGCATCACCTCGTCGTACCGGCCGGGGGTGACGTTCAACATCCCCGAGACCAAACTGGTCCAGATCGACATCGACGGCTTCGAGATCGGCCGGAACTATCCGGTCGAAGTAGGCGTCGTGGGCGATGCCAAGGTGAGTTTGGCCGCGCTGCGGACCGCGCTGGCCGAGGCAGGCGACGCCAAGGACTACCGCAAGTCGGAGTACTTCGGGGAACTACAGGTGCTCAAGGCACAGTGGGGCGAACATCTCCGCCCCATGCAAACTACCGACCACCTACCGATGACCAACTCGCGCGCGATGGTCGAGATTCGCAAGGCACTGCCGAGACACGGGATCCTGGTCACCGATTCGAGCAACCCGGCCAACCAGGCATTCAACGAGTTCCCGATCTATAGCCCGCGAACGAACATCGTCGCCGGCGGCATGTCCGGAATCGGTTTCGGCGTCCCCGCCGCGATCGGGGCGCAGATTGCCGCGCCAGATTCCCCGGTGCTGGCTCTTGTCGGGGATGGAAGCTTCCTGCAGACGGGTACCGAGCTGGCCACCGCCGCCATGCTCGGCGTTCCCTTGGTGGTCGTGGTCTTGAACAACGGCGGCTGGGAAGCCATCAAGGACCTGCAGATCAACCTCTTCGGCGCGGACCGCAAGGCGATCACTGAGTGGACCACGCCGAAGGGCGAGCCCTACTTCGCCAACGTCACCGAGTTCGCCCGGTCCCTGGGTTGCACGGCCGAACGCATCGAGGATCCCGCGGCGCTCGCCGACGCGGTGACCCGGGCTTTCAACACGCCCGGCCCTGTCGTTCTCGAGGTGATGAGCGCCCATCAGTTGCCCTGGACGGAGATGCATCCGACCGGCTGGTGGGACATCACCGTGCCCGCCTATCACCACGCCACTCGCGTTGACTATGTCGCACGTCGCGGGTTCTGAGCCGCGGCGGGGACTGCTGACCGCTCGCGGCGCACTCCAACTGGAAGTATTCGCCAGGACCGAGGTCACGGTCTATGCCGCCGAGGACAAGCTCGACCTCCCGGTGCGGTGGGTGCACGCCGGCGAGATCCCCGACATTCACCGGTTCCTATCCGGCCAGGAGATGTTGCTGACCGCGGGATTGGGCATGGGGCCGACCGGCGAGCTGCAGCGGGCCTTCGTCCGGCGGGTCGCACAGGCGCGTGCCTCCGTATTGGTGGTGGAACTGGCAGGCCGGATGTTCGACACCATGCCTGCCGCCGCCATCGAGGAGGCCGAGGCGGTCGGCCTCCCACTCGTCGGACTGCGCGACGAGATCCCTTTTGTGGAGGTGTCGGCCCAGGTCCACGAGAGACTCGTCGAGGCGCGGATGGCCGGGGTCATCGCCGAGGAGTCCACCGGCCAAGCATTCATGAATCTGTTGCTCGCCGACGAGGACTATCTCGGCCTGGTCGACGAGGCCGCCCGGCGCACCGGATTCGCCGTCGTCCTGGAGGACTTCTCCCATCAGATGCATGCCTATGCGGGAGCGACAGCGGAGTCCGACAAGATCATCGCGGACTGGGGAGCGCATTCCCGGGCGATCCACGAACGGCACCGCGGCTCCCATGAACGCAGGTCCGCGCCGACTGCCCGGGCCGGGTCCTTCAGCGAGGTCGTCGCCTGCGCGCGCCGTCCGGTCGTACTGCGCGGTGAGCCCTGGGGCTGGCTCCATCTGCTGCACGGGGTCACGGTGCCGGCCCCAGGCGACCTGACTACTCTCGAGCGCGCCGCGGCCGCCGTGGCGATCAGCCTGCTCAGCGAGCGGGAGAGCGGTGCCCGAACGGCCCAGCGCCAGGGCGCGCTCCTCAACCGGCTCATGCTTGGCGACATCTCCGGTGAGGAGTTCGTCCAACGCGCCCTCACCCTCGGCCAGGATCTGCGAGACCGGCCCGTGGTCGTGGTCGTCGCCGGGCTCGACGCGGAGGGCGAGCACGGGGGCGCCGACCAGCACCTCATTCGGGTCCTGCGCGGTCTGGGCCTGACGTTCGTGGTCGGCGACATCGGTGAGTTCGCTCTCGCCGTGGTGGGATTGGCCGGCGAGGACAGCGAGCGGGTGAGGTCGGCCCTGGCCGGCGGCGGGGCGTGGGGCGGGGTCAGCCGGGCGGTGGCGCCCGCTGGTCTGCCGTCCGCCATTCGGCAGGGGCGCAGTGCGGCCCGTGTGGCCGCGGGCCTACGGTCCCACGAGTTCCTGCGCTTCGACGATCTCGGCGCGCTCCGGCTGCTGGTCACACTCGCGGAAGGCCCCGAACTCGCCCGGTATGTCGAGGACGAGTTGGGGCCCCTGCTCGAGCATGACGCCCACGCGGCGAATCCACTGCTGCTGACCCTGCGCGCCTATCTCGATTCGGGCGGAAACAAGGCGCGCACGGCGGAGGTGCTCTTCGTGCAGCGCCGGACCCTGTACTACCGGCTCGAACGCCTGGAGGCCATCCTCGGCCTCGACCTCAGCGCGAGCGAGGCACAGCAACGTCTGCACCTCGCGGTCCGAGGGCGTGATCTGCTGCGACGGCCGTCTCTGAGGCGTCGGTAGAGACGCCGCAAGACACGCTGGTGGGGCGCTACGGTCCAGAAGGGGAGAACAAGGATGCACCCGAAGCTGCGCTGGGGTCTGATGGGCGCCAGTGACATCGCCGAGACGAGGATGCTGCCGGCATTGCACCGCAGCGGTCACCCCGTGACCGCCGTGCTGAGCGCGTCGGACGACCGGGCGCGCGCCTACGCGTCGCGCAACGACATCCCGCACGCCTTCACAGACATCGCCGCGTTCACGTCGTGTGACGAGATCGACGCGGTGTACGTGTCCAGCGTGAACGATCTCCACCTGCCGCAGGTCCGGGCGGCGGCGGCGGCGGGAAAGCACGTGCTGTGTGAGAAGCCCGTCGCCACGGCCCTCGCCGACGCCGAGGCGATCATCGCTTGTTGCCGTGCGGGTAACGTCGTTCTCGCCGTCAATCACCACCTGCCGGCGGCCGGTACCCACCGAGCCATGCGCGGGCTCGTCGCCCGAGGTGCGATCGGCCGGCCCCTCGCGGTCAGCGTGCGGCACGCGACGCTTCTGCCGGAACGACTGCGGGGGTGGCGGCTGAGCGGAGTCGCGGGCGCCGGGGCCGTGCTGGACCTGGCCTGCCACGACGCGTCGGTGATCAACCCGCTACTCGGCACGCGGGCGATCGAGACCACCGCGATCACCGCTACCCAAGGACAGTGGGCGGCGCGCAGCGAGGACGTATCGATGGCAGTGATCCGGTACGAGAGGGACGTACTGGCCCAGCTGCACGACTCGTTCACGTCGCCCTTTACGCCTACCGTCCTTGAGGTGCACGGCGATGCCGGCAGCATCCGCGCGGTCGACGTGATGACCCCGGAGCCCCTCGGCACCGTTGTGCTGACCGATCAGAGCGGCACCCACGAGATCGCGGTCGACGACCGGCGGCACACCTACGACATCACCCTCGAGGCCTTCAGCCAGGCGGTCGTCGGCGACGGGCGGCCCGTGGTGACCGGCGAGGACGCTTATCACACCCTTGCGATCAGCCTCGCCATTCTGGAGTCCGCGGCAACGCGGCAGCGGGTCGCCGTTCAGTTCTGGGGACAACGCCCAGAGTGACATCAGAATCTCAGTGCGAGCCGGGCCGGGCACGCTTTGAGCTTGCGGGCAGCGACTGCTCGCGGACTTAGCGATACGTAAGCATGGCAAATCTTTGACTTCTCACCGCGGGAGGACCGGATGTGGGCAAGATCAATCTTGGCTTGAATCTCGAGTTTGCCCGACTCGAGAACCGGGGGTTCGACTGGGCGATGGACCACGCAGCGGAGATCGGCTATGAGTACGTCGAGCCAATGGTCCACTGGGGGCGGGAGCTACTCAGCGCGGCCGGCTACTTCCATAGTCGCTCCATGCTCGACGACCCACTCCTGCTCAAGGACGCCGTGGAAAGCCGCGGCCTGAAGATCTCATCGCTGTCCAGTCACGCCCCGCTGGCCAAGCCAGAGGTCAGCGTCGAGTACTTGCGGCAGTCCATTCGGTACGCCGCTGAGTGCGGCGCGCCGATGATCATGGTTGACGACGGCCCCACCCCCGTCTGGACGAGCGAGGACGAGAACTACACCCTCATGCGGTACACGCTCCAGGAGGCCGCACTGGTCGCCGAGCCGCGCGGGATCAAGATCGCGATCGAGACGCACGGGCCCTACACCGCGACCCCCGATCGACTCGACCGGCTGATGGGCCTGATCGACAGCCCCGCGCTGACCATCAATCTCGACACCGGCAACAGCTATCTCAGCGAGAACGATCCGCACGAATGGCTCGAGGCCATCATCTCGCGCGTCACGCACCTGCACGCGAAGGACATTTCGCCTGAGGACGCACGCCGCTACCGGGGCAAGGTCCGTGGCATGCTCGGCTGCGCCTGTGGTGACGGCGTGATCGACTGGAAGCGGATCGTGACCACGCTGGCCGCGGCCGACCACGACGTCGTGCTGTCCGTCGAATGCGGTTCACTCGACGCCGCGGTCAAGAGCCACGCCCATCTCCGAGCGTTGATCGACAGCGGCGGCGCCAGCTGAACCACCTGCCTTCGGCTCCCGAGCCTGCTCGATCGCCTCGCGGATGAGTGGCTTGAATGCCCGGCTGGACGAGCACCTGGCCGCCTGTTCCCGTGCCCAGGTGGCCTTGCTGACCGACGTGCGGTTCGAGTCCCGCGTCGAGCACGTCGTCGGATCGAAGTCCTGAGCGCGAATCCCCAGGGCCGTACGACGAAGGAGACACAGGATGATCGAGATGGAGCCCGTGGAGGCGGACCCTGCTCTCCTACGGCGGGCGTTCGGTTGTTTCTCGTCCGGGGTGACGGCGGTGTGCGACGGTCAGGGATCTCCCTTCGCTGAGCGACACCGCGTGGGGTCGGGTTACTGCCCGGCGAGCGCACCGCCGATACCGCCGACGCTGAAGTAGCGGTTGAGCAACACCTCTGGCAGATTCCCCGCGCGACACGCTGGGCCCGTGGGTCTTCGATTTCGAGCTCGACGAAACCGTGACGGTCCTCCAATGCCTACGCAGCAGACTCGAGGGCACGGCCGAGGTTGGTTACGCACCAGGCGTCCGTCCCGCCCGACGGAGGTTCCCGTCGATGTTCGACGTTTTCCCCGGAAACACACCGCCCGATCCAAGGGGCTTCGACGACGAGGCCGAGATGCGCCGGGCCGTCAACATGGCAGGGAGCAGCGATCTCGCCGTCGTGGTGGTTGGCGAGTGGCAGCACATGATTGGAGAGGGGGCATCGCGATCGTCACTGTAACTGCCGGGCCGCCAGGTCGAACTGCTGAAAGCGGTCTGCGCGACCGGCACGCCGGTCGTGTTGCTGGTCATGAGCGGTCGCCCCCTCGACCCGCGCTGGGCGGCCGAGCACGTGCCCGCCGTTCTCGATATCTAGTACCCGGGGCTGCCCTTCACCTGGCCACACAACGAACCGTGAATTTCACCGTTGGCGCGGCCGAATTGCAGTTAGTAACGGTAGATCTAAGACTCGCTCGACCATCTCGCCGCTCATCGGGAACACCAGCGTGGAGACGGACCGTTAGCGTGCACAATCTTCGTGACCCCGAGCACGGGCCGGGCGAGATCTGGTGCGGATTGCCGGAACCGCTGCGGGGTATGTCTGTCACTCTCCGGGGTGCAAGCGCGGCAGGAGACAGGCCCACCGTCAGGGTGCCGGGGCGGTGGAGCTCCGGGTGATCAGCTCGGTGGGTAGAATCAGGGACTCGCTCGATTGGGCGCCGCCGATTAGGTCCAACAGGATAGCGGCCGCGTGTTCGCCCTTCTCGATCATCGGCTGACGGATGGTTGTGAGGCCGAGGGGAGCGGCTTCGGGCGCGTCGTCGAATCCTATGACTGATAGGTCGGTGGGAATATCTAGGTCGAGTGTCTTCGCGGCCTCGAATACACCGATGGCCATTGCATCGGAGGTTGCGACAATAGCCGTAGGCCGGTCCTCGTTTATGAGGACGGTAGCCGCTTGGGCCGCGGAGTGGGGATCGAATGCGCCGACTTCGAGGATGGGGACGGTATCGAAGCGGTGGCCGGCTTCCTCGTATGCGAGGCGGTAGCCCTCGATGCGTTCTCGGACGACCCGCTCGGGGCTGTTGGTCCATCGCGCCCGGTCGGCTCGACCGCGCCGGCCGTCGGGGCGGAGACGTTCTACGAGGATGCCGATACGTTGGTGGCCCAGCTCGAGGACATGGCGCATCTGCGAGCTGGCCGCCTCCCGGTCGCGGATCCCGACGAGCGGGACGCCTGGCAACGCAGGCGCGTCGACGATGACCAGAGGCATGTTCCGAGCACGAAGGGTCAAGAGCGCCGGGTGGTTGTCCGGGAGGCTGTGCACGATCGCTCCGTCAACCAGTCCTCGTAGAGCGCCGTGGGCCGCGCCAGCACTCCGGGGGCCGTCCTGGCTACGGGCAGGGTCCCCGTGGGGGAGGGGGATGAGAGTAAGCGCCAGAGTACCCAGGCGACGGCTTCGGACGATTCCTTCGAGCAGGGATTTCGTGGATGCATCGGTGAAGGCGTAGTGCAGAGTGTCCATCACCATGACCCCGATGGCGCCGGTGCGGCCACCGGATCGCAAGCTGCTGCCGATGATGTTGGGGCCCGCGTAGCCGAGGCGATCAGCGGTCTTCATGATGTGGCGGACCTGGTTCTCGGACAACTTGGCGGGATGGCTGTATGCGTACGACACGGCCGCCTGGGAGACACCCGCCGCTTGAGCGACATCCTTCATGTTCACCATGTACGGGGCTCCCCATGATTGCAACGCCCCCGGTCCCGCTCCGGGATCCACGCGAAGGACAACCGTATCAGCGCGGTGCTCGCCGGCTATTTATGCCTTGGTTCTACCTTGGACGACGTTGAAGTCAGTGTTGTCCATCTGACTGACGTGTTTGAAGTGCACGGTCTCCATGCCCAGGCATTGTGCCGCAAGCACGTTCTCCAGACGGTCGTCGACGAACGTCGTGCTCCGCGCCGCGACTCCGGATTCCTTCAGCGCCAGCTCGAATATGGCGGAATCGGGCTTGACGAGCTTGACGTCACTGCTGAAAATCATGTGCTCGAAAAACGCCAGCGCCGGTATGTCTCGCACTCGTCGAGTGATCGGCGCGGGCGCGTTGGACAGCAAGGTCAGCTGGTGGCCCTGCTGAGCTTGTTCGGCGAAGTAGGCGATGCTCGCCTCGTTGAGGTGTAGCCAGCTGGCGCAGTCGATCTCAATGAGCTGATTCACGAGGCTGGCGTTGAGGGGGCGAGCGGCCACAGCCTCCCAGTAATCCTGGTCAGATTGGCCGAGGTCGTATGCCTTGCGGTGTGACCAGTAACGGTCTTCGAACCTCGGTACCGGCAGGCTGATGGCGTGGGCCATCGATTCGATGTCGGCCCGGCGTTGCTGGTGTCCCAGGACTCCGGCGTAGTCGACCAGTAGGTGCTGTTTGCTCAATTCTCTTCTCCCGGTAGGTGATAGGCGGCGGCACGCGATCGCGATGGCGAGTAACGCAACCGGCACGACCCAGAGCGCCCGGGCGACGGTGAATCGTTCGGCGAGGATGCCAATGAGTGGGGGGCCGACAACGTAGCCGACCCAGCCGGCCGTCGCTGCCGCGGCAATCGCGGCTCCGGCGTTCGGACCACCGCTGCGTTGGCCGGCAAGGGCGAACGCCGTGGGGACAACACAGCCAAGCCCAAGGCCTAGCGCTAGGAAGCCGGCGAGTGCGAGTGCGGGAAGCTTGAGCACCAGCGCTGCACCGAAGGCGACAGCGGCGAACGTCGCCAGCCCAGGGATCGCGGTATGCGCCGCTCGATCGATGGGTAGTCTGCTCCCGCTGAGGCGAATCGTTGCCATCGCCAAGGTGAAGGCGACGTAACCTAGCGCGGCGTACGCGGCGGATGTGTCCAGATCGGTACGCAGATACTCCGCGGACCAATTGGCGACGATCCCTTCGGTGAGCATCGAGACGAAGGCAATTGCTCCCAGGGCGATCGTGATCCTCGACACCGAGAACTTGCGCCGCTGAGCATTTGGCAAAGTGCCGTCAATTGCGGACTCGCGGCGCGCGTCGTGGTGCAGGTCGCGCGTGACGAGGCCGACGCAGGCCACGATCAGTGCAGCGAGGATGAGCTGCTGGAGCGCCAGCGGCAGGCCGCTCTTGACCGAGCCTGCGCCGATGAGGGCGCCGATGAGGCCAGCAAAGCTCCAGGTGCCGTGCAATCGGGTCATTAAAGGCTGTCCGTGCACTTTCTCCAGGCTCACACTCTGGGTGTTCATTGCGACGTCAAGTGAGCCTTGGAAAGCGCCCCAGAGCGCGAGGGCGAAGAATAGGGCCGTGGCACTGGGCGCGAGCCCAACTACGATCGCCGCGGCAGCGTACCCGGCCAGCGTGGCCTGGATGAGCACTTTACTTCCGAGGTATCCCAGCAGAGGTCCGGAAGCGAGCATTGCCACGATCGAACCGATGGGCGCGCCCATAAGAATCGTGCCGAGCGCGCCGTCGCTGAGATTGAACTCGCGCTTGAACTCGGGGATGTGCGCGACCCACGAGGCCAGGAGCACCGAGTGGGCGAAAAAGACGCCGGTGATGGCACGCCGAGCACGCCTGACCGCGACCTCCTTCTCGGCGTTACGCGAACTCAACGCGCACCCCGGCCGAACGAAGCTTCGACACCGCGTCAGGCGGGGCGCTCGAGTCGGTGATCAACAGGTCGACCGCTTCCGGACTGCACACGACAGCCATCGCGGTCCGAGCGAACTTGGTGGCGTCAGCTACGACGATGATGCGCGCCGATGACGCGAGGGCGGCTCGCTTGACGGCTGCGTCCTGCAGGTCGTGCGCCGTGACGCCGGTCGAAGGACTCAGGCCGCAGCAGGTGAGGAAGTAGGTGTCGAACCGCAACACCGCGAGCGACTGTTCGGCCAGGGGACCGGTGATCGATCCTTCGCCTTGGCGTACCGCGCCGCCGGGCAGCAGCAAGGACACGCTCCGCGACCCGCTCAGGACCTCGATTCCCTGGACCGACAGCGGCATCGCGGTGATCCGACGATCAGCGATTGCCCGGGCGATGGCTACGCCGGTCGTGCCGCTGTCGATCACAACGAGCTCTCCGTCACGAACCATCGAGCTGGCGACCCTGGCCATGGCCGACTTCTCGGCCGCCTTCTCGATCTCGCGGAAGTTGAACGGTACTTCTTCGCCTCGCATGGCGGCGCTCATCGCTCCGCCATGCACGCGTTTGAGTACGCCGGCGGCCTCGAGCTCGGTGAGGTCGCGCCGGACGGTGACCTCCGAAACGCGCAGCTCCTGCGCGAACTCAGCGACGCTGACCCGCTCGGAGACGGTCAGCATCTCCAGGATCTTGGACTGCCGTTGCATGGTCGATACCGTACACCAAGACGATCGTTCGAAAGTCATATCTGCATAGTTGACCATGAGTTTCCAGCAAAGCCCCACCTCGATTGAAGCTTCTGTGCAGGTCAAGTGGCTCTCGACGAACGATCGCTTGCATCTTGCGATCGCAGATTGCTGGTGATACGTTTCACCAATCAGGACCACTTGACGACTGTCGAACCGGTGAACCGCAAGATCCACTGGGGAAGTGTGGGGATCGGCTGTACCGCCGGTGGGCAGCTGATCCCGGCGTTCAAGGCTGACGATCTGCCTGTTGTTGTCGCGGCGGGCGCGTCCGCCACGGACCGGACGGACTCACAGCACTCCAGATCGCTCAGGCCGGAGCTTGGACGCGACAGTTCGTCGATCTTGCCGAGGAACAAGCGATCCCACGGGCTGTGGCTGTCCGCCTTCTGTGTGTACGCGGGAGACGAGGCCCGCACGGTGTACGCCGCTGATCGGAAGGAAGTGGAATGCAAATGGACGGTGCTCGAAAGGCCGCTGTGCTCGTGGTTGCGTGTCTGGCGATCGGCGTGGTGAGCGCCTGCGGATCGACTGCGTCGGACGCGTCAAGTGATGGGGCAAACGCGAAGATCGCGTTCCTCATGCCGGAGTCGCAGACGCTGCGGTATGAGTCGAAAGATCGCCCGGCCTTCGTCGACAAGGTCGCCCAGCTGTGCTCGGGTTGTGCGGTCATCTACGGCAATGCCGACGGAGACCCCGCGAAACAGCAGCAGCAGGCCGAGGCGGCATTGATCAACGGCGCGAAGGTGCTCGTGATCGATCCAGCCAACTCGGCCTCGGCGGTCGCCATCGCCGCCCGCGCTCGGGCGCGCAATGTGCCGGTCATCGCCTACGACCGTCTGATCGACAGTGCGCCGCTCGACTACTACATCTCCTTCGACAACGTGAAGGTCGGCCGACTTCAGGGACAAGCGCTCGCCGACGAGCTGCGCGGCCAGAACAAGCAAGGCGGCCCGATCGTCATGCTCAACGGTGACCCGAAGACCGCCACCGCGCGCCAGTTCAAGCAGGGTGCTTCGGAGGCGATTGGCGCCGGCGCTGTGCAGGTCGCCAAGGACTACGACACCCCTGACTGGTCGCCGTCGAACGCCCAGCGCGAGATGGACCAGGCGATCACTGTCCTCGGCAAGACCGGCTTCGCCGGGGTCTACGCGGCGAACGACGACCTGGCCGGGGGAGCCGTCGCATCCTTGAAGTCGGCGGGTATCGATCCGTCGACGCGGCCGCTGACCGGCCAGGATGCCACGCTCGCCGGCATTCAGCGCATCATCAGCGGCGAGCAGTCCATGACGATCTACAAGGCCGTCGCGCACGAAGCCCAGGCGGCCGCTGAGCTCGCGGTCACGCTGGCCAAGGGCGGCAAGCCGGACCCGGGCACCTATTCGCACACGACCTTCAACGGCTCAAACGACGTCCCGTCGCTGCTGCTCGATCCCATTGTCGTGACGCGGAACAACGTTGAGACCACCGTATTCAAGGACGGGTACTGGACCGTGCGGGATGTCTGTACCGAAGACTACGCGCAGGACTGTGCACGACTGGGGATCAAGCAATGACACCCGTCGACAAAAGCGGATCATTGCTATTCGCCCAACAGATCACCAAGACCTTTGGCGCCGTCCAGGCATTGAAGGGCGTGGACCTCGTCGTCTCGGCCGGCGAGGTCGTGGCACTCGTCGGTGACAATGGCGCCGGCAAATCGACCCTGGTCAAGACCTTGGCCGGAGTGCAGTCGCCGGATACCGGGCAGATCTTCTTCGAGGGCAAGCCCGTCTCGCTGGACAACCCGGCGGCCAGCTCCGAGCTGGGCATCGCCACGATCTACCAGGACCTGGCGCTGTGCGACCACCTCGATGTCGTCGCGAACCTGTACCTGGGACGAGAGCGACGCAACGCTGGGCGGCTGCTGAACGAACAGGAGATGGAGCTCAAGGCCATCGAGCTGGTCGGCAGCCTGTCCACCAACCCGCCGCCCGCGCGGGCGCTGGTCCGAGACCTTTCCGGTGGCCAGCGCCAGGTCGTCGCGATCGCACGCGCACTGCTCGCCGATCCGAAACTCGTTCTCCTGGACGAACCGACCGCCGCGCTCGGGGTCTCCCAGACCCATGAGGTGCTCGAGCTCATCCGGACGCTGCGCGCGCGAGGTCTGGGCTGCGTGTTGATCAGCCACAACCTGGACGACATCTTCGCGGTCGCGGACCGGGTCTGTGTCCTACGGCTCGGCATCAATGCCGCCGATTTCACGGTGTCCGACTGCAGTCACGAGGCCGTCGTCGCAGCTATCACCGGAGCGACCCCCTCCACAAAGACCCCGTTATGAAGAGGACCCGCGCGATGACTATCACCAACCCGCCGAACGAAGTCAGGGAAGGAGAGACGCAGACACCGTCGGCCCTGCGCTCCTTCAACCGATCGCGTGACCAGCTTCCAGTGCTGGCCAGCCTCTCGGTGGTCTGGATCGTCTTCGCCATCGCCAACGACCGGTTCCTGACCCCCGGGAACCTGACCAATCTGGCGCTGCAGATCGTCAGCGTCGGCGCCATTTCGGTGGGCGTCGTCTTCGTGCTGCTGCTCGGTGAAATCGACCTGTCGGCCGGCGCACTGAGCGGGTTCGCCGCGGCCATCATGGCGGTGCTGAACGTCAATCATGGGCTCTCGGTGCCGGTCGCGATCCTCGCCGCTGTCCTCGGCGGCGCCGTCGTCGGAACCGTGCAGGGACTCATCATCACCCGGTTCGCGCTGCCGGCGTTCGTGGTCACCTTGGCCGGCCTGCTCGTATGGCAGGGCGCCTTGCTGTACCTGTTGGGCGACTCGGGCACGATCAACCTCACTGACCCGGTCTACCTGGCGATGAGCACCTCCTCCCTGCCCAGGTGGGCAGGATGGCTGCTGGCCGCGGTCGTCGTGGTCGGGTACGGCCTGACGACGGCACAGCGCCGTCGGTCGCGTCGGGAGGTCGGCCTCAAGATCGAGACGGCTAGGGCCTTAGGCATGCGTCTCGGCCTCGCGGCGGTCAGCGTGACGGTGATCGTCGCGGTGCTCAACGCGGACCGGGGGGTGCCGGTCGCCGTGCTGGTACTGCTGGCTTTTGTGGCGATCGGTGACCTGGTTGTACGCCGCTGTCCGTTCGGGCGTCACGTCATCGCGGTCGGAAGCAATACCGAAGCCGCCCGCCGTGCCGGCATCAACACCAAGCGCGTGCGGATCGCGGTATTCGCGATCTCCGGCGCCATGGCCGGTGTGGGAGGCGTGCTTGCCGCTTCGCGGCTGCTGTCGGTGTACCAGGGTTCCGGCGGTAGTGATCTGCTGCTGATGGCGATCGCCGGACCGGTGATCGCGGGCACCAGCCTCTTCGGGGCGAGAGGAAGCGTGTGGTCCGCGCTGTCCGGCGCGGTGCTGCTCGGGTCGATCTCCAACGGCATGGACCTGCTCTCACTCTCCTCCTCGGTCAAGTTCATGGTCACCGGCCTCGTCCTCGTTGCTGCGGTGATCCTCGACTCGATCAGCCGTCAGCGCGTCGCGGCCAAGCCGAGGCGGCCCGCGTGAACACACCGACACCAACAACGATCTCGCACGGCCGAGGAGGCACCATGGACAGCGCAGAGCTCAAGAGACTCGCCACCGGCATTCTCATCCCCGAGCTGCCCGGCCTGACCCTGACCGAGGGCGTACGCACGTTCCTCAAGGAGGGCGGTAGGGCCGTCCTGTTGGGCGAGACCCGCACCGAGTACGTCGAGCGGCGTATGAGCGGCGAGCGCCGGTCCAGCGAGACAGCGGACATGATCAAGAGCTTGACCGGCGAAATGACCGAACTGGTCGGCGCTCGCGTTCTGGTGGCGATCGACCAGGAACTGACCGGCATCAACAGGCTGCACGACCTGGTCACACCGCTGCCGTCGTTGGACCAGGTCCACCGGATGGCATCCGAGGACATCGTGAGCCTCACCCGCCGGCTCGGCGAGGAGATGCTGGCCCTCGGAGTGACCATGAACTTCGCACCTGTGCTCGACGTGATGACCGGCCCGAACGGCTGGCTCGACGGCCGGCACTTCGGCGACGACGCGACGGAAGTCGCCCGAATCGGATCCGCCTTCGTCACCGGCATGCGCCGCGCCGGCGCCGTCGTCACGGCCAAGCACTTCCCGGGGCACCGGGGATCGAGCCACGACCCGGCCGTCGAGGTCGGGACCGTCCCGCCCAACACCGACGGCATCCAACGCGACCTGTTGCCCTTCCGCGCCGTCATCGACGCTGGCGTTGCCGCCATCATGATGGGCCCCACGATCACTGAGGCCGTCGATGACTCGTTGCCGAGCTCGCGCTCGGCAATCACCATCAGGCTGCTCCGCGAGGAACTCGGGTTCGACGGTCTGGTCGTCACCGACGACCTCAACTCCCGCTCCAACCTACGTGGGGCATCAATTTCTACAGCCGCGGTCGAGGCGCTGAACGCGGGCGCGGATCTGCTCCTCGTCACCGGGCAGGTCAACGCCGAGGGCGACCTTGACGCCGTCTCCGAGGCGATCGTGACAGCAGTCAACACAGGCGTGGTTCAACCGGAGCGACTGATCACAGCTGCCACGAAGGTCGCGGCCGCGGTCAGTCGTGCCACCGCGGGCGCTTAGCATTCACGGTATTGGGATGATGCTGCCGGCCGGGAATGGCGGGGTCCAGTACCAGAACATAAAGCCCGGCTGCCGTTCGACGCGCAATCTTCACCAGTTGTCCCTTGAGAGCGACCACTCCTGATGTTGCCGCGTCGGCGCGGGGTACGAACGTCTCGGATTCACCTGAGACCGTGAGAACCTCCTGGGCCCGTCAACGCGGCGATGATGGGCTCGGGCTCGGGGTGCTCGTGCGTGCCCTGCAGAACGACGGTGTCGGCACCGGCCTCGCCGAACGTCTCCACCGCCTCCCGTACCTGGGTTGGGCTGTGCGGATCGACCTCGACGAACACCACCACCTTCGGTCGACCAGGTCGACCGGCCGCTGCTCGGGCCTCGTCGATCGTCGCCCGGGCCGACCGCACGCCCGCCACGTCCACCATGGAATCGAGGAGCACACCGTCGGCGAGCTCGCCCGCACACCGGATGGTGCGAGGCCCTCGACCACCGATCAAGAGTGGCGGAGCCTCCAGCGGTGGCCAACCGAGGGCGACATTCTCGAGCTGGACGTAGCGCCCCTTCGCCCGAACGGTCCGACCGTGCAGCAACTCCCGCACCGCTCCGGCGTACTCGGCCAGCAGCGTCATCGGTGAGGAGACTCCGCCGCCTACCTGACCCATCCACTCACTGACGCCGTGACCGACCGTCGGCAGGAACCGCCCCGGAAACAGCCGCGCCAGAGTTGCTATCTCCATGGCCGCCAGAGCGGGATTTCGCAACGGAACCGGCAGCAGGCCGACGCCGATGCGCAGCCTCTCGGACCAGGCCAGCGCGGCCGCGGCCGATGTGAGACCGCCCTCCAGGAAGCAGTCCTCCCAGAGCCACAGCTCGGTGACCCCGGCAGTCTCGGCGGCTGACACCACGGCGCGGAGCCGCTCGGGGGGTTCCTCCGCTCGGAACACCACTCCTGTTGATGGGACTCCCATTGGTCGGACCTCCTGGCATGGTTACGTGCACGCTTTGAGCAGGGACCGCGGCGGACGGTCAGTTGTGGCAACGATGCCGCCGATGTCCGATCAGTCGAGAGGTGACGGCCGCCGCTGTCGAAACCACCGGAATGCGCCGGCCGCCCATGAGAGTGTTCGGCGCCGACTCGAGTGAAGGGATGCCGTGGCGACAGTCCACGAGTTCGTAGGTCCGATGCCGAAGAGCGATGCCCGAGGCAACGGGGTCGGGCCGTGCAGGAAGAGGACGGCGTCCGGTCGAGGGTCACCCATTCGGCTCTTGGGGAGTTCGCTCTCACGGGACATGGGCGCCCCTTTCCTCGGATGCTGGTCGGCATGCCGAGCGTCTGCCTGGTCCGCCTCTGTGGTCCGGACAGGATCGCACTCGGAGGCGCTAGTCCATAAGACACAGTGTGTGAATCGCTTGCGCAGTGGCTGCACACTACGTGCAGCAATAGAGCCGATCGTGGTCACGGAGGCGGTTCCAGCAGAAGCGCCGACCGGCAGAACCGCCACCTGGTTGTGTAGAAGCTCGTGAGCGTGCAGGTCCTGGATTGGAGCGGGCTGTTAAGGAGCACGACGCTCGAATGGCGATTGTTCCTTCGTTGAACATTCAGGTGCGAGCTTCGAATGTTCGTGCGCCGCTGATATGCATAGGGTCTTGTTCGGCGAGTTTTTTTAGCCGCGTCGAGGGACTCGGCGCGGTAGACGAACAGGCCGATGCCGTCCCATACCGTGCCGTCGTCGCTGGAGAGGGGGCCTGCCGCGAAGATGGTGCCGTTCGTCTCGAGCTTCTCCTGGTGAGCGAGGTGTGGTTCGAGGTTGGCCAGCGCCGGGCCAAGGTCGCCGCCGCCCGACGAGCACGCGACGTTGACACGGACCAGCGAGGGCCCGCTACGTTAGTGCTGTCCCTTCTAGGCCTGAGCAGCGGAGAGCCGATCTTGGTGCAGTTTTGGGTACGTTTCGTGCTGGGCCCGATCGCCCGGGCACTCTGCCGACCGGTCGTGCGGGGAATCGAGAATGTGCCTCGCCAAGGCGCAGTAATTCTTGCACTCAATCATCGGGCTGTCCTTGATGCAGCGGTCGTTGCGTTGATAACGCCACGAGCGGTACGTTTTCTTGGGAAATCCGAATACTTTACTGGGCGTGGACTCAAAGGCTGGCTCATGGCCCACTTCCTTGGCGGACTGGGCTACGTTCCGGTCGACCGTGGAAACGCGCGGGCCGGACTTGCCGCACTTGAGGCAGGGAGGAGGGTTCTTGCTGCCCAGGGCGTGTTCGCGATCTATCCTGAAGGGACTCGCTCCCGCGACGGTCGCCTTCATCGCGGCCACACTGGTGTCGCCACGCTAGCCCTGTCAACGGGTGCAACAGTGGTCCCCGTCGCGCTTACGGGCGCCGAGAACCTGCAACCGGGCAGGAGACGAATCCCGCGACTGGCGAAGCTCGAGGCAACCTTCGGGATACCGCTCGACTTCTCTCGATATGAAGGAATGGAATCCTCCCCGGCAATCCGTCGGGCCGTAACCGATGAAATCATGTACGCCCTCATGAACCTTACCGGTCTCGAATATAGCGACAGTTACCGTAAGCCGCCGAGTCAGCGGACAGCATGACGAATTCGAGTAAGACTCGGCGCACACGCTCCAGCGTCTGAAGGGCGCCCGACGCAACTTTTTCGTTCCGTTGTTCCTCGCCCCCGGCCGGACGCAAGCACTGAGACCTGCCAGGAATTTTGACGCACGAGAGTGCGACACTTGTTGTGATCGCTACGCTCTGTCGACATAGCCGCTGAGCTGCTGAGACTCTGCGACAGAATCCCGCTCGGGCTGGCACCCTCGGAGAGTTCGGGGATCAGTGCGAGCTTCGTCAGACAGTGCGGCTCCGGGCGCGCTCCAGACGCTCACCCTAATCCGTGCCCGGTCGACCGCGTCTTGTGCACAGTGACTAGTAACTGGCTGGGCATTCTGTTCCAGTGTTCGTCGACGACGTCGACCAGCTCGACGCTCGCGTGCTCGCCCGGAAGCTCGACTCCGGGCTGAGCACCCTCGCCGCGCTGACCGGCCTGCCGCACTGGCGGACCCTGAACGTGCCGCGCGCCGCGCAGCGCACGATCGCCGACCTCGCCGCCACATTGCGTTCGAGTGCCCGGCACGGACTCACCCCAGCCGAGGAACATACCTTGACCGCCGCGCTGGCCGCCCTGCGAACACCCTGGCCCGGCTCGATCCGATCGACCTGGTCGCCACCCCGTCGCGCGGTCGTGCTCAGGTTGCCCGCGGCTCCGCGGCGCCGCGCCGCGCCGCACGCCCCGCGCTGACCGCCTGATGCGGCCCAAAGTGGACCACTAGATCAGTCCGAAAGTGGCCCATTGGAGGGGTCTGCTTCGGCGCTAGCGTCGGCGCCGTGGCCGAGTAAGGTGGACTATTTAGTCCACGCGTGGTTTGCCTGATGTTGATCGAATTACCTCATCCGACCGGTGAAGACTTCGGAGACCTACTGTTTAAAAGTGCCGCGGCAGCACGCCACTCGTGTGGAAGAGTGCTTCAGTGTTGAGATCACGAGGACTATATAGTCCATCACGTCGCTTGCGATGTGGTGACGAGGACTGGATACAGGGAGGTGCCTGATGAAGGCAATTGTGGTGACGGACGAGGCGGCGGGCACTGCCGGGATGACGCTCGCGGAGCGGCCCGAGCCGGAGGCGGCGGGCAACGATGTCCTCGTTGAGGTTCACGCGTCGGGATTCACCCGGGATGAGCTGACGTGGCCCGGGACTTGGACCGATCGGCTCGGCCGTGACCGTACGCCGTCGATTCCTGGGCATGAGCTGGCCGGAGTGGTGAGCGCGCTTGGCTACGGCACAGCGGGGTTGTCGGTGGGGCAGCGGGTGTTCGGCCTCACGGACTGGACTCGGGACGGCACGCTGGCGGAGTACGCGGCTGTTGAGGCGCGTAATCTCGCGCCACTGCCGGGCGACGTCGACGTCACGGTGGCCGCGAGCCTGCCGATCTCGGGTCTGACCGCGTGGCAGGGACTGTTCGAGCACGGCCGCGTTCGGGCGGGTCAGAGTGTCCTCGTGCACGGTGCGGCCGGCGGAGTCGGGTCGATGGTGACGCAACTCGCGCGCGAAGCCGGCGCCTACATCATCGGCACCGGACGAGCTGTCGACCGGCAGACCGCGCTCGAGTTCGGCGCGCAGGAGTTCGTCGACCTCGAGAATGACGCCCTGGAAGACGTGGGCGGCGTCGATTTGGTTTTTGATGTCTTCGGCGGCGAGGTCCAGAAGCGGTCCGCGGGTCTGGTCCGACCTGGAGGAATGCTGGTGAGCATCGCTGGGCCACCCGAGGCGCGGCCCGCCGACGGCCTGGCGATCGACTTCGTCGTCGAGTCCGACCGTGCTCAGCTGGGCGAGATCGTCCGGCGGGTGCGGGACGGACGGCTACGGACAGCCATCGGGCACGTCGCGACTCTTGACGACGCGGTCGCCGCCTTCAACCCGACCGAGCGGGTCAAGGGAAAGACGATCATCGGCGTTCGCCCGTAAGGGGCTCCGGGACGCGATCGCCGGGCGGCAATCGGCATAACGAGCCCGGCACTCCCTGAGCAATAAGACATAGCCAGCCAGTCGAGTCAGTGCCGAATGTGACGCCGGCTCGCGGCGCCGTGTAGGCGAGGACTGATCCAGAGAGGTGTTCAGATGAAAGCGATCGTAGTGACGGACCAGGCCGCCGGGACGGCTGGGATGACGCTGGTAGAGCGGCCCGACCCGGATACGGAGAGGCTCGCCAGTCTTGAGGGCGCGAACTACGGCGATGTCGTGGTTGAAGTTCACGCCTCGGGATTCACCGGGGATGAGTTGGAGTGGCCTTCGACCTGGATCGACCGGCGCGGCCATGACCGGACGCCGTCGATCCCCGGTCACGAGTTCGCCGGAGTGGTCACCGCTCTTAGCTATGGCACGGCGGGCCTGTCGGTGGGACAGCGGGTGTTCGGCCTCACGGACTGGACTCGGGACGGCACGCTGGCGGAGTACGCGGTCGTTGAGGCGCGCAACCTCGCGCCGCTGCCGGGCGACGTGGACTTCATGGTGGGCGCGGGCGTCGCGATGGCAGGCCTGACCGCGTGGCAAGGTCTGTTCGAGCACGGCCGCCTTCGGGGGGGACAGAGCGTGCTCGTGCACGGCGCGGCCGGCGCGGTCGGCTCGATGGCAACCCAGCTCGCGCGTGAGGCCGGTGCCCACGTCGTCGGCACCGGGCGCGCCGCCAGCCGTCAGAAGGCGTTGGACTTCGGCGCGCACGAGTTCGTCGACCTCGAGAATGACGCCCTGGAAGACGTGGGCGGCGTCGATTTGGTGTTCGATGTCCTCGGCGGCGAGATCCAGAAGCGGTCCGCCGCTCTGATCCGAGCCGGAGGAACGCTGGTGAC
>DATAZK010000165.1:0-2959 GCA_036272075.1 Frankiaceae bacterium
GCTTCGCCGGCGCACGGGGTGTTCTCGGCCTTCGCGAGCACCGAAGGGTTGGTCTCCTTGACCATGCGCTCGCAGTAGTCCACCCCGACCAGGTTCTCCTGGAAGATGTTGTGGTCGAACATGTACTCGGCGGCCTCGCCGAGGTTCACCACCCACTCACCGAGGTGCGGCGGTTGCACCCCGTACGCCATGTTCTGCGCGTAGCACGAGCAGGTGGCGTGGTTGTCGCCGCAGATCCCGCAGATGCGACTGGTGATGAAGTGGGCGTCGCGCGGGTCCTTGCCCTTCATGAAAAGGCTGTAACCGCGAAAGATTGACGACGTGCTGTGGCACTCGGCCACCGTGTTGTTCGCGAAGTCGATCTTCGTGTAGATGCCGAGACTGCCGACGATGCGCGTGATGGGATCCCAGGCCATCTCCACAAGCCCACGGTCTTTGGCGCTTGGCTTGTCAGTCTTCGGCATGGTCGACGTCATTGTTGATCCGTCCCTGAAACTGTTGAGTTTTGGCGATGGGGAAGGCGCGCGTCGGCGCTGGAGAAGCGTTTACCAGGTGCGCTTGGCGCCGCTGAGCAACTGACGGCCGGGCCGTCGCCACTTGGGTTCCTTGTTGAGCGTGTTGAGCGTCTGCGCACGGAGCATGCGGATCGTCTTGCCGTACGTGCCGACCACGGCCGTCGAGAACTTCCCGCCGGGCGGTTCATCCATGAACGGCATGAACTTGTCGGGGAAGCCCGGCATCGTGCAGCCGATGCAGATGCCGCCGACGTTGGGGCAGCCGCCGACCCCATTGATCCAGCCGCGTTTGGGCACGTTGCACTTGACGACCGGACCCCAACAGCCGAGCTTCACGATGCACTTCGGGGAGTCGTACTCGGTCGCGAAATCACCCTGCTCGTAGTAGCCGGCGCGGTCGCAACCTTCGTGCACCGTCTGACCGAAAAGCCACGTCGGGCGCAGCTGGTCATCGAGCGGGATCATCGGCGCCTGGCCGGTCGCCTGATACAGCAGGTACGTGATCGTCTCGGACAGGTTGTCGCCCTGCACCGGGCAGCCCGGCACGCACACGATCGGAAGCCCGGCCTTGCTCTTCCAGTCCCAGCCGAGATAGTCCGGAACCCCCATGGCACCAGTGGGATTGCCTGCCATGGCGTGGATTCCACCGTAGGTCGCACACGTGCCGACCGCGAGAATGGCAAGGGCTTTGGGCGCGAGTCTGTCCAGCCACTCGCTCGTCGTCACCGGCTGGCCGGTCAGCGGATTGTTGCCGAATCCTGACCAGTAGCCCTCACCTGCGAGCGCCTCATTCGGTATCGAGCCCTCGACGACGAGGACGAAGGGCTCCAGCTCGCCACGATCTGCCTTCCAGAACCATTCCAGGAAGTCGTCTGCGCCTCCCGCCGGGCCGCACTCGAAGTCGATGAGCGGCCAGTGGACGGCCACTTTGGGGAGCCCCGGCAGCGCGCCGAGCGCGATCTCTTCGATGCTCGGCTGCGTCGCGCCGGTCAGCGCGACGGAATCTCCGTCGCAACTCAAACCGGCGTTGATCCACAGAACGTGGACCAGGGTGTCCTCGGCCGCGATCGCCTCGGCGGATGGCATGTGGCGCCTCCCGGTTGGGACCCGCTTGGGCTAGAGGCCCCACCACGCCGTAGACGGCCGACGTTGCCGGTCTGTGCGACGCAAGGCTTGTCTTAGCCCTGCTGGGAAGGGAGTGTCAAGGAAAGTCGGCATGCCGCCAGGAAGATAAAAGAAGAAAGCGGTCAGAGGATTACGCGGATTCGGACGCGGGTAAATGTGGCGGGGCTCGTCCAAGGCGTGGGCTTCCGGCCTTTCGTCTGGCGCGAGGCCGTCGAGCGCGGGCTTTGTGGCTTTGTCAGCAATGACGCAGATGGCGTCGTTCTCGAGGTCGA
Organism: Frankiaceae bacterium; assembly: GCA_036272075.1. GTDB lineage: Bacteria > Actinomycetota > Actinomycetes > Frankiales > Frankiaceae > DATAZK01. The sequence goes on from DATAZK010000165.1 coordinate 1,913, forward strand.
AGGCCCGGCTGATTCCGTTGCCGCGCTGGTCACGGCCCTCTCGTCCCCACCGCCGCTGGCTCGCGTCGATGGCGTCTCGTGCGCGTCGGTGGCCCTGGTCGGGGACGTTTCGTTCACCATTCGCGAGAGCGATCTGGCGGGCGCGCGGCGTGCTTTGGTGTCACCGGATACGGCGACGTGTGCCGATTGTTTGCGCGAGTTGAAGGATCCCCGCGACCGTCGCTACTCGCATCCGTTCGTTAACTGCACGTCATGCGGACCGCGCTTCACCATCGTCGAATCGGTCCCGTACGACCGTTCGCGCACCACCATGGCTGCGTTTCCGATGTGTTCCTCCTGTAGGGCTGAATACACCGATCCCGCTGACCGGCGCTTCCACGCGGAGCCCGTCGCGTGCCCGTCGTGCGGCCCTCGGCTGACTCTTGTTGGGCATTCCGGCGACCCGATCGCCGGTGCCGTTGCTCTGTTGCGGGCCGGCTCGGTGCTGGCCGTCAAGGGGCTCGGTGGGTATCACCTGGCGGTCGACGCGTGCTCGGAATCTGCTGTCTCCTTATTGCGCTCCCGCAAGCATCGGGAGGACCGGCCGTTCGCTGTGATGGTCGCCTCCGCGGCCGATGCTGAGTCTCTGTGCGAGATCTCCCCCGCAGAGTTGGAAGTGCTCACGTCGCCCGCGCGTCCGATCGTCATCATGGCGCGGCGGCTCTCCCCCGTCGCGCATTCGGTGGCGCCAGGTAATCCGACCCTCGGCGTGATGCTCGCCTACACGCCTGTCCATTTCTTGCTGCTCGAGGCCTTCGGCGGACCGCTCGTCATGACGTCGGGCAACGTGTCCGACGAGCCGATCGCGTTTCTTGATGACGACGCTTCCCGTCGGCTCGCGTCGATCGCCGATGGCTTCCTGGTTCACGACCGAGCGATCCGCACCCGTGTCGACGACTCCGTCATGAAGGTCGTACGCGATCGCGTCATCCCGATCCGCCGCTCCCGTGGCTACGTCCCTTCTCCCATCGCTCTGCCCTTCGAAGCCTCCGAAGTTGTGCTCGGAAT
>DATAZK010000166.1:0-28526 GCA_036272075.1 Frankiaceae bacterium
TCCTGAGCGAACACGTGACCGTGGGCCACGGGGTCGAACCGCGAACGCTGAACTTCTACCTGGGACGGCTGTTTCGCAGCGGTGTCAGCGTCCTACCCGTGACCCGCGCTCTGGAATGGCGCGCCGGATCCTTGCGCGTAGTGGACCTCTACGCCGGCCGCGAGAGCACGCTCCGAGCAGCTGCGGTGATCGTCGTCCGGCCGCGGCACGCAGCCGACGGTCTGGTCCACGAAGTCGAGCAGGCGTTACCGGCGGGAGTGCCGGTACACCTCGTCGGCGACGCGCTGGCACCCCGACGGATGACGCATGCGGCGCTCGAGGGTGTACGCATCGGCCTCGTTGTCTAGGCCGGCCTACTGGACGTCGACGAATGGATCTTGGGTGCAGGCACCGGCTGAGCCGGTCAGCACCACGGCGCCGTCCTGGTTGACGGTTTGTACTTCCAGTTCGGCGATTCCGTCAACGATCCCAGTGACTTTGAGCGTCGCCGTCAACCGGTCGCCCGGCCATACCTGGCCGACCAGGCGGGCGGTGTAGTGCGTGAGCGAGCCGCGTCCGACCGTTCGTTCCAGGAAGCTGCCGGTGAGGCCCATCGTCAGCATTCCGTGGGCGAAGACCGACGGGTAGCCGATCGACTGGGCGTACGTGTCGTCATGGTGCACCGGGTGGTAATCGCCTGAGGCAGCGGCGTATTGGGCAAGGTGGGTGCGATTCAACGCCTCGACTACGACCGCCGTATACACGGCGCCGGCGACCAGTTCCTCGGCCATGAAACCTCACTCCTCCGGCTTGCGCTCGGTGCCGACGGAAACGAAAGACGCGCTCACGACCAGCTCGCCACTCGGGTCGCTGAAGTCAGTGATCGTCTCGGTGAACAGGAGCCGCCCGCCGCGCCGGCCGTCCTTCTCCCAGCGCCGGCCAGGCCGTACGGTCGCCGAGAGTTGTTCGCCGGCCCGCGGGTGACGGTGGAAAGTGAAGCTCTGTTCGGCGTGGAAGCCCGCGCCGCCGCCAGCCGGACGGTTGGCGGCGGCCGGCCACTCGCGACCAGCACGCGGCCGGCGCTCGTACTCGGGGTCGAAGAGGTCAGCCGCCATCAGAAAGGTTGGTGGCGCGATGCCTTCGGGCTCAAGAGGTGCGTCGAGCTCGCCGACCGCCCGGCGAAATTGCAGCACCTGGCCGGCTTCGACAAGCACTTCGTACGTTCGCATGGCAGGACGCTATCGGGCTAGGCTTCTCAGGTGAGCCTTCGACTCTCGCCCGAGGAAGCCTGGGACTTTCTCGAACGCGCTCACACCGGCATTTTCACGACCCTGCGCTCTGACGGATCTCCGATTGCGCTGCCGGTCTGGTTCGTGACACTGGACCGGACCGTCTGCATCGGGGCGCCGGCTGGCACCAAGAAAATCATGCGGGTCCGCCGGGATCCGCGCGCCTCGTTTCTCGTCGAGCAAGGCCAGCGCTGGGCCGAGTTGCAGGCGGTCCACGTGAGCGGTCGCGTCGACATCGTCCTGGACGAGGACGTTGCGACGCGGGTGGAACGGGCGCTGGAGGAGAAATATCAGCAGTTCCGGACGCCTTCCAGTTCGATGCCGGATGTCGCCCGAAAGCGCTATGCGCAAAGGACGATTCTGCGGCTGCATCCGGAAGGCAGGATCCTCTCGTGGGACAACCGCCGTATCGGCCGAGCCGAGTCCTGAGTCAGGGAGCAGGGTTGTCGAAGGCCGGCTGCGGCGGCTTCATCTCGGTGGGAAAGAACGTGGCCCGCGCGAGGACTCGTCGCTGCGGGAAGTAGTCGCTCGCCCCGTAGTGCTGGACTGCCAGATTGTCCCAGAGGATCAGGGTGTCAGGAGCCCAGTGCAGCCGAAACTGCAACTCCGGCAAGGTCGCCTGCTGGAACAGCTCGTCCAGCAGGCCGTCAGAATCGGCCCGCTTCAACCCTTGAATCGAAGCCGTGAAGAGCGGGTTGACGTAGAGCGTCGGCCGGCCCGTTCGCGGGTGTGAGATCACGACCGGGTGAGCGACGGGTGGGGTCTGTTGTCGGAGCCGGGGAAGATCAGCGGCGTACTTCTGGGCGTAGTAGCCGATGCTCCAGTCGTGCGTTGCCCATAAGGAGGCGATGCGACGGCGCAGTTCTTCGCTGAGGTTGTCGTAGGCGGCGGCCATGTCGGCGAAGAGGGTGTCTCCGCCGCGATCCGGAACCTCGACAGCCCGAAGCGTCGTCCCGGCAGTAGGCACCGGGCGGAAAGAACCGTCGGTGTGCCAAGCGTTTTCGTTGCCGACGGTCGCGGCATCCCGTCCGAAGACCACCACACAGTCCTCGGCAGGCAGCTCGCTTGACACCCCGAGCTGATCGTCGGTGAGCGTGCCCCAAGTGCCGGCGAACGCGGCATGTTCGGCAATGGACAAGGGCTGGCCGTGAAAGACCAGCAGCTTCCACTCGTTGAGCGCCCACGCAAGCTCTCGGCGCTGGATCGAAGTCAACGGCTGCCGCAAATCCAGTCCTCGGATCTCGGCACCGAGCGTGATCCCACGCGGCACGAGATCGAAAGAGGCAGGGCCGCCGGACGGGATGGTCGTCGCGGGCGCTTGCAGGGTTCGCGGACCGACGCCAGGGCGAGGTGGCAAGGCTCCTCCAGCATGTCGCGGGCGAACGCAGGACACCATTCAACGGCATGGGATGCTCGACGCTTCCACCAGGAGGTGACGAGTGACCGCGAGTGCTGAGGCCTCTGGCCATTTGATCGTCAAGGACGACGCGAGCCTTCGCACCATCGTCTTCGACCGACCGCGAGCCCGCAACGCCCTGAACAAGGCCATGCGCGAGGAGTTGTGCGCGCTCCTTGCCGCCGCGGAGCGGGACGCCACCGTCACGGCCGTGATCCTGACGGGCACCGACCCGGCCTTCACAGCAGGCGTCGACTTCAAGGACACCAGCGGCGGATTCGATCCCTACGACGCCCAGTTCGCCAACAACCCCGGCCGAGCGCTCCGTGCGATGCGCAAACCCGTCATCTGCGCGGTCAACGGCCCGTGCATCTCCGGTGGGCTCGAGATCGCGCTGAGCGCCTCCTTCGTCATCGCGTCCGAACGCGCCCTCTTCGCTGACACGCATGCCCGCCTGAATGCCGTCCCGACGTGGGGCCTGACGGCGCTGCTCCCGCGAGCCGTGGGGGTGAGGCGAGCACGGGAGATGTCCCTCACGGGGGAGTTGGTCGACGCGCCGACGGCGCTGCGGATGGGCCTGGTCAATCACGTCCTACCGCATGCAGACCTGCTGCCTTTCACCCACGACCTGGCCGCACGGTTCGCAGCGACGCCAGCGGCGAATGAGATCTTGGCTTTGTACGCCCAGGGCAATGACTCGGGCGAGTCGGCCGCGCTCAGCTTGGAAGCGGCTCACACGGCGCGACGACACCTTGATACCAAGGCTTTTGCCGACGCCGGACGCACCGTAGCCGCCTCCAACCGGCAGCCGAAGGCGTGAACCGGGCGTTGCAGCGTTATCGGGTGATGCCGATCCGCTTCAGTCCGTAGAGCTCGATCGCGTTGCCGCGCAGGAACTTGTAGATCTCCTCATCCGACAGCCCGGCCTTCTCACAGATCCGTCGGGCGGTGTCCTCCGAGTGCGGGAAGGTCGAGTCGGCGTGCGGGTAGTCGACCTCGAAGCAGATCTGGTCCATGCCGACGACGTGGCGGTTGGCCAGGCCCGTCTCGTCGTCGAAGATGCAGCCCCAGATGCGTCCCGGCACGTAGCTCGAGGGCGGCTGCTTGAGGTTGGTGCCGAACTGGTTGTCGGCCCGCTCCTCCCACAGCTTGTCGGCCCGCTCGAGCACGTACGGCATCCAGCCGACCTGGCCCTCGGCGTAAGCGATGCGCATCTTCGGGAAGCGGTCGAAGACACCGGAGAACAGGTAGTCGACGAGTGAGCCCATCGCGTTCTGGAACGTGAGTACGGAACTGACGATGAACGGCGCGTCGGGTGAGGTCGCCGGCATTCGCGACGAAGAACCGATGTGCATGTTGATGACCGTTTCGGTCTCCTCACACGCCGCGAAGAAGGGGTCCCAGAAGCGGTCCTTGTCGTGCACCGAAGGCAGGCCGAGCGGGGTCGGGTTCTCGGTGAACGCGACGGCGTGGCTGCCTTTGCCGGCGCAGCGGCGGATCTCCTCGGCGGCGAGGGCGGGGTCCCAAAGCGGGATCAGCGTCAGCGGGATGAGCTTGCCCTTGCCGTCACCGGCGCACCACTCGTCGATGATCCAGTCGTTGTAGGCCTTCACACACAGCAGCGCCAGCTCTTTGTCGGCGCGTTCGAGGAACGCCTGCCCGCAGAAGCGGGGCAACACGTTGGGATAGCAGATGGACGCGTCCATGTGATTGGCCGCCATGTCCTCGAGCCGTTCCTTCTGCTTCCAGCAGCCGGGACGGATCTGCTCGAACGTCACGGGTTCGGCGTCGAGGTTGTCGAATCCGATGGCGGCCGACAGCTTCGGGAAGGGGTAGATCAGGTCGTCGTAGATCCACCAGTCGCCCCACTCGCCTTCCGGGGAGCCCTTCTCGAACGAGAAGTTTCCGCCCTGGACCTTGAAGACGCCGCGGTCACGTTCGACGCGCGGGGCCCGGTCCTGGTACTTGGCGGGCAGCCGGTTGGTCCACAGATCCGGCGGCTCGACGACGTGATCATCGACCGAGATGATTCGAGGAATCGTGGTCATGCGCCCTCCCGGAAGACTGTCGTCACGCGTAGCACGTTAGACGCGCTCGCCACGCGATTTCCCACGGGGCTGGCATCGTTGCCACGGGTAGGCGAGACTTTCGCCGACCACGCTAGCGAGGAGCACTACATGCACGCCATCAGCGGATACCTGACGTTCAAGGCGGAGGACCGGGACGAGGTGATCGCGGGGCTCGTCGACATCACCGCGCTCAGCCGTAATGACGCTGGCTGCGTGGAGTACTGGTGGGCTGAGGCGTTGGGTGAACCGAACACGTTCCGTTTCTTCGAGTGCTGGGAGACCGAGGAACTGCTCAATGCTCACCTTGCCCTGCCTCACGAGAAGGAGTTCATGGAGCGCTTCATGCCGCGGGTGATCGGTGTGGACGCGCATGTCCACGACGCCGAGAACCGGCGTTCAGCGGTGGGTTGAGAGCGCGAACCTCGCAACGGGAGGAGAAACGTCAATGCCTGTCGAGGGTTTGGAACCCCGACCAGAACCTCATAGAACTCCTGACACTCACGGCGTAGTGCTCGTTCAGACCATCCACTGCCCGCCGTTCACGTCCAGCGTCTGGCCGGTGATCGAGCGCGCCCGCTCGGATGCGAGAAAAACGATGGCGTCGGCGATGTCATCGGGGACGGGGAGGCGCCGCAGCGCGGTCTGGTCCGCCATCCGCTGCATGACGGCTTCGGGGGTAGTGCCTTGCCGCTCGGCCATGCGGCCGAACATCGCCTCGGTGTTCGCGCCGGGGGTGAAGCCCGGCAGCACGACGTTGACCCGGATGCCAAGGGCGCCGACTTCACGCGCCAGCGTCTGGGCGGCGATGGTCAGCGCCCCTTTGGTCGCGGCGTAGGCGCCCTGGCCCGGATTGATGGCGCGGACGGAGAGCGTCGAGACCATGACGATCGCTCCTCCTCCGCCGCTCGCGAGGTGCGGCACGGCGGTGCGGGCCAGCTCGAGCGGACCGAGGACGTTCACTTGCCACGCCGCCTGCCAGTCGGCGAGATCGGCCTTCATGATCGTGTGGTTGGGCGAGCCTTTGGCCGCACTGCTGACGACCACGTCGAGCCGGCCGAAGCGCTCGACGGTGCGTTCGACCAGTGCCCGGCACTGGGCGACGTCGCCGGTATCCGTCGGCACGGCCAGTGCTTGCGCGCCCAGTGATTCGAGCTCGGTCACGACCTCGTCGAGGTACTCGGCCGTGCGGGCGGCGATGACGACGTCGCAGCCATCTCGTGCCAGGGCCAGCGCCGTCGAACGGCCGATGCCCGCGCCGACACCGGTGACGATCGCGACCCGCCGGCGAGAGCTCACGCGCTCACAGTAAGTCAGCGCTGCTGAGTCGCCGCGGCGGTCGCGACATCGCGGGGATAGGTGCGGGTGGCCCGAAAGAGCCAGACCGCGTTGATGGCCAGCGGAATCAGCATGACGAGGAACGTCCAGCGCAGGGCTCCCTTGCCGCCGCCGAAGATGACGTCAGCGGTGAAGCCGAACAGCGGCGGTGCCACGCTTTGCGCCAGCGTGCGCAACAGGGTCCGGACGCCTTCCGCTCGCCCCCACAGACCCGCCGGCATGATGTCCAGGCGCGCTGCATCGAGCGGCGGATTCTGCCCGGACAGGCCCAGTGCTGCCAGCATCAAGAAGGGGATGGCATGCAGCACCTTGTGGGTGGCGAGCGCAGGAATGAACGCGATCGCGGCGATGACAGCAGCGAACCAGGCCACTCTCAGCCGACCGTTGATATTGCCTCGGCGCAGTAGCCGGTCGCCGAGCCATCCACCGGCCAGCACACCGACGACAGCTCCGGCGCCGAGGACGAGCAGTACCAGGTTGGCGACGGCCTGGTTGATCCCGTACTGGTCGTGGGCCAGCTCAGTGCCGAAGGTCTGCACGCCCGACAGGTAGAAGTAGCCGAAGGCGCTGGCCACGATCATCGCGACGTTGGTGCGGATCGACAGGATGTGGCGGGTGGCCGCGATGAGGCCGAGCCGGCGCGGATCGCCGGTCAGCACCGCCTCCGGATCGGGCTGCACTCCGAGCTCACGTGACAGCCGCTGGGCATCGGTCTCATCGGGCTGATCCTCACCGTCGTCGGCCGACGTCGCCACGTATGCCTTGGTCGGAATGGTCTGCATTCCAGGCCTGATCGGTGCCCGGTTGCCACGCACCGGCTCAGGCAAGCGAAGCACCATGACGGCCAGCGCGAACGCCGGCAAAGCCAAGACGATGAAACCCAGCCGCCACGACAGCGCCGTCAGGTCGCCGGTCACCGCGAAACCGAAACCGGCGCCGACCAGTTCACCCGTGAGGACGTAGCTGTAGATGCGGCCGCGTTCGTCGCCGGGAAACCAGTCTCCCAGCATCGACGCGACCACCGGGCCGGCCGATGCGGTGGCAATGCCAAGGAACAGGCGCGTCAGCAGCAGATCGGTGAAGCTCGAGACCGTCGCACTCCAGAGCATGCAAGCGCCCCAAAGGACGATGGACAGGCCCAATGTCCTGGAGCGGGGGAGCCGGTCGGCCAGCACCCCGAACGGCAGGCTGGCCACTGCGGCCATCAGCGAATTGACCGCCACCAGCAAGCCGATGTCGAAATTCGAGACGTGTAGGGCGCGCCGCAGCGTCCCCGCCGACGCGCCCACCGTGGAGGCGTCCGCGCTCGAAAGAGCCAGCACCGCTCCCAAGGTCAGGATCACCCGAGCGCGGGCCGGTCCGCCGAACCAGCCTTCGAGGCGGTCCATCGTCCAGCGACCGAGCCGGTGCCGCGCGCCCTGCGCTTGGTCACCCTGGCTCATCTGAACAGTATGAGCGGCCCACCGATAATGAGTTCAAACCGGGCGCGGGGCTGAGCGGAGCCCGCGTGCTCGCCGCGGCTCTTCAATGTCGCGGTGGCCGCCTTCAGCCTTGACAGCGATACGAGGCTGTCGGGAGATTCGATCCCGATGGTGACTGTGCCTGCTGGGATGTTGTGTTGAGCGATCGGGAGCCAGATGCCGCTCTTAGTTCAGTCCGATGGCGTGGTCGCTCTGGCGACCCTGGATCGGGAAGGGGTTCGCAACGCCCTCGACCTGGAGACGCTGCTCGGATTGGCTGAGTTCTTGCGCGATCCACCGGGTCGCGCTGCCGTCCTGACCGGAGCCGGTGACGCGAGCTTCTGCGCCGGGATGGACCTGCGCGTCCTGCGATCGGCACCGCCGGGCGAGGTGGCTGCCGCTGTTCATGCCCTGGATGAGGCAATGGACGCCGAGGATCGCGTGCCGGTTGTTGCGGCATTGAACGGACCCGCGAGTGGCGGTGGCTTCGAATTGGCATTGCGGTGTGATCTGGTGGTTGCTGCCGAGCATGCTCACGTGCATTTGCCGGAGGTGAGTCACGGCGTCGTTCCGGGCGGCGGTGCTGTGTTTCTTCCGGCGCGGATTCCGCTTGCGGTTGCTCTCGAGCTGGGGATGGTCGGCGACCCGATGAGTGCCGAGCGCGCCTTTCAGCTGGGGCTGGTGAATCGTCGCGTTCCGGCTGCGGATGTGGTGGCGGTGGCCACCGAACTTGCGCGAAAGATGGCCGGGAACGGGCCCCTGGCGGTGCGAACGACACGTTCGCTGATGCGGCGGACTTATGAGCAGGGTGTGCCGGCCGCGCGGGAGGCCAGCCTGGCGGTTCGCGACTCGCCGGAGCTGAGGGCTGAGATGGCCGACGGGGTGGCAGCGTTCCTGGAGAAACGTCGGCCGGACTGGTCCACGGGGTAGCGCCCGGTCCGCGTTTACAAGGAAGCATTGCGCATACTATGTTTGCGAAACCACGCCGGTGATCGGGAGAGGGCGGCCATGACGAGTGCGGGGATTCTGGGCGGACTCAAGGTGCTGGATCTGTCCTGGGGAATTTCGGGCCCCATGACGGGCATGCTGCTGGCCGACCACGGCGCGCAGGTGACGCGAATCGAGCCGCCGGCCGGCGACCCCTTCGCGGACCTGTCCGGCAGCCGCGTATGGCTGCGTGGAAAGCGTCGCGCAACGCTTGATTTCACCGACGCAGCGGACCGCGAAGTTTTCAAGGCTCTGGCGCGTCAGGCGGACGTGGTGATCGAGAGCTTCGGCCCGGGCGTTGCCGCATCGCTCGGCATCGATCACGAGACGCTCATGGCCGAAAATCCGCGGCTCGTGCACTGTTCCATCACCGGCTACGGGGAGAGCGGCCGGCACAGCGACCGACCCGCCTACGACGCGCTCGTCGCAGCAAGGACGGGCCAGCAGTACGAAAGCCGAGGCGTCCTCGGGACGACCATCGGACGCCTTTCAGGCTATGAAGTCATGCCGGGCTATGAAGCGCCGCCCGGCTGCGCCGTCGGCGCCGACCGTGATGGTCCGCTGTTCAGCGGTGTTCCCTGGATCAGCGTCGCGACGTTCTACAACGCTTCGGTCGCCATCAACGCTGCGCTCCTGGCGCGCGAGATCACCGGCCGCGGGCAGCACGTGCACACGTCGATGTTGCAGGGCGTGCTGGCGACAACGGTCGGCGCGTGGCAGCGCGCCGAGAAGGCTAACCGAGAGGGCTTCAACTCCTGGATCTTCGATCCGCGTGCCCCTAAAGGCTTTTTCCAGGGCTCTGACGGAGCGTGGACCCACCACTGGGTCCCGTTGCCGAGCTTCATCCTCGGTGCCGCGGAGCTCGACTCGCTCGACAGCACTGCCGAACTTCAGCCGCCGCGGGACGCACCCTTGCGTATCTCGCCGGCTGTCGACGACATGGTCGTCCTGCACGCTTACTACGAGCAGATGCGGGAGGCGGTCGCCAAGTTCCCGGGCGAGGACTGGGTGCAACTCGCGGCGCGAGTCGGCGTTCCGGTGCAAGTCGTGCGCTCACCGGAGGATGCGCTTCTTGACCCGCTGCTGCTGGAAGACGGCTCCGTCGTCGAGGTTGACGGCATCCGCATGGTCGGACGGACGTACCAATTCGAGAAGACGCCTGCGCCGCCGATCGGCGGCGTCGCGGCGCCCGGCCAGCACACCGAACAGGTGCGCGCCGAAGCGGCCGCGCCGAACGTCGCAGCGTCGGCCCCGCCGGAGTCCGGACGATCCATCACGTCTCCGCTCGAGGGCGTGGTCGTGCTCGATCTCGGGCTTGCCGTGGCAGGCCCCTTCGGCACGCAACTGCTTGCCGACCTCGGCGCGACCGTCATCAAGGTGAACAACCGGCTGTTCGACAGCTTCTGGATGCAGACGAGCATCGCCATGTGCTGCAACCGCGGCAAGCAGAGCATCATGATCGACCTGAAACGCCCCGAGGGCATGGCCGTGCTGCACGATTTGCTGCAAACCGCCGACGTGGTCCAGCACAACATGCGCTACGACGCCGCCAAGAACCTCGGCGTCGACTATGAGTCGCTGAAGAAGATCAAGCCAGACCTCATCTACTGCCACACCCGGGGGCACGACCCGCAGCGCATGCTGCTGCCGGGCAACGACCAGACCGGCGCGGCGCTCGGCGGCACCTCGTGGATGGAGGGCGGCGTCGAGGCGGGCAACACCCCTATCTGGCCCGACACATCGCTTGGCGACACCGGCAACGGCTACCTCTCGGCGATCGGGATTCTGCAGGCGCTGGTGCACCGTGAGCGCACCGGTGAGGGTCAGTTCGTCGACACCTCAATCCTTTATGCGCATCTGCTCAACGCTTCCTTGACGTGGCTGGGGGCCGACGGCACCCGAAGCGACCGTCCGCAACTCGATCAGATGCAGCTCGGCTGGAACGACCGGTATCGCCTGCACGAGACGGCGGACGGTTGGCTGTGTATCGCCCTTGTCACCGAGCAGCATGTCGCCGACTTCGACCGGATCACCGGCGGCGACCTGTTGAGCCGAAGCGCGGCCGGCTGGTTCGACCTGCTCGACACCGCCGGGGTGCCCTGCGAGGTGGCCAACCCGGACTTCGTGCTGTCACTGTTCGACGATCCGGAGATGATCGAGAAAGGCTGGGTCGCGTCCTACGAGCAGCCACTCGTCGGTCGCATGGATGTCGGTGGTCTGCTCTTTGACCTGTCGGCCACTCCCGGGGTGGTGCAGGGACCACCGTTGGTCCCGGGGCAGAACACGCGCGTCATTCTCCACCGGCTCGGGTACGACGATGACGCGATCGACAAGCTCATCGCCGATGGTGCGGTCTTCGAAGCCGCGTGAACCGGGCCCGACGCGTCAGGGCAGCAGGCTCTTGAGCGCAGGGACCGTCTCGAGGTCGTCGAGCGCGGTGATGGCGCGGTTGCGGAATGCGTCGGAGAACTCCCGCTGATCCTCACCGTTGTAAGGCGGTACGAGCGACAGGAACGACGCGAGCACCGTGTAGGCGGTGTGCACGCGGTGCGCCTGCCAAGCCTCATCGGCGCTGATCTCGGCTCCGCCTAGCGATCGTCTGGTCTCGAGGTAGTGCGCCAGCAGGTCACGTTCGTGCTTGCGACGCTCGTCGGCGAGCATCGACATCGTGATGAAGTAGCTGACGTCGCGCATCGGCGTGCTGACGGTCATCAGGCCCCAATCGAGGAAGCCGACGCGACCGTCGTCGATGAACAGGTTGCCGATATGCGTGTCGCCGTGGATGAGGGTCTGCGGTCCCTCCGCCCACAGCGCCATGATCGCGTCGGAGTCGGCGAGGTACATCTCGGCAACGGCGATGTAATCCTTCGAGAGCACGGCGGCGTTCTCGTCGATCACGTGTCGCAAGAGAGGCTTCGTGTACTCCGACGACATCGCCGGTGTCGCCATGACCCAGGGACGGATCGCCGCGAGCCGGTCGGCGGCCTCAAAACTCACGTGCAGGCGGGCCAAGTCGCTCAATGCGCCTGCCGCAAGATCAGCCGGGATGCCCCAGGTGCCGTCAGACATCGCGGCGCCGATTGCCTGTAGGTCTTCCAGCAGCATGAGGAACGCGCCATCATCGCCGGATCTGGCGAAATAGCTCGCCGGGATTCTCATGTCGATCGACGGCGCCAATTCGTCATAGAACCGGGCCTCGCGGGTTCCCATGCCGGTCGCTCCGATGGCGGCCCGGTGCTCCGGATCGGGTGACGCCATCTTGGCGAACATCGTGTCAGGGAGCCCGGCGCGCTCGTCGTAGCTGATTCCCAGGCGCACATGGTGGTTGGTGCTGCTCCGCTCGTGAAGCACGTCGACTGCTGCCACGCGGACGCCGGGGTAGCGGGCGCTGAGCGCGTCAGTGAGCCATTCCGGCGTGATGGCGGCGGAGTCCAGCGGCAGCGTTTGCATGGCCGGACCGTACCTTTACGTTTAATTGGTGGTGGGCTCTGGCTGCCCGCTGTAGGTTCCGCCTGGCTCGAGCGAGTCGGTCGCCGGGAGCCGACTGCGTGAATAGGTGGTGCGGGTTGCGTGCCTTGCTGCGCGAGACGCGACCGCTGCTGAACGGGTTTCGGATTCTCGCGCGGACCATGCCTCGCATCGACCGGGGGCGCAGCGCGGCGCTGGTCCTCTCAGCGGTGGCGGCGGCCGGAGCGCAGGTCGCCATCGGGGTGACGACCGGGACTCTCATCGGGAGGGTGGCCAAGGACCCGTCGGTGTCGGGCGTGACGCTCGGGCTGGTGCTGGCGCTTCCTGCGCTGCTCTTGCTGCTGCAGGTGGGGCAGCTCGCCGGAGTGTCCCTCGGGCAGGTGCTCAAGCGAAAGATCGACCACGATCTGCGGCGGCGGGTGATGCGCCTGTCCACGTCACCGGCAGGCATCTCGCATTTGGAGGATCCGGAGCTGCTGAAGCTGTACGGCGCAGCTCGCAACCTGTCGCCGTTCACATTCACTCCCGGCGATGCGGCGGTGCAATTGCCGGCGGGGCTCATCGTCCGCCTTCAGCCGCTGTTCGCTGCGGCCGTATTGGCGTGGTTCGAGCCACTGCTCGCCCTCGCTGCAATTCTCGTATGGGCGCTCGCTCAGCTGCTCTTCGTCGTCATCACCATTCGTCTCGTGATGGGAGCGGCGACGTCGAACGCGCCGCCGGATCTCGTCTATCTGCGCGATCTCGTTCAGGAACCGAACGCCGCCAAGGAGGTCCGCGTCTTCGGTCTCGCTCCCTGGCTGAGCGGCCGCTATCGCTTACGCACCAACGAGCGCATCGCCCAGTCTCTGCAGATGCGGCGTGGGCACAACTGGTCCTACCTGCGCGGTGGGGCAGCTCTTGGAGTCGGACTCGCCGGAAGCCTGTCGTGGATCGGGGTTCGGTACGCCGACCATGCGCTTTCGACCGGAGCGGCGGCCATCTGCGTGTTCGCTGCGCTCAACATCTTCTTCGTCCCGGGGCTGCTGCCGGACGTGCCCGTGATGTTCGGGGTGTTCGCCGTCGATGCCGTCGCCACCGCCGAAAAGGCTGTCCGGCCGGGCCTTTCCGTCAACGCGTGCAGCAGCGCCCCGCCCGTCGACACGTGCGTGCGCTTGCGGGACGTGACCTTCTCCTACCCCGGATCGCAGACGCAGGTGCTGTCGGGGCTGAATCTGGAAATCCCTGCGGGCCAACGCCTTGCCATCGTCGGACTCAACGGGGCCGGGAAGACGACTCTGGTCAAGCTGCTGTGCCGGCTTTACGACCCGGACGGCGGGGCGATCGAGGTCGACGGGATCTCGCTGCGTGACATGGAGCCGGCCGAGTGGCGCAGCCGCGTCGGCGTCCTCTTTCAGGACTTCATCCACTTCCGCTTGCCTGCACAGGACAATGTCCGATTGCGGCCGCATCCGGCTCGCGTTGATGAAACGGAGCTTCCAGCTGCCGTCGAGGACGCAGCCAAGCGGGCAGGCGTCACCGATCTGATCGAAGCGCTGCCGCTCGGATGGCAGACGCCGCTGCACGCCTCTGCCCGGGGAGGCGTCGACCTCTCCGGCGGGCAATGGCAACGGCTGGCGTTGGCCAGGGCACTGCATGCGGTCGAGTCCGGCGCCGGGCTACTGATCCTCGACGAGCCGACGGCCAACCTCGACCCGCGCGCCGAACTCACGTTCTTCGACTCAGTGCTCAATCAAGAGTTGGCCCCAGGGCGCTCACTGACCACGATCCTCATCTCGCACCGCTTTGCCACCGTCCGCCATGCGGATCGCATCGTCGTCCTCGAGAACGGTCAGGTGACACAGGACGGCACGCACGACGAGCTCATGCAGCTCGCCGGCGCCTACCGCACGCTCTTCGAGAGCCAGGCGAAAGCGTTCTTCGAGGCAAGCCATGACTGAGCGCTCGGCCGCGGCGCCGGCGACCAGTCCCACGCGAGCGATGCGCAGCGTCGTCGTACTGGCTTACCGGCGCGATCCCTGGCGCGCCACGCTCGCTCTGGTACCCGTATTTCCCTTGCTCGCCGGGATCATTGCGCTCAGCGGCCGGGCGATCCTCACCCTGCGACCCGGGCAGTCGAGCCACGTAATCATTCCCGCCGTCGTCGGCGGTGTCGCGCTGATGGCAGCGGCCGTCGTGGGCTACTGGCAAGCCGCCAACGGCTTGCTCCGGCTGGCCCAGGTGACCTCATCGGAGCTCGACTTCGCCTTGCTGGACAGGCTTTCCGGCGTTCACACCATCGACATGTACGACGATCCGAAGTTCGTCGACCGTCTCGAACTACTCCGGGTAGGCCGCGGTCCCCTGGCCAACGCGCTGGCATTCCTCAGTGGCGTGGTCGGCTTGGTGGTCGGAACGCTTGTCACGGCAGGGCTTTTCGCTGCCGTGAATCCGTGGCTCGCCACGCTTCCCCTGGTAGCTCTGCCCGTCGTCGTCATCTACTCCCGCACCGAGGCGGCATCAGGACGCGCGGAGGAGCGGGTGGCCGAGAACCGGCGCATCGCGCTGCATCTCTATGACGTGGCCACCGGGCCCGGCGAGGGCAAGGAGCTGCGTGCGCTCGGGCATTCCGAGGCGTTACTTCGTCGCTACACGGCCACCTGGGATGAGGTCGACGACGAGCTCACCCGGGCCGATGGTCAAGCCCTCAAGCTCAGACTCGTGTCCTGGGCCGGCTATTGCGCCGTGATTGCAGCGGTTCTCGGGGTGGTGCTCACGACATCCGACCGGCAGTTGTCCGGTCCATCGCTGTTCCTGCTTGCCGTGGCGGCGACGCAGCTGACGATGCTCGCGTCGAACGGGGCGGCGACCGTTGCCGGTCTGCGCAATTCATTGCAGCTCGCCGGTCACTATGCGCGGATCATCGACGCCACCGCGTTTCGCCTCGGTGGCGGCGCTGCGGGCTCCAGCGTCCTCACCGTGCCTCCTGCGCTGAAGCAGGGCATCAGCCTGCACGGCGTACGGTTCCGATACCCCGGGGCCACGGCTGACGCTCTCGGCCCGATCGACGTCGACCTACCGGCCGGCTCGGTGACGGCCGTGGTCGGTCCGAACGGCGCCGGAAAGAGCACGCTCGTCAATCTGCTGCTGGGCCTTCGCCGGCCGACCGGCGGCGCCATCCTTATCGATGCCCAGCCGATGGCTGACGTGAATCCGGCCGACTGGTTCGCGCAGACGTCGGTGGTCTGCCAGGATTTCACGCGTTTCGAGCTGACCGCCCGCGAGTCGGTGGCCAGCGGAGATCTCAGCCGGCTCTCGGACGACAGCGCAACGCTGCAGGCACTCGTCCGCGCCGAGGCCGACGCGATCGTCAACGCGCTGCCCGACGGCCTGGACACCGTCCTCGGTCAGCGTTTCGGAGGTCGTGAACTCTCCGGTGGGCAGTGGCAGCGTGTCGCCCTGGCCCGGGGGCTGATGCGCCCGTCTCCACTGCTGCTCATCCTGGACGAGCCCACCGTTTCCATCGACGCCGTCACCGAGCAACGCCTCCTCGAACGATGCGTCGCCAACGCCCGAGATCTCGCTCAAACCTTCGGCACGACAGTCGTTTTCGTCTCCCACCGCTACGCCACGACGCGCCTGGCCGATCAGATCTTGATGATCGAAGGCGGTCAGGTCATCGAACGGGGGAGCCATGGCGACCTGCTCGCGGCTGAGACCCGCTACGCCGAGATCTACCGAAGTCAGCAGGCGGCCTACGGATGAGCGCGGGCCAGGGCGGTCTTCGTCAGCTGAGTCACGAAAGCGTTGTTGACCGGATCGGTGTACCACTCGACGTGAATCGCAAGTGCGTTCGTGCCGAGCTTCACCGTGAGCGTGCTGTCGCTGGCCCCGTTGCTCCCTTGGTTGGTCTGCAGGACGGCGGGGTCGCCGAGACCGGACACCGGCGTCGTTCCCTGGCTCGGGAAGACGTAGCTGAGGTCGTGGGGAAAGTCGGTGTGGGTGACGACGCTCACCGTCTTGGCCTGAACCCCGACGCTGAGGTTGAAGCTGCATTCCGCCACCCCCTGGACGGGGCCGGTTGTCGGTGTCATTTGGAGCGCGGTCGTACCGAACAGGGGCTCGACGTCCGCGATCGTCAGCAGCGTGCACGGCGCCGGAAGGGCGATCGTCTTGGTGGACGCGGGAGGCGCGGTGGCCGAGACGCTCGCGGAGGGCGACGTACTCGCGGGGCTACCGCTGCCTGCCGAGACGGCCGGGCTCTTCGCCGACGATCCGCATCCCGCTGCCGCCGCCGCGAGAGCGACGATCGCCGCGCCGAACTTGATCGGCGTCGAGGATGCTCTGACGTATTTCATGGCTCCCGCTTCCTGACCCGGTTTTGACTTGCCTGCGATGTCAGTTTCGATCGCTGGGCAGTCGCCGGGCAGGGGCGAAACTGCCGGTTCGGGGGTGGGTAGATCTATCTACGCCGGACCAGCCCGCGACGAGTCGCGGGTCTTTTGTCGTGGTCGTTGAATACCCGACGCCGTGACTCGGCGGGCAATCGGGAAGGATCGGTACTGCGAACGCGACGCTCGCCGCTGTTGCGGTTACACGAGAAGGATTGATCCGATGACCAAGCTCGACCTTGAGCGACTCGCCGATCAGCTGGAACTTCGCCAGCTCGCCGCGGACTACGCGCGGGGGGTCGACGTGCCCGACGGCAAGCGAGTTGCTGACCTCTTCCTGCCCGACGGAGTTCTGCGCATCTACCACCGGGGCAAGCCCGAGCCGATCAGCGAACGTGTCGGGCGGGAGTCGATCGCGAAGGCTATGGCCGGCCTCACTCGGTATGAGACGACGATGCACGTCGTCGCGAACCAATACATCGACCTGGACGGCGACTCGGCCACGGGCGAGACCTACTGCCTGGCCCACCACATCCGTGAGGTCGAGGGCAAAGGTCCCATGGACTACGTCATGGCGATCCGCTATCTCGACCAGTACAGCCGGGGCGCCGAAGGCTGGAAGATCGCGGTACGCGAACTGCAGGTCGAGTTCACCGAGGACCGGCCGGTCACCGGCCCCTGAGTACGGCAGCCGCTGTGGGCACGCGTGTCTGAACCCGAAGCGGAGGAGCGAGCTCGACCCTGGTGCGGTCCGGCCGCGGATGGTGGATCAAACGTTGCCTGACTGAAACACCGCTCTGTCACGATGGCGCCGTGAGGAGCGGCTCGGCATGGACGATCACCATCGTCAACCCGAACACGACCGAGTCCATGACCCGGACCATGCTCGACGGGGCGCGCCGCGTGGCTCGGCCGGACACCCGGCTTGTGGGCTCCACCGCCTCTCGCGGCGTCGACTCCGTGGAGAGCAATACGGACGAAGTTTGGGGCGCCCTCGCCGCGCTCGAGCAGGTGCGCGCGGGCGAGGCGGCGGGAAGCGACGGTTACGTCATCGCCTGTTTCGGCGACACCGGCCTGGCGGCGGCCAAGGAGACGGCCCGCGGCCCTGCTGTCGGGATGACCGAAGCTGCGCTCTTCAGCGCGGCGATGGTCGCCGCGCGCTTCACGATCGTGACGTTGCCGCTGCGGACGCGGGAACAGTCGTATCGGGTACTGCGCGAGACCGGGCTCGGTCATCGCTGCACGGTCCGGGCCATCGAGGAGCCGGTCACCGAAGTTCACGAGGGCTCGCTGCATTTGCTGGAGAGCGTTCTCGCCGAAGCGCGCAAGGGCGTCACTGAAGACGCGGCGGAGGCGCTGGTGCTCGGCTGCGCCGGGCTGGCCGATCTCGTCGAACCGTTGACCAAAGCGCTCGGCATGCCGGTCATCGAGGGGGTGGCCGCCGCGGTCACCATGGTGGAAGGCTTGCTCGCGCAGGGCCTGTCGACCTCGCGCGCGGGAACGTACGCACCGCCCGCATGAGCGCGCTCTTTCGCGATGTCCTCGTCTATGACGCACAGGCGCCGGACCGGATCAGCGGACCGACCGATGTCCTCATCACCGGTCAACGCATCGCGCAGCTGGGGGTTGGCGTCGAAGCCCCGGCGGGCGTACGCATCGTCGAAGGAGCAGGGCATCATCTGCTCGTTCCGGGCCTGATCAACGCGCATTTCCATTCGCCCGCGAATCATCTCAAGGGCGATCTGCCGAGCCTGCCGCTCGAACTGTTCATGCTCTACGAGACGCCCGCTGACGCCATACGTCCGAGTCCGCGTGAGGCGTATCTGCGCACCATGCTGGCCGCGCTGGAGATGCTTCGAACGGGCACGACCGCGGTGCAGGACGACGCCTTCCTGATGCCCTACCCCGACCCTGAGATCATCGACGCGGTTTGCTCGGCTTACGCGGACTGTGGAATCCGGGCTGCGGTCGCCCTCGATCAACCGGAGCTCGCCGAGGCCGACAAGCTGCCGTTCCTCGCCGAAATCGCACCGGATGCGCTGCGTCCGGACGTGCACGCGCGCCCGGCGCTCGCCGCGGAAGCGCTGCTCGAGCTGTACCGGTACCTGTTCGACACGTGGCACGGTGCCTGCAGCGGGCGCCTCACCGGCGCGGTGTCGATTTCAGCGCCGCAGCGGGTGAGCCCCGAGTACTTCGCAGCGCTGGATGGTCTGAGCGCGCGGCATGGGGTGCCGCTCTACGCCCATGTGCTCGAAACTCGCACCCAGCGCGTCCTCGGCCAGGTGCATCCGCGGTTCGGGGGACGTTCGCTCGTCCAGTACGTCGACGAGCTGGGGCTCCTCAACGAGCGTACGAACGTCATCCACGCGGTGTGGGTGGACGACGCCGATCTGGATCTGATCGCCGCGTCTGGCGCGGTGGTCGTGCACAACCCGGTCAGCAATCTGCGTCTGGGCAGCGGCGTCATGCCCTTCCGGGCGATGCGCGACCGGGCCATCCCGATCGCGCTGGGCGTGGATGAGGCGATCTGCAACGACGCCTGCGACATGTGGAACGTCATCAAGACCACCGGGCTGATCCACAACATCGGCGGGCTCGACAGCGACGGGTGGCCGCGGACCGGCGAGGTGCTCGACGCGCTCTGGAAAGGCGGCAGCGCGGCCATGCTCCGCAGCGGTGAGCTCGGCGCGGTGGCCCCGGGCATGCTCGCCGATCTCGCCTTGATCGACCTGCACGCACCGGCGTTCGTGCCGTGCAACGACATCGCGGGGCAGCTGGTCTACTGCGAGTCCGGCGGCAGCGTCGTGCTGACGATGGTCGACGGTCGTGTGGTCGCCGAGCGCGGAACCGTCACGACTGTCGATGAAGCAGCCCTTCTCGCGGAAGCGCGCGAACTCTTCGCGGCGCAGCGGCCCGACCTGCTGGCCAGCCGGGCGGGCGCCGCCCGACGTCTTCCGACGTACCAGCAGATGGTGCGTCAAGGCGCGGCTGTCGATGTCGGCATGACGCGATGGATCGGTGGCAATTCATGACCCGGCGGTACTCCTACGACCCGATCACGACCGGTTCCAGTGGCCGCTGGCCCGGCGATCGTGGCCTCGCCGTGTACGTCGCCATGGGCGTCGAGGACTACCGGCGCGGTGAGGGCCAGAGCGAGGACCTGCTTCCCGATGTGCCACAGCCCGACTTGGTCAACGAGGCCTGGCGGGACTACGGCAACCGGGTCGGCGTCTTCCGGCTGCTGGACAAGTTGCGCACTGCCGGGATTGCGCCGACGGTCCTGCTGAACTCGATGCTGTACGACGTCGCCCCGGCCGTCACCGACGCCGTGCGCAGTGCCGGAGCCGAGATCGTCGCTCATGGCATTTCCAACTCCGATTCGCTGAGCGGTCTCGCGCCGAAGCAGGAGCGGGATTACCTCGCGTCGGTGGCGGTGCGCATCGAAAAGGAAGAGGGAACGCGCCCCGGAGGCTGGTCCAGCCCGTGGCTCACGCACACGCCGAACACGGTCGATCTCCTGGCCGCGACCGGCTACCGCTACTTGCTCGACCTACGCCTCGATGACCGTCCGGTGTGGCTCGCATCGACGGACGGGCCGCTGCTCGCGATCCCGTATGCCCTCGAGCTCAACGACAGCACCTCGATCATCGGCAGGCAGGTGAGCGCGAGAGATTTCGCCGACATGATCGTCGACGAGTTCGATGAGTTGCTGACCGCCGCCGAGCAGCAGCCGCTGGTGATGAGCGTGGTAGTGCACTCGTTCATCTCCGGCGTCCCCTTCCGTCTCCGCCAGCTCGCTCGGGCGCTCGATCACCTCGCCGCGCACCGCGACCGGGTGTGGTTCACGCAGCCGCGTGCCATCCACGAAGCGTTCTGCCGGATGCAGCCACCGCCGTGAATAGGGTTCGACACATGCCAGACGTCAGCGATGCGCCGGTGTGGGAAACGTGGGACAGCGTCTTTCTGAAAACCACCACCCTCGGTCATCAGATCATCCGCGAGACGCTGGCCGAGCCGGGCGGGATGATCAGCCGCATCGCCGTCGTGCCCCGTGGCGGCCTGTACATGGTCAACGTGCTGTCGCGGATGCTCGGCCTGAGCGGTAGCGAGGTGCTGTCGCTGAGCATCTCCAAATACGACCGGGAGCACCCCACGCAGGCCGGCGAGTTTCGGGTCGGATCCGTGCCCGCGCGGGAGGCGGTTGCGGGTCAGGTGGTCCTGCTTGCCGACGAGGTCCACGACACCGGCGAGACGATGCAGAGCGCCAAGCGGATGCTGCTGGACCTAGGTGCGTCGGCGGTGCTGACGGCAGCGATTCACTACAAGCCCGGGCCGAATACGACAGGCATAGCACCTGACTTCTTCGTGGTGGAGACGAACGGGTGGGTGCACTACCCGTGGGAGACCATCGATCCGGCGGGCACGCTCTACCGGCATCTGCTGGACAATCGCGACCAGCTGGGTGGCGCTGAGAATCGATAGACCGGAGCTGATGGTTTCTCCCTGTCATCGGGGTCGCTCCAACCAGGCCAGAGCACCGAGGCACAATGGCGAAATGGATCTGGGCCTTCGCGACAGGGTCTTTCTGGTGACCGGCGGTAGCCGCGGCCTTGGTTTCGCGGCCGCCCGGGAGCTGGTGGCCGAGGGTGCTCATGTAGTGATCAGTTCGCGGAACGCGAAGTCGTTGGAAGCCGCGGCGCAGAGGCTGGTGGCCGGCAAGGCAAGCGCTGACCGCGTCGCCTGGATCGCGTCGGACAATGCCGATCCCGAGTCGGCTGCCCGGCTGATCACGACCGCCAAGGAGCGATTCGGCCGGCTGGATGGCGCCTTGGTCAGCGTGGGCGGGACACCGGCCGGTACCGGCCTGGGGACTTCGGATGAGGTATGGCGCGCGGGCTTCGAGGACGTTTTCCTGGGTGCCGTCCGGTTGGCTCGTGACTTCGTCAGGCTGGCCGCAACCGATGCCAATGTCGATGTCGACGCCGACGCCGACGCCGACGCTGTCAAGGGGACAGGGGCCTCCCTGGTCTTCATCCTCGCTGCTTCGGTGCGTGTCCCCATCGCGAATCTTCCCGTATCCAATGCTGTTTTCCCGGCTCTGGCGGGCGCAGTGAAGATGCTGGCCCGGGAGGTCGGGCCGTCCGGCATCCGGCTGAACGGAGTGCTGCCTGTCCGTATCGCCACGGACAGGGTGCGGGAGTTCGATGCGCTGAGCGGCGATCCTGACGAGGTGCGAGTCGCTCAGTCACAGCTGATTCCGCTGCGCCGGTACGGCGAGCCTGAGGAGTTCGGTCGAGTGGCAGCGTTCTTGCTTTCCCCAGCGGCGTCGTTCATCACCGGCGCGATGGTGCCGGTCGACGGCGGCGCAATCCCTTCGATCTGAGCGGATTCTCGCTGTAGACCAAAAGTGGCCAGGCTATCTGGTGCTGAGACGAACTCGGGCGGTCCCGCGAGCAGGAACAGCTCGACCCGATTGCCCTCCGAGTCGGTCCCCCAGCCGAATCGAATGTCACCGGCGATCTCCTGAATCTCGCCGTCCACGCCAGCTCCGTTGGCTCGCAATTGCGCGAGCATCGCGTCCAGATACGACTACCGGCATTTCAATCGTCGAGCAATGACGGCTCGGCCGACAGTGACGCCAGGCTTTGCTGGTATCGCGTGGTGGCGCGCGCTTGGAGGTAGCGAGGGATTGGCCCGGCAAGTCGGACGGCGACGTTGCCCGGCGCGCTGAAGGCGATGATGCACAAGGTGACGACGTCACCATCTCGTTGCACGACGAAGGATTCTTCGCCCCGTTCGGGATGGCCGGGCAACGTGCCGTAGGCGAATCCGCAGCGGTCGGGCCCGTCTTCGGTCCAGACCACTCGGCAGGGCAGAACTAGTCCCAGGGGCCCCAATGTCACTGCCATGACGGCGGTCACGCCCACGTCGACGCGCTCGGCCGACGCGGCCACGGCCAGTCCGGCTCGGCGATGCATCGACCAGTTCATCAGCGCACTGCCGGCGGCGTCGAAGACCCCCTTACCTTTGCCAAGGACGGTGCGCTCGGTGACACGGTGATATCCCGGCGGAAGCGCTTCGCGCGTTGCGCCGATCTCGGGATACGTGAAGGTCTGCTCGGAGTACCACGGAATCCGCCGCGAGAGGTTCGCTGTGTGAGGCCGCCAGATCACACGCATGGTCGGAAATTGTCCGTCGGGTATCACCTGTACGTCGAAGCCGATGACTTCAGCGGCCACGAGTCGACGGTCTCGTAGTCAGATTGCGCGCTTCGCATCAGGCGCAGCTCGTTCACCCTCCAGACGGGGCCGTGGACTTCAGCAAGTGCGGCCACCAGCGGACGCAGGTCAATGCGCGTACGCCGGCTGCGGGCGAGCGTCAGGTGACCGCGAAACGGCCGATCCTCCACCTCGTAACCGCAGCGTTCCGCGGCACGGGTGACGCCGGCGGCGAGGGGCTTGAGGTCACCGGCGAGATTGGCGAACAGCACCCGGTCGCCAAACCGGCCGGCTCCTGCGACTTCGATCGCGATCTCCTCCTGGCTGGTGGCCACCCTGGCGAGCTCTGACCGCAACGCTTCATTGGGCTCGTAAGAACCCAGGAAGCACAACGTGACGTGCCACCGTCGAGGCGCCACCCATGCCAGCTCCGGCGTAGCTTCGCGGAGCCGATCCAGCGCCGTCTGCAGTGACGCGATTGCATCCGGCGGCGGCACGATCGCCACGAACAGCGCGGCCGTCACGGTGTCACCTGCCGGTAGTCCGCCCCGAGCGCTTCTGCGAGGTTGCGGTGGGCCGGGCCGGTACCGACGACGAGGGACCGCGCTGGGTCGATACCGTGCTTGCGAGCAAAAGCCAGAGGGAGCCCTGGAAGCGGTGGACGGCACCAGCATTGAGGCGGTCCGGCGGCGTGCGGGCAGAGCGCACCTTCGGCATCGCCACCGATGATTTCGACTGCTGCGTCGAGCCTTTCGCGGCTACCGCCCGGATCCCAGTCGAAGACGAGGTGCGGTGCGTCAGTCGGCTGGAAGCCGGCAGCCACGGCGGCGGCCGCAACGAAAACGCCGCGCACTCCGCCTCTCGGCTCGCGTGCGAAGGCGACCGCCTCCACGCCGTCCCAGCCCTCATCGCTGGTCGGAGGCTCCAGCTCTCGCAGGGCGCGCATCTGCGACGTGGGCAGCAGCAAGCCCGGCACCCGGGATTCACGCACCTGTTCCGGCGTGGGGAGCTCGCCGAAGTGGTCAAGCAGCCGTTCGACGAGGTTGATCTGCGCCTGGGCGAGCGGTGCCTGCACACACACGCAGTGCGCGGCATGCCCATGTCGATGCGCTACTTCGATCACCTGGTTGCGTGACGCGCGCGTGAGGTAGGTGTTGTCGAGCACGACGCGAGTGGCGCCGGCGGCGAGTCGGTCGTCGAGAGTCGCGGCGAGTGCTTTCAAGGAGCCGCCGCGCTCATCGCGGTTGAGCCGTTGATAGTCGCGCGCGACCCAATCATTGGCGAGACGGCTCTTGCCCGCGCCGGGGATGCCCATGATGAGCACGACTTCGCCTTCGCGCGCGGGCGTCTTTACCTGCGGCTGCTGAGGAATCGGGACTTCCAACGTGGCGGCGCGCGCCGCCGAACGGGCGGTCTCGGCTCGCGTCGCACCAGGTATCGCGACCACGTGAGGTCCGAGGGCGAGCAGCCAGGCCAGCGCCTGCTCGGCCTCTTGCGCCACGAGTTTGCGCGCCCGGCGCGGGCCGCCGAGGGGGGAGTGGGCGATCAACGCGATCCCCAGCTCGGCGCAGCGGCTGACCATTCCGCCGCGAAGCGCGCGGTCGTCGAAGCGGCTCAGCCCGACTTCGACTGCCGCAATGGGAGCGAGCTCGAGGGCGGCCTCGAGTTGCGGTCGGTTGACGTTCGACAGGCCTACGCGCGACACGAGCCCGGCGTCCACGAGCCGGGCGAGCGCGCGCACCGACGTCGACCATGGTGTGCGCGGATCGGGGGCATGCAGCAGGTAGAGGTCGATCGGTTGGCCGCCGAGCTCGGCGAGGCTTCGCTCGCAGTCAGCACGGATCGTCTTCGCGCGGCCGTCGGGTTTCCAGCCTTCTCCCATGCCGCCCTTGGTGACGACTCGGGCGCGCACCTCCAGGCCGCGTAGCGCCCGCCCGAGCAACTGCTCGCTGCCGCCATACGCGCGTGCCGTGTCGAACACCGTGATGCCGGCCTCAGCCGCAGCAATGATGGGCGCCTCGTCCGCCAGGCGCATGCAGCCGAGGCCGACCCGAAGCTCCGACGCCTCAAGCCACGAGTGCGCCGGCGGTGACCCCTCTGGATTGGGCAATACGCTCTTCAGCTATTGAACGGGGCGGGCGATGACGGCCGTTCCGTAGGCACAAATTTCGGTCCAGTTGCCACCCATCTCAGAGGTGTCGAAGCGCATCGCGACGACCGCATTTCCACCGCGCGCTTCAGCTTCGCCGACCATTCGCTCGATCACCTGCTGCCGACTGTCGACCAGGTTCTTGGTCATACCTTTGAGCTCGCCCCCGGCGAGGGACTTGAAACTCGCACCGATCTGCGATCCGACGTTGCGGCTTCGCACGGTCAGTCCGAATACTTCCCCGAGGACCTGCGTGATCTGGTAGCCCGGAATGTCGTTCATCGTTGAGATCAGCATCGCGCTCTCCGTTGGTTGGGTGGCCACAAATTAGCCGGTTGGCTGCGCAATCAGCGACACCCCGATGGACTCGGCTTGTCCCGGGCACTCCACTGAACGGTGGAATCACGCGATCTACCACCGTTCTGGCAGCTAATCCTGCGGTAATCTGAGCGGATGACAGGAGGATTTCGCGCCGCTCTCCGGCCGGAGTCCGTTCTCGATCATCCGCTGGTCCTGCGCGAGCCGGTGATCTCCCAGCTCGGCCCGGACAGTCCGCTGTCGAGTTGTCTGCAGGCCGGCGGACGAGTCGTCCTGCTCGACGTCGGGATGTGCGCCATCGAGGCGCTCCGATGGGCTGGAGTGACTGGAGCGCTGCTGCCGCCCGTCGCCGGCGACAACCCTCTTGTTCGCGCGGAGACGATGGACGCTGCGGGCTGCGGCCTGTTCGCCGGTCTGCAGCTCGCGCTGACCGAGCTGATCGAGCTCAACGGGCTCAATGGCGAAGCGCTGGTCCGGGTGGATGGCCGTACGGTCGTCGCGGAGTTCGCTGTTGGCGCAGGTCGGCTGGTTGTCCTCCCGGGGCAGTGGACCGGCCGGTTGGAGATCGGCGACAACGCGCTCGCGCTCGTTCGTGCGACGACGGGCATCGTGGGATCAGTCCTGGAAGACGACGAGCGTGCCCGCCGCTCTCACCCCGGGTCTCGCCTGCCGCACCCCGACATCGAGAGCGTCTGCGCCGAGGACTGGGATCTCGGGCTGCTCGGCGAGGGCGGCACAGACATCAATGCGTCGCCTTTCATGCGGGCCGCCGGCCGCTCCGGCCGGTTGCTTCCCGCCGGCGTTCATGACGCGCTGGTCGACTTCGCCGATCATGGCAACGATGCCGGTGCGCTGCTGATACGCGGGGTGCCGGTCGGGGATCTTCCGCTGACCCCGTCGCTGCCGGTCAGCGCCGAAAAGCTGAACAAAGCCAGCGAGTTTGCGCTGCTGACAGTCGCCCGTCGTCTCGGCCAGCCGGTCGGATACGCGCCCGAGCACGGCGGCGCTCTGGTGCAGAACATTGCACCGGTGGCGCGCGACGCGGATCGCCAGGTGTCCACCTCGTCGAAGTCCACCCTCGCGTTTCACACCGAGGCGGCCTTTCATCCCCACCGGCCGCGCTATCTGTTGCTGCTCTGCCTGCGGGGTGATCCAGCGGCCGCGACCACCTTGTGCTCGGTCCGTGCGCTCACCGCCGCGCTGAGTCCGAGAGACCGGGCCGTGCTCGCGGCCGCCCGATTCACGACTGCTGCGGATGAGTCCTACGTCGGTGGTCCGTCCTCGAAACGTTCGCTTCCGCGGGCGATCCTGACCGGGGACCTCGCGCGGCCGAAGCTTTGGCTGGATGCTGATCTCATGCGCGGTACGGACGACGAGGCCCAGGGTGCTCTCGAGCGATTGTCAGCTCTGACGTCGGAGTTGGCGACCGGGGTGGTGCTCGAGGCCGGCGATCTGCTCGTCGTCGACAACGATGTGGCGGTCCATGGGCGCAGCCCCTTCAAGCCGCGCTTCGATGGCACCGACCGTTGGCTGCAGCGCACCTTCGTCGTCGCCGACCACACGGCGGCGGATGGCGAGCGCGAAGGCCGAATCATCGGCACGCGCTTTCTGGCGTGAGCCTGACGGCCGGCGCTCGTCGCCGTGCCATTGATGCTGCGCTTGCTGAACTTTCGCCCCCTGCTCGGTCTTTCGCCTCCGATACGACAGCACCGGCTCAGCCCGAGGTTCTCGCGGCCGTCCTTGCCGCGAACGTCGGACATGCCGAGTCCT
This sequence comes from Frankiaceae bacterium, assembly GCA_036272075.1. GTDB lineage: Bacteria > Actinomycetota > Actinomycetes > Frankiales > Frankiaceae > DATAZK01. Next base: position 26,806 of record DATAZK010000166.1, read on the forward strand.
ACGGGGCGGATGGCCTGACGCGTGATGTCGTTGCGCGCTTCAAGGCTGAGGTCGGCGACGAGGCAGCCGACGTGCGCCTGTGCTTCAGCGGGACCGGCGCCAACATGCTGGCCGCCGGATTGGCTGCTCAGCCACGACTGATCGCGGCGGCACAGTCTCATATCGCGATGGACGAGGAGAGCGGTCCGGCGTACCTGTCCAGTGCCCGGGAGACGTTCATCGCCGCTCCGGACGGGCGTCTGGATCTCGGTGCCCTGAAAGCCACGCTGGCTGAAGGGCCCGGCCTGGTCTGCGTGACGGAGGCGACCGAGGACGGGACCGTCTACGGCCCCGAACGGCTGGCGGAGATCTGTGCACTGGCGCATGCCGCTGGTTCACCGGTGATGATCGACGGTGCCCGACTGTCGAATGCCTTGGCGTCCTACGGCGCGACCCTGGCCGACATCTGGGCCACCGGCGTCGACCATCTGGTCGTCGGCGGGAGCAAGGCTGGGTTGATGAGCGCGGAGGCTGTCATCAGTCGCTCGGGGGACCCGGTCTGGTGGCGGCGCAGCGGTCAACTGCCGGCCAAGACTCGCTTTGTCGCAGCTCAATGGTCGGCCGTCTTCCCCGGGAAGTGGCTGAACGCGGCGGGCGCCGCGAACGCCCGGGCGGCCGAACTGGCCGAGACCTTGAGCAGCCACGGGATCGCGGCGGTGCACTCCGTCGACATCAATCTCGTCTTCCTCGACCTGGACCCGGAATGTGCTGCGGCTCTTGCTGATTGGGCCCCGGCCTCGCTCTGGGACCGTCCCGGGAGGATCAGGTTCGCGGCGAGCTGGGACACCGCTGCCGAGGACATCCAGCGATTGGCTCGAGGGGTCGTCGCGGCTTGCAGCCGCACGGCATCACCCCTTCGGTGATTTCGGGCCGGGCGTAATAGTTTCGTGACGAGCGTGCCCGTGATCGGTTCCAGGCGGTAGCTCCGCAGAAGGAGTTGAACGAGTGCAGACAACGAACCCGAAGCCGCTTGCTGGAGTACGGGTGGTGGAGCTGGCCGTCGTCATCGCCGGCCCGGCAGCAGCTGCCATGCTCGGCGACTGGGGTGCTGACGTCGTCAAGGTCGAGCCGCATGCGGGAGACCCCCACCGAGCGAATACCCAGACCGCGTACTTCGAGCTGGACAACCGCAACAAGCGCAGTATCTGCCTCGACCTCAAGCTGGAAGTCGGCCGCGAAATCCTGCTGCGGCTGCTGGAGGACGCCGACGTCTTCGTGACGAATTTGAGGCCGGCGGCTCTCGCCGGCCTGCGGCTGGACTATGCCACGCTGACCGAGCGGTTCCCGCGACTGGTGTATGCGTCCATCACCGGCTATGGCCAGGCTGCTCCCGAGAAGGCGGGTTATGACATCGGAGCGTTCTGGTCCAGGGCCGGCATTGCGCTTGCCCTTACTCCGGAAGGGGACGCGCCCCCGGTGTCCCGGCCGGGTCTTGGGGATCACCCCACCGGGCTGGCCATGGTCGCCGGCATCGCCGGGGCACTGTTCCAACGCGAACGCACGGGGCAAGGCTCCCTCGTCGAGACCTCGCTCTTGCGGACCGGCCTCTACGTACTCGGTTCGGACCTCGTGGTGCAGATGGCAGGAGACCGGCCGGTCCGGGGCCTGCGACGCGCTCTCTACAACCCGCTGCTGGCCTGCTACCAATCGCAGGACGGCAAGTGGTTCTGGCTGCTCGGGCT
>DATAZK010000167.1:0-2093 GCA_036272075.1 Frankiaceae bacterium
CGTCGCGGTGACGCGGCGGCCAGGTAAACCCCACTCGATGCTAGGCCAAGCAGGACCGTTTGTAGGTGACCCGCCAAGGTCCGGGTAGGCCGCTCAGATGGATGACTGCTCTTGACAAGATCCGGCTTATAGGCCTGCTAAGGGAAAGCCCCGCTCCGGCGGGGCTTTCCTATTGAGCGGGCTTGATGCGGGCGTTGAGCGTGTGAGCGCGGGGTTACGTGTGAGTTGTCACGGGTATGCGCGGCGGCATCCAGGAGTCCCCGAGCCGAGGGGACGCTCCGGTCCCAGGGGGGAGATCACATGCATCGGTTTCGGCCCGCACTCATCGCGGCCGTGGCGACAGGCTTCGTGGCGGGAGGCGTGGGCGGCGCAGTTGCGCTGCGGCCCAGCACCGCTCCAGCCAAGCCGAGCCCCACGGCGACGGCCTTTCACCAGCCGGTACCGGCTGAGTTTCGGGGGATGCTCAACCAGATGAGCGCCGCCAACATCAAGACCACCATCACCAAGTTGGTCAGCTTCGGCACGCGCCAGACGTTGTCGTCGCAGACGGACCCCAAGCGGGGAATCGGCGCCGCTCGCGACTACATCTTCCACACGCTGCAGGGCTATGCGGCGGCGTCGGGCGGGCGGATGACGGTCGCCGAACAGCCGTTCATCCAGCCGAAATCCAAGGATCCGAACGCGCGCATGCCGCGCGACACCAAGCTGACGAACATCGTGGCCACCCTCAAGGGCACACAACCGGCATCGGCGAGCCGCGTCTACGTCGTCAGCGGCCACTACGACTCGCGCTGCACCGGTCCCATCGACTTCAAGTGCGATGCCCCCGGCGCTGACGATGACGGTTCCGGGGTGGCGGCGATGATGGAGATGGCACGGGTGATGTCGCAGCACAGCTTCGACGCCACGATCAAGTTCATCACCGTGCCCGGCGAGGAGGAGGACCTCTACGGGTCAGCGCATTTCGCCAAGGTGGCCAAGCAGCAGCACATGGACATCGAGGGGATGCTCAACAACGACATCATCGGGTCGAGCGGGCCCCACGGCCAGAAGATGCCGTTCACGATCCGGCTCTTCTCCGAGGGGATCCCGACGGTGCTCACCCCGACGGCCATCGGTGACCTGCAGAACGTTGGGGGCGAGAGCGACTCGCCGGCGCGGGAGCTGGCCAGGTACGTCCAGGAGGTGGCACAGAACAACGCCACTCACATGACGATTGAGCAGGTCTACCGACGCGACCGCTACCTGCGGGGCGGCGACCAGATCTCGTTCCTGCAGAACGGGTATCCGGCGGTCCGCTTCACCGAGCCGGTCGAGAACTTCGACCATGAGCATCAGACTCCGCGCACGGTGCACGGGGTGGTGTTCGGCGACCTGCCCAAGTTCATGGACTTCAACTTCAACGACCGGGCAGCCCGGGTGAACGCGCTGACCCTGATGAACCTTGCCGATGCGCCCGTGACGCCCAAGAAGGTCCAGATCGACGCCACCCAGCTCACCAACAGCACGACGCTGGATTGGGCCAAGAACACCGAGCCCGACCTCAAGGGCTACGAGGTGGTCTGGCGCGCGACCACCGATTCGGACTGGACGCACGTCATCCCGGTGGGCAAGAAGACCCGCGTCACCGTCCCGCTCTCCAAGGACAACGTGTACTTCGGGGTGCGGGCCGTGAACGCCGAAGGCTTCCGCAGCCCGGTGGCGTTCCCGACGCCCTTCGAGGGCTGATCGGCCAGAGGCGCGCGCCTCGCCGGCCTTACGCGGGCCGGGCGCGCGCCTCGCCGCCGGCCACGCGCTCAAGCGCCGCGCCCTGCAGGCGGTGAAGCTCCCAGTCAGACTTGCGCTCGGCGCCCAACCGCTTGTAGAACCCGAGCGCCAACTCGTTCCAGTCCAGAGCGACCCACTCCAGCCGTGGACAGCCACGCTCCAGCGCGAGCGAGGCAAGGTGCGAGAGCAGCGCGTAGCCGACGCCGGCGCGGCGGTGGCGGTCCGGGATGAAGAGGTCCTCGAGCCAGATCCCCGGTAGGCACTCCCAGGTGGAGAAGGTGCCGTGAAAGAGCGCGAATCCGGCGGGCGACCCGTCGATCTCGGCC
>DATAZK010000168.1:0-11240 GCA_036272075.1 Frankiaceae bacterium
CGACACCGCGGTCGGCCGGAACTGGGCGAGTTTTCGGCCGTAGCGGAAACGGAGGCAGCTGCGTTGGCCAGATGCGCGGCCACGCGCGCACGCATCCGGCCACGTCCGACGTACACGACTCCCGGCGCCGTCCTCGTGCAGCCGGTGCACACCTTGCTCATTCGGGACGTCGTCCAACCGGCAGTACCGCCGACCCGCGCGGCGCCATGCGTCTCTGTCGCCCAGCGCGAGCGGCCACTGCGGAGGAATCGAAGCCCGGCGGTGACGGTGCTCGCCTACCGTGTGATCACTCGTCATTTGAGGGAGTCGCATGATCGACCACGTCTACATCTCCGTCACCGACATCGATAGGTCGCTAGCGTTCTATTTGGACGCCTTGCAGCCGCTCGGCTGGAGCGCGTTCGGCAACTACGAGGCTGCATCAGGTCCCGAGGGCGTCCCTGACCTGTATGGAATCGGTGACGATCTGTACAGCAGTGGCAAGGCAGTCGGCTCCAGCATCTGGCTCCGTCGACGCAAGCGGGGAGAGACCGGGCTTTACCTCGGGATCGTCTGCGACTCCAACGAACTGGTCGACATGGCCTACGCGGCTGCGATGACCGCCGGCGCAACGAACGAGGGTGTACCCGCGGATCGCACCTATTTCTCTGCGGGCTACTACGCCGCAAATGTGGCCGACTTCGACGGCAACCGGCTTGAGTTCGTGCACAAGGCGTGGAATCCCAAAAAGCAGGCGTAGCAACTCAGGTTGCGGCGTCGGCAAGGCCGGGGCGTGAGCCCACGGTCCATCGAAACCCAAACCGAGCAAGGCGTGCGACCCACGCGGCTTCGCCACTGCGCAACGGGACTCGTGAGACAGCACTGACAGGCCCGGCGGCCCCTGCGTGACGTTCGCGCAAGCTCGATGATCAACGGTGGCAGGCACAGCCGATCGTCGGCAAGGTCGATTGCATCCGCTCATCGGCAGAAGCGGAAGTACCCGACGACGCCGCTGGTCTAGTAGATGCCTTATGGGCTAGCCAGGCACGAAACACAACAGGTCTGGCGGAAGTCCATCAACAGCCCTGCGTGCCCTATCGTGCACACCCGAACTGCCGGAAACGCCTGCCGCCAATGGGGAATCGGCTACTGGCCAACCTGGGCTGACGGAGTCATGATGGTGACGTCCACATCAAACGGCGACCGGATGCCAGGACCTTCCAAGCTGGCCATACCGGTTCGATCCCGGTCGCCCGCACAGTTCAGTGACCCGTCGTGGTCCGAGCCGTTTCCATCACCGTGCCCGATCCTTCCAACCATGGATGGCCCCCGGCGCCGCCCATCCGATGCGCCGGGTTCTGTCGGATCCAAGCTTCGACTCAGACCCGGACCTGGGCCTACTTGTTCTACCTAATACACTGTTTTAACCTAAGGATGGTAGCGCCAGAGACAGTGGCGCCCGGATTGAGGTGGCTATGGCATCGATGCCCGTCGAGCGCGGCAAGATTCGCGAGTACGCGCTCGCCACGGCCAACGCCCGTCCCGAGTTCCTCGAGGACCCGGCCGCCCCGATCCCACCGACCTTCTTGTCGACGGTGGTTTTCTGGGAGTCGCTCCTGGACGTGCTCGACGAGCCCGCGGCCGTGGAGGCCTTTCGCGAGGTCGGAGTCTCGCCGGATGTCAGCCGCCTGCTCTCTGTCGAGCAGGAGTACGTATTTCACGGTGTCCTACCGCGGGCAGGTGAGACCCTCACGACGGCTCTACGCTTTGACGGTGTCCAGCGCAAAATCGGTCGCGCCGGTGGCGCCATGCTCTTCGTGCGTTTCGCTGTCGAGTTCTCCTCCGGCAGCGGGGACTTGCGGGCTGAGTGTCTCTACACATCGGCCTACCGCGTCGATCCGCTCGGTGACGGAATGGCCATGAGCGCGCCCACCCCGGCGGCCGTTGCGGATTCGACGCCGGCCGTCCTCCACGAACTGCCATCCCGCCGGTTCGGCCCGATCACGATGACCGACATCGTCCGCTACCAGGGGGCCAGCGGAGATTTGAACCCGATGCACCATGACGACGAACTGGCTCGCTCCGCCGGGTATCCAGCGGCGTTCAGCGTCGGAATGTTGAGCGCCGGCTATCTCGCGACGTTCTGTACGGACACCCTCGGCACCGAGTCCGTTCGTCGCTTCCGCACCCGGTTCAAAGAACTCGTCTGGCGGGGAGACGCCTTGACGGCTTGCGGGCGAATCGTTCGGACCGTCGAAAACTCGGTTGAGCCGCGAGTCGGTGTCGACCTGCGATTGCTGAACGGCTCGGGTACGGCGGTCGTCGAGGGCTATGCAGAGTTCATCTGCGAGCCAACTGATGGCGCCGCATGAGCCAGACCGCTTCACAGCATTCTCGTATGGTCGCCGAGTTGGCCGAGCGCGCCACGCATGCCGCTCAGGCATGGGCCGAGGGCGCCCAGGTCAGCGGAATCCGCCCATTAACGGGCGGCGCATCAAGTCTCACCTTCGTTGCCCAGGTCAGCGGGGTTCCTGAGGACCTCACCGAGGTGGTGCTGAAGGTCGCACCCCCTGGGCTTCCCCCCGTGCGCAACCGCGACGTGCTGCGTCAGGGCCGCGTCATGCGCGCTCTGTACGGGCAGCCCGGCGTCGCCGTTCCGCCCGTGCGCTTCGAGGACCCGGGCGAGCCACCCGACGTTCCACCGTTCGTTGCCATGGGGATGGTCCCCGGCGTGTGCGTTGAGCCAATACTCGCCGACGAGCGTGATCCGGCCGGTGAGCCCGAAGTACGAGCGCGCTATCTGGACGCTGTCCGCGTGCTCGCCGCGATGCATAGCCTCGAACCGGCGAAGCTCGGACTGCCCGATGAGCCGGTCAGCCTCACGGCCGAGATCGACCGGTGGACGCAGGCGTATTCGACCGCGCCGCCGGATCTGCAGGGCGAGTACGAACGTTGCGCCAGCGCTCTCCACGCGACGGTTCCAGCTTCCCTCCGTCCGGTCGTCAACCACGGTGACTATCGGCTCGGAAACACCCTCTGCCAGGAATCACGAGTCACAGCCGTCATCGACTGGGAGATCTGGAGCGTCGGCGATCCGCGTGTTGACGTGACGTGGCTGACCTTTTTCACGGACGAGGCGCACCATCCCGGAGCGCCCACCCAAACGCCGGCCGGGACTCCCACCATCGAAGAATTGTTGAAGGCATACGCCGACGCAGGTGGCCCCGACCTGCCCCACCTGCCATGGTTCGAAGCGCTGACCCGCTACAAAGAGGCTGCTGCCACGGCGCTGCTCATCAAACGGGGTCGCAAGGCTGGCCACCTCGAGCCGACAATCGAGCGCATGGTTTCGGCGCTGCCGAAACTGCTCGAGGAAGCCGAGCACTTGCTCGAGGGCGGCACTGTGACGACGCGAGCAATCTGATCGCGTCAGGTGCGCTGCCCATTGGGCGACGCCTGCAATGAGTGAAGGGCTTGGTCCAGTCTTGAACGAGTTACTTCTGAACGCCCGCAGCGACGGCGTGCTGACTCTGACTTTCAACCGTCCAGATGCCCGAAACGCCTTGAGCTCGGATCTGGTCCTCGAGTTCTACGACGCGCCGATGGCCCTGCGGATCGGACTCGTGACGGAAGTCGTCATCACGCACGACTGTTGCCTCGCGCCAACGAACTCGCCCACGCGATGGCTGAGGTTCCACCGGCTATAGCCGCGACCGTCCGCCAGATGTACGTCGAATCAGCGGCCCTGACCCTTGAACCCGCTCTGGAAGCTGAACGGCGCATTGAGCCAAAGGACGTGGCCACCGATCGTGGACGACGGCCGGCTGTCGCGCCGCTGACCCCAGCCTTGAGTACCCGCCTTTATGCGAGCTGGACGACGCTTTCCCCGAGGTAGGCCCGTTCCAAATTGCGTGGGTTGGCCAACAGCGCCTGCGCGGTGTTTTGCAGTACTACGGCGCCGTGCGCCAGCACGATCGCGCGGTCCGACACCTCGAGCGCCAACCGCACATGCTGCTCCACGAGAACGACGGCGGCCCCGGTCTCCGTCGCCACGCGGCGCACGATCGGGAGCAGATTTTCCACGATGACGGGAGCCAGGCCCATGCTCAGCTCATCGACCAATAGCACTTTCGGGTCTTGCATCAGGGCGCGACCGATGGCGAGCATTTGCTGCTCGCCCCCCGAGATCATGCCGGCCGAGACTTTCAGCCGTTCGCCCAACGCTGGGAAGTAGCCGAGCACGGTATCGACCGTCGTCCCACGCTTGCTGCCCGCAAGTTTCAGGTTCTCCTTCACCGACAAGCCGGTGAACAGCGCTCGATCGTCTGGCACCAGCACGATCCCCGCTTGCGACGCGGCCCTTGCTCGACCGGGGTGCAACTTTGCGCCGCCAACTTCGACAGTGCCCGCAAGTTGTGGGATGAGGCCGGCAAGCGTGCTGAGAACGGTTGTCTTCCCAGCACCGTTGGGTCCCAGCAAGGCGAGGACCTCGCCCTGCTCGAGCGTGAGCTCGAAATCCCGCACCACGGGACGCCCCTTTGTATAGCCGGCGTCCAGCCCGGTGCAGCGCAGGGCGCTCATGCCGACGCCTGCGCGTGATGCGCATGGGTCGTGCCGAGATAGGCACGCGCCACGGCCGCATCGGCTTGGATGACGTCAGGCGGTCCGTCAGCAATGACACAACCGAGGTCAAGAACGACGATCCGGTCGCATACGTCGAGCACCAGACCCATGTCGTGGTCGACCATGACGATCGTGACGCCTGCATCTCGAATGGCGCGAAGACGCTGTCCAAGCCATCGACTCTCGGTGCTGTCGAGGCCACCGGCCGGCTCGTCAAGCAGGACAATGCTCGGGCGGCCGGCAAGTGCGCGGGCAATGGACACCAGCTGACGATGGCCTTGCGAGAGCTCCCTGACCGCACGATCGCGTACTTCATCCAACTTCAGCACGGAGAAGAGCCGGTCGAGAGTGTCTTCGCTTTGATGTTCGGGGGCGTCATCGACATGCAGTCCGCCGTGGCGGGCGGCAGTCTGCCCGACCGAGACGTTCTCCTCGACGGAGAGATCCTCGTACAACTCGATACCTTGGAATGTCCTGCCGAGCCCCCGCCGGATGCGCTGGTGGGGTTTCTGGCCGTCGACGACCTGGCTGAACAGTTCCACCGAACCCGTCGACGGCGCGTATCCGCTGATGGCGTCGATCAGGGTTGTCTTGCCCGCGCCGTTCGGGCCGATGAGGCCGACGATCTCTCCCCTGCGGACCTCGAACGACACATTGCTGTTGGCCACGACGCCGCCGTAGCGCACGGAGACGCCCCGGAGCGCCAGCTGAACCTCTCCCAGGTTTCGCAGAGCGCCGGTCCGCGCTGGCTGTGCCGTGATCTCGTCGTCCAGTCGCGGTGACGGCACTCTGAGGTCCGCTCCCGCGCGACGGCGGCGCAGCTTCTCCGCCATCTCGTGGAACGGCCCGACGATGCCTTCAGGATTGAGGATCACCGTCAGCACCAGGCCGACGCCGGTGATGGTGTCATACCAGCTGCCTAACGAGATCGCCCGATCAAGAGCGATGAAGACGATGCCACCGCTGGCGATAGCGCCGCCGAGCAGGCCTCCGGAGAGTGCCGTGATGCCAGCCATGTAGGCCGTAGCGAAGAGCGCCAAGCCACCGATCGCGGAGTAGGAGCTGGCACTTGCCAAGCCCTGCGAGTAGCCGATGAGCGACCCGCCCAGACCAGCGACGAACGAGCCGATCGCGAAGGCGATGATCTTTGTCCGCGCCACGTCGATCCCTGCCGCGGCTGCTGAACGTTCGTTGGCCCGCACTGCCAGCATGGCTGCTCCGAGCCGACTGGTGCGCAACTTCGCCACCCCGAAGGCAACCAAGACCAGCACCACGAGGACCATGAGTCCGAAGGAGATGCGCGGGAAGTTGCTGCCGCTGCCGATGCCCAAATCGAGTCCGAAGATGCGCGGATTCTTGATCGGCGCACCTTTGACTCCGCCGTTGAAGTCAGTGTTGTTGAACCACAATTGCTCAACAGCAACAGCGAGCGCGAGGGTGACGACCGCTACCGGTAAGCCTCGTATTCGCAGCGCCGGTAGTCCGATGACAACTCCGACGACGGTAGCCGCCAGCGCCGCGAGTAGCGGAGCGATGGGGAACGGTATGCCGGCCGAGTGTGTCAACCGGCTGAGCGTGAACGCAGCGACGCCGGCAAGGGTCAGCTGAGCGAGGGAGATCTGACCGGCAAAGCCAGTGACGACAACAAGCGAGAGGCAGATGACGGCCAGCATCAGCGACGTGATGACGGCTGCCCGGTAGCTGCCGGAGGTGGCAAGCAACCCGACCAGTGCCAGCGCGATGCCCGCGCCGCCGTTGACCAGCAGACTGCGCGGACGCGGTGCTCGCCCGAGCGTCGCTGTGATGATGGCGCCGCGGGTGGGTAGTGGACGGCCACGTAAGACGAGATACCCGAGAATGATGACGAGCGGCACCAGCTCCGGCAGGCCCGACTGCGGCAGCGAGGGATGGCTGCTCTGCAGATACGTCATCTCCGACTGGAGCATGCCGATCACAAGGCCGGCGCCAACGGCCGGGCCGACCGACGTGAATCCTCCGACGAGTGCGGCCGCGAGCGCCGGGACGATAAACAGCGTGTAGGACACCGGGATCAACGGCACGATAGGTGCAATCAGGATGCCGCTGAGCCCGGCGACGACGGCGCTGAGCGCCCAGTTAACCACTGCGATGCGCTCCGGCGAGAGGCCACTGACCAGCGCCCCACGCTCGGACTCCGCCGCCGCCCGCGTCGACAGGCCGAAGCGGGTAAACCGGAACAGTGCGCTGAGCACGATTGTGATCGCAACAATGGTGGCGGCGAACCACAAACGGTCAGTGGGAACTGCCGAATCGCCCACGGTGATGGTGCCGGTGGGGAAGATGGCGTCGACCGACACCGGTGACGTGCCCACCCGAGTCGCTACGTCAGCCTGGATGATGATCATCAGGCCGAGCGATGCGACCGCCTTGGCCACCGGAGGCGCCTTGCGTAGCGGCCTGAACACCAGCAGATAAAGCACAACTCCGAGAACCGCAGCAATGAGCAGCGCGAGAAGTAGTGCAGGCACCAGGTTCAGCTCGTTGCCCAGATCGATCTTCACCGGCAGACCCGGGAAGGGATCGAGCAGCTTTCCCTGGCGCAGGAACGCGTATGTGTAGGCGGTGTAGAGGGCGATCGCGCCGGTGGCGAAGTTCACGACTCCGGAGCTGCGGAACGTCACGACGAGTGCCAGGGCCAGCGCGGCGAAAGCCGCACCATTCCCCAGACCCAGCAGCAGGAATACGAAGTACGTCACCGGCGCGATCACTCTCTCATAGGGATGGTGTCCGGCAGGGTCGAGACCGGTCAGCCGGTCTGGACAACCTGCGGGTTGGAAAGGCCACCATTCTTGTAGTCCTGAGTAATCACGGACTTGCTGCAGATCGCTACGAGCGGCGCGAGAGCTTTGCCGTCGCAGGTGAAGGTGATCCCGTCGCCGAGTGGCAGGGGAACGTTCTGGGCAGCCTTGATTGCGGCACTTACCGCCGCCGGCGTAACGGCGCCCGTCAGCCCGCCTGAGTTCGCGGCGCGGATGAAACCAAGCATGCCTTGGTAGCCCACCCCGGCGTAGCCCCCTGTTTCGGTCGAAGGGGCGTACTTCTTCATGATGGCCAAGTAGAGCTGAACCTCGTCGTTGGTGCCCGTCGTCTCGTAGGTGTTCCACACCAGCGATCCATCCAGCGCACTGCCAACCGCCTTGACGACGGTGGGATCTGTGCAGGGTTGGATGACCAGTCGCTTGGCCTTGCTGGCCGCGCCGACTGTGCTCAGCGCCTTGAGAACCGCCGTACATTCCGTCTGGTCACCGACGATGCCGATGGCACCTGGGTTGCCCTTGAGGCCAGCGCTGACCTGCGGTGTCGCGTCAGGCGTACCGGTGGGAATCGGCACCGTGTTCAGAGTGATGCCAGCCGCTTTGAAAGCCGGACCACCAAAGGCGTTGACACCAGCCACGACTGTGGGAGAACCAGTCGGGAAAACTGTGATGGCCTTGTAGCCGTTCTGCTTGGAGTAAGCGGCCCAGCCGAGCAACACGCCAGGGAAGCCGGCGGTCAACATGTAGGCGTTCGCGGACGTCAGCTCTGAAGCCGCGGCACCCGATGCGGAAATGTAGGGAATCCCCGCCTTGGTGATGACGGGAGCCATCTGGTCACCTTGCGCCGTGCTAGTGACCACGACCGCGTCTACCTTGGCGGCGACCGCCTGGTTGGCGCAGTCGCGGGCGGTAGCGGGATCCTCCTTCGTTTGGCAATTCAGGGCGATGTTGATCGGGTGGCCTGCAATGCCCCCCAAGTTGTCATTGGCGTACTTGACAGCCGCGACGGCCGCCTGACCGGTCTCTGGCTGGTTGACGGCCGTACCCCCTGCATCAACCATCAGCGCGATGTTGATCGGGGTGCCTGTCGCCTTCTTGCCAGGGAAGAACTTCGCGTCGTTCGTAGCCGCCGCTGAAGGCCCGGTGGTCTTGGTCGTGCCACCGCCGCCTCCGCCAGAGCTCGTGCTCTTTCCGCAGGCGGCCAGCGAGCTGGCAGCGAGAACCGGAGTGAGCGCGAGGAGACAGACGCGCGACATGCGCCGCGTACCGCGACGGTTCGAAGAAGACATCCATACCTCTTTGGTTGGCGAGCGACCCTCGCAGCCTGGGCACCCGATGACTTACGGGTGCATCAGTTAGCTAATTTAGAGCGAAGTGGCGAGTGTCGTCAATCACAATCGCGGATTTCGTTGGATGATTCAACCAAGCGCCTCGGACTGGCGAGGCTCCGTCCCAGGTCAGGTGCTGCAAACTGCTGACGGCAACAACAAACAGGCGAGTCCGGACCGGACAGGGAGCCGGCAACATCCTCGATCGGTGGCGCTTCAGCGCCATGCGCCGGGCCTCCGGTCGGGCGCATGAGGCGCCGCCCAACCGGCCGACCCGTAGACAACCGCCTAGCTATTTCATATAACTGTTTGAGCGTGACGCCGGTCCAGCGAAGTGCACAGGCGAGGAGAGATCCATGGCGGGGTTGCTTGGCGGGCTGACTGTAGTCGATCTATCGACGACGCAGGCCGGAGCACCGGTCGGTCAGCTACTGGCCGACTTCGGCGCTGATGTCGTCATGGTCGAGCCTCCCGGCGGCAGCCCGCTGCGCCAGATTCCCGGCTTTCCCTTCTGGGCGCGAGGGAAGCGCAGCACCGAACTCGACCTGTCGACAACCGCCGGCCAGGACGGGCTGCGACGCTTACTCGCCACCGCTGACGTACTTATCGAGACCTTTCGCCCGGGCGTACTGGAGCGTTGGGGCTTAGGAGCAGAGACGCTGGCCGCGGCCAACCCACGACTTGTGCATACCTCCATCACTGCATTCGGTTCCGAGGGACCACTGGCCAATCTCAAGGGGTACGAGGCCTTGGTCATGGCCAAGATCGGGGCGCTGACCCCTTTCGCAGACATGATTTCCCGTCCGGGACCAGCCTTCGTCTCGGTCCCCTACTGCTCGTTCAGCGCTTCGCAGACCGCATTGCACGGCACCTTGGCAGCACTCTTCGAGCGCGAGAGCAGCGGCTGCGGTCAGCGGGTTGAGACATCTCTGGCGCAGGCCTTCGCGGCTCACGACACGTGGAACTGGTACATCAACGTCATCACGGAGAAGTACCCGGACGCCTTCATCTCGGGACCCGCGTACAACAACGGAATCCCGTCGTCGGGCTTCTACTTCCGGCTGGCGGTCCTGCTCACGAAGGACGGCAGATGGTTGCAGTTCTCCCAGACATTTCCTCGGCTGTTCCGCGCCTTCATGCGCACGCTCGACCTGGAGTGGATGTACGACGATCCGAAGTGGGGAGCGGTGCCCGACTTCCCGGAAGAGTCCCAACGGGTCGAACTATGGGACAAGATGATCGATGCGGCCCGCTCGAAGACAGTGGCGGAGTGGGATGCCGTCTTCGAAGCCGAGCGCGACGTGTGGGGGGAGCTCTTCCGCCACGGCATCGAACTGCTCGACCATTCTCAACTGATCCACGACCAGCAGGTCGTCACGATTGACGACACCGAACGCGGCGCCGTCAGACAACCCGGTCCACTGGTCCGCCTCGACCGCACGCCGGCTGACATCGGTCGTGGCGCGCCGCCACTCGGCGAATTCGGATCGCCACGCACTGCGCCAACCGATACCGCGTCCGTCTCAGCCGCAGCCGGTGAGTCAAAACGGCTGCCGCTCGAGGGCGTCACCATCCTCGAATTCGCGACGATGTACGCCGCCCCTTACGCCTCGACCTTGCTGTCCGATCTCGGAGCCAAGGTGATCAAGGTCGAGCCGCTCGAGGGCGATCTCATTCGTCACGTGCTCCCCTTCCCGGAGCTCGCAGGGATGAAGGTCATGCAGGGCAAGGAAAGCATCGCCGTCGACCTCGGCACCGAAGAAGGCCAAAAGATCGTTCAGCAGTTCGCCAAGAAAGCGGACCTGGTTGTGCAGTCCTACCGTTCGGGCGTAGCAAAAAGGCTCGGTGTCGACGACCAGACCCTGCTTGCCCTCAATCCGGATCTCATCTACCTCAACGCGCCGGGATACGGCGTCGATGGACCCGCGGGACACCGGCCAGCCTTCGCACCGACCATCGGCGCTGCGGCCGGGCTCGCGATGCGCAACGCGGGCGGCTCCGTCGCCGAGCGCCCTGACCTCAGCAATGCGGAGGTCAAGAAGCACTCGATCAACCTCTTCCGATCCAACGCACCAGTTTCGGCGCAGGCTGATGGCTTCTCCGCACTCGCGGCGGCCACTGCGCTGCTGCTTGGTCTGCTCGGCCGTGCGCGCGGTTCAGGCGGACAATCGATGCTCACGACGATGCTTTCCAGCGTCAGCCATGCGCTTGGCGACGATATGGTCGACTACGCCGGACGCCCGCCGACGGCCAAAGCCGATCCTGAATTGCTCGGGCTGAACGCCCTCTACCGCCTCTACGAGACGTCCGACGGGTGGGTCTTCCTGGCGGCGCCCGCTGAAGGCGACTGGGCTCCCCTTGCACACGAATTGGACCTTGCGGTCGATCCCCGGTTCGAGACCTTCGAAGGGCGGGAGATCAACGACGCCGCGCTCTCCACTGTGCTGTCTGCAGCCTTCAAGCTGCATAGCGCCGTGGAGTGGGAAGGGCGGCTGACGAAGCACGATGTCGGCTG
>DATAZK010000169.1:0-2013 GCA_036272075.1 Frankiaceae bacterium
GGTCCGGAGGGAACGGGGCCCTTGCCACTGGAGACCAATAGGCCTGGCGTCTTCGCCGTCGGCGATGTCCGCAGCGGCTCGGCCAAACGAGTCGCCGCGGCCGTCGGCGAGGGCGCGATGGCCATCCGGCTCGCCTTCGAAGAACCCGGACGGCATAGGCCGCCGCGACAGGGAGGCACGCACATGACCACAACTGCTCTCGCTGGCGCCTCTGCTCGGCATGAGGGCGCCCGTGATGTGAGGAGGCAGCGATGCCAGTGATGGGGTTTACCAAGTTCGAGCGCTTCTTCCGCGAAGCGGGCGGCGTCAGCGTCGACCGCGACGATATCAAGCGCTATCTCGATTTCGTCAACGACGCGATCTATGACCTGCTGGTGATCGGGCAGGCCACCGCGAAGGCCAACGTCCGCGACATCATCGAGCCCGGGGACCTGCCGGTGACCAAGGGCCTGCAGGAGAGCACGCACGCGTTCCAGCGCATCGATGAGGAGATTGAGCTCTTGCCGATCCTCGAGTCCATCGCGGCCCGCCCGCCGCTCGAATACGCGCTCAGCGATACGACGCAGGCCCGGCTTCCGGTTCTCTTCGGCGGCATCAGCGTGGCCCTCGCCCGGACATTCAAGCTCGTAGACCCCGACCTGAAAGCCGTGCACACCGAGGAATGGGAACGCGCGTTCAGTATCTTCCGGCTGCTGGTCTGACCGTGCGTCTTCATGCCGGGGTTCGCCCGGGTCCCCGTCCCGCGAGGCACAGGACTACCAGGATGGTGGATGTGCTCGTTCCGGCGGGCGGGGAGCGTAGTCACTGGACTTAGCAGAAGGTCTCGTTCTCAACCGTAGGAGGCTAGACATGGCAACGCTCCCGGTCCGTCGCAGCCGCGGACGCAACCTCACTGTTGTCAATCCGACCCGCGAATTCGAGGACATCTATGACCGCATGGGTCAGCTGATGAACCTCGCCTTCGGCCTGGCTCCCATCGACGTGGCCGAGGGGCCGTGGATCCCGCCGGTCGACCTGTCCGAAACCGACGACGACTACGTGGTCGAGGTCGACCTGCCCGGAGTGAACAGGGACCAGATCGACATCCAGCTTCAGGACCGGGAGCTGGTCATCACGGGCGAGATCCCCGAGTCCGAGCAGAAGGGGCGCCTCCATCGCCGTTCGCGCCGCACCGGCCGGTTCGAGTTCCGAACCTACTTGCCGGGTGATGTCAATGCCGACGGCGTGAACGCGCAACTCACCGACGGCGTACTGACGCTGACCATTCCGAAGTCAGAGGAAGCCAAGCCGCGTCAGATCGAGATCAAGCACTGACCAGCCCAGCACGGCATTCACGTGCTCTCGCTCGCGGTCCAGCCAGGACCGCGGGCCGCGACTCTAGCAGGAGGTAGCGATGGCAGTTGCAGTCGGAATCGACCTAGGTACCACCAACTCCGTGATCGCGGCGACGGTGGACGGCCAGCCAACCGTGATACCGAACGCCGAGGGGTCGCGGACCACTCCGTCGGTAGTGGCCTTTACGCCGCAAGGCGAGCGCCTGGTGGGCCAGATCGCCCGGCGGCAGGCGATCCTGAACCCGAAGGGGACGATCTACTCCGCCAAGCGGTTCATCGGGCGGCGTTTCGACGAAGTCGCCAGCGAGGTGAACGCGGTGTCGTTCGACGTGGTCCCCGGGCCGGACGGCGCCGCGCGGCTCAAGATCCAGGACAGGCTGTACGCGCCGGAGGAAATCTCCGCGCTCGTGCTCCGCAAGCTCGCCGAGGACGCGTCGAAATTCCTCGGCGAGCGGGTGACCGAGGCGGTCATCACGGTCCCGGCGTACTTCAACGACGCGCAGCGCCAGGCGACCAGGGACGCCGGCCGCATCGCCGGGCTGGAGGTGCTCCGCATCATCAACGAGCCCACGGCGGCGGCGCTGGCCTACGGCCTGGACAAGAAGAGCAACGAGACGGTCCTGGTCTTCGACCTGGGCGGCGGAACCTTCGATGTGAGCATCCTCGACATCGGCGAGGG
>DATAZK010000170.1:0-1584 GCA_036272075.1 Frankiaceae bacterium
CGACAGCAGCCGGGCTCGCTCGGCGGAGGCGACCGCGGAGTCGAAGGCGTTGCGCTGCAACTGGCGTTCCAGGACGAGCTCGGTAGCGACCTGCTCGTCCTCCACGTCGAAGTTGAGCCCGCCGATCAGCGCGTTGATCGCGTCGGCGGTGGCGCGCAGCACGTTCTCGTCTCGTGCTGCGTCGTCGCGCTCCTCGAGCAGCGAAAACGGTACCTCTCGGCGCTGGTGCTGGCGCTCTGCGCTGGAGTAGTCGCTGGTGAGGTACTGGAACTTCGCGTGGTGCTCCTGCCGGTTCAGCAGGAAATCGATCACGAACCGCGCCACGTCCGCGTGTTCCTCGGCCGTCCGGTCCGGGGCGGCCAGGGCCGCGAGTCCGGTGAGCGCGGACACGACGTCGGCGCGGGTCGCCTCCTCCTCGAAGCCCTGCCGGGACACCACGAGGTCGATAGCTGTGAGCGCGAGCGTCACGATATCGTAGGCGCCGTCGGACCAGCCACGTCGCCGCGCGACCTGCGCAGCCTCAATGACCGGGCTGTACCGCAGGAATGCTGCGACCCGCGCCGGAAACGACGCCTCATATACGCTGAGGCCACCGGGCCGCCCTCCGGAAAGAACCTCAAGAACGGCCCTAGAGGTCGCCCCGACCGAGCCGTCACCCTTTTCATCAGACCTAGGCTCCATGTCACTCCCTCACCCCAGCCGATGACTGTGATGGTAAGGCCACCCACCGACATTTTAGGACCTTCCGTAATTGTGCCGCGACATTGCGTGCTCTCACATGAATCTCCGAAGACGGTGTGCAATGCTAGGTAAATCCGTGGTCCGAGCGCCATTGCTTTCGCGGGGACGCTTCCGCCCGTTCTTCTGCCGCTATGCACTCCGATCAGTGGGTCGGATAGGCGGGATGCGCGATGATGGGCATGAGAGCTGAGCTGCGCCTGATCCACGTGTGATGGTCAGCGCGAGACCGGGCGCCCGCAAGACGGGGGGCATCGGTGAACAGGTTCGATGTAAGCGTGTACGCGATCCGGCGGCGGGCCAGGCGGTGCCGGCCGTTCGAGGTCCGCTGGCAGGCGGCGGGGCGCAGCCGGTCAAAGTCGTTCATCACCAGGAGGCTCGCCGACAGCTACCGGGCCGAACTGGTCCGCGCAGCCCGGATGGGCCTGGACTTTAATCCGCTGACCGGCGAGCCGACCGCGTGGAACCTCTCGGAGCCCGCGACCGTCACCTGGCACCAGGAGGCCACCGTGTACGCGGTGATGAAATGGCCGGTGTTCACTCGAAACGAGCCGCGCCCGTCGTCAAGCCGCGCCCTCGCTGGCCGAGGACCGGTCGGCGACGGTGGATTCACGCGGGATCAGGACCGGGTCGAAGCGGATTTTGCGGTGCTGGTGATGCCCGGGGCGCTCCACTTCGTCGATGAGAAGCTCGGCTGCGGCGGCGCCGATCTCGTGGCTGGGCTGGCGCACCGAGGTGAGCGGCACCGCGGCCGCGGCGGCGAACGCGATGTCGTCGTAACCCACGATGGCCAGCTCCTCCGGCACGGCCACGTGGTTACGCACGGCATGCTGGAGCAGGCCCAGT
>DATAZK010000171.1:0-30663 GCA_036272075.1 Frankiaceae bacterium
CCAGGTGGTCAGGACCACGCCGAACAGTGCCGCAAGGATGGCGCTCACGATCCCGAAACGCAGCAGCAGCGATTCACGGCGCACGCGGCCGGGGCGTCGTCGTCGACACTTCACACAAGCGGTTTCGTCATTCTGGACAGACCGGGAGACATCTTCGCCAAGTGATGTTGAACACGCCGTTGACTAGTGCGGGTTGTCGACCAGCAGCCGGCGGTGGAGCTCCTTCGTGAGGGTCTGGATGTCGCGGGTGATCTCGGTGTTCGTCTTCAGCTCGAGCTCCTGCTCGTTGAAGTCGTGGTCGGCCTTCGCCTGCTGAAAAGCCGCCTGCCGGTTCTGCCCGATCATGACGAAGGTTGACAGGAAGATCGCCTCCAGCGACACGACCAGAGTCAGCGTGGGCCACGGGCTCTTTTCGATCGACAGCATCCAGACCAGGAAGATCACGGCGTGGATGTAGACGAATCGCATCGAGCCCGCGAAGGAGGTGATCGCGTCGGCGATGCGCAACTGCACGTTGGCCGCTCGGTGCCTTTGTTGCGCGACGACGACCGGATGTTGGGGCCTAGCCGATGCGGCAGTTGTGGACATGGGTTCACTGTCGCGCATCGCGGCACGACTCATGGCCACCCACACCGGGGATGGGCCTCCGGTGTGGATGGCCACCCGGTGTCATTCCCTGCCACGGTCCGTTTAGACCAGGTTGGGGACAGAACGTCGGAATGCCTCGACGCCTGCTAAGCGACGGCCAGATCGAGCAGCGAGCGGTCACTGCCTGGTGCCCCGATCAGGCAGATTCCGACCGGCAGCCCGTCGACCTCGGCCAGCGGCAGGCTCAGGGCCGGCACCCCACCGATGCTGGCGACGCAGGTGAGCCGGAGCGTCGCCGGACGGATCGCAGCCAGCTCCTCGGCGGTCGCGGCCAGTGGCGTGGCGGGGCCGGCAGCCGACGGGATCAGCAGGACCGTCGGGGCAACGGTGAGCACCTGGTTCAGGGCGCTGCGCAACTCGGCGCGCCTGCCTTCGGCGGCGCTCCGATCTGAAGGACTCACCGCACCGCCCATACCGAAACGTGCCTCGCAGTCAGGGGAAAGCGCGCCCGGGTGCGCGGCGATCCAGCCGCCGTGCACCCCGTGCGCCTCGGCGGACTGAACCGTGCGGAAGGTCGCGAGCCAGGTGTCGAAAGGTGCGCCCGGCAGCGGGATCGAATCCAGTGGCAGCTCCAGGTGCCTGGCGAGGCGCTCGGCCGCGGCCACGAAAGCCGACCACACCTGCGGGCCAACCGTCTGCTCGGCATCGGCGACGATGGCCAGCCGTTGGGGTGGTGGGGCGTGATCCGCGGGCAGCAGCACGTCGCCCACCCGCCGCGCTGTGACTGCATCGGCCGCGATCCAACCGACGGTGTCGAAGCTCGGTGCGAGCGGGAAAACGCCTGCGTCGCTGATGATTCCGTGCGTCGGGCGCAGGCCGACCAACCCGCAGTAGGACGATGGCACCCGGATCGATCCGCCGGTGTCGGTCCCGAGTCCGAACGGGACGAGCCCGCCCGCAACCGCGGCCGCCGTCCCGCTCGAGGACCCACCCGGCGCGCACCAAGGGGCGGCCGTGTTGTGCGGAATGCCGTAGTGCGCGTTGCGTCCCTCGAGGCTGTAGGCGAACTCGTCCGTGTGGCTCTTGCCGACGCAGGTGGCGCCGGCAGCGACCAGTTGCGTCACGGCTACGGCGGAGCGCCTTGCCGGTCTTGCTTCGGCGAGCCAGGTGGGATTGCCTGCGCCGGTGCGATGCGAGGCCACGTCGAACAGGTCTTTGGCGACAAACGTCAGACCCGAAAGCGGGCCGCCTCCGGCCCCCGGGAGCAGTAGCTGTGGCCCGACCCGGAGGGAGCCGAGCGCGGCGTCTGACACCGCGCTCATAGGGTCCACGATAGATCCGGCCTGTGGAGGGGAGAGCGATGGAGCTCGACGAAGCATTGACGACGACCCGGACGGTGCGGCGGCGCCTGGACCTGGAACGACCGGTGGAGCGCAGCATCGTCGAGGAGTGCCTCTCGCTGGCGTTGCAGGCCCCGAACGGGTCCAATCGGCAGCTGTGGCGCTGGATCCTGATCGACGATCCTGACCTGCGGGCGAAGGTCGCCGACATCTACCGGGCGGGCCTCGACGGCTACGCGGCGTCCGGGGTGTCCGCCGACAAGCCGGTGGTGGCCGATCCCAGCTCACCCGAGGTGATCCGGATGTCAGCCTCGGTGATGCATCTGCGCGACCACCTCGAGCAAGTGCCCGTGCTGGTGCTGCCGCTGCTGGCCGGCCGGGTGGAGGACGCCAGCGTCTTCTTCCAGGCAAGCATGTGGGGCTCCGTCATCCCGGCGGTGTGGAGCTTCCTGCTCGCGCTGCGCTCCCGGGGGATGGGCAGTGCGTGGACGACGATTCACCTTCACAAGGAAGCGGAAATGGCGCAGTTGCTGGGGATTCCGCCGGCCTACACCCAGGTCGGGCTATTTCCGGTGGCATACACGATCGGCACCGACTTCGGGCTCGCGAGCCGTCGCCCGCTCCGGGAGATCGCGTCATGGAACGGTTTCAGCGGCGAGGAGGTCGGGTCCTGATGCCGGCCTACACCGCCCGCGAGCAGGCGAACATCGACACCGTCAACACCATGTTCGAGGCCGGACGTGAGCTGGACCGCGCCACACTCTTCGCCGATGACGCCGTCTGGTGGAACGGTCTGCCGCTGCTGCCCGGCATGGTGGGGGAGACCGAGCACAAGGGGATCGCCGAGATCACGAAGATCCTGCGTGGTTCCGGGCAGCGTCACGGCAATTCCGGCATCGACTCCTACGACCTCGCGACAAACCGGTTCAGCGACGTGCTCGTGCTCGCTGACGGTGAGTACGTGATGCGCCAGCACACCCAGCACTCCACGACACTGGGCGGCCAGCCCTATCGCAACGTCTACTGCTTCGTCTTCCGCTTCAACGACGACGGCAAGATCGGCTACCTCACCGAGCACTGGAACACCTGGTACGCGCACAACGTCCTGTTCAACAACTTCGCGGTGGAACCGGCTCATCCGCTCGGGGAGTCCTGATGGCCGTCAACGTCACTCGGCACGGGCCGGTGACGCTGGTCTCGCTGGACAGGCCCGAGGTCCGCAACGCGGTCGACGGCGAGCACGCCCAGGCGCTGCATGACGCCTTCGTGGAATTCGATGCCGACCCCGACGCCTCGGTGGCGGTGCTGTACGGGGCGGGCGGTGCGTTCTGCGCCGGCGCCGACCTCAAAGCCGTCGCGGCAGGGACGATGCCGGTGTGGGCGCCGGGAGAGGGGCGCGGCCCGATGGGTCCGACCCGCCTCGCGCTCGGCAAGCCGGTGGTGGCCGCGGTGGAGGGGCCGGCGGTCGCCGGTGGACTCGAGCTGGCCGTCTGGTGTGACCTGCGCGTCGCCGATCCCGAGGCGGTGTTCGGGGTGTACTGCCGGCGCTGGGGAGTTCCCTTGATCGACGGCGGGACCGTGCGGCTGCCGCGGCTCATCGGCCAGTCCCGCGCGTTGGATCTCATCCTCACCGGACGTGGGGTCGGCGCCGCGGAGGCGCTCACGATGGGGCTGGTGAACCGCGTCAGCGCACCCGGTCAGGCACTGGCCGAGGCCATGGAGCTTGCCGAGCAGCTGGCCGCATTCCCGCAGGCCTGCCTGCGCGAGGACCGGCTTTCGCTCTATGACCAGCCGGGGCTCGACCTTGCCGCCGCCATGGCAGCGGAGTGGGAGCACGGCATGCGCTCGCTGTCCTCGGGAAGCCTTGCCGGGGCCGCGCGATTCACCTCGGGCGAGGGCCGGCACGGGACGTTCTCCGGCTGACCGGGTTAGCGGATGGCCGCCACGAACCAGGGGCCGTCCAGCAGCACTCGCCCGCCGATCTCGGCGGCGAGCTGCGGGCCGGTCAGGTAGCGCTTGTAGACCTCGTGACGCGAGCCGTCATTCAGGACGCGTTCCTGCCATTGCTCGGGTGCGACCCCTTCGCGTAGCGCCGAATCGATGACGATGAGTTCGCCGCCGACGCGCTCTGCCTCGGCGAGAAAACGCGTGCGTTCAGCTGCCGGGAGATGGCCGTAGAAGTGTCCGGTCAAGACACGGTCGAAAGCGCCATCGGCGAAGGGCAGCGAGAGCGCGTCGCCCACCATGGCCACGCCGTCAGGCAGCCGGGACTGCGCGACAGCGACCATGGCCGGGCTCTGATCGAGGCCCACCACCAGTCCTCGCAGGTGGCGGGTGAGGAAGCCGCTGCCGCAGGCGACGTCGAGGGTGCGCGCGGCGGGCAATTGCGCGACGAGCGCGACGATTCCCCCGACGGCGTCATGCCAACCGGGCCGATCGCGGGCGGCAAAACGTCCATGGCCGGTGTACCAGTCGTCGTATTCATTGGCGCGCTGGTCGTAATACGTCGCCGTGTCCCGATCCCGGGCAAATGCTGGCAAACGCGTCGTCATACGCTCATTCTCCATGGGCGAGCTCGACAGGACGAGCGCTTTTACGGGCGGCGCAGCCCGAGCTCACCGACGACCCGGCGCATCTGAAAGTCGAAATGTGCGGCGTAGTCGTGGATGACGTTGTGCAAGTGGCCGAACAGTTCGAAGCTGATCACGCCGATCAGCTCGACGTAGCCCATGGCGACTCGGGCGACCTGATGCGCGGAAAGATCGGGTGCGGCCTGCTCTGCGAGCGCGATGAGATCGGCGCGCAGGACCTTCGGCATGGGGGCGTCAGGCGTCAGGTCGTGAAGGCGACCGGCAGCTGCACAATCGTTGACGACGCGCAGCAGCAGGAGCGGGATCCGGGCCGCCGGGTCGATGGTGTCGAGCGGGGCCTGGTAGCCAGGCACGGGACTGCCGTAGATCAGCGCGAACTCCTGCGGGTGCGCGACGGCCCATTCGCGCACGGCCCGCGCTGTCGCCATCCACCGGCCAGCGGCATCCGACCGGCGCACGGCCGATTCATCGAGCTCCGCGGCCGCCCCGACCGCGTCGTAGGCATCGACGATCAGGGCCGTCAGCAGCTCATCACGGCTGGGGAAGTACCGGTAGACCGCCGAGGACGCCATGCTCAGCTCGCGGGCGACGGCACGCAGCGACAGCGCGGCAGCCCCCGACTCCGCCAGCTGCTCGCGGGCGACGGCTTTGATCTCGCGAGTGAGCTCCGCGCGGACTCGCGCGCGGGCCCCCAACGGCGCGCTGGTGATCGTCATGATCCTGACTATGCACTCGTTTGTGAGCGGTGGCAAGAACCGAGAGCACCGCTCTTGACAATTGAGTCAACGCGGGGCAGGGTAGGTCGAGAACAGAGAGCACCGCTCTCGTATTAGAGCAGAGGACGCGAAAATGGCTGAGAATCGTTACCTGGAGCCAGGCTGGTTCACTCGCAACGTCTTCAACCGCACGGTGCGCCGCTTGACCCGGATGGGAATCAGCGTGATGGGGTCACGGGAGCTGCGGGTGCAAGGTCGCAAGAGCGGTCAGTGGCGAAGCAACCCCGTCAACCTGCTCACCATCGACGGCCGGCAGTACCTCGTCTCGCCGCGCGGCATCACCCAGTGGGTACGCAACCTGCGGGCCTCCGGCACCGGCGAGCTTCGGGTGGGCCGCCGGGTGCAGAGCTTCCGGGGCGAGGAACTGGCCGACGACGTCAAGGCGCCGATCATCAGGGAGTACCTGCGCAAGTGGAAGTGGGAGGTCGGCGCTTTCTTCGAGGGGATCGACGCGAAGAGCTCCGACGCTGATCTGGCGGCTGTCGCGGACGGTTTCCCGGTCTTCCGGGTGCTCGAGCCAGCCTGACGGTTTAGCGGTTCTTCCCCTCGGTGAACACGCCGTACAGCATGATCGCCAGCAGCAGGGCCATGAGGGTGAAGAAGAAGATGTACAGACCGGCCATCGCAGATCGCCTCCTGACCGGGGTCAGTTTACGCCCGTATGAGGGTCCCTTAGCTGCGTGCGCGGGAGACAAGCGTGATCTCCTCGAGCAGCTCGGCGGCCGTGGGGTTGGTGAGCAGGCGGGCACCGGATCGCCTCGCGGCGGCGAGCAGCGACGCGCTCGGCGAGCTTCGGGTCGTTGCCAGCAGCGGCAGGTTGGGCAGCACCCGCGAGATGCCCTCGAGCTCGGCCGGGTCGGGATCGGTGAACACGGCGATATCCGCGAGGCGGCTACCGGTCTTGGGGACGACGACCAGATGCACCTTCGCCGAAAGGGCGTGCGCCAGGGCTGACACGCTCTGACCGGCGGATGGGTTCAGCCACACGTCGATCAGCGGACGCTCCGGGTGGCCGTGATGGTGCTTCCAGCTGAACATGGTTCAAGGATCGGCCCCGGGACTGTGGGCGCTCTGTGCGGTGACTGTGCGGGATCCGCGAGAATTCCGGACGTTTCCCGAGAGCGGTCAGGTGCCGGCCTCGGCGACGACCTTCTCCAATTCCGGCTGCATTTCATAGCCCAGCAGCTGGGCGATGTCGAGCAGCCCGGGGCAGTCAATGGCTGCCTGGGCCCACCCGCGGGCCGTTCCCACATCCGGGGGGCGGTGCAGCGAGCCGACGGAGGTGACCCGCTCAGCCCGCTCGAACGCTTGCGGGTCGAACGCGTTGCCGTCGCGGTGCAAACCGGCGCGGGTCAGGGCGCGGTGGCCCTCCGCCCCGAAACCGACCTGGACGAAGGCGTTGCCGCCGATGCTGTGGGTCGGCTCCGCGTTCTTCACGGTGGTGACCCGCTCCGGCCATCCGAGCACGGGCGCGAGCCGGTCGAGGACCGTGGCCGGATCGCGTCGAACCTCCTCGTTGCGCACCACGAAGATCGGCAGCTGGGTGCGCGTCGCTGTGCGGAGGGCATCGATGTAGATGTCGCGCCACTCACGCAGGGAGAGCCACAACGGCTGGCCCGTCGCGCCTTGCGCTGACATGGCGTACGAGAGCGGTGAGCGGGTGGTCAGCAGGACGGCGACTCGCGCGCCGCCAGGATCGCGTCCGTTCAGCGACGTCTGCAGCCAGGCCGGGAGCTTGGAGCCCTCGACGACGATCCGGGCGCCGACCCGTTCCCTCACGCGACCGAGCGCCTGCTGCGGCCCGGCCTCCTCGATCTCACGGACGAAGGCCTGGGTCCACAGTTCGCAATCCCGGTTGGCACCGGCGCACTTCAGGCATCCGACCGGATCGGCGAACAGACCGTAGGTGTCGACGTAGTGCGGGAGCCGGCCCAGCTCGCCGGCGTAGCAGGCGCCGAAGTTGGCCGACAGCAAGCCGCCGAGATGCGTGGTGCCCGAGTAGGCGGTGCCGACCAGGTAGACGTCCAGCGGTGCTGCTGCGACCGGAGCCTGCTCGCGGCGTCCCAGCCACCCGATCGACAAACCCGTCACCCCCGCCAACGGCTCTGGCACCTGGGCGCCGGCGACGCCCACCGGCGCATCATGCCCGGCAAATCTTAGGGCAACCTGGACAACACTCCACGAAGGGTCGGGTTCATCCGATCGTCAGGATCCGGCAGACGTTGCGGCCGGCGCGGTGTAGGTCGTGGTGGGGGCGGTTGTGGTCGGGGCGGCTGTGGTGGGGGCGGCTGTGGTGGGGGCGGCTGTGGTCGGCGCCGCGGTAGCAGTGACTGTGGGAGTCGAGGTCGTGGCAGCGGCTGAGGGTGACGCGGTCGCTGTGGCCGTCGGGGACGCGGCGGCTGACGCGGTCGCTGTGGCCGACGTGGCCGACGTGGCGCTGCGCTTGGCGGCAGTCTCGTTGCGGGCCAGCATCCCGACGCCGCCGGCTCCGAGGGTGGCGAAGGCCGCGAGGCCCGCCGTGACGGCTGTGACCTGGCGGCGGCCTCTGAGGCGAATCGTCATGGTGTGAGCCTCGGAGCAGGGCCTGTCCGCGCGCTGTGCCCGCGTGTAGAGGTGCCTATGGGGCGCCAAAAGGCGGGAGATACGTTCCGGGAAACCTCTGGGACACCCTGGCTTACGGAGCTATCTCGATGAAGCCGTTGGACGGCATACGCGTGCTTGACGTGACGACCTTCCTCGCCGGACCGCTGGCCACCCGGACACTCGCGGACCTTGGCGCCGACGTGCTGAAGGTCGAACCGCCCGCGGGAGACCCGACCCGGGCCGGTTGGAAAGGCGGGCCGGATCCGTCGTTCTACTGGCAGGCGCTGCACGGCGGCCGTCGCTCCGTCGTGCTGGATCTGGGCAGCCCGGCGGACAAGGAGGAGTTCCTGCGCCTCGCGTCTGAAGCAGATGTCGTGCTCGAGAACATGCGGCCCGGGGTGACGGCCCGTTTCGGCGTGGACGGCCCGTCGCTGCGGACCCGCTTTCCGCGCCTCATCACTTGCGCCATCACGGGATTCGACGCCGATGATCCGCTGGCCGGCATCTCCGCGACTGACGGTCCGGTGCAGGCCTGGATCGGAGCCGTCGAGCTGATGGAGACCTGGAGCGGCGCAGCGCTGCCGATGCCGGTTCAGCTGGGGGACGTGGCGGGCGGTGCCGTCGCCGCGCAGGGAGTGCTGGCCGCACTCGTCGCCCGATCGCGGACCGGCGCGGGGGCGCACGTGCAGGTCAGCCTCGCCAGCGCGCTCCGGCAGTGGATGGCCGTCACCGACCGGTCGGGCACCCTTCGCTCGCCGGCGACGCTCGTCCTGACCGGCAGCGACGGCGTTCGGTTCCTCGTCCAGACCCCGATGCGCTTTGCCGCGAAACTGCTGGAACTGCTGGAGATGGACCCCGCCACACCGCGCACCGAGATCGCTGACGCGGCAGCGCTGGCTACGGCGGGCGAACCGGCCGCGGTCTGGCTCGAGCGCTTGTGGGCGGCGGGGATTCCGGCAGCGCAGGTGCGGCCGCTCGACAACGACGTTCCCCCGCCGCCCTGGGTCATCGACGGCGAGCAGCTGTTACCCGCAGGGCCGCCTCCCGCCCTCGGTGCGCACAACGGCGAGGGTTGGCTGTGAAGGGCTGGTCGATCGTCCGCCACGGTGCGCCTGCTGACGTCATGGAGTTCGGCGAGCTCCCGGTTCCGGAGCCCGAGGCCGGCATGGTGGCGCTTCGGGTCGCCGCCACGGCGCTCAACCTGCCCGATGAGCGGCTGTGCCGGGGCACCTACCAGATGAAGCCCGAGCCGCCGTTCACGCCGGGATTCGAGGCCGCCGGTTTCGTCGAGGCGGTCGGGGACGGGGTCGATCCGGGGCTCGTCGGGCGGCATGTGGTCGGCGTCGCCGGGCCACCTCGCGGGGCTTTGGCCGAGGTGGCCCAGATCCGCAGCACCGGGCTCTACGACCTGCCGGCCGACATTGCGGATGCCGACGCTGCGGCGATGCTCATCGCGTTCACCACCGGCCACCTCGCCCTGCACCGGCGCGCGAAGCTGCGGGCGGGGGAGACGCTGCTGGTGCACGCGGGCGCGGGGGGTGTCGGTTCCGCCGCGATCCAGCTCGGCGTGCTCGCCGGGGCCCGGGTCATCGCCACGGCCGGCGGTCCGGCGAAAGTCCAGCTCTGCCTCGAACTCGGTGCTCACGTCGCCATCGACTACCGCGATCTCGACACCAAGGCGCTGATTGCCGCGGTCCAGGAGGCGACCGGCGGACGCGGGGTCGACGTCGTCTACGACTCCGTGGGCGGCGACGTGCTGCATGCCTCCCGTCGGGTCATGGCACGCGAAGGCCGGTTGCTGGTCGTCGGATTTGCGAGCGGCGAACTCGCCGATCTGCCGACCAACCATGCGCTGTACCGCAATTACGACGTGGTGGGCGTCTACTTCGGCGGCTACAGCGGACCGGAGGATGCCGGCTACCGCCGCGAGATGTGGGAGGAGCTGCTGGGATACGCCAGAGCCGGCCGGATCAGGCCGGTGATCGACCGCGAACTGGCCCTCGACGGCGACGTTCCCGGTGCTCTGACTGACCTCGCCGAGCGACGCACGGTCGGCAAGGTTGTGATCCAGGTCACCAATCCCGTCCGCACCCTGTCAGCCAGCCCATAGTCTCGGGCGCATGAGCCTGACGTTGAAGCGCGGCACCTCGTGGTGGGAGACCTACGCCCGGTGCGTGGAGGTGGCCCCGGAAGCGTTCGACTCCGACCGGCTGCGCAACCTCGTGCACGGCGAGTGGCGACGCGTGGGTACGCCCGGCGACCACGTGACCCCGATCGACGGCACCCCGATCCCCGGCCCGCCGCGTATCGACTTCGATTCTGCGGTCGAGGCCGTCGCCGCGGCCTGCCAGGAGCATCAGGACTGGGCGAAGGTGAGCCTGGACGAGCGCCAGTTGCGCGTCACGGAGGCGGTCGACGCGTTGACCGCGCATCGGGACCTGCTGGCGCTGCTGCTGGTCTGGGAGATCGGCAAGCCGTGGCGGCTCGCCTGCGCCGACGTCGACCGGGCGCTGGACGGGGTGCGCTGGTACGTCGGGGAGATCGAGCGCCAGCTGACCGATCGTGAAGGCCACGTGCGTACCCCGCTGCCCGGGCCGGTGTCGAACATCGCGAGCTGGAACTACCCGATGAGCGTGCAGGTTCACGCCGAACTCGTGCAGCTGCTGGCCGGCAACGCGGTGGTCGCCAAGACCCCGAGCCAGGGCGGTTTCCACTGCCTGACGCTGGCGCACGCGCTGATGCGCCGCTCCGGACTGCCGGTCACCCTCGTCTCGGGGCAGGGCGCCTCGCTCGGTGAGGCACTGATCCGCAGCGAAGGTCTGGGGGCCTTGGCCTTCGTCGGCGGCCGCTCCAACGGGCGCAAGGCCGCGGTCGCACTGGCCGACACCGGCCGCCGTCACTTTCTCGAGCAGGAGGGCCTGAACACCTGGGGCGTATGGGATTTCAGCGACTGGGACCAGCTGGCGGCGCACCTTCGCAAGGGCTTCGAGTACGCCAAGCAGCGCTGCACGGCCTACCCCCGCTACGTGGTCCAGCGCCGCCTCATGCCGGCCTTCCTGGAGATGTACCTGCCGGTCGTCAAAGCCATCAAGTTCGGCCATCCGCTGGCGGTCGAGCGGGCCGATGACCCGATGCCTGAGCTGGACTTCGGCCCGGTGATCCACTCGACGAAGGCGAGCGATCTGGCCGATGCCTACGACGAGGCGCTACGCGGTCACGGCATCCCGATCTATCGCGGACGGGTCAGCGACGGCACGTTCCTCGACGGGCAGGACACCTCGGCCTACGTCGCGCCGTCCTGCGTCCTGCAGCCGCCGGCGTCATGGTCGCTGCACCACGCCGAACCGTTCGGACCGCTGGACTCGATCGTCGTCGTCGACACCGAGTCCGAATTGCTGGCCGCGATGAACGCCAGCAACGGCTCGCTGGTGGGCAGCATCGCCACCGATGACCCGGACTTCGGGGCGCGCATCGCCGAGCAGACGATGGCGTTCAAAGTGGGCGTCAACAAGCCGCGCAGCCGGGGTGACCGGGAAGAGGTCTTCGGCGGCATGGGTGAATCCTGGAAGGGCGCCTTCGTCGGCGGCGACCTGCTCGTGCAGGCCGTCACCATGGGTCCCGAGGGGCAGAAAGAGCGGCTGCACGGCAACTTCCCGGGCTACTCGAGCTACCCCGGCCGCTTCTAGCTCTCCGACCCGGGGTAACAGACCGACGTGAACGCCGAGACCACCGCCTCGCTGGCGACCGCAGCCGGCACGCTCGTCCTGGCCGTCGCCACGTTCGCCTCGGTGCGTTCCGCGAACCGGGCCGCCCGCACGGCGGAGCGTTCGTTGCTGGAGGGCCTGCGCCCGGTTCTCGTCAATTCACGGCTGCAGGATCCCGCGGAGAAGATCTCGTTTGTCGATCAGCACTTCATCCGGCTGGACGGTGGTCATGGCGTCGTCGAGGTCACCGACGAAGTCATCTATCTGGCGATCGCGCTGCGCAACGTCGGCCGGGGGATGGGCGTCCTGCACGGCTGGCTGGCCACTGGCGTCGACAATCCGGGGAGCGAGGTCGAGTGCGATCCGA
This sequence comes from Frankiaceae bacterium, assembly GCA_036272075.1. GTDB lineage: Bacteria > Actinomycetota > Actinomycetes > Frankiales > Frankiaceae > DATAZK01. Next base: position 11,950 of record DATAZK010000171.1, read on the forward strand.
GGAAATACCGGATTCTCTCTCGCGACATCTACGTGCCCGCAGGCGATTTCGGCTTCTGGCAGGGAGCGATCCGCGATCCCAGCGACCCCTTGTTCGATGCATTGAAGCAAGCGGCCTCTGACCGCACCCGCATCACCATCGACCTGCTCTACGGCGACCACGAAGGCGGTCAGCGCACGGTCAGCCGCTTCTCGCTGCTCGCCCGGGAGAGCGACGACGGTGCGCTCAGCTGGTTCGCGACGGTGTCGCGGCACCGCCACCTCGACGGCGCCGATCCCCGCTGACGGCGGCTCTGCTCAGGGTTCGAGGACGACCTTGATGGCACCGGAGGAGCGATCTGTCGCTGCAGCAAAGGCTTTCGGTGCCTGCTCCAAGGGGAAGCGGTGGGTGATCATGGCACCGGCGACCTCCGGCATGGCGGCCAGCAAGCGCGCCGACTCCTGCATGTCGGTGGTTCCACCGGCCTCGCTCGTGCCCGGACCATGCATCGTCGCCGTGACGATCACCGCCTCCTTGGAGGCGAAGAACATCGGGAATTGCACGGGTTCCCACTGGCTGGAGACGATGACGAGAGTGCCGCCGGGGCGTAGCAACTCGAAAGACCGCGCGATCGACCCGGTGGTCCCGGCGGCGTCGACCACGACGTCGTAGTCGATTTCTTCGATCGGGTCTCCGGCACCGAGCGATGCCGCGGCGGCGCGCTGACGCTCGTGGCGCGCCGCGACGTCGACCCGGCAGCCCAGGAAGCGGGCGACCGAGACGGCGCCGAGCCCGATGCTTCCCGCCCCGACGACGGCGACGCGATCGCTCGCCGTCACCCCTGCCCGGCGCAATGCGTGCACGGAGCACGCAATCGGCTCGACCAGGCAGGCGTCGCGCTCGCTGAGGCCGTGCGGAAGCGGGACGACGTTGCGGGGATCCACCAGGATCCGATCGGCCATGCCGCCTTCGGGTCCCACCCCGTAGATACGCGAATTGCCGGTCCGGCACTGCTGCGGCTCGGCGGCCAGGCAGCGGTCGCACTCCCCGCAGGGCACCAGCGGCCAGACCGTCACGGGAGTGCCGTCATCGAGCCGGCCGCCGACCTCATGGCCGAGCGTGAAGGGCAGCGCGCCCCAATCCATCATGTGCAGGTCTGATCCGCAGATGCCGGAGGAGACGACGTGAACCACCGCCAGCCCGTCACGATCGCCCTCGGCGACCTCTTGCACCTGGATGCCGGTTTCGGTGTGGCGGACGGCTCGCATAGTCGATGGAGCCGCCGGAATCGCTGTCACATCACGGCTTTCGCGTCACGCAGCGCCTCGATCTGATCGCCCATGCCGAACTCGGTGAGGATCTCGTCGGTGTGCTGGCCGAGCCCGGGTGCCGGACCACCGAGTGCGGCCGGGGTGGCGCTGAAGCGGGCCGGGTGGCGGGGGAGCCTGACGTGCCCCGCGATCGGATGCTCGGATTCCTCGAAGAGCCCGATCGCGACCGCATGCGGATCGCGGGTGAGCTCGTCAGCGCTGAGAATCATGGCGAACGGGACCCGCTCGGCCTCGAAGTTCGCAGTGGCTTGCGCGGTGGTCAGGTTCGCGGCCATCGCGTAACACATGTCCATGATCGGCTCCATCACGTCGCGATGCTTGATGCGCTCGGCGATGGTGGCGACGCGAGGGTCGTCGTAGCCGGGAACGCCGAGACCGCGGCACATCCCGGCGAAATCATGGTCGGACGTCGGGGTGACGATGCCCCAGCCGTCGATGAAGCGCATCGGGCGAAACCCCGCGACGAAGCTGGAATTCATCGAGTGGTCGGAGTCCAGGAGCACCTCGTTGCCCGCTGCGTCCGCCCAGAGGAAGGAGACGACCGCGTCGGTCATCGAGAGCTCGACGTGCTGACCGCCGGCGTCAGGGCCGCCGCGCTCGCGCTTGAGCAGCGCCGCCGCGATCGCCTGGCTGGCGAACAGCGCCGTGATCTTGTCGGCGGCGGTCTGGCGCAGGAAAACCGGTACCCCGTCGTACGGGTCGGCCTGGTTGATCGCCAGCCCGCCGTAGGCCTGGATGACGGTGTCGTACGCGCTGCGGTTGCGATAGGGACCGGCGCTGCCGAAGCCCGAGAGCGACGCGTAGACGACGCCGGGGTTGTCGGCCTTCACGTCCTCGTAGCCGATCCCGAGCCCGTCCATGACCCCGGGCCGGAAGTTCTGCAGCACGACGTCGGATTCGGCGGCGAGCCGCTTGACGACGGCGACGCCCTCCGGCTTGCTCAGATCCGCGACGATCGAGCGCTTACCGCGGTTGCACACCAGGTACAGCGAGCTCATGCCGTTGACCGAGACCCCGATCCAGCGCGCGATGTCACCGATGCCGGGGCGTTCGACTTTGATGACGTCGGCGCCCTGGTCGGCCATCAGCGCCGCCGCGTACGGACCGGTGAGCGCGATCGAGAGGTCGAGCACCCGGATCCCGCTCATCGGGCCGGCCGCACTCGCCCCAGGGACGGCACTCATTCCACGAACTCCTTCTGGGTGCGGGGCCGCCCGAGCGGCCCGCTGTACGCGAGCCCGTAGCCGGGCCGGCTGCTGAATTCCGGCACGGTGACACTCGCCTTGGCCTTGAGCCAGGAATCGATGAGGACGTCTTCGGCGGCGTAGTCGAACGGGTCGGTCAGCACCATCTCCTCGGTGCCGCCGAGCGCAGGCCGGTTCGCTGCAAGCCACAGCGCGGTGCGCTTGGTGGCCTCCCGAGCCGGCACCGGATCGTGGAAACCGAGCTGATGGCGTAGCAACGAGACGTCCAGCACCCGGTGCGTCGGCAAGGGCTGAGCGAGCAGCGGCCAGGCCGGCACGGCAAGGTCGTAGGGCATCGAGATCAGTTCCAGCTGGGCACCCATCGCGTCGGCGCACAGCTCGATCATCTGGCGGACGGTGAGCACTTCCTCGTCGCCGATGTTGAAGATGGTTCCGGCGGAACGCTCCGGGTGTTCGATCGCCAGCAGCACCGCTGCGGCGGCGTTCTCGGTGTAACCCTGGTGGTGCAGGGTCAGCCCCTCGTCCGCGATGATCATTCGCTTACGGCCGTCGAGGATCCGGCGGACGGGCAGCCACTCCCGCGGGACGGGCTGCAGCGGCCCGTAAAGGTAGGGGTAGCGGAAATGGGCCGCCCGGGGATGCGCGGCATAGACCGCCTCCTCGGTCCGCACGATGCGATAGCCCTTGGAGTCGATCTCAGGATCGGCGACGAGTTCGGCGTCCTCGCGGCGCGGCACCGGCAGCCCGGCGGGCTCGAACTGCCACGGATCGGTCCAGCCGCGGTAGGCCGGGACGCCGCCGACGGACACGAAATGGCCGCACCGCCCGGCGGTCAGCGCAGCGATGCGCCGCAGCCGCCCGTACATCGCGACCACGACGTCCCAGGTCGTGCCCTCGAGCGCGGGGGCGAGGGAATCCTCGTCGTACGGGTCAGCGTGAAGGTGGGCAACGGCCGTCGGAGTCTCGGGGTGCTCGTGCAGGCCGCGGTGCAGGATCGTCACCTCATGGCCGTGCGCCACCAGGCCTTTGACGATCGGAAGCCCGGTCGGACCGGTGCCACCGACGACAAGAATCCTCACGGGAAGCAGTTCCTCCTGACGCGCTTTGGCTGACGCGCCGTTCTATCACCCGCCTCGACGCTTCCCAAGATCATGGCAGCGTTGATCAAGGTCACGGGACGACGGTGACGGGCCAGCGGGAGGCGCGGACGAGATGCAGGGCGAGGGAGCCGACGAAGCGGTGCCCGGCCTGGGTCGAGGCGCCGACGATGACCGCGTCGGCCCGCAGCTCGTCGGCCAGTGACACGAGCTCGCTGAAGGGGGAGCCCTCGCGCTCGTAGAAACTGGCGTCGAGGCCAAGGCGCGCGGACTGCTCCTTGATGGTGTCGCGAAGCTCCTGCGCAGCCATCCGATTGGCTTCGGCCATCGCCGGTATCGCGCCGGGGACCGAACGGGCGAAGCCTCCGACCGTGTGGACGAACAGGATTGCCAGCTTGGAGCCCTGCCGGCGGGCCAGGCCAGCGGCGTAGGCGCCAGCACGCAGCGACGTCTCGGAACCATCGACGGCAGCGATGATCAACGAGGGCCCGTCGGTGCCCAGCTCGAACACCCCCTGAACATAGGCCACGCACCGTTTAGGGGTCGCCCATACGGTCAGGCTGTGCACATGCGTCGCGACTCGAGCCCGGATGCAGTCGTCATCGGCGGGGGGCACAACGGGCTCGTCGCCGCGAACCTGCTCGCCGACGCCGGCTGGGAGGTGGTGGTCTGCGAGGCGACGGGGCACGCCGGGGGAGCCGTGCGCTCGGCAGAGGTGACGGCGCCGGGCTACCTCTCGGACCTGTTCAGCGCGTTCTATCCGCTGTCCTCGGCCTCGCCGGTGCTCAAGGCACTGGACTTGGCTGCCTACGGGCTGCGCTGGAGCCATGCCCCAGCCGTGCTCGCCCATGTCTTCCCCGACGACCGGTCCGCCGTGCTGTCGCGCGATAGGGAGCGCACCGCGCAGTCGCTGGCCGGCTTCCATGAGGACGACGCTGCTGCCTGGATCTCACTCTGCCGGCAGTGGGACGACATCGAGTCGCTGGTGCTGGACGCGCTCTTCCGGCCGTTCCCGCCGGTGACCGCGACGGCGCGCCTGGTGCGTCGGATCGGGGTGGGGCCGGCGCTCCGGCTGGCCAGGCTGGCGGCGCTGCCGGTTCGCCGCCTCGGCGAGGAGACGTTTCGCGGCGAGGGCGGTCCGATGCTGCTGGCCGGCAACGCCCTACATGCCGATCTGTCGCCGGACGCCGCCGGAAGTGCTGTCTACGGCTGGCTGCTGACGATGCTGGGCCAGACCCAAGGTTTCCCGGTGCCGCAAGGGGGTTCGGGCCGGCTCACCGACGCGCTGGTTGCTCGACTGCAAGCCCGCGGCGGATGCGTCAGGACCGGCGAAGCGGTGCGCCAGGTGCGGGTGAGCGACGGAGCGGCATCGGGCGTGGAACTGGCGTCGGGTGAGGTCGTGCAGGTCCGCCGGGCGGTGCTCGCCGACGTGCCGGCGCCGCACCTTTACGGCGATCTCCTCGAGGCTGCTTTGCTTCCGCCGCGGCTGCTGGCGGATCTGGAGAACTTCCAATGGGACGCGGCGACGTTGAAGGTCGACTGGGCGCTGTCCGGACGCGTGCCGTGGACCGCGCCCGAGGCTCGCGGGGCCGGAACCGTTCACGTTGGCGTCGATCTGGACGGCCTGTCCGACTACGCCAACGACCTGTCCACCCGGCGCGACCCGCAGCGGCCGTTCATCCTCTTCGGCCAGATGACGACCAGCGATCCGTCGCGCTCGCCGGCAGGCACGGAATCGGCGTGGGCGTACACGCACTTGCCGCGCGCCGCGGCCGATGACGCGGAGCGGGTCGCCCGTCAGGTCGAACGCGTCACGCAGACGCTGGAGCGCCACGCGCCCGGTTTCTCACGCCTCGTCGTCGGATCCAATGTGCAGACGCCCGCCGTGCTGCAGCAGCAGAATCCGGCCCTGGTCGGCGGCGCGATCAACGGGGGCACGGCACAACTGCACCAGCAACTGGTCTTTCGGCCCGTTCCCGGTCTCGGGGGTGCGGCGACCGTCGTTGATCGGCTCTACCTTGCCGGCTCCTCGGCGCATCCGGGCGGCGGGGTGCACGGCGGGCCGGGGGCCAACGCGGCGCGGGCCGCGCTCGTGCGCGCAGGCGCCTTGGGCGGCGTCAGGCGTTCGATCACCGAACAGTTGCTGCGGCGGATCTACGCCTGAGCCTCAGTGCGCTTCTTGCGAAGCGGCAGCCCTGACGAGCGCCTCGGCACTGCGGATGAGTTCCGCGGCGGTCAGGCGGCGCTGAGCCAGCTCCGTCAAGATGTTCGTCCCGACCAGGAGGGCGACACAGCTGGAAATGATCACCAGTACCAGCGCGGTGGCCAGCAGGATCGACATCGTGGCTCCTTCCGTGCGGCGGGCTGCGAGCTTCTCCCTATGGAATCGGCAGTTTCCCTTGATTCTGTCAGCGTTTCGCAGGTGATTTCCGGCCCTTGCGCCAGGGCTTTCTTCCCTCCATCCGGGACTTGATGCCAGCCCCGATGCGAGAGTGGGCGGATGGACTTTGCTGAATCAGCCGAGCACGGGATGCTGCGCAGCGCCGTCGCCAAGGTCGTCGCAGATTTTGGGCACGAGTACTTCGCGCGCCAGGTGAAGGCCGATGGGTACACGCACGAGCTGTGGCAGGCGCTCGGTGAGGCCGGCTTCATCGGGGTGAACCTGCCCGAGCAGTACGGCGGCGGTGGGCAGGGAATCGCCGAGCTCGCGATCGTGACCGAGGAGACGGCGGCCGGCGGGTGCCCGCTGCTGCTGCTGCTCGTCTCGGCGGCGATCTGCGGCGAGATTCTGAAGAAGTACGGCTCCCCGGAGCAGCAGCAGCGCTGGCTGCCGGCCCTCGCGGCGGGGACCGACCGGATGGTCTTCGCGATCACCGAGCCGGATGCGGGATCGAATTCGCACAACATCTCCACGCATGCGCAGCGCGATGGTGACGGCTGGCGCCTGTCGGGCAACAAGTACTACATCTCGGGTGTCGACGAGGCCAGCACCATGCTCGTTGTCGCCCGCACCGGGCAGGATTCCCGGGGTCGCGCGGAGCTGTCCCTGTTCGTCGTCGACACCGACAGCCCCGGCCTGCAGCGCACCCGCATTCCGGTGGAGGTGGGTATCCCCGAGCGGCAGTTCCAGGTGTATCTCGACGAGGTCCACGTCGACGGCGACCGGCTGGTGGGCGGGGTCGGTGCAGGCCTGCGTGCGCTCTTCACCGGGCTGAATCCGGAGCGCATCACCGGCGCGGCGATCGCCAACGGCATCGGTCGCTACGCCCTCGCGAAAGCGTCTCGCTACGGTCGCGAGCGCCAGGTCTGGTCGGTCCCGATCGGTGCGCATCAGGGCGTCGCGCATCCGCTGGCGACGGCAGCCATCGAACTGGAACTCGCGCGTCTGATGACCTCCAAAGCGGCCTGGATGCACGATGAGGGGCTCGACGCGGGCGAGGCGTCGAACATGGCGAAGTTCGCCGCGGGCGAGGCCTCACTCGCTGCCCTGGACTCCTCGATCCAGGCGCACGGCGGCAATGGCATGTCATCGGAGTACGGCCTCGCCGACATGTGGGGCCTGGTGCGCCTGCTGCGTATCGCACCGGTCAGCCGCGAGATGGTGCTCAACTACGTCGCGCAGCACACGCTCGGGCTGCCGCGCTCGTACTGATCGGGCCCGGAGAAGGCGCCTCCCGTTTCAGATTCGGCCGAGGAGCAGGGCGCTGCGGCCCGATGCCGACAGCACGTGATCCACCGTGTCCAGCTGGTTCGCGGCCGTGCCGCGCAGCTGGCGGACGGCTTCGAGAATGCTGTTCAGGCCGTGGATGTAGGCCTCGCCGAGCAGCCCGCCGTGGGTGTTCACCGGCAATTTGCCCTTGAGGCCGATGTTGCCTTCGGCGATGAAGTCGCGCGCCTCGCCGGGCCCGCAGAAGCCGAACGCCTCGAGTTGCATGAAGACGACCGGGCTGAAGTTCTCGTACAGCATCGCGGCGCTGACGTCAGCGGGCGTGAGCCCGGAGTCGCGCCACAGCTGGTCGCCGGTCAGGCTGAACTCCGGGCTGCTGGACACGTCAGGGTGGTAGTAGTCGTAGATCATCGAGCCGCCGAGGACTTCGCCCTGAGCCGCGGCGAGGATGCGGGCACCGCCGTGGTCCGTCGCGCGCGCCCGCTCCGGGCTGGTCACCACGATGGCGACCCCGCCGTCGCTCTCCTGGCAGCAGTCGAGCAGGCGCAGCACCGGCTCGACGATCCACCGTGAACTCTGGTGGTCTTCGAGGGTGATCGGCTGCTGGTAGAACCAGGCGTCGGGATTGGTCGCCGCGTGCTGGCGCGCGACGACGCTGTAGCTGCCGAGGTCCTCGTTCGTCACCCCGTACTTATGCATGTACTGCTGGAAGGTCAGCGCGTACGCCTGGGCCGGGGTCCGCAGGCCGAAGGGCGCAGAGTAGTTCTCCGCCTTCGATCGCAGCCCCTCCGCCGGCATCCCGAAGCGCCGCCCGGAGCGCTCGTTGAACGCCCGGTAGACCAGCACCGCTTTGCTCATCCCGCTGGCGACGGCCATGGCGGCATGCATGACCGTGGCGCAAGCGCCGGCCCCGCCGTTCGTCGTCCGGGAGAAGTACGTGAGCTCGCGGACCCCGAGGCAGTTCATGAGCTCGAGCTCGTCGTTGGTGTCCAGCGTGAACGTGACCATCCCGTCGATGTCGGCGGGGGACAGGCCGGCGTCGCGGATGGCTGCCAGCGACGCCTCAGAGGCGAGCTGGAGCTCAGAACGTCCGGAATTCTTGGAGTATTCGGTGTGGCCGATGCCGGCGATCGCGGCCTTCGTGGAGACGGCGGGATCCATCACGCCACCTCATCCGACAGGTTCAGCGGACGGCCCTGCGGGAGGATGACGCCGTCTCCGACGTCGTGCATGAAGATCTCGACGCGTGCATCGTTCACGGATTCACCGATCGGGAAGTCGTGCAGGTTGACGACGAGCCGCGCCCCCTCGGTCGTCTCGACCAGCGCGATCAGCTGCTCATCGCCCTCGGCGACCGGTGGGTGGCGCGGGATGATCCAGCTGATGACCGTCGCCCGGCAGTCCGAGGCGGTGGTCTCCCACTCGAGTGAGTGGCACTTGCCGCACATCGGACGCGGTGGGTGACGCAGGGTGCTGCATTGCGCGCAGCGTTGCAGCAGGAGTTGGCCGGCGGCGATCCCGTCCCAGTAGTGACGGTCGTCGGTGGTCGGCTGCGGGGCGAGGACGGGCTTCACCGCCGCTAGCATTGCGGCTACTATGCTCCTCGTCAAGCAAGCGCAGCCCGCGCCCCGTCGCCTGAGGAGATCTCGATGACCGCTACGCAACCGGAGCGCCTGATCTCGGCCGACTCGCACGTGAAGGTCACTCACGAGCAGATCAAGGCCAATCTCGATCCGCGCTTCCATCAGGCCTACGACGACGCCGTGGGCGCGTTCGCCCAACGGATGTCGCGCGGCGCCGGGGCAGCCAACGCGGCAGGCGCGGCGATGCAGGGCGCCCAGGGCAATGCGGCGTTCAACGACCCGGGCTACGGCGATCCGGTCGCCCGCCTCGCGGCGATGGATGCCGACGGCGTCTACGCCGAGGTCCTGTACTCCGAGGTGAGCGCCTTCCGCTACCTCTCGGACATGAAGGAGGGGCAGAGCGAGTCGGTGCGCGCGTTCAACGACGTGCTCTCGGCCTTCGCGGCCCCCGACCCGAAGCGGCTGATCGTCTCCTACCAGGTGCCGATCCACGACATCGACATCGCGATGGCCGAGGTGCGGCGGGTCGTCGCCCTCGACGCGAAGTCCCTGCAGCTGCCGGTGTTTCCGAGCGAATTCGGGTTGCCCGAGTACTTCGACGAGCGCTACGAGCCGCTCTTGGAACTGATCCAGGAGACCGGCCTGCCGATCTGCTGCCACATCGGTCTGAACACCAACCTCGATGACCTGATGCGCCGCGACCCGACTCCCAACAAGGGCGTCATGGTGCCGGTGACCGGGCTGCTGACGGCCGAGGCGTTCGGCATGTGGATCATGGGCGGGGTCTTCGAGAAGTTCCCGCACCTGAAGGTGGTGTTCGTCGAACCGGGCCTGGCCTGGGTCGCGTGGTGGCTGCACATCGTCGATGACATGATGATCCGCCAGGGCTACCAGTTCCCGGCGATCACCCGGCTGCCCAGCAGCTATTTCAAGAGCAACGTCTACCTCACGTTCATCGAGGAGCGCATCGCCCTGGAGCGCCTGCGCGACCTCATCGGTGTCGAAAACATCATGTGGTCCAGTGACTTTCCGCATCCCGTCACCAGCTGGCCCAACTCGCGCAAGATCGTCGAGGAGCAGCTCGAAGGCGTCCCCGCCGACGAGCGCGAGCTGATCGTCGCCGGCAACGCCGCCCGCGTCTGGAACCTCTAGCTCGTTACGCGGTGGTGCGGCGCAGGGTGACCGCGGCGAGGGTGAGGGCGACGGCGACGCAGCCGGCGATGATGAGGGCGTCGCGGGCGTAGATGCCGCCGAGGTCAGAGTGGACGGCGGCGCGTTTGAGCGCTTCGACGGCGTACGAGAGCGGCATCGCGTCCGACAGCCAGCGCAGCACGGGCGCCATCTGGTCGCGGGCGCGGAACAGGCCGCACAGGAAGAGCTGGGGGAAAACCACCAGCGGCAGGAACTGGATCGCCTGGAACTCGGTGTGGGCGAACGCGCTCGCGAACAGCCCGAGCGCGACGCCGAGCAGCGCGTCCAGCGCGGTCACCAGAAGCAGCCCGCCGAAGCTTCCCTTCACGTCCAGGCCGAGGCCGGTCGATACCCCGATGACCACGAGTACCTGTACGACGGCGACAGCACCGAACGCGATCGCGTAGCCGGTCAGCAGATCGAGCTTGTGGAGCGGGGTGGTCAGGAGCCGTTCCAGCGTGCCGAGCGTGCGCTCGCGCAGCGTGGTGATCGAGGTGACCAGGAACATCAGCGTGAACGGGAAGATGCCGAGCAGCGCAGGCGCGAGGACGTTGAACTCGGCCTTGGAGTCAAAGACGTAGCGCAGCAGCACCATCAGCAATGAGGGGACGACGAGCAGGAGCGCCACCGTGCGGGGATCGTGGCGCAGCTGGCGTAGGACGCGCTGGGCGGTGGCGAACGTCATCGCCGCGTTCACGTGCCCGCTCCGGCCTTGCGCAGCAGGTGCAGAAAGGCGCTGTCGAGGTCGCTGGTGCCGGTGCGTTGCTTCAACGCCGCCGGGGTCTCGTGGGCCAGCAGCTGCCCCTCGCGCATGAGCAGGAGCGCGTCGCAACGCTCGGCCTCGTCCATTACGTGACTGGATACGAGCAGCGTCATCCCGCCCTTGGCCAAGCGGCTGAACAGGTCCCAGAGTTGTTCGCGCAGCACCGGATCGAGCCCGACGGTCGGCTCGTCCAGAACCAGCAGCTTCGGCGTGCCGAGCAGTGCCACGGCAAGGCTGACGCGGGAGCGTTCACCGCCGGACAGCTGACCGGTGAGGCTTTTCCTGTGCGAGGCCAGGTCGACCTCATCGATCACGCGCGTCACATCGGAAGCGGGAGCGCGCAAGGCCGCCGCGAAGTAGCGGATGTTCTCCAGCACGGTCAGGTCGAGGTAGACCGACGCGCCTTGTGACGCGTAGCCGACCTGTGTGCGTAGCGCAGGATCGCCTGCGGGCCGGCCGAGGATGTCCAGCGCGCCGCTGCGAATGCGCTGCACTCCGATGGCCGATCGCATCAGGGTTGTCTTGCCGCATCCGCTCGGCCCGAGCAGGCCGGTGACGGTCGCTGCCGGCACCTCGAAGGACAGCTGCGAGAGCACGGTCTTCTTGCCGCGGACGACGACGAGGTCACGAGCACCGATGGCGGCCTCGCTCATGGGCGCGCTCCTGACATGATGGGCGACGCCATGACCCAATCTGAAACTGGATCTGAAACGGTGACCGGATCATTTCGCTGGCACGACGGCATCAGCCCGCAGGAGCGTCGCACATTGCTGGGCCTTTCTGAGGGACAGACGGTCTGGCTCACCGGCCTGTCGGGCTCGGGGAAGTCTTCGGTGGCGGTCGCCGTCGAGCGGGCGCTGCTGGAATCCGGGCGGCCCGCGATCATTCTCGACGGCGACAACCTGCGCCACGGGCTCAACCGCGACCTCGGCCTTTCCGCCGAGGACCGGGCCGAGAATGTGCGCCGCGTCGGGGAGGTGGCCAAGCTCTTTGCCGGCGTCGGTTGGGTGGCGCTGGTGCCGGTCATCAGCCCGTACATCGCCGACCGCGACGCCGTACGCGCGAGCCACGAAGCCGGCGGCCTGTCGTTCTCGGAGATCTACGTCGACACCCCGCTCGAGGTGTGCCAATCGCGTGACCCCAAGGGTTTGTACGCGAAGGCCGCGGCCGGCCAGCTGACCGGAATGACCGGAATCGACGCCCCGTATGAGGCGCCGGTGAGCCCCGATTTGCACCTCGACGGCACCGCCGCCATGGACTCGCTCGTGGGGCAGGTACTGACCCTGATCGACCAGGGGGGAAAGTGAGCAGGTGACGGTCACCTACCTCCCCGATCAGACCGAGCTGCCGGACGAGTCGCCGGAAGCCATCTTCGACCTGCTCGATGCCCGCGGCCTCGGCGACGGATTGCCCGTCGTCGCGCCCACGCCCGCTCGGGTCGACGCGATGCTCGAGTACGCGAGCGGCGACCCGGACGAGGTCCTGTTCACCCTGCAGCCCCGCTCGGGCGTGCTCACCCGGCGCATCGCCGCCATCAACGCGGTGTTGGCCGGCTGCCCGCCGGCGACGTTCCCCGTCGTCCTGACAGCGCTTCGCGCGCTGGCCCAGCCGGAGATGAACCTGCGCGGGGTCAACGCCACGACGCATCTCGTCGCGCCGCTGATCCTGGTGCACGGCGACGTCGCCTCGGAGGCCGGATTCAGCGGCGGCGTCGGGTGTTTCGGCCCTGGCAACCGGGCCAACGCCACCGTCGGCCGGGCGGTGCGGCTGACCATGCTTCACGTCGCCGGCGCCAAGCCCGGCTTCGGCGACGCGGCCACCCATGGCCAGCCCGCGAAGTACACCTTCTGCGCTGCCGAGAACCTGGCCGAATCCCCGTGGGGCAGCTACGCGCGCAGCCGCGGGGTGACGGCGCCGAGTGCGGTGACGGTGCATTGCGGCGAAGGGCCGCACAACGTCCACGACGCCGAGGCCGCGGGTGAGCCGCAGCTGATCCTGGACAAGATCGCGTCAGCCATGACCTCGCTCGGCATGAACAACGCGCCGATCAGCCAGGGGGAGTTCTTCATCATCCTCGGGCCGGAACACGCGGCGAGCATGGCGCAGCGGGCGATGTCCCGCGATGACGTCTCGTCCTACCTCTTCGACCGGGCGCGCATGCCCGCGTCCACCTTCCGCCACCATTTCGAGGAACTCGCCTGGGCGCGATGGATGCACACCGTGCCGGATGACCACATGCTTCCCATGACCGGGGAGCCGGGCAACATCAAGGTCGTGGTGGCCGGGGGTCCCGGGAAACATTCACTCGTCATTCCCTCCTGGGGGATGACCCGCAGCGTCACCTTGCCTGTGGAGGGCTGATCGCATGACGACCGTCTACCTGCCGGACTCCGAGCCGCGCCCCGAGATTTCCAAGCTCGCGCCTTCACCGGGATCACTGGCCGGCCTGCGCGTCGGCGTGCTCGACAACGGCAAGCCGAACGCCGGTTTCGTCCTTGCCTACGCGGCGAAGCAGCTGGCCGCCGAGACCGGTGCCGAGGTCACTCTCGTCACCAAGAAGGGCCCGTACGGGATGTCGGCCAACGCCGCGATCCCGATGTCACGCGACATCTTCAGCCGGCTCCTGGAGGAGACCGACATCGTCCTGACGGGCATGGCCGATTGCGGCAGCTGCACCGCGTACTCGGTGTCGGACGCCATCGAACTGGAGAAGGCGGGCAAGCCCGCGGTGGTCGTCACGACGACCCGCTTCGAGCCCATCGCCGTCACGCTCTGCGCCAGCTTCGGACTGGCAGACGTCCGCAAGCTGGTGCTCCCGCATCCGGTCGGCGGAACGGACGAGCCGACCCTGCAGGAGTGGGTCGATGAGGCCACCGGACGCGTCGTCTCGTTGCTGACCACCGGCGCATGACCCCCCGCGCATGAGCATCGCGATCGACCTTTCCGGTCAGGGCGCGCTCGTCACCGGATCCGGTGCCGGGATCGGACGGGAGATCGCCCGCTGGCTCGCCCGCGCCGGGGCAGCCGTCGTCGTGCATGACGTGCGACGCGAGAAGGCCGAAGAGGTCGTCAAGGAGATCGAATCCGAGGGCGGTCAGGCGTATGCGGTCATCGCTGACGCGCGTGACGACGATGCGCTCGCCGCCATGGTCGAGGAGTCGGCGCAGCTGCTCGGCCGCCTCGATGTCGCGGTCAACAACGTCGGCAATTACGCGAGCCAGAAGCCCGGTCCTTTCGTCACGCTCGACGGCGCCCACTGGCGGGATCTGGTCAACCAGAACCTCATCGTCACAGCGCTTTCCGGTGCTGCTGAAGCGCGAGTCATGCTGCGCGGCGGCCGCCCAGGACTGATCGTCAACATCACCTCAGGGGAGACGACTCGCCCGTCACCGCGGATGTCGGCGTACGGCGCCTCGAAGGCGGCCATCAATCATCTGACGCAGTCGATGGCTGTCGAGCTCGGCCCTGATGGGATCCGCGTCGTCGCGCTCGCGCCCGGCACCACGCTCACCGAGACGATCGCGCCGGTCTTCGACGACGACCACATGGCCGCGCTCGTCGCCGCCACCCCGCTGCAGCGCATGACCGAACACGACGAACTCGCCCGGCTGGTGGTCTTCATGGCGAGCGACCTCGCCCGCTGCGTCACCGGTCAGGTCATCCTGGCCGACGCGGGTGCGTTCCTTTCCCGGAGCCGGCCGCAGAACAAGATGTGACTCGCTAGCTCCAGCTGGCCGCCTCGGCCCTGACCAGACTGACCAGATCCCCCTGGTCGATGTTGAAGTCCAGCAGGTGCAGGCCCCAGGTCGGCCCCAGCGTCTGGACCAGCGAGACGCGCTTTCCCGCGACTCCCGGATGTGGCTCGTCGATCTGTAACCACGAGGCTCCGCCGGTGTCCATGCAGGTGCCGGTCACCTGGTCCGGATACGCGACGAATCCGGTGGGATACTTCGCAAGAGTGCCGCGGTCCTGGCCGGCGAGGTTGGTCCCGAGCGTCGCCGTCGGCAGGTACGGGTGCAGCGCCGCCGTCCCGCCTTTCAGGGCCGCTGGATTGACGCAAAGAACCTGCATGTCCGGCTTCGACTCACCGCCGCCGACCCGCACGGCCCGTGACGCGCGTCCGAACAGGCTGCCGTCAGGTGGGGTCTTGCTGAACGAGCTGTACGCGACGACGCAGCCGTGCTGCGTATTGCTGCGGCAGGCGGTGATGTTCTGCAGGTCACCCCCGACGTCTTTACCCTGCGGCACCAGCAGGTTGCCGCCGAGGGCGATGGCCGAGACGAGCTTGGCGCGTTCGGCTGGGCTGCGGTCGACTTCCGTCTTCAGCAGCGAGATGACCTGGCCGGCGCCCTGCGAGTGCCCGAGCAGCACGACCCCGCGGCCGTCGTTGTAGTGGTCGAGGTAGTCATGCCAGGCGGAGACGACGTCGGCGGTCGACTGCGTGACCGCCGCCGCAGGAATCGGTTTGCCGTTCAGCTCCTGCTCGAGGCCGAAGAGCGTGATCTGGCGATACGCCGGCACGAACAGGCGGCACACCGACTGGAAACGCGCGACCTGAGCCCGGGTCGTCGCGATGGAAGCGGGCTCGGGGGCCAGCGGGCTGGCCACCGACTTGGCCTGCGACACCGTCGGGTAGACGTAGAAGCAGTCGATCTTCGGATCCTTGGCCGGCGTGAATGGCTCGACCGCGCTCGTCCCGTCGGGCTGCACGACGGTGGCATTCAGGCCGCCGTTGCAGGGATTGTTGGCCATTCCCGGCTTGCAGACCCAGACGCTGGGATGGCCGACCGGGAGGGCGAAGCCGGAGCTGGCGCTCGCCTTCGGCGTCGCTGCTGGGGCGGGCTTTCCTGTTGAGGAGCTCGAACAGCCCGCCAGCGCCAGTCCCGTGATCGCGGCAGCAATCGCCGCCGTCAGGGGCAAGCGCCGGCTCATCATGACTTCACTACACCTTGACACGGCTTGCCCCCGCAAGCCGGTCAGGTCAACGCCAGAATTCGGCGAGCTGCTCGGCAAGGGCGCTGCCCTGGTCGTAGCCGGCTCGAGCTGCTGGCGGTCGCGTTGACAGATCCATCAGATTGGTGCCGAAGGCGTTGAGCGACTTGCTGTCCGGGAAGACGGTCTCGACCCGGCTTCCGCCGGTGCGCAGTTCCTCAGCCTGTGCGGCGAGCTGCATGCGCCAGCCCAACGGCATCCGAGTTCTCCCGCCCAGTGGTGACAGCACCAGCACCCGCCCGTATCCCGCTGCCAGATCGGCGTTCTCGTTGCGTCGGTAGCCGCCGTCGATGTAGCTCTTGTCGCCGATGCGGTGGGGAGGGGCTCCTGGCCCCGAGCAGCTGGCGGCGACGGCGTCCGCCAGGTCAACTTCGCTGTGGCGGTCGAACACGGCCGGTTCACCGGTACGGGCATCGACCGCCGTGATGAGCAGCGCTTGCAGCGGCCAATGCTGGCTGGGCAGCCGGGCGGCGACGGTGGCGCGCCACTGCGAAGGCCCCGAGCCGCCCGTCGCCGCCCCTAGTTCGAGCGCCGCCGCGCCCATTCTGCGGCGCATGTCGGCCGGATCCTTTGCTGCGGCGATGATTTCGCCCGTCGCCGCCAGGTGGTCCGTCACCGGCCTCTTGCCGCCGGCTCCGGGCTGGCCCGTGCGGGGCGGGGTGGGGGCGGCAAGGATCTTGGCAAGCAGCTCGGACGGGGCAGCGCTGGTGATCTGAGCCGCGGCCGTCGATCCCGCCGACGTCCCGATGATCAGATCGGCTTTGGTGACATCCACACCGGCATCAGAGAGGCCGGCGACGACGCCGATCAACCAGGCGTTGCCGGCCGATCCGCCGCCACCAAGGACCAGCGCTCGCTTGTCCTGCGGTCGATCCTGACGTGAAGAAGGTGTTGTGTTCATGGGAGTTGCCTTTCGCGAATGGCGTTCGCGGGCGCTCCCGGCGGCGACTAGTTCAGTCGCCCGATCGTCGATCGCGGGGGAGCACCCGCTGCGGATATTGCGTTCATGGGTGTCACCTCCTAGCGATGGATCGCGATTCGGCGAAACGCTAGCACGAGGGTGTCGCGGTGCGCGCGCCCGTTTCCTGCGCCCGGAGGGTCTCTGGTCTCTTGACAGCAGTTTGTATCAGTGGGTTGATACAAACATGAGAGCCGGTGGGCTGTTGTTGCTCCTGGTGGGCATTTTCGCCATCGCCGCGCGTTGCCAGCCCCGCATGAGCGTTGGGCTGCTGGCCATCCCGGGGATGCTCCGGTCCAGCGGCGTCATCGATGGCGCTGAACAGGCGCAAGCCGACGAGGCGGTCCGCCGGCTGGCTTCGTGGCGTCGTCGGGGGGCTGTTGCCGGGGCGCTCGCATTTGCGCTGCCGGCGTTGCTGGCTCGTCAGACGGTCATGCTGAGCTTGGTTGCCATTCTGGCGGGGGCCACGAGCGGGTTCGCAGCGGCGCAATGGTGGCGTATGTCGCGTCGGCCCCTCGCGATGCGCGACGCCAGCCTTGCGCGGCGCACGGTCACCGGACTCGTGGGATGGCGCCCGGTCGCCTTGCTTGTGACCACCACTCTGGCGGCAGCGGCAGGCTCTGTCGGCTGGTGGGTGCAGCGATCGCACACGGGCGACAAGGTACTGACCGCCGGACGGCGCACGTGCGTCTTCCACCTGACCACCCCGTCCCTTTTCGGTCCCCTGCTCGGCTGGGCGAGCGCCGTTGGGGCATTGCTGATCGCGCTGGGAGCCGCTCAGGCGGCGGCCCGCCGCGCTGCGGACAGCTCACTGGCGGAACCCGTCGATCTCGCGCTCAGGCGGGCCGCGATCCGAACCGCTTGGGGTTGCGCGATCACGGTCACCGCCGGGCTGGCCGCCGGGATGATCTTTGTGTTCCGAACGCTGCTGGACAACGAAGTGATGCTGCAGGGGCAGTGTGCAACACCGACATCCTGGAACGGCAGGGTCAGCGACCTGCTGCTGTTCGCCGGCGTTGCGTGCGTTCTCATGGCCATGACGGGTTTGCTCAGCTACGTGATGTTTCCGGGTCGGCGCGTGACGCCAACGACGTGGACGATCGCGGCGTGACCCCGGGAGCCCGACTGCGGATCGACACGGAGTCATTCGTCCCGCTCACAGAGCAGATCCGGCGCCAAATCACCGATCAGGCAAGAAACGGCATGCTGTCGCCAGGGGTCAGGCTCCCGACCGTTCGCCAGCTTGCGCGAGACCTCGATCTGGCGCCCGGAACGGTGGCGAAGGCTTACCAGATTCTCGAGGCAGACCGAGTCATCGAAACCCGTGGCCGAGGCGGCAGTTTCGTCGCTGCCCGGCCCCGTCGGGGCGAGAGCGAGCGTGACGCGCTCGAGGACGTGGCGAGGAGCTACCTGGCCGAAGCGCAACGGCTCGGGGCGAGTAACCAGGAGGCTGCGGCAATGGTTTCTGCGCTGACGAATTCTCAACTCAGAGCCGCAGTCCATGGCATTAAGTCGTGATAGGCGTTGAATTCCGCAGGCCCGTCCTAGCACGTCCGACCGGCAGGTCGGCGTTTGGGATCGGCACTTTCAGGTGGAGGCGAGCTCCCCGGGCACGGCGATGACGTCGACAAGAGCACCGTTGCGCCAGACGGTGATCTCGACCCGCTTGCCGATCGCATCAGCAACCATCAGCCGCTGCAACTCTCCGCTACTAGCCGCGGGCGTCCCTCCCACCGCAACGAGCAGATCTCCCGCCTTGAGGCCCGCGTCGTCGGCGGGACTGCCTGTCACGATCTGGGCGACGCGAAGCCCGCTCTTGCGTCCGGTCCGGGCGACGAGCGGGGGTGGCAAGGGGGCTTGGGCGCCGGCGATCCCCAGCCACGCGCGGCGCACGCGGCCGTCGGTCATGAGCGCGCCGATGATCCGCTGAGTCGTGTCGTTGACGGGT
>DATAZK010000172.1:0-24468 GCA_036272075.1 Frankiaceae bacterium
ACGCCGTTCTTCGTCAGCCGCCAGGTGGTCTGCGGCGCCGGCCGGGTGGGCATCGGCGCCGACGGCAAGTCCGACGGTTTCCAGCTCAGCCAGCGCGCCGATTTCTTCGAGGTCGAGGTCGGGCTGGAGACGACGCTCAAGCGTCCGATCATCAACACCCGAGACGAGCCGCACGCCGATCCCGAGAAGTACCGCCGGTTGCATGTGATCATCGGCGACGCCAACCTGAGCGAGATCTCGACCTACCTCAAGGTCGGCACCACATCGCTGGTGATCGCCATGATTGAAGCGGGCTGGCTGGTCGCCGACCTTTCGCTCGAGGCGCCGGTGGCGACCCTGCGTGCCGTCAGCCACGACCCGACCCTGACCAAGCAGGTCATCCTTCGCGACGGCCGCACGATGACCGCGGTGCAGCTGCAGATGGAGTACCTCGAGCAGGCGCGCAAATTCGTCGAGGACCGCTGGGGAAGCGATGCCGACGAGCAGACGCGTGACGTCCTGACGCGCTGGGAGTCCACGCTGGTGCGCCTCGAGGCCGAGCCGATGAGCCTGTCGCGCGAGCTGGACTGGGTGGCCAAGCTGGCGATCCTGGAGGGCTATCGCGAGCGCGACAGCCTGGATTGGAGCTCGCCGCGGCTGCAGCTCGTCGATCTGCAATACAGCGACGTCCGTCAGGACAAGGGCTTGTACAACCGGCTCGTGGCCACCGGACGCTTCGAGCGGCTCGTCTCCGAAGCTGAGGTCGAGCGGGCGATCACAGAGCCGCCGGAAGACACCCGCGCTTACTTCCGAGGGCGCTGCCTGGCGAAGTACGCGAGCGAGGTCTCGGCCGCCAGCTGGGACTCGGTGATCTTCGATGTCGGACGCGAGACGCTGCAGCGGGTCCCGACCATGGAGCCGCTTCGCGGCACCCGGGCTCACGTTGGCGACCTTCTCGACCGATGCTCGACTGCAGTGCAACTGCTGGACGCTTTGGCCGGCGGTCACTGACCCGGGACCTATGGGGTGGCGTGCTGGCGAGGTTTCTTGCGAGCGAGCGCGTGCCCCGGGACGTAGGGTCCTTTTGCAGTCCTATGAGGAGGGCGTATGGCTAGCACGGATGGCGGAGGCCAGCAGCGCGCGTCGCGGCGCCGCGATGAGTCGGACGAGGTTGCGACCACCGACGAAACGCAGAGCGATGTCCAGGAGCGGCACGAGAAGCTGGCCGACGATGTCGACGCGCTGCTGGATGACATCGACGAGGTGCTCGAGGAAAACGCGGAGGAGTTCGTCCGCGGCTACATCCAAAAGGGCGGCCAGTAGGCCTGCTGCGCGGTGTGGTGAACTTGGCGAAACCCGGGTGCCGGATGCTTGGATACCGGCCCTGTGCAGGCGTTGATGACAAGCCGCGAGAGCGGAGAGGGAGCTTGGCGTGCGGGAACGAATCGGTGACGGCGCACGGCTGCCTGACGCCTACCTGAGCGCGGGCAGCGCCTCGTTCACGGAGTTCCTGGCGGCGGCAGCGCCCGACCTGCTCCCGAGTTCACGCCGGCTTCCGGCCACGGCAGTGCCGGAGACGCCGCACGCCACGACCATCGTCTCCGTGGTCTTTCCCGGCGGGGTGGTGATGGCCGGTGACCGGCGGGCGACGATGGGCAACATCATCGCCCAGCGCGACATCGAAAAGGTCTTTCAGGGCGACGAGTTCTCCGCCGTCGGCATCGCCGGAACCGCCGGTGTGGCGGTCGAGATGGTCCGGCTGTTTCAGGTCGAGCTCGAGCACTACGAGAAGATCGAGGGCACCGTGCTTTCCCTCGAGGGCAAGGCCAATCGGCTCGCGACGATGATCCGCGGCAACCTCGGGCTCGCGATGCAGGGCCTTGCGGTAGTGCCGCTTTTCGCCGGATACGACCCGGAGACCTCCGGCGGGCGGATCTTCTCCTACGACGTGACCGGCGGCCGTTACGAGGAGCACAGCTTCTACTCGGTGGGGTCGGGCTCGGTGTTCGCCCGGGGCGCCATGAAAAAGCTCTACCGCGAAGGCATGAGCGAGGCTGAGTCGGTCCGAGTGGCCGTCGAAGCCCTCTATGACGCCGCAGATGACGACTCGGCTACCGGCGGCCCCGATCTCACACGTCGCATCTATCCGGTCGTGGCAGCAGTCGGTGAAAGCGGCTACCGCCGGCTGCCCGACGCCGAAGTGGGCGCCGTCGTGCAGAGCATCGTCGATGACCGTATGACCAACCCGGGGGGCTGACGTGACGACGCCGTTCTACACCAGTCCGGAACAGCTGGTCCGCGACCGCTCGGAGTACGCGCGGAAGGGCATCGCCCGCGGCCGCAGCAACGTCGTCCTCACCTACGACGGGGGCATCGCGTTCGTCGCCGAGAACCCTTCGAAGGCGCTGCACAAGATCAGCGAGATCTACGACCGGATCGCGCTCGCCGCCGTCGGTCGGTACAACGAGTTCGAGAGCCTTCGCGTCGCCGGCGTCCGCCATGCCGACATGCGCGGCTACGCGTATGACCGCCGCGATGTGACCGGCCGGGCCCTGGCCAATGCGTACGCCCAGACGCTGGGTTCGATCTTCCTGGAAAACCAGAAACCGTACGAGGTCGAGATCGTCGTCGCCGAGGTCGGCCAAACGGCTGAAGATGATCAGATCTATCGGCTGACGTATGACGGCTCGGTGTCGGACGAGCAGGGTTTCGTGGCCATGGGCGGGCAGGCTGACACCGTCGCCGAGAGCCTGGCAGAGCATCACACCCCAGGCGCAGCGCTGAAGGACGCCGTCGCCGTCGCCGTACGGGCGCTGGAGGCAGGAACCGCAGGTCAGGTGCTCCCTGCGCCCGGAGCGGGGCAGCCGGCCAACAACGGCGAGCGGCGGCTCACGGCAGGGACTCTGGAGGTCGCCGTGCTCGAGCGCGACCGCCCGCGGCGATGCTTTCGGCGCATCACCGGACGCGCTTTGGACGACCTGCTCGCGGGGCAGCCGGCAGAAGCCGAGAAGCCCTAGGACTTAAGTCCACCGCCGCCCCTGTCGACTGCGTCCTGACAGGGGAGTGGGGGTGTGGTGGCGCTGCGGCGGGTTAAGCCCTATCAGGCGTTGGATTTGCTCGTCGTCGCACTCGGGATCACGGCGCTGCTCCTGACGCTGCCGCGGTGGGCTGCAGACGGTTGCCCGCTCGGATGGGGACTGCTTTCGATCCCGATCGTCATGCTCGTCTCGGCTTTCCCGCTCGTGCTGCTGCGCCCCGGCGGCGACGTGGAAATCGGCTTCGACGCAGCCGTGCTCGTAGCCCTCGGCGTCCTGCTCCCGCACTCCCAAGCGCTCGTGCTCTGGTCGATCGCCGGGATCCTGAGCCAGGTCATCGCCAGCAAGCGGCTGTGGGCGCGGATGTTCAACGCCGGCCTGGTGATCCTCGTCGGGGGGCTCGCGCTCTCCATCATGACGATCATCGGCGGCCTCGGTCATACCAGCGCTCGCGAGTTCGTGGCCGTGCTGGTCGGCGCTGCGATCTACTTCACCGCCGACTGGCTGATCACCGGCCTCTCGCTCGCGCTGGAAAGCGGGGAACGCTGGCACCGCCTGCTGTTCGACCGTGACCTGCCGGTGTCGATGGTCTGGTTCCTCGGCATCAGCTGCATCGGCTACCTGGCGGTCCTGCTGCCTCGCTCGCTGCCGCTGTGGACGCTTTCGCTGCTGACCGTCCCGACCATCGCCATGCTCGTCGCCGCGCGGGCGGTGCGCCGCGCCAGCGAGCACCAGGTGCGGCTCTCGGCGTTGTTCGACGCGGCCAAGAGCGCGCAGGGCGCCGAAAGCCCGAGCGCGCTCCTTGACTCCCTGACGGGCCACGCTCGCCGCGTGCTGCGCAGCTCGCACGCGGCCATCCGCGTCGCCCCTCCCGCAGAGGAGGAGATCGGCATCCGGATCGGCGCGGAGGACGGACGCTGGCTCGTCTGCGCCCCCCGAAGCGCCCAGCCGTATGACCGTGCCGACCGGCGTGCGCTGGCCGCGCTCGCGACCATCGTCGAGGAGTCGCTCGTGCGCATGCGCATGGCGACCGAGATGACCGCGCTGGCCACCAGCGATCCGCTCACCGGCCTGGCCAACCGCACCGTCTTCCGCCAGCGCATCGCCGGCGCGCTGGAGCAACGCCGACCCGGCACGCACGTCGCCGTGCTGTTCTGTGACCTCGACGATTTCAAGCCGGTCAACGACCGCTTCGGCCACGAGGGCGGCGACGTCGTCCTGCTGACGATGGCGAACCGGCTCTCGCGCTGCGTACGCGAGGGCGATACGGTCGCGCGCCTCGGCGGCGATGAGTTCGCCCTGCTTTTGGCCAACCTCGACGATCCGCTGGAGGCCACCCGGGTGGCGGCACGCGTCGTCGCGGCTGCGGCCGACCCGATCTACCTGGCGGGCCGGGCGCTGCCGATCGGGGTCTCGGTCGGAGTGGCCGTGGATCTCGCCCCGAGCAAGACCAGCAAGGTGCAAACCCGGGCCAAGCCCGTCACTCCGGAATCGATCGCGGCCGCCGCCAGCACCCTGCTGGGCAACGCCGACCTCGCGATGTATCAGGCGAAGGCGAAGGGCAAGAGCGGCTACCAGCTCTTCGCGCCCGCCATGCGTACCGAGCGGCTCAGCCGTATCGAGCTGCTGGAGCAGCTACGCGGCGCGGCAGGACGAGGAGAGCTGCTCCTCGAGTACCAGCCTGTGGTCGACCTGGCGAGCGGCGTGATCGACGGCTTCGAGGCGCTGCTGCGCTGGCAGCATCCTGAACGCGGCTTGCTCCTGCCCGCAGCCTTCATCCCGCTCGCCGAAGAAGCCGGCCTGCTCACCGAGATCGGCGACTGGCTCCTGCCACGCGCCTACGCCGACGGGTGCACCCTCAGCGCGTTTGCCGAGCGGCAGCTGAACATCGGCGTGAACGTCAGCGTCCGCCAGCTGCGCGATGACCACGTACTCGATCTGATCAACGGTTTGCCCTACCACCGGCATGCGCCGCAGCTGATGCTCGAAGTCACCGAGAGCGTTTTCGTCGAGGACGAGCCGTACGCGCTGTCCTTGCTGGAACGGCTCCGCGAGCACGGCGTGCTCCTCGCGCTGGACGACTTCGGCATCGGCTACTCCTCCGTCGCGTACTTGCGCAACGTGCCTTTCACCGTCTGCAAGATCGACCGCAGCTTCACCGGCGGCCTCGGTCAGGACCCGCGCGCCGACGCGTTGTGCCGAGCGGTGCTCGCCATGTGCGAGAGCCTCACCCTTCCGGCGGTCGCTGAAGGCATCGAGGACCTCGATCAGGTCACCATGCTCCGGGCGGCAGGATGCCAGTTCGGGCAGGGTTTCGCACTCGGGCGACCCGGCGATGTGTACTACGCTCGCGAGCTTCTGCGAAACGGACGCATCTCGCTGGAACCCGCCGCCATACCCGCACCGCGCGCCCCAAGGCTGGCGCGGCCATAGGGTAGGGGTGCACGCACACATTGGAGGACCGTGGACCGCAGGATCTTCGGACTCGAGAACGAGTACGGAGTCACGTGCGTCTTCCGCGGGCAGCGCCGCCTCTCGCCTGACGAGGTCGCCCGATACCTGTTCCGCCGGGTCGTCTCCTGGGGCCGCAGCAGCAACGTCTTCCTGCGCAACGGCGCCCGCCTCTACCTGGACGTCGGCAGCCACCCGGAGTACGCGACTCCCGAGTGCGACTCCGTCTTCGATCTCGTGGCCCACGACAAAGCCGGGGAGCGGATCCTCGAGGGCCTGCTGGTGGAAGCCGAGCGCCGGCTTCGCGAAGAGGGCATCGCCGGTGACGTCCACCTGTTCAAGAACAACACCGATTCGGCCGGCAACTCTTATGGCTGCCACGAGAACTACCTCGTCGGACGGCACGGCGAGTTCAGCCGGCTGGCTGACGTCCTCGTCCCGTTCCTCGTCACGCGCCAGGTGATCTGTGGGGCCGGCAAGGTGCTCCAGACCCCGCGCGGAGCGGTCTACTGCATCAGCCAGCGCGCCGAGCACATCTGGGAATCGGTCTCCTCGGCGACCACGCGAAGCCGGCCCATCATCAACACCCGAGATGAGCCGCACGCCGACGCCGAGCGCTTCCGCCGGCTGCACGTCATCGTCGGCGACAGCAACATGAGCGAGACCACGACCCTGCTGAAGGTCGGCTCCACCGATCTCGTGCTGCGGATGATCGAAGCCGGGGTCGTGATGCGCGATCTGACCCTGGAGAACCCGATCCGGGCCATCCGTGAGGTCAGCCATGACATCACGTGCCAGCGCAAGGTCAAGCTCGCCAACGGCCGCGAGGCTACCGCCCTGGAGATCCAGCGCGAGTACCACAAGAAGGCCGCCGACTTCATCGACCGGCGAGGCGGCGACGCCGTCGCCAAGCAGGTGATCGACCTGTGGGGCCGCACGCTGGAAGCCGTCGAGACGGAGAACTTCGGGCTGGTCGACCGTGAGATCGACTGGATCACCAAATACGTGCTCATCGAGCGTTTCCGGGCCCGCCATCAGCTGCCGCTGTCCTCACCCCGGGTGGCCGAGGTCGACCTCAAGTACCACGACATCCATCGCGAACGGGGGCTGTACTACAAGCTCGAACGCGCCGGCGCCGTCGACCGGGTCTGCCGCGATCTCGACATCTTCGCCGCCAAATCGATCCCGCCGCAGACCACCCGCGCGCGCCTGCGCGGTGAGTTCATCCGGCGGGCCCAGGAGCGCAGGCGCGACTTCACCGTCGACTGGGTGCACCTGAAGCTCAACGATCAGGCGCAGCGGACCGTGCTCTGCAAGGACCCGTTCCGCTCGATCGACGAGCGTGTCGACAAGCTGATCGCGAGTATGTAGCGGCTACTTGTTGCAGGTGAGCTGGGCCCCGCTGAGGCTCAGCTTGACGGTCGATGCGCCGTTGCTCACGGCGCCGGTGATCTTGTCGAGGGTGCCGCCCGTGAAGGTCACGCTGTCGCCCTTGGTGGCGAACGACCCGCCGGTGCCGCCGTTGTTGAGCGTGTACTTGCCGCCCTTGTTGAACGTGATGACGCCGGTTCCGGACGCGCCGGGCGCCGTGCAGGTGTAGGCGCCGCTGACCGATTTCTTGCTGCTGCTCCCCCCGAGAGTCAGGATGAGCACCACGACCACGGCGGCGATCACCAGCACGCCGATGACGGCGATGATCAGCCGCTTGCGGGAGTTGGACGGCGGCGCAGGAGGGACGCCGTACCCTGCCGGCGCGCTGGGGGCGCCGGGTGCATAGCCGGGAGACTGCCCGTAGCCGGGTGTCTGGCCGTAAGCCGGCGCCTGGCCATAGGCGGGGGACTGGCCATAGCCGGGAGCCTGTCCATAGCCCGGAGCCTGGCCCTGCTCGGGCTGGGCAGCGCCGTACGCGGGAGCGCCGCCTGCCGGGGCCGCTCCCGGTATCCCACCGGGGAACGGCGACTGCACGATCATCGTGGCCCCGACGTCTTCGGCCGGAGCGTCGCCGACAGCGTCAGGCTCGGCCGGGCCCCCGGCCGCCGGCACCCATTCGGTGCCGTTCCACGCCCACTGGCCGTCGTCGGAGAGCGGGCGTCCCTGGCTGTCGGTGCTCATTAGCGTCCTCTCGCGAATTACTCATCCGGTTCCAATCCTGACAGCTCGGGGGATCGGCGTCCCCTTCTGTCGTCATCAAGAGCGAAATCGGATCCGGTGGGGACCGTCGGGGCACGGCGTTGACCGAGTGTCACGGCGACGCAGGCGGCCATGACGCTGGCGACGCCGGCCCACTGGCGAGCCGTGAGCGCCTCACCCAGAATTACCAGCCCGGCCAGGGCGGCGACCGCCGGTTCCATGCTCATCAGCACCCCGAACGTGCGGGCCGGCAGCCTGCGGAGCGCCTCGAGTTCGAGGGTGTACGGGAGGACGCTCGAAAGGACCCCGATGGCTGCTCCGAGCAGCAGCGAACGCGTATCGGCGTGCCAGCCGCGCCCCGCCCCGAACGGAATGCTGATCAGCGCCGCGACGGCCATGGCCAGCGCGAGCGGGGTCGAGCCCGCATGCACCCGGCCGACAGCGGCGGATACCAGGATGTAGCCCGCCCAGCACGCTCCGGCCAGGGCCGCGAACACCAGCCCCGCAACGCTGACGGACCCCCCACCGCGGGCGAGCAGGAGGATGCCGAAGCCCGCGAGGGCCACAACTCCGGCGTCGCGCGGACGTCTGGAACCGGCCACCGCGACCCCGAGCGGTCCGAGAAACTCCACCGTGACGACGGCGCCGAGCGGGGCCCTGGCCAGCGCCTCATAGAAGAGCAGGTTCATCGCCGCAAGCGTGACCCCGTAGAGCACGATCAGCGCGAAGCCCTCCCGCGGGATACGCGGCCGCCACAGCAGGCCGAGCACGATCGCCGCCAACAGCAGGCGAAGCATCGTGGCGGCGGCCGGCCCCACGTCATCGATGACGTGCTTGGCCAGCGCCCCGCCGATCTGCACCGAAACGACCGCTCCCACGACCAGGAACGGAGCGGGCGTGCTGGACAGGTGAGGACGCCGCACGGCGCTCAGTCGACCGGCCCTTCCGGCAGGTGCAAGGCCGTCAGGCGAGCCAGGCCCGTATCGGCGGCGAACCAGTTGTCGACGTCGAGGGTCAGGACCGCGAGCGCGGACGGCGGGAAGCCGGGCAGCTGGTCGCCACCCGTCAGTTCCAGCACCAGCTGGTGGACGCCCGGGTTGTGACCGACCAGCAGGACGGTGTCCGGCGGATCTTCCCGGGCCGACAACTCGCGTACTGCATCGAGCAACTCGTCAGCGTCAGCGACGTACAGCGTCTCGAGGTACTCGACGGGCGCGCTCAGGGACAGGCACTCGACGCTCTCGCGGGTGCGCGCCGAAGGGGAGCTGAGGACCAGGTCGGGCGCCAGCGCCTGCACCGTAGGAGCCAGCGCCGTCAGGGCCCGCCGCCCGCGCGGACGCAGCTTGCGGGCGGCGTCGCCGCCGCCAGGCGGAGGTTCCTGCTGCGCGTGGCCGTGGCGCAGGACCAGCAGCTGCAGCGGCACCCCCGGAAGATTATCGGGACAACGGCCGATCTAAGCTCCGGCGCATGGGTATGCCCGCCGATATCGGCATCATCGATCTGGGGATCGGCTTTCCCCACACCAGCGTGGAAGAGAAGAAAGCGACGTATGACTTCTTCCGTCCGCTGCTGAAGGACGAGCAGAGCGCGAAGGACTTCGAGTTCCCGGCGCAGTACATGTTCAAGAACGTCCCGGATCTGGTGGAGCCGGGTACTGACGTCGTGGCCTGGACCCTGGCCAAGATGGACGAGTTCGGCATCGCGGTCGGCATGACCGGATACGGGCCGAAGGGCATTGAGGCAAAGGAGCGGTTTCCCGACCGCTTCGTGCTGAACTGCTCGCTGAACCCCAATGAAGGCGTCGCGGCGCTGCGCAAGCTCCAGAAGGCGAAGGACGAGCACGACGTCTGCTCGGCGATGGTCTTCCCGAGCGGGCAGTTCCCGCAGGTCGCGATCGATGACAAGAAGATGTATCCGATCTACGCCAAGTGCGTGGAGCTGGACATCCCGATCTGCGTCAACGGCGGCATCGTCGGCCCGCGGATGCCGAGCTGGCCACAGAAGGTCGAGCGTTTCGACGAGGTCTGCTATGACTTCCCCGACCTGACCATCGTGATCATGCACGGCGCCGAGCCGTGGACCGAGCTCGCCGTCAAGCTGATGCTGAAATGGCCCGGGCTGCACTACATGACCAGCGCCTTCGCCCCCAAGCACTACCCGAAGGCGATCATCAACTACGCCAACACCCGGGGCGCCGACAAGATCATGTACTGCGGCTACTTCCCGGCCGGGCTGTCGCTCGAGCGCCAGTTCACCGACATGCCCAACGTGGCGTTCAAGGACGAGGTGTGGCCGAAGTTCCTGCGGGAAAACGCGCTTCGCGTGTTCAAGATCGACGAGCACATCAAGGCGGCTTCAGCCTGAGGCGGCGAGCAGGCCGGCGAGCCTGCTGAGCTCGGGCTCGCCGCTCGCGTCGCACCTGATCGTGAGCAACACGCGATCGGGGCGCTCCTCGAGCGACCAATCGAGGAAGGCGCAGCAGGTCTGCTCGGCGCGCACGAGTGCTCGCAACTCGGGCAAGGCCGACGGCTCGTAGCCGACGGTGAGGATGCGCTCCGCGAGATCCACCGCGAGCAGGGTGTGCTCGCCGACGCTGCGCCACTGCGCCAGCCGGCGCTGTGCATCCTGGGCGTCAAGGGTGCAGGCGATCGGCAACTCCCTCATGCCGTCACCGTACGCATTCCATCGATGGTCGTCTATGTCCTAACTTTGAGCCGGTCCGCCGTAGATGATGTGGTCGAAGCGGTCGGAAAGGGGCTTGCGCGTGAACGGCTGGTTCACCAGGCGCGTGCTCGAGACCGGACGACTGCCGCTGTTCTGCTTCTTCATCGCCTTTCTGGTGACGTTCCTGTTCATCAGGTTCTCGGTGCGCATGATTCGCCGGCAGGTGAAATGGTGGCCGGGCAACGTCACCCCGGGCGGTCTGCACATTCATCACGCGGTCTTCGGGGTCGTCTTGATGGTGATCGGCGGCCTGGCCGGCCTCGCCGCGCCGGACAATCCCGTAGGAATCCCGTCCGTGTGCGCCGCGGTCTTCGGGCTCGGGACGGCTCTCGTGCTGGACGAGTTCGCGTTGATCCTGCATCTGGACGACGTCTACTGGTCCAACGCCGGCCGGCTTTCGGTAGACGCCATTTTCGTGGCGACCGGTGTGACGGGGCTGCTCATCCTGGGCGTGACCCCAGACATCACCGGAGACGTTCACAGCGCGACCCGCGGCACCAGCCATGCGGGCGCGGTCGTCGGCGTGGTGCTGACTCTCGCGCTGAATCTGGGACTGGCCGGGATCTCACTGTTGAAGGGCAAGGTGTGGACCGGCCTGTTCGGCCTGTTCCTGCCGGTGATTCTCGTCGTCGCCGCCATCCGCATCGCCCGCCCCGCGTCACCGTGGGCGCGCAAGTTCTACGCGAACAAGGACAAGAAGAAAGCGAAGGCCCGGCGCCGAGAGATCCGCTACCGGCGGCGTTTCGTCAAACTCAAGGACTGGACGCAGGACGCGCTGGCCGGGCGTCCCGATCAGGCCGTGGTGGACATTCCTGAGCAGCACGTCCAGTTGGAGTTCGAAACGGCCGAGCCGCCGACGCATTCGGGCTAGAGCCGCTCCTTCACAGCGGCAGGGGATGGGCGAGGAGGCCGTCACCATGGACCCGCTCAGCGAGAATCCGGCAGAATTCGAGGGCGTCGAGAGTGCGGTGCTCGCCGCCGGTGCCGGCGACGTACTGGCCACCGGCCGGGCCGGTCAGCTCCAGGCGGAAGGGCTGGCCGTGGGTGGCGGCCCACTCGGCGACGATGTCGGCGAGGATGCGCCCGTCGTGCGCCGCGTCGGGCCCGAACGGTGTGCCGGTGGCCTGCGTGAGGTCGATACGGTGCATCCAGACGTCGCGGGTGAAACCGATGTCGAACAGGTACGCCAGCGGCTGGCGTCCGACCGGCGCGGGAAGGTTCAGCAGTGGAAGCCGGGCGATGAGCCTGGGCATCTTCTCGCGGGCACGCACGGCCTTCTGTGACCCGCTGTCCCATTCGGCGATGAGCTCGTCCACGCTGAGGGTCGCGCGCTCACGAACCTGCAATTCGTTCATGCCGTCCCACCAGTACTGCGCGCCGATCTCAGTGACGATGGGCTTGCCGGTGCGCACCTGGCGAAAGAACTCCCGCGGCGACGCCTGTCCCGCCGCCGATCCGACAATGTGCGCGGCGAGGGCCTTGACGTCCCAGCGCTCGCAGTCGGTGGGCTTGGCCCAGTCCGCGGCCCCGAGGGCCCGCAAGGCAGCGCCGAACCGGCGGTTCTCCTCGGCGGCGATCTGCATGGCCTCCGCGTGCTTGATGCGGGGGATGGCAGCCACGTCGACGGCCGGGCCAGTAGTCACTTCGGAGTCCATGTCGCATTTCCCTTGCTGTGCGGTCGGGACCGGCGCCGGTCGACGTCGGCGAGGAACATTTCCACGACCCGGCCGGCTTGGCGGACCCACCGCTTGCCGCCCGGATCGTTCGCGATCTGCTGATGACCGAGGCCCGCGATCAGCGCCGTGAAGACATCCACGTCGCTCTGCGCATGAACGCCCGCGGCGGCCAGGAGCTCGACGGCGTGGTCGTAGAACTCGACGGCGAGCGCGTAGGACTGCGGAGACGGTTCGAAGCCCGGGATCGTGCGCTGGAAGAGCAGTTGGTGGCGCACGATGTCGTCGCTGGAGAACTGCACCAGCCCGGCTGCGAATCGGGCCAGGGCGCGGCGCGGATCACCGGACCGGCTGCCCAGCGGCTTTGCCCTGACGAAGTCGAGAAGCTGGCGATATCCGTCGGCGAACAGTTCGTCGTAGAGGTCGCTCTTGGAGGCGAAGTAGACGTAGAGGGAGGGCTGGCGGAGCCCGACGCGATTGGCGAGGTCGCGCAGCGAGAGCACGGCCAGCCCCTCGCTGCGAGCCAGGGTCCACGCCTCGGCGACGATCTGCGCGAGCTTGGCCTCGCGACGCACCTGCCGCGGATCCGCCGTCGCCACCGTCACAGCTACACCCCTTGCCTATCAGCGATAGGCGAACTATCAGTGATAGGCGAAGGGATGTCAAGACCCGCACCAGACCTCCGTTCTAGGGTGGCCGCTAGACGCAAGCACGATTCGCCGGCAAGGTCGCCATCATCACGGGTGCAGCGCAAGGAATCGGCCGCGCGTACGCCGAAGCGTTCGCCGGGGAAGGGGCGTCAGTCGTCGTCGCAGACATCGCCGCGGCCGCCGCGGGAGACGTGGCTGCTCAGATCGAAGCGAGTGGCGGGACGGCCTTGGGGGTCGAGGTCGATGTGGCCGATGACGACGCGGTACGCGCGATGGTGGATGCCTGCGTCGAAAGGTTCGCGTCATCCTGAACCAATCCTCGAGTGCCGCCTACTTGGGCGTTGAAGAACCCGTACGCACGGGCATGGTGGCAACAGAGGCGGTCATCGTTCGTCACCGGGCAGACGTTCCTGGTCGACGGCGGCTTCGTCCGACACTTGTGAAGCCACGCCGACGGCGGTCAGCTGCGCTCGAGCAGGAGCATCTGCTGCGCGGCGTGGTGGTCACCGGTGGCGGTCGGGAGATTGGTGAGCCGGGCAACCTGCTCGGCCGTCAGCTCCACCGCGTCGGCTCCGATGTTCTCCTCGACGCGTGAGACGCGCTTGGTGCCCGGGATGGGGACGATGTGCTCGCCTTGGGCGAGCAGCCAGGCGAGCGCGACCTGGCCAGGGGTGGCACCGACCTCCGCTGCCACCGCGGCCACCTCATCGGCCAGCCGCAGGTTGTTGTCGAAGTTCTCCTCGTTGAAACGCGGATTGTTCCGGCGGTTGTCGTCCTCGGGGATGTCCTCACGCGAGCGCACCGCGCCCGTCAGAAAACCCCTGCCCAGCGGTGAATACGCGACGAAACCGATCCCGAGTTCGCGAAGGACGGCCAGCACTTCGGTCTCCTGATCGCGGGTCCACAACGAGTACTCGGACTGCAACGCGGTGATCGGGTGCACGGCATGGGCCCGGCGGATCGTCGGCGTCCACGCCTCGGAGAGGCCGAGATGGCGCACCTTGCCCTCGGAGACGAGTTCGGCCATGGCGCCCACGGTCTCCTCGATCGGGGTCTGGGGATCGACCCGGTGCTGGTAGAGCAGATCGATGTGGTCGGTGTCGAGGCGCTGCAGCGAGCCTTCCACCGCGGCGCGCACGCTGGCCGGACTGCTGTCGAGGGTGCCGCGCGGCCGGTCGGTGTGGGAGATGAAGCCGAACTTCGTCGCGATGACCACGTCGTTGCGGCGGCCCTTGACGGCTCGCCCGACGAGTTCTTCGTTGTTGAAGGGCCCGTACGCCTCGGCGGTGTCGATGAGCGTCACGCCGAGATCCAGCGCGCGGTGGATGGTGCGGATCGATTCCGCCTCGTCGGTCGCGGCCCCGTAGGCACCGGACATGCTCATCGCGCCCAGCCCGATGCGCGAAACCTCAAGCGTTCCCAACGTGGTGTGCTTCATCGCTCCATAATCCACTCATGCCCCGCGGCCCCGTTCCGACCGTCTCCGACTTCCCGGTCCACTACGTCACCCGGATCCTGTTCAGCGATCTCGACGCGCAGATGCACGTCAACAACATCGCCTACATCCGCTGGTTTCAGGAGGGTCGCGCCGACTTCGACACCGGGGTGCTGAAGGCCGGTCTCGGGGGAGCCAAGCTGCGCCTGGTCCTGGCCCATCAGGAGATCGACTACTTCAGCCCGCTGCACTACCCGGGCTCGGTCACGGTCGCCACGGGCGTGCGGCGTATCGGCACCGCGTCGTACACGCTCGGGCATGCCGTCTTCCGGGACGACACGTGTCACGCGCTCGGGCAGTCGGTGATGGTCAAGCTGGGTGAGTCCGGGGGAGGGTCGCTCTCCGAACTCGAACGCGACGTGCTCACCGGCGGCCTGGTGAGCGGCGTCTGGTCAGCGTGAGTCGCGCTCGGGTGGGCGATAGGCGTCGATGAGGTCGAGGTACTCCTCGAGCAGATCGGCGAGCAGCAGCCGGCGGTCCGGCGCCATCGGGGCGAGCACGCGTTCCATCAGCTGCATGCGTTCCTTACCGATGCGTCTGGCCGCACGCCGGCCCGAGGTCGTGCACCGCAGGATCACGTAGCGCCGGTTGGCGGGATCGGGGACCCGTTCCAGCAGACCCAAGTCGACCAGCGGGGCGACCGTACGCGTGGCCGTCGACGGGTCGATGAGCAAGCGGGCGGCCAGCTCATGCATCCTGATATCGCCTGCCGCCACCGACTCCAGGGCGTCGATCTGGCTCAGTGAGAGCTCGACGCCGCTGACCGTGTACAGCTCGTGTTGCAACCGCTGGCGGCGGCTGCTGCGGGTCCAGCGGCGGGTGGCCTTGACCACGCGATTGCCGAGCGCCTCGAAGCTGGCGCGCGATTCCTGCTCGCTCCACGGGCGCTTGCCGATGCCGACCCTCGTCACGTCTGCTGACCCCCAAGGAATTGACTTCCGCAACACTTGCACGATACAAGAGTCAGCGTGGCTGGGCCCGTGCATGAGGTGACGATTCGCGGCGGACTTGTCGTCGATGGGAGTGGACGCGAGCCGCGCCGGGCCGATGTCGGCATCGACGGCGCAAGCATCACGGCGATCGGGCCAGACCTCGCCGGCCACGAGGTGTTCGACGCCAGCGGGTGCCTGGTGACCCCCGGTTTCATCGATCTGCACACTCACTACGACCCGCAGGTCCTGTGGGATCCGACGCTGAGCCCTTCCAGCCAGCTGGGCGTCACCTCTGTGATCGCCGGCAATTGCGGCTTCTCGATCGCGCCCTGCCCGCCGGCATCTCGCGACTCGATGATCGCGACGCTCGTCAACGTCGAGGACATGCGTTCGGCCACGCTGCACGCGGGCATCGACTGGTCGTTCGAGAGCTACGGCGAGTACCTGGACACGGTCGCCAGCAGCGGCACCACCATCAACTTCGGCGGTTACGTCGGCCACACCGCAGTGCGCCTCTTCGTGATGGGTGACGACGCCTACGAGCGCGAAGCCACTCCCGACGAGATCGCGCGGATGGCTGCCGTCGTCGCGGATTCGATCGCTTCCGGCGCGCTCGGATTCTCCAGCGACCGCTCACCCTTCCACCGCGGCGATGGTGGGCGTCCGGTGCCGTCGGCGGTCGCCACCCTCGAAGAGGTCGCCGCCCTGTGGCGCGCTGCTGATGCGGCGGGCGCCGGGCTGATCCACGTCGCGCCAGGGGAGACCTACGAGTGGGTCTACGAGCTGCAACGCACGATCAGCACCCCCGTCACGTGGTCGGCCATCCTCGCGTATCCACCCGACGCGGTCTCGAAGGCGCCGTGGGCATCCAAGCTCGAGCGCCATCGCGCGGGGACCGCTGCGGGCTCTGACGTCCACCCGCAAGTCACCTGCCGCCCCGTCACCTTCCAGCTCTCGATCGCCGACCCCTCGAGCCTGTACATGGTGCCGGCGTTCGGCACCCTGTCCGCCCTGGACCGCGCCGGCCGGGTCGAGCTCTACCGCAGCGAGACGTGGCGCAGCCAGGCAGCCGCCGAGCTCGATTCGGGCAAGCACGTCGACATGCGCTGGGATCGCTGTTTCGTCAGCGAGACGACGCAGCCGGGTGTCGCCGGTCGCGTGGTCGCCGACATCTCGCGGGAGCGGGGCAAGCACCCGCTCGATTGCGTCCTCGACATCGCGCTCGCCGACGAGCTGTCCACCCGCGTCACCATCAACTTCGCCAACGACGATCCCGATGCCGTCGCCGCGCTGCTTCAGGAGCCGGGCTGCGTCCTCGGACTGTCCGATGCGGGCGCCCACATCGGTCAGATCTGCGACGCGGTCATGCCGCTGGATTTCCTGGCCCATTGGGTACGCGATCGCGAGCTGATGACTGCTGAGGCTGGGATCCGCCGGCTCACCGGTGAACTCGCCGATCTCACCGGCCTGCACGGCCGGGGCTACCTCACCGAAGGCGCTGCCGCAGACGTCGTCGTGCTGGATTGGGAGGCCCTCGATCCGGGTCCCACCCGGCGCATCGTCGACTTCCCGGCGGGCGGCGACCGGCTCGTCGCCGACGCCCCCCGCGGACTGCGTCACCTGCTGGTGAACGGAACCGCGATCCGGCGGGGCGACGAGCCCGTCTCGCCCGGGCCACGGCCCGGCCAGTTGCTCAACAACCGCCGCGACGTCGCTCAACCTCGGCAAGGAGCCCGATGACCACCAACGAGCAGAGCTGGCTCATCTCGTCCGACTCGCACATCGTCGAGCCACCGGACCTGTGGACGGCGCGCGCCGACGACAGTCGCCTTCCACACGTCGTGCGCGAGGCCGACGGCGACTGGTGGTACATCGACGGCCGAAAGACCATGTCGTTCCTGGGGATTCAGACCGGGATGCGGTTCGAGAAGGACCCGACCAAGCTGCGGACCTCGGCCACGTTCGAGGAAGTGACCCCGGCGGCGTATGACCCCTCGGCCTACCTCAAGGCGAACGAGCAGGACGGCGTGTGGGGCTCGGTCATCTATCCCTCCGAGGGACTGGTGATCTTCAGCGTGCCCAACACCGAGGTCGTCTCGGCGGCGATGGCCGTCTACAACGACTGGATCGCCGATTTCTGCAGCCATGACACGAGCCGGCTCAAGGGCATCGGGATGGTCAACGTCGACGATGTCGCAGAGGCGACGGCGGAACTGCGCCGCTGCCACGACCTCGGGCTCGGCGGGGTTCTCATCACCGTCGCGCCACCCACCTGGCTGCCGTATCGCAGCCGCGAGTTCGACGCGTTCTGGGCGACCGCTGAGGAACTCCAGATGCCGCTGAGCCTGCACGTCGGTACCGATCGGGCCGACTCGCGGGTGGCCGAATTCGTCCTGAACGTCAAGGACGTCCCGCCGTCGGTCTTCGTGAACAAGGACTACCCGATACGCCGCACGCTCGCAGACCTCATGTTTTCCGGGGTTTTCGAGCGCCACCCAGGGCTGCGCATCGGCACCGTCGAGCACGAGCTCGGTTGGATCCCGTTCTTCCTTCAGCAGCTGGACAACACCTACACCGACAAGCCGATCCGCGGCCCGGAGTGGAAGCGCCTCTCCGATCCCGATGCGCTGCCGTCACAGTTCTTCCGCACCAACTGCTTCGCGAGCTTCCAGGAGGACTCGCTGGGCATCCGGCTACGCGACGAGATCGGGGTCGAGACGCTCATGTGGGGCAGCGACTATCCCCATACCGAATCGACGTTTCCGCGCTCCCGCGAGGTGCTGGAAGAGGTGCTCCAGGGTGTGTCGGACGATGAGCGGGCCCTCATTACCTCCGGCAACGCCGCCGAGCTGTACTCCTTCGCCCTGCCGGGCGCCGAGGAGTAATTCGATCGACGCGCCTGGCCACCGCACCTAGCCTGTGGACATGGCCCTCGCGCTGCCAGGACAGCGACCGTGACACCCCGTGATCCACGGGGTGTAGCTCAGTAGGCAGAGCTCGCGGTTTGGGACCGCGCGGGCGCAGGTTCAAGTCCTGCCACCCCGACTTCCGGCAGGCCGCGCGGTTGTACGCCTATCCTGGAACGCGGATGTTTGCTGACGACGGTCTGGCCGCCTACCTGGCCGACGTGCGTGCCCATCCCGGCCCACCTGCCCGCGAGATCGGGGTCGCCGCCCTGCGCGCTGCCGCCGAGCGACGCGCCGCGGCCCGACCGCCCGGTCCGCAGCTGGAAATCGTTCGCGACCTGAGCGTGCCAGGCGCGTCGTCCATACCGGTAAGGCTGTACCGCCCGTCGCTACAGGACCGGCCGCTCGTCGTGTATTTCCACGGCGGAGGCTGGGTATTCGGTGGCCTGTCCTCCCATGACCGCACGTGTCGCCGGCTGGCCCGCGCAGCAGACGTCAGTGTGCTTGCGGTCGACTACCGGCGGGCGCCGGAGCATCCATGGCCGGCGGCGGTCGATGACGCGCTCGCCGTGCTGCGCTGGCTTCGAGGCGGGCAAGACGTCATCGCCGCGAGTTCCGGCGTCGCGGTGGCGGGCGACAGCGCCGGCGCCACGATTGCCGCGCTGACGTGTCTGCGACTACGCGACGCCGGCGAGCCGCAGCCCGACCTTCAGCTTCTCGCGTGCCCGCATACCGACCTGACGTTCGCCCACCCGAGCGTCGCAGCAAAGGCGCAAGGCTGGGGACTCGATGCCGATGACGCCCGCTGGTTCGCCGCGCAATGGGTGCCCGACACGACTTCCCGAGCCGACCCGAGGGTCAGCCCCTTGCACGAGGCGGACTTGGCCGGGCTCGCTCCGGCGGTTCTGGTGACCGCAGAGCACGACCCGCTGCGCGACGAGGGTGACGCCTACGCTGCCTCGCTCATCGCCGCGGGAGTCGGTGTCAGGCATCGTTGCGAACGCGGACTGGTCCACGGTTTCATCAACTTGGATCAGGTTTCGGAAGCCGCCGGAGACGCCGGCGAGCGCCTCTGGCGAGACGTCCGCTCGCTCATGCACCCGAGCGATCAGGCGGGCGGATCAGCGATCCCGTAGAGCTTGGCCCCGTTGCCCCACAAGAGCTTTCTCCGCAGGGCGCCATCGATTCCGCGAAATGCCTCTTCCACCCGCCCGGCCACGTCGTCGTACAGGCACGTCGGGTGCGGGAAGTCGGTCTCGAAGAGCAGGTTGTCGACCGGCAGATCGTCGAGCAGCCTGCGCAGCGGCACCGTCTCGAACCAGTGAGTCGCGTAGACCTGCCGGCGGAAGTACTCCGACGGCATCAGCTCCCACTCACTCGTGCGGTGCGGGCGGCCCTCGCGGTAGCTGTGGTCGACCGCTTCGAGCACGAAGGGAATCCAGCCGATACCGCTCTCCACGGAGACGAAGCGCAGATCGGGAAAGCGGGGGAGGACCCCGCTCAGCAAGAGATCCGCCACCTGAAGCCCGTT
The DNA here is from genome assembly GCA_036272075.1 of Frankiaceae bacterium. Taxonomy (GTDB): domain Bacteria; phylum Actinomycetota; class Actinomycetes; order Frankiales; family Frankiaceae; genus DATAZK01. The sequence goes on from DATAZK010000172.1 coordinate 19,507, forward strand.
CTTCAGGAAGAGGTCTACAGAGCTGAGCGCGTACGTGGCCGCCGTTCCATGAGCCGCGACGCGCTCCGCGCTGAAGATGTTGCCGACGTCGCCGCTTCCGATGTGGAAGTGGATGGGCAGGCCCGCATCCTGCGCGGCGGCCCAGAGCGGATCCCAGTGCTTCTCGCCGAGGTAGGGGAGTCCGAAGCGCTGCGGCTCGCCGGTGAACAGCACGCCGCGATGGCCCGCCGCAGCACCGCGCTCGACCTCGCGTACACACGCGTCGACGTCCCAGAACGGCATCGACATGATGGTGATGAGGCGTCGCGGATCGGCGGCGGCCCAGTCACGCAGGAAGTCGTTGTAGACCTCGACGCAGATCAGCTTGAGCGCGTCGTCACCGATCTGCAGGAACTTCTGGCTGCCGAAGCCGGCGACGTTCGGATAGAGCACCTGCGCCCAGATGCGGTTGCCGTCCATGAGTTTCAGGCGGGCATGGGAGTCGTACGCCGCCGGATGCATGTCCTCATACGTGGGCGGCGCGCTGGGAAACGGGGTGGGCCAGCCGGCCAGCGCCGTGATCCCGGCGGTGTAGATCTGGACGCCGTCCAGGAGCCAGACGTCGACACCCGCATCGTTGCGCACCACATGAGGGACGTGGTCGAGGTAGCGCGCCGGGACTCGTGACGTCCACACGTCCCGGGGCTCGGTGATGTGGGTGTCGCAGTCGATGATCTCGTAGCGCATGTTGCCTCCGGACCTCGCGCCGTGTCACTCAGTCATACCCGCAGCCACTCGAGCGTGCGACCGCGGGTTGGACCGCGACACAGGATCTCGGAAAACTCGTTGAACCGCAGACTGTTTGGCGACGTCTGAACGGATGGAACCCGTCCACCATCCGAAAGGCAGCACCACATGAACACCAAGCTCCGAAACCGCGTCGCCATCATGGGAGTGGCGGCCGCCGCGGCAGGCGTCGTGCTCGCGACCGCTGGAGGCTCAGCTCAAGCGGCCGCCGGCCCCCAGGCCACGGCCGTTGCCTCCAAGAGCTCCGCCAAGCACCCCGTCAAGATCGAGGTCTTCGCTCCCGAGCGGCACGATGTCGCGGGGATCGAAGGCAAGGGCTGGTTCGTCGACATGGAGATTTCCTTCCAGAACCAGCACAATCTGGCCGGAACCGGGTTCACCGGGCTCCAACTGACCGGGCCGGCGGCCCACACCAACACCGCGCCGTTCCCGGGCCTTTTCTCCACGGGTGAGGACGACCGCAATCCCGGGCTCGTCGTGCTGACGTCCACGACTCAGAACAACCCCGCGGCGGGATTTGCCGGCCCAGGTACCAACCTCGCCAACCTGTTCAATCTCACCGGCGTCACCAACCGCACCGCCCACGAGACGGAGCTCTGGGACACCTGGATCGTCGGAGCCCCGATCGCCGGCCAGAACGTCAACACCACCCTCACCGTCGCCGAGGTCGCCGATCTCAACCACGACGGGATCTTCAACGATGCCCCGAACGTCGTGCTCGACGTCAACCACGACGGTCGCGTCGACGCGAAAGACCTTCAGGCCATGGGGGTTGCCAGCAACATCGTGACGGTGCCGTTCTACATCAACGGCGCGGGCGCGTAGCAAGAACGAGGTCGCCGGGCCGGGTCGCCGGGTCGCCGTCAAGGCGGCCCGGCTTCGGTCATGAGGCTCCGCGAGGGGCTCCGCGCAGCAACTCCTGGCGCTCTTCGTGGGTGAACGAGCCGGGCTCGGTGGTGGCGAGGAAGTCGCGCAGAATTTCCACGAAATGCAGCGGTTCTTCGGCGTGCGGAAAATGGCCGACGCCCGGCATGACCTCCAGGCGGCTATTCGGAATCGCTTCGTGTGCCTGATAGGCGTGGGCCACCGGGATAATCTTGTCCTGCTCGCCCCACACGATCATCGTCGGCATATGGGCTGCCAGGTACAGGCGGCTCAGGGCGCTCACCGACTGGCCCCCAGGGTCGATGACCGAGCGCATCGTGCGTACGAACGCCCGCCGGTTCTCCAGCTGCGTAAGTGACCGGTAGGCGCGCCAGATCTCGACGGCGCGTGCGCTACGAAGGCCTCGGGCGCCCAGGAACTTGACGACCGGATCCCCCCAATCGCGGACGATTTCCGGAAAGAGCACGGGCATCACGTACTCGACCGCCGGCAGCGTGACGAGCCGGAGCAGCAGGTTCACCTCGCGGCCCAGGCCGCCGGCGTCGACGAGCACCAACCGCTCGCAAAGCTCGGGGAACTGGTAGGCGAACTGGAGGGCGACACCGCCGCCGAAAGACTGCCCGACGACGGTGACGCGGTCGATTCCGAGGGTGTACAGGAAGTCACGGATACCGCTCGCATGGTTTCCGAGCGAGTAGTCGCCAAGCGGCTTGGCCGACTTCCCGTGGCCGAGGAAATCGGGGGCGATGACGGTGTAGTCGCGCTGCAGGAGCCGCATGGCAGCGATCCACGTGCCGGAGCTACCAGCGATCCCGTGCAGCAACAGGAGCACGGGACCCTCGCCGCCGCGCCGGTAGGCCACCTCCTCGCCGTGGATACGGACGTGCTGGACCTGAAATCCAGCAACCGGCTTCAGGGTCGTCGAGGCGTCCATGCGCCCATTGTCCCCTCTGAGCGCCCTTCCACGCCCTCACCACTCCAGACAGTCGCGCGGAGGCGCGAACTGTGCCCACCGGAAGGCCAGCGCAGCTGCTCAGATCAGCGCGGCCAGCTGCGCGGCGTTCACCTGCGCGTAGTTGCGGTAACAGTTGTGTAGAGCTGCCTCAACGGTGTGCTAGCGCCCGTCCGACCAGCAGGCAGGGGAGGGAGATGCAAACAATTATCGTAATTTCAAACGACGACAGCCGTCTGGAGCCAACCGCGCGCTTCTTGCCAACTCGCCCCTCGTCCTGGGTCGGAACTAAAGTGAGTCACCCTCCCAGGCACTCGTTCAGCTGACCGCAGATGCCAACAGATTCAACAAAGTTCGTGCAACGACTCAACCTCTGAGGTTCGCATTGGACTCTGTATAACCGTGGACGCCGAAGCGGGCTTCGTTGCCTTTGTTCAGCGTCATGCTCGCACGCTGCATCGGACCGCATTCTTGCTGACGGGCGACGTCGGGCACGCCGAGGATCTGACACAGAACACGCTCGTCAGAGCCTTCGCCGCGTGGGGTCGCGTGAGTACGGCGGAGCATCCCCTCGCGTATTCCCAGCGCATCCTGTACCGCACCTTCTTGCGCGAGCAGCGCCGTCGCCGCGTCCGGGAAGTGTTCGGTGCTTCGCACGAGCCATCGATTCCGGGCGAGACCGCTTTCGTCGATGACCGCGACATGGTCGATCGCCTGCTCTCAACATTGCCGCCGAGGCAAAGGGCCGTCCTGCTGTTGCGATTTCTGGAAGATCGCTCGGTTGAGGAGGCGGCACAAGTCCTCGGCTGCTCCGCCGGCAGCGTGAAAAGCCAAACGTCACGGGCACTCGCAACGCTGCGCGAACACGCCACCAACGAGTCGGGAGCCGACCGTGGATGAGACCGCCGTTCGAGCGCTCCTGCATGAGCGCGCCGATCGCGTGCCGGGATACGTCCCCGAAGCTGTGGCAATCGTCAGCCGTGGAAGGCGCCGGCGGCGACGTTCAAGAACCGCCGCCGGAGCAGCACTCGCCGGCGCCGCAGCGGCGTTGACGGCGGTCATCCTCATCCTGCTCCCCGGCCATGCGCACAGCGAGGGCGTCTCGGTCGTTCATCCCGCTCCGATCCCGTCGTCGTCTCCGAGTGCCCGACCGACCGGAACCCCTGGCAAGACGGTCGCCTTCGGGCCCTACCAGGTGACAGTGCCGCTCGATTGGACCGTTCAGCCGCTCCCAGCGCAGACCTTCGCCGCAGGGCCCGGTCAGACGCAAACGGAGTACCTCGTCGAGGTTCTCACCCCGGTGACCCAGGCGCCGGACGGGAACCGCACCAACGGCGACATCGTGGTCAATGTCCAGCCCGTCGGCGAGGACAATGTGCTCAGCACCTTCGAGCAGTACGAACGAAACCACGTGGGCTCCCGTCAGATCATCAACGGTCGCACGGTGTTCGTGGGTGCTCCCGGCGAACCCATCATCGGCTTCACCTCAGACACGGTTGTGCAAGTCATTGCCCAGCTGGGAGAGGCAACCGAGCTGCCCCCCGGACTGTCGACCCCACAGCTCATCAGTCTGCTCTTGAGCGTCAAGAAGCGCTGATGCGCCAGTGAACCGGGATCCCGGCGGACGTACCGGAGCGAGCGAGGCGATCTTGCTGGTCGCCGCGGTTCAGAGCATCGCCTGCCTGACAGCTGCCGTGGGTCTGGCGTGGGTCGGGCACCTGGGTTGGTTCGGCCTGCTCGGGTTCGGCTCCCTCGGATTGGTCGCCGGAGTCGCTGCCGTGTCGACCGCCCGCGGGATACGCGCGAGGGGCGCCTGTGCGGCGGCCTTGGCCGTCGTCGACCTCCTGCTGGGATTGATCTTTCGCAACGATCTGGGCACCAGGCGTTTCTCGGCGCTAGCCGAACTTCTGGGCGTGGTGTTCGTCGTCTTGGCGGTGCTGATGCTTGTTCTGGCATTGGCTGTCTGGAGCGGCGTGACCTTGGATGGGACCGGCGTAGCTGACTCGAGCGGGAACACGATGCAGGCTCTCACTGGGGCGCCCGACAGCACGCGGACGTCGGTACCGTCGAAGAGTCCGATCGTCACCGGGATGCTGGTGGTCATCCTGCTGGCAGGCCTCGGCGGGATGACTGTCGGACTCGGAATTGTCTGGTCCTCGAACTCCCCAGCAAATCGACAAAGCAATCCTTGGGCGGATCTGGGCGTCGTCTTCGGCGGCGCCATTGCCGTGGTGGGTGCCATCTTCGCCCTGATCGGCGCCGTTGCATTCTTTGTGCGATCACGACGCGATTGAAATCGTGACTTCGCCGAGCCTCGGGCCTCGCTTCACGGGTTGCGG
>DATAZK010000173.1:0-10295 GCA_036272075.1 Frankiaceae bacterium
TGGACGGCATCCATGCCCGCAGTACGCGCGGCTTTGACGTTGCGCAGGCTGTCGTCGACGTAGAACACCCCCTCGATCGGGTGGCCGAGCCGACGGGCAAGGACCTGGAAGATCTCCGGGCTGGGCTTGGCCACGCGTTCCACGCCCGAAACGATGATGTCGTCGAAGAAGGCAAAGACATCGGGGAAGACCTCGGGCAGGTAGTGGATCGTCTCCGCGGACCAGTTCGTCAGCGCCACCAGGCGCACGCCGCGGTCGTAGAGGGCACGCAGGATCGTGGTCGTTCCCGGGACCAACCCCCGTAGCGAGAGCGCGAAGTTGGCCCGGTAGGAGGCGATCTCCTCGGCGAGGTCGGGGTGACTGGCCGTGGCCGCTGCCTCGGCCACCGTCCAAGGCCGGCCTGCATCTTGGGCATAATTCCACGCCCCGAAGTCGAACTCGGCACCGTGAACGAAGTGCTCGGCGCGCTCCTGACCGACAACCGCGGCGACGGCTGGTACGGGATCCCAGAGCACGACGACGCCACCGAGATCGAACACAACCGTCGTCATGTATCGCCTCCCCGCCGCAGAATGGAACGGGCTGGCCCGCGGGCAGCACCCTATCGACGGCGCCGAACCGCCGCCTCCGCCTGTACTCACGGGTCGCGGCAGCTGTAATGGGCGCTTCCGCCTCACTGGCAGCACCGATGAGAACTGGCATCGCTCGTCGTCAGACGGGCATGAGCCGAATCACCGTCCAGACGCATGTCACTCTCGACGGCGTTATCGAGTCGCCGCCCGAGGCATTGCTCCCGTACATGAGCGACGAAGGACGGCAGGCCACGCTCGAGGTCGCGGCTCTGCGCGAACAGCTCGACCTGCTCTCCTACGGGTGTGGGGCGCTCGCCCGTGACCTGTTGCGGGACCGCCTCCTCGACGAGTTGCACCTCAACATGACGCCGGTCGTCGCAGGTCGCGGAAGGCGCCTGTTCGACGAGCCCTCGGAGTTGCTGGCTTTCGACCTGGCCGACAGCCGCACCTACCCGACCGGTGCCGTCCGTCTGGTCATCCGGCCGGGCCGGGCGCAGGACGGCTAGCACGGGCGACGAGCGCGGCCACCGGGAGCCCGGTCGACGTCGACGATGCTCTTGGCGTGCATTACTGGGCTTTACGCAACCGGGCGTTGGCAGGACCGGCCACGGGGTGTCCCTGGCCCAGCCTGTGGATGAGGTTGTGGGGAACCGGTGGAAAAGCCCTGTGTTTACGGGGATAACCGGGGCGGTGCTGTGGGAAACGCCGAAGGTCGAAACAATTAACGGACTACGACGCTCAGCCTCTTGCGCGGGGTGTCCCGCAGCCGGTAGAACTCTGTTTGTCGCCAGCGGCGGACAGGCCCGGGAGAGATCCAGGGTCACTCGGGAGAAGTCCCGGGACGCTCGTCAGAGGCCGGGTAACCGGCAGCTGAGGGGATGTGTTCAAGGCCGGTGGCTGTCGGGCAACGCACGCGGAGCTGAGCAATCGGCGAAGTGGTGCAGCTCTGACAATAGTGGGCTCCCTCCATCTCATACATGGAGGGAGCCCACTTCTTTGTGCATTCTGCCCGGCCGGCGTCTTCCCTCCGGGCACGACACGCGACCAGCCGGTGCTAAGGCAATCGCGCGCGACTGCCGATACCTGTCACGTGGCGACCGGGACTTTGGCGCGCCCCGGCGCTGCGGCGCGGACGGGGATGGTGCGGCCGGGTTGGACGCTGCCGGTCGCCGCTCTCGGCGTGATCACCCTCGGCATCGGTTGGTGGCAGTACCACGCCAGTGCCGCCCAGCGCACCGCCTGCGACTTCCTCGACATCGTGAACGCGATGACCGGCAATAACGCTGCCTCGTCGTGTGAGGCCGTCCGCTCGAAAGAGATCCTGAGCCTCATCCTCATCGGAGTCGGTCTGGTGGAATTTCTCGCCGGATCGCTGGCTGCTTCGCGCCGCGGTCTCAGATCGGCTCGGCAGGGTCACCCCTGGGTGCTGCGGCGTCAGCTCATGTGGGCAGCACGGGCGTTGGATTCACGGCTGCCGGGATACCGGGAGACCCGACCCAGGATTTCTCAGGCGTGGATTGCGGCGGGCCTGTTCTTCGCACTCTTCGCCGGCGTCGTCTCCGTCGACAATGCCTGGCAAACGCACACCCGCACGGTGCGTGAGCACCGCCACGCCGCCGCGCAACGGGCGTTGCAAACTCTCCCCTTGCCGGCCGCGATCATCCGGGGACGTTCGGATCCGGTGTGTACCACTGCGCCGGACACGCTCTGCGCGCACAGCAACAAGTCCCCGGCGGCGCTCAGCGCTCAGGTCAGCGCCCTGCTTCACGGTGCACCCAACTCAGCGCTGTGTACGGCCCTGGCCATCCCAGGAGATACCGTGCCCTGCCCGACGACCATCTACGGGAAGATCGCGGGCTACCCGGCGGTGGCTCTGATCAGCGATCACCTCATCTCCGTGCGGTCGGGAAAGCCGCCGGTGGGTGCGACCCTCGCATACCCCCGCTCGAAGACCCTGTACAGGTTCGGCAGCGACATCACGATTGGGCTGGCGGCCCAGCGGCCCTGAGCTCTCGCCGCAGGGCTACGTCCAGTGGCGCGGTCGCCGGCCTCAGCGGCCCGGGTCGAGCACCCGATGCACGCCTTCGCGGGCGATCTGCTGACCCGGCTCGCGTCCGAGGGCCCAGGATTCGCGACGGGTCACCTTCCAGCCGCCCGGTGTGCGCGCGAGCGTCCACCGGCTCAAGGATTGGCGCCACACGGTGCGCCCCGATTCGCCGGCGACGTACACGGTCGCGTAGCCGGTAGCCGTCGCGGTGTCGCCCGTGACGTGGACGGTGAACGGACCCATGACGTGGGCGCAGCCGGGCAGGATCGCCTGGTGCGCCTCGCTGGTGACGATTCCCCGCAGCTGCTCACGTCCATGCAAAGTCACGTTGTCGTCGATCGTGACGATGGCGTCGGGGGAGTAGAGGTCGGTGCAAGCATCCGGATCGTCGCCGTCGACCGCGAACCCGTAGGAGGTGAGCAGCCGGGTGATGGCGAGCTCGTCCTCGACCGCCTGCAACCGTGCCGCCAGCTGCTGGACGGTGGCCTCGAGATCGCTCATGCTTTTAGAACGGGCTGGGCAGCCGGGGGATCGGCACGGCGATGAGGGTCGACGCGTCGAGCGCGCAGGCCTCGCGCAGCGCCTCCGGCAGCTGGGCGATGTCGTCCACCCGCCGGCTCTCGACCCCGAACGCGGCGGCGAGCTTCGCCCAGTCGGGATTCCGCAGCCGGGTGCCCAGCTCGCGGCCACCGAACTTCTCCTGCTGATCGCGGTTGGAATTGCCGTACGCGCCGTCATCGAAGACGACCGTCACCGTGTTGATCCCGTGCTGCACCGCGGTCGCCATCTCATTCGACGCGAAGAGGAAGCCGCCGTCGCCGACCACCGTGACCACCGGCCGATCGGGCTGCGCCACCTTGACTCCTAGCGCCGCGGGATAGCCGAAGCCGAGGGTGCCCATGTAGGACGTGCTCAGGTACGTCCGCGGCGCGTAGACGGGATACGCCATGTGACACGCGTAAGCGACCGTCGCCGTGTCGCAGACCAGGATTCCGTCCTCGGGGACGCCCTCGCGTAGCGCCTCGACGATGCGGAACTGCGGCCCGATGGCGTGCAGTTCGGCGAGGACTGCGGCGCGTACGGCCCGGCCCTCCTCGGCCCGCGATGCCCGCGCCGGCCCGTCGCCCAGGAGCGCGTTCAACGCCTCAAGGCTGAGCCGGGCATCGCCCGGCACGGCAACGCTGACGGGGGAGTTGCGCCCGATCTGATCGGCGTCGGCGTCAACGTGGATGAGCGTCTGCCCGGGCTGCAAGCCGAAGCCCTGCATCCGGCTGCCGACGGCGAGGACGACATCAGCGGAATCGAGCACGGGGCGCAGCCGCTTGTTGACCCACATCGTGCCGACCGACAGCGGGTGACGGTCGTCGATGGCGCCCTTGCCCTCGCGGCTCGTGACGACGAGCGCCTGCAGCTTCTCGGCGAGCGCGGTGAGGGCAGCGCTCGCGTCACCGAGGACGACGCCGCCGCCCGCGATGATGAGCGGGCTCCGCGCTCCGGCCAGCAACTCGGCGGCCTTCGCCAGGTCGCCTTCGGCGGGCAGCACGGGTTGGCGCTTCGCGGAGGCGAACAGAGCGCTGCCGGTCTGCTCGGCGAATGCCTCGGGTGGGATCTCGATCTCGGTCGGGCGCGGGCGTCCGGAGTTCATCTGGACGAAGGCCTCGTGGACGCCGGCCGCGATCCCGTCGGCCTCGGTGATGCGCTCGGCCCACTTCGTGATCGGGCGGACGATGTCGAGCTGGTCGTGCACGTCGTGCAGCAGGCCGAGATCGCGGCCGATGCCGTGGCGGTTAACCTGCCCGGAGACCAGCAGCACCGGCGAGGAGCAGGCATGGGCGGTGGCCAGGCCCGAGGCCGCGTTGTAGACGCCCACGCCCGGCACCACCATCGCGACGCCCGGCCGCCCGCCCGCTCTCGCGTAACCATCGGCCATGTAGGTGGTCGCCTGTTCATGACGGGTCACGATGTAGCGGATCTCGGGAACGTCGACGAGCGCGTCGAGCGCCGACATCAGCTGATCGCCCGGCAGGCCGAAGATGACTTCGACTCCCTCAGCGCGCAACTGCCGCGCCAGGGCGTCGCCGCCGGACATGGTCGCTTGAGGTGGGGCTGCCGTCACTTGAATATTGTATCTATGCTGAACTTCGAGCAATAGGGAGGTCTTCATGACGACGGCTACCGGGCTGCGCGTCCAGCGCCAGGCAGGAGCACTTGGCGCGATCATCGAGGGCGTCGACCTCTCCCGATCGATGGACGAGGCCACGTTCGGCGCGCTTCATGAGGCTTTCCTGACCCACCACATCATCTGCATCCGCGGGCAATCGGCCATGACCGAGGCCGATCAGCTGGCGTTCTCCGAGCGGTGGGGCAAGATCTCGATCCATCCCTACGTCCCCTCGATCGAGGGTTTTCCGGGGCTGATGAAAATCTACGATCCCAATCCGGTCACCCAGACCTGGCACTCCGACACCACGCATGCTGCCAAGCCGCCGGCCATCACCGTGCTGCTCGCGCGCACCATTCCGCCTTACGGCGGCGACACGATGTGGTCCAACGTCAGCCGGGTCTACGAGGAGCTCTCGCCGGGCCTGCGGGCAACCCTCGACGGGCTCAAGGCGGTGCACCAGGGCACCGAACTTGCGGCGTCCGCCGGGCTGGATTCCGATGCGGTACGCACCGTCCACCCGGTCATCCGCACCCACCCCGAGACGGGTCAGCGGTCCCTGTTCGTGAACGGCAATTACACGACCTGCTTCGACGGCTGGACGCCCGAAGACAGTGCTCCGCTGTTGGCCTACCTCTACGCGCAGGTCGGCCGACCCGAGTACGTCTACCGGCACAAGTGGCAGGTCGGCGACCTGGTGATGTGGGACAACCGGTGCACCCAGCATTCGGTGGTCGGTGACACCGGCGGAGCCGAGCGGACCCTGCACCGCGTCACCATCGAAGGCGACGTGCCCGTCTGATGGCCGACGCGATTGATGCACTTCTGATCCCGGCTGAAGACCTGCGCGCCGGCCTCGCCCGCATCCTGCGCGGCCATGGGGTGCCGGCGGATCAGGCCGGCGTCGTAGCCGGACTGCTGGTCGAGGCCGATCTGCGCGGCGTCGATTCGCACGGTGCCCACCTGATGTCGATGTACGCGACCCGGCTGGCGTCCGGCGACATCAAGCCCGCCACGACCGTCAGCACCATCACCGACGACGGCTCGACGGTGCATCTGGACGGCGGCCTCGGCTTCGGGCAGATCGCCGGTCTGGAGGCGGCGCGTCTGGTCGCCGAGCGTGCAGCCGAGCACGGCGTCGCGACCGTCGCGGTACGGGAAAGCACCCACCTCGGCGCCCTCGGTGCGTACACCTCACGCGTCGCCGAAGCCGGTTTCATCTGCCTGTGCGTGCAGAACGGGCCGACCTTCGTGCCGCCCTTCGGGGGGATCACCGCGCTGTTCTCGACCAACCCGCTGTCCTATGCGATCCCCGCCGGATCCGAGCCGGTCATCGTCTACGACATCGCCACCACGGCGGTCGCGGGCAACAAGGTGCTGCTCGCGAAGAAGCGCGGCGACAAGACGATTCCCGCCGGGTGGGCAGCTGATGACCAAGGCCGCCCGACCACGGATACGGCGGCCGCGTCCGTGCGCCATCTGCAGTGGTTCGGCGGCCACAAGGGTTTCGGGCTGGCATTGCTGGTCGAACTGCTCGCTGGGGTGCTCGCCGGCAGTTCGTTCGGCACGACCGAGCGGACCGCGTCGCCACTGCACGGGGATGTCCGGGTGGCGAAGGGGTTCGTGCTCATCGCGATCGATCCGGCGCGGTTCATGCCACTGGCGGATTTCCGGGCGAGCGTCGACACGCTCATCCGGGAGGTCCGCGACGGCGAGCGCGCTCCTGGAATCGACCGCATCTGGCTGCCGGGGGAGCCGGAGCACGTGCGTAGCCTCGAACGCTCCCGTGACGGCATCCCGCTGGCGGCGCCGCTGCTCGAAGAACTCGACCGGCTCGCCGCTGACGTCGGTGCCGCGCCGATAGCCCGGACGAGCGTTTCCCCTTAGCCCGGAAGGATTTCCCGGGACTTGAACAGGTCGACGACGAGGTCGCCCTGGCGGCGCATCATCTTCGCGTACTCGGCTGACGCGCGCTCCCCGTCACCGCGCTTGATGCCCCGCAGGATCGCTGCGGTGCCCTGCTTTTCGACCTCGACGGAACCCGGGACGAGCTCGAAGAAGTTACCGGGGACGATGCCGGCCAGCGCGGTCAGCACGGCGGGCAGCCGCGGCGAGCGGGCCATCTCGATGACGGCGCGATGGAAGGCCTGATTGAGCCGCCAGGCGCTCTGCGGATCCTGTGCCGCAGCCACGCGTTTCTGCAGATCCGTGAGCGTGGCGAGGTCTTCCTTCGAGTGCCGCTTGGCTGCCCGCGCTGCCGCGAAACCGTAGACGTGGCCGTAGAGCTCGTAGTGATCGCGCACGACGGACTCGTCCAGCGTGCTGATGAACGCGCCGCGGTGTGGCTTGATCGTGACCCAGCCCTCACGCTCGAGGCTCAGCAGGGCTTCGCGTACCGGGACCCGGCTCAGACCCAGCACGTCGGCGATGGCATCCTGCGGCACCCGATCGCCCTGGCGCAGCACGCCGTCGAAAATCAGCCGCCGGACGTAGAGCGCCGCGTGAGCTCCGCTGCTGCGCCGCGACACCTCGTCAGGAGCGGGAAGGGCGGTGCCCAAAGGGGTTTGCGCCGCCGCTGCCCGTGCCATCCGCAAATCTTATCTTGGATAAAACGTTGAAACCGGGCTACTCCTGCCAGGACGGGTCGCGGTCGCTCACCTGGGGCTGGCGTCCGGTGCGCAGCGGGGACAGCGGCGCGTCGACAAGCAGGAAGCGGTGGAAGTCACGGGTCTGGCCGAAGGTCGACTGGCGGTAGGTGCGGAAGCGTCCGTGCGCGCGCTCGTCGGCTTCGAGCGCGCCCCACTGCTCCCAGGTCGGGACGGCCCACAACAGGAAGGCTTCCGACTCGTTGACCATGGCGGTCTCCCACGCGCCGATGAGCTTCCAGCCGTGCTCGCCGTACAGCTCCTGGCCGCGCTCGGCGACCTCTTCCAGGTAGGCGCCGGAGCGTCCGGGCTCGACCGAGACCTGCTCGTGGGCGTAGACCTCAGCGTGGATCCCCTCGGCGCACAGTTCCTCGATCGTCGAGGTCCAGGGGGCCGGCACCAGGACGCGATCGTCCCCGCGGCGCCGGTAATTCGCCGCCTCTGCCCACCACTTGGCGAGCTTGGGGTCCTGCAGGCTGGCGTGGTTGAACTCGTGACGGAAAGAGGTGGCCAGCCCGTCGAAGCCCTGCTCCTCCCAGAGGTTGACCACCTGCGGCCAACCCCGGGTCGTACCCACCACGCCCCAGACCCCGTAACAGAGCTGCTGGCGCTCTTCTTGCGCGATCGGGCTCCAGTTGGCCGTCATGTGGTGCATGTACTTGGCCCGGTTGTGCCCGAGGATGTCGATGAATTCGTGGATGTATACCCGGTCGTTGATGGTGGCGTCCTCTCAGGGTCCTACACTGGCGAACTTAATCCTGTATCAAAAATGCACGTGCGTCAGTAGGGGAGGGTCGGGCATGTCGGCAGACGTCCTGGCGTCGGATCAGAGTCTCGGGGACCGGGCGGACACGCCCAACCTCGAACGCATTCCTGCGCTGGTCGATGTCGACGCCCACATCGTGGAGCCGCCCGACGTCTGGTCCAGCCGACTGCCGGCGAAATTCCGCGAGATCGGCCCTCACGTCGAATACCACCCGACGGGCACCCCGAAGCTGGCCGGCGGCACCTACATCGAGGAGCCGGGCACCGAGGGCCCCGATGTCGCCTGGTGGTGCTACGAGGATCACAAGTACTCGGTGAAGCGGCTCATCGCGGCCGCCGGGTATCCGGCCGACGAGATCACCTTCGCCGGCATCACGTTCGAGCAGATGCGTCCGGGGTGCTGGAAGCAGGCCGACCGGCTGGCCGACATGGACCTGAACGGGGTGCAGGCCCAGCTGTGCTACCCGAACTACCCCCGGTTCGCGGGTCAGATCTTCCTGTACGGCAAGGACCGCGAGCTGGCTCTGCTGTGCGTGCGGGCCTACAACGACTGGATGGTCGAGGAGTGGTGCGCCGGCTCAGGTGGCCGGCTGGTACCGCTGTGCCTCATTCCGCTCTGGGACGCTGAACTTGCGGCGCAGGAGGTCCGCCGCAACGCTGCTCGCGGCGTGCGCGCCGTCGCGTTCAGCGAGCTTCCCGCCTACCTCGGGCTGCCCAGCCCGCACTCGGGCTACTGGGATCCCTTCTTCCGGGCGTGCGAGGAGACCGGCACGGTTGTCTGCATGCACATCGGCTCGGGCACCAAGACCCCGCAGGCCTCGCCTGACGCACCCGACGCCGTCGCGGCGAGCATCATCTTCGGCAACTCTGCGGCGAGCATGGCCGACTTCCTCTTCTCGGGCGTCTTCATCCGCTTCCCGGCCCTGAAGGTGCTTTATGCCGAGTGCCAGATCGGCTGGATCCCTTACCTGCTCGAACGTTTGGACGACGTCTGGGACACCCACCGCGGCTGGAGCGGCTCGCAGGTGAACCTCCCGCAGCCGCCCTCCACGTATTACACGGATCACGTCTACAGCTGCTTCTTCAAGGACGCCGTCGGCGTGCGGATGCTGGACATCGTCGGCGAAAACAACGTGATGTTCGAGACCGACTATCCGCATCAGGACGGCACCTGGCCGTACTCGCGGCAGGCCGCGGCGGAGCAGTTCGGCATGCTGACAGATATGCAGATCCACAAGCTGGCGCGCGGCAATGCGATCGCCCTGTTCGGCCTCGCTCTCCCCGAGCCCTGAGCCGGGAGCGATCGTGCTGGACCGTAGCCTGCTCGCCCCCCACGCCGTCGCGCAGTGGGCGCAGAAAACCCCTGACGCACCCGTCTTGGTCCACGTCGATGGCGATCGCCTCAGCTACGCCGAACTGCACGCCGACAGCCAGTTGTGGGCGACGTGCCTGCGCCGCCTCGGGGTCGAGGCCGGGTCTCATGTCGCGACCCTGCTGCCCAATATTTTCGACGCCCACCGCACGATGCTGGCGCTCGGCTGGCTGCGGGCCGTCGAGGTCCCGCTGAACGTCGCCTACGTCGGCGAGATCCTGCGCCACGCGCTCACGCTGTCGGAAGCGACCACGCTCGTCACGACAAAAGCCCTGCTGCCACAGGTGAATGAGGTGGCCGGCGAGCTACCCCTGCTGCGCACGATTCTCCTGGTCGATGGTTCTGCACCCGCGGAGGGGCAGCTGACGCTGGTGTCGTTGCCCGCGGAACTCGCCGCCACCACACCCGAGTCCGACTTCGAAGGCCCTGACGTCACCGACGTCTCCACGCTCATGTTCACCTCCGGCACGACCGGCCCGTCCAAGGCCGTCATCACGCCATGGGGGCTCACGTATCAGATGTGGTCGTGGGTGCCGGACGACATGCTCGAAGCCGGTGAGGCGCTGTTCTCGGCGATGTCGCTCGTGCACAACTCCGGACGCTCCGGCTTCAGCTACGTGGTCTCCCGCGGCGCCTGCCTGGTCACGCGCGACAAGTTCAGCGCGACGAGCGTGTGGGACGACGTGCGCCGCTTCGGCTGCGTCGCGCTCGCTCTGGTGGGGCCGCTGACCGC
>DATAZK010000174.1:0-15616 GCA_036272075.1 Frankiaceae bacterium
GCGCCCGCCACGCTGAGCCTGATCACCACCACCTTCACCGAACCGGCAGCCCGGCGCCGGGCGCTGGGTGCCTGGTCGGCAGTCGCCGCGAGCGGCGCCGCAGCAGGGGTACGCGCGGGCGGGATCCTCACCGACCTGCTCGACTGGCGGTGGGTGCTCTTCGTGAACGTCCCCATCGGCGCCGCGCTCATCGCCGCCGCGATCGTGTCGCTGACGGAATCGCGGGCCGAGCAGCGTCCGAGCCTGGACATCGCCGGCGCCGTCACCGTCACCGGCGGGCTGGCCCTGCTGGTCTACGGCATCGTCAGCACCGACACCCGCTCATGGGGGTCCGCAGCCACGATCCTCACCCTGCTGGGCGCCGCCGCCCTGCTCGCCGTCTTCGTGGTGATCGAGTCACGGGTCGCGAAACATCCCCTTGTCCCACTGGGTGTTTTCCGGCTCCGCTCACTCACTGCTGCGAACGGCATTGCGGTGACGATCGGCGCCGGCCTGTTCGGGTTGTTCTTCTTCCTGTCGCTCTTCTTGCAACAGGTGAACGGCTACAGCCCGCTCAAGGCGGGGTTCGCCTTTCTCCCAGCCGGGCTTTCGACGATGGCCGGGGCTGTGGTGGGAACGCGGATCGTGACGCGTCTCGGCGCCCGGCGTCAGCTCGTGCTCGGACCCTTGCTGGCGGCCGCCGGACTGGCGTGGCTCAGCCAATTGTCAGTCGGCGACGGGTATTTCGCCCACGTGTTCGTGCCCCTCACGATCGCCGGCATCGGCTTCGGCCTGTCGTTCGTGCCGATGACCATCGCCGCGACGTCCGACGTGCCGATGCACCTGGCGGGGCTCGCGTCAGGACTCGTCAACACGTCCCGGCAGGTGGGCGGGGCAGTGGGATTGGCTGCCATGGCGACCGTCGCCGCCGGCGCAGCGTCACCGACGGTCGGCTACGACCGGGCGTTCAGGATCACGGCCGCCGTCCTGGTGATCGGCGCGGCGCTGGCCCTCGCGCTGCCCGGTATGCCCAAACCTGAAATCCAAGGAGAAGTCCAGGACGAGATCGCCGCGCCTGAGGGCGTGCTGGCTACCTCCACCTGACAAGTTGCCCGCACCCGCCGGGCCTGAGACACAATGCGAGGGCCGCCTCACAGAACGGACGACGCGATGGATTCGAGCAGTTCGATCAGGGCAGCCATCGAGGAGCACTGGCAGGCCTCGGAATCCGGCGACATCGAGACCGAACACGCCATCTACTCCACGGGCGCGATCCTCGACTATCCCCAATCAGGGGAGCGTTTCCGGGGCCGCACCACGATTGCGGCGCAGCGCGGCGGCCATCCTGCCGATCGTCATTTCACCGTCCGGCGGATCGTCGGCAGCGGCGACCTCTGGGTGAGCGAATGCGTCATCACCTACGACGGCGTGCCGAGCTACTCGGTCTCCGTCATGGAGTTCGCCGGCGAAGAACTGGTGCACGAGACCCAGTACTTCGCCGACCCCTTCCCCGCGCCGCCGTCGCGGGCCGCGCTCGCGGAGCCGATGCCCGGGAGGTCACTCGGCAGCGAATGAACTCCCGGATCTTCTTGCTACGTCAGGAGACGCTCTCCTTGCGGCGGGGCAGCACCCAACCCGGCCGCGCGAAATGGCAGGTGTAGCCGTTGGGGTAGTGCTCCAGGTAGTCCTGGTGCTCCGGCTCGGCCTCCCAGAAAGCACCCGCGGGAGTCACCTCGGTGACGACCTTGCCCGGCCAGAGCCCTGACGCCTCGACATCGGCGATGGTGTCCTCGGCGGTCAGGCGCTGCGCCTCGTCGACGTAGAAGATCGCGGAGCGGTAGCTGGCACCCAGATCGTTGCCCTGGCGGTTACGGGTTGTCGGGTCGTGGATCTGAAAGAAGAACTCGAGCAGATCCCGGTAGGACGTCTTCTCCGGATCGAAGGTGATCTCGATCGCCTCGGCGTGGTTGCCGTGGCGGCGGTAGGTGGCATTTTCGACGTCACCGCCGGTGTAGCCGACCCGGGTCGACAGGACACCCGGACGCTTGCGGATCAGGTCTTGCATGCCCCAGAAACACCCGCCGGCGAGGATGGCCTTGCTGACTGACTCGTTCATCGTTCAACCTCCAATTGCTGGGTCGGCGCCTTCGAAGAGCTTCTTGTACTGCCCGAGGCCTTCGGCGTCCAGGTCGGCGTAAGGGACGAAGCGCAACGCCGCGGAATTGATGCAGTAGCGCAAGCCGCCCTCCGCGACCGGTCCGTCGTCGAACACGTGGCCGAGGTGGCTGTCTGCGTGCGTCGAGCGGACTTCGGTTCGCGTCATCCCGTGGCTGCGGTCCTTGTGCTCGACCACGTTGGCCGGCTCGAGCGGGATGGTGAAACTCGGCCAGCCGCAGCCGCTGTCGAACTTCTGAGTCGACGCGAACAGGGGCTCGCCGGAGACGATGTCCACATAGATGCCGGCGTCTGTCTTGTTCCAGAACTCGTTTCTGAAGGCCGGCTCGGTGGAAGCCTGCTGTGTCACGGCGTACTGCCGCGGGGTCAGCTTGCTGACCGCCGCAGGATCCTTCTGGTAATCCGTTGTCATGGGTTCCTCAGGGGTTGTTCCGGCTCGCGCGCGAGCGCCTCGTTCTGGGCCGGATACTTGGGTAAACCGCGGGCTGCAGCCGTTTGTTTCGACGCGTCCTAGCGTCCTCGCGCGGCGGCAACTTTCGAGGTCGCGGGCTGGTCGAACGCCGTCAGAAAGCGATTGCGGAAGGCGTCCATCGGCCAGACCGGGGCATGCGGGTCAGGCAGTAACCCGTCCTGCCAGTTCCAGGAGGAGATGCTCGCCATCACCTTCGGATCGTGCGCGATGATCGAGATCGGCACCTCGTGGCTCGCATTCGGTCCGGTGACGATCGTTGCGGGCTGATGATCCCCCATCAGCACGAGCACGAGGTTGTCGTCGTGCAGGTTCGTGACGAAGGAGATCAGCGCGTTCATCGAGTATTGGACTGACTTGCCGTAGGTCGCCCGGACCTTCTTGGCATTGGGCCACACGGCGCTCGGCGACGGTCCTTGTTGCGGCATGCCGTTGAAGATCGAGCCGTTGCCCACGGCGTTCCAGGCCACCATGCGCGGAAGTGGTGTCCACGGCGTGTGCGAGGAGACCAGGTCGATCTCGGCCATGACCGGAGGATGGTTCGCCGTCAGCTCCATCTTCTGGAAGGCCGACAGGATGTACTGGTCGGGCATCGCCGCGTAGCTGAATTTCGGCCCGGCGTAGCCGACGTTGTGGGCGTCGTAGAGCTTGTCGTAGTGGTAGAACGACGTGCCCTCCGGCCAGGGTCCGGTGTTCGACGGAACGTCACCCACGGTGCGCCAGCCGGCGCGGTCGAACGCGTCGCTGAGCGTGAAACGCTTGCTGTCGACGAGCTGGTTGTAACGCTGCTGATTGTTGATCCAGAGGCCGGACTGGAATGTGGAGTGGGCCAGCCAGCTGATGCCACCGAAGGTGGGCGAGGTCAGGAAGGCGCTGCGCGAGGAGTAGCCGGCCGCGTCCAACGTCGCCGTCCCCGCCTTCAACACCGAGTCGACACCAGGAGACAAGGTGCTGCCCTGCACGGCGACCTGGCCGTAGCTCTCGACGAACGCGAAGATGACGTCCTTGCCGCGCAGCCCCGCGAGCAGGTTCGCACTGGATGCCTTGCTGAAGGAGTCCTTACGCACCAGCGCCGATTCGAACTTCGCCTGATCCTTCACGGCGGCACCTGCCGCGCGCACCTGGTCAACGGCAAGTGCCGTCGTGCTGCGTGACGCCACCGGCTTGCCCGAAACCACCGCCACTCCGAGCCCGGCGAGCACGATCCACACCACGGCCAGGGCGCCGATCGACCGCGCGGCGGTACCGCGGTGGCCGGCAGAAATCCGGCTCATACGCATGACTGCCCAGGTCACCACGACGACGATGGCGATGACGAACAGCAGTGCGAAAACCGCTGCGGTATCAGCCCAGAATCGTCCGATCGAGTCCTGAACGACGCCGAGCGCGGGACCGAGGTTGCCCCAGTCGATGACAGGGTTGAAAGGCCGATCGAGCTCCTCGTAGAAGCCCACGTCCAGCACCTTCACCACGACAAGCAGTCCGAGGAGCAGTCCCGCGACAGCCGCGAGGACCTGTCTCGGTCGAGGGGGCAGCAGCAGCCCGATCCCGACCACGATCAGGCCCTCGATCGGAATCTCGATGAACGCGCCCGGCGTCAGCTGCTCGAGCCGGTTCGGCACCACGAGCGCGAACCAGACGATGACGAAAGCGAGGACGCTGGCGGTGCGCCTGACGATCTGCCGCAGTCGCGCACGCCGGCTGAGTGCTGAAACGTCCGTTTCCGCGGCGGCGGAATCAGCCACGCGTCGCTCCGGTGACGAGCTGGCGCAAGACGACCGGCGTGTGCCGCGCGGTTTCTGGGATACGGCTCCGATGACGCCACAGCCACCAGGCCTCGCGACCGAACGACTCGCACAGCAACACCAGCGCGACGACGATCGCCATAACTGCCAACCAGTGCGGCAGGACAGCGGCGGCGGCGACGGTCAGCACGATGCCTTGAAGGGCAGCGACCACCTTGCACCAGAAGCGCGCCGGCGCCTGCCTCCGCAACCAGGGCAGCACCCAGCCGGCGGCGACGTAGGCGTAGCGGGCGGCGCCGATCGCGAGCACCCACCCGCCGAAGTGTCTCGCGACGTATCCGCTGAGGACCAGGATCAGGAAGGCGTCGACCTCCATGTCGAAGCGGGCACCGAACCGCGACGCCGTGCCCGTGCGCCGGGCCACCTGACCGTCGACCGTGTCGAGCAGTAGAGCCGCGACCGAGAGCCCGACGAGGGCGAAGACGTGGCGGTCACTGTGCAAGGAACCCGCAACGAGACCGGTGATGACGGCGACGAGATCGGCCCGCAACAAGGTGACGCGGTCGGCCGGGCCGAAACCCGCTCGCCCGGCGCGAGTGAGCCCGCGCGTGAGGATGACGTTCATCGCGGCGCAGCACGCCAGCGCGACCAGCCATCCGAGTGGACCCGCCCCCACGGCCGCCAGGAGCACCGCCACCAGGGCGAGTTGCGCCGCCAGCCCGTGGGCGGCCCATCGGACCGGACCCGATCGAACCGTCCGCACGCTGGCTCCGTTCAGTCGTGTACACCAGTGACACGAAATCCAGGGCGGTTAGGTTCAAATCCCAGCGGAAGTTGCCAGAGAAAGTTGCGAAAAGTGCCGCGTGACGCCTCGGCGTATTGGATACGCGAGCCGGGCGTGGGCGAGATCCGGCCGGTGACGCTGCCCCAACCCGGCCCGGACGAGGTGCAGGTGCGCACCCTACGGACCGGGATCAGCCGCGGAACAGAGCTTCTCGTGCTTCGCGGCGGCGTTCCGGCCAGCCTGCATACGCAGCTGCGGGCCCCCTTTCAGGAGGGCGAATTCCCTGGTCCGGTCAAGTACGGCTACCTCAATGTCGGCGTCGTCGAGGCCGGGCCGCCCGACCTGCTCGGCCACACCGTCTTCTGCCTGTACCCGCACCAGACGGGCTACGTGGTGCCGGCAAGGTCGGTCCTCGTCGTGCCGGACGGCATCCCACCGGCCCGCGCAGTGCTGGCCGGGACGGTCGAAACCGCCGTCAACGCCCTGTGGGATTCACCGCCGCTGATCGGCGACCGGATCGCCATCGTCGGCGCCGGCATGGTCGGCTGCTGCGTCGCCCGACTCCTCGCCAAATTCCCCGGCGTCCACGTCACGCTCGTCGACATCAACCCGGCCCGCGCGGAGGTCGCGGCGGCGCTGGGGGTGGACTTCGCGCTGCCCGCTCACGCTGAGGCGGGACGCGACCTCGTCGTCCACACCAGCGCCACCTCGGCGGGTCTGCAGCTCTCGCTCGACCTGCTCGCCCTGGAAGGAACGGTCGTCGACCTGAGCTGGTACGGCGACGCTCCCGTCACCCTGCGCCTCGGCGAAGCGTTCCACGCCAAGCGGCTGGGCATCCGCGCCAGCCAGGTCGGCATGGTCGCGCCGGCACGCCGAGCCACGCGCTCGATGACCGAGCGCTTGCGGCTGGCTCTCGACCTGCTGCAGGACCCCGGGTTCGACGCGCTCCTGACCGGGTCGTCACCGTTCGCCGAGCTGCCCGAGGTCATGTCAAAACTCGCGGACGGGCAGGGGATCTGCCACACGATCAGCTACGGCGACGATGGGACGTGAACAAGCCATGTTCAGCGTGACCGTCCGCGACCACATGATGGTGGCGCACAGTTTTCGCGGCGAGGTCTTCGGCCCCGCGCAGCAGCTGCACGGCGCGACCTTCGTCGTCGATGCCACCTTTCGTGGTGAATCCCTCGACGCCGACGGCATCATCGTCGACATCGGGGCGGCCTCGTCCCAGCTGCGCGAGATCGTCGCCGAGCTCAACTACCGCAATCTCGACGACGATCCGGCCTTCGCCGGCGTGAACACGACGACGGAGATGCTCGCGCGTCTCATCGCTGACCAGCTGGCCGATCGCGTCCACGCCGGCGCCCTGGGCTCACCTCAGCTGGCCGCCATCATGGTCACCCTGCACGAGTCGCACATCGCCTGGGCCAGCTACGAACGGGCCCTGTGACGGCTGCCGCGACCGTCCACGTCGTTGTCCCGCGGGGCATCGACGACCCCAACCGGCCCAGCGGCGGAAACACCTACGACCGCAGGGTCTGCGACCAACTCTCCCGGATCGGCTGGGACGTCCGTCTCCACGCCGTCGCGCCCGACGGATTGGCGCCGGCGTTGGCAGGCCTGCCGGACGGCGCGCTGGTCCTCATCGATGGACTGCTGGGGCGTGACGCCGGGTTCGCGTCACACGCCCACCGGCTGCGCCTGGCCCTCCTGGTGCATATGGCGCCCGCCGCCGACGACGAGACGCTGAGTGCCGCACGCGCCGTCATCACCACGAGCGCCTGGATGCGGCGTCAACTTCTCGAACTGTTCCCCTTGCCCCCTGACCGGGTCCACGTGGCGGAACCCGGCGTCGACGCGGCGTACCTGGCGCCAGGTACTGCCGACGGCGGCCGGCTGCTCTGCGTCGCTGCTGTCGCCCCGCTCAAGGGCCACGACGTGCTCGTCGCAGCGCTGACCGAGGTGGCCGACCGTTCCTGGCGCTGCACCTGCGTCGGATCGCTGGAGGTGGACGCGGACTTCGTCGCCCGGCTGCGGGCCCAGGCCGGGGCCGGCGGTCTCGCCGATCGGGTGGACTTCGCCGGCCCGCTGACCGGACCCGCGCTCGATCTGGCGTATGTAAGCGCTGACGTCCTCGTGCTGGCGTCCACCTCGGAGTCCTACGGGATGGTGGTGACAGAGGCACTGGCGCGGGGTATGCCCGTCATCGCCAGCGCCGTTGGCGGAGTGCCGGACGCGCTCGGCTGGACGCAGGCCGGAGGCCGGCCAGGCCTGCTGCTCCCGCCCGGCGATCCACTCGCACTGAGTGAGGCGCTGCGCCGGTGGCTGGATGATGTCGAGCTACGCGCGTCGCTGCGTTCGGCGGCGCTGGAGCGGCGCAGGACCCTGAAAGGATGGGAGAGCACGGGGTACAGCGTGGCTGCCGTCCTCGATGAGCTGAAAAACCAGCGCGTCGGTTGAACCGATCGTCATGTTCTGACGTGCTCCTATTGGGGAGTCGCGAGGAGGCCAGACCTGATGAAGCGAGGGGCCTGGGCCTGGGCGCGCCTTGGGGGCGCTGCCGCGGTCCTGGCCGTGCTCGTCTGGCGCGTCGGTACCGGGCCGTTCATCGACGGCGTTCGCGCGCTCAGCGCCTCGTCGTTGCTTGCCGCGATAGCCATCACGGCGTTGACCACCGTCTGCTGCGCCGGGCGGTGGCGGGTCGTGGCCCAGCGGCTTGGCGTGAGCTTGTCGATGCCGTCTGCCATTGCCGGGTATTACCGATCCCAGTTCCTCAACAGTGTGCTGCCCGGCGGTGTCCTCGGTGACGTGCATCGCGGCGTTCGCCATGGTCAGGACAGCGACGACGTGGGTCGCGCGCTGCGCGCCGTGGCCTGGGAGCGCAGCGCCGGCCAGCTCGTCCAGGTCGTGCTGGCGGTGCTGATACTGCTGGTGGCGCCCTCCCCCGTGCGCTCGTGGATGCCGTGGATCGTCGCGGCTTCGGTCGCTGGAGCGCTGCTGCTGTTCGTCGGGTTTCGCGCGTTGCCACACAACGGGCAGTCCCGAATCTCGCGGGCTGTTCGGCTAATTCGCACGGATGTTCATGCCGCCCTGCTGGACCGGCGTGCCTGGCCGGCGATCTTCGCCACCTCGGTCATCGCCGCCGCAGGCCACACCGTGGTCTTCCTCATCGCAGCCCGGACCTTCGCGCCCTCGACCTCGCTGGGACGCCTGCTGCCGCTCGCGATGCTCATCGTTCTCGCGACCTCCCTGCCGTTGAACATCGGCGGTTGGGGCCTTCGCGAGGGGGCCGCAGCCTGGGTGTTCGGCGCGGCTGGACTGGGCGTCGACAACGGTGTGTCGGCTGCCGCGGCGTACGGCGTGATGGCCTTCGCGGCGACCCTTCCCGGCGCCGTGGTGCTGTTCGCGGGTTGGCTTCGCCGGTCGCGACCGTTCGCGTCCCACCTGCGAGGCGTCGCCCATGGCTGACCGCCCGTACACGCTGCTGAGCTGCGGCATGTCGCTCGATGGCTACCTCGACAACGCTGCGGTGAAACCGCTCCCCCTGTCCAACGACGCCGACTTCGACCGCGTCGACGCGGTGCGGGCCTCGTGCGACGCGATCCTCGTGGGCGCAGCCACCGTCCGCAATGACAACCCGCGCCTGCTCGTACGCTCGCCGCTGCGGCGGGATCAACGCCTGGCGCGCGGGCGCCCGCCGTCTCCGATGAAGGTGACGCTCACGCGTCGGGGCAAGCTCGATCCGCAGTCGAACTTCTTCGCCTGCGGTGACACCGAAAAGCTGGTGTATTGCCCGAGCAACAACGTCGGGACCGTTCACGAAAAGCTCCGCTCCGTGGCCACGGTGCTCGACGGCGGGCTGCAGGTCGACGTGCAGAACATGAGCGAGGACCTGTCGGCTCGCGGTGTCGACCGGCTGATGGTCGAGGGCGGCGGCACCATCCACACCCAGTTCCTCACCGCCGACCTGGCGGATGAGTTGCAACTCGTCGTCGCACCTTTGTTCGTCGGCGATTCCCGGGCCCGTCGCTTCGTCGATGATGGCCGATTCCCCTGGAATCCACGGCGCCGGGCGGAGCTCGCCGAGGTTCGTCAGATCGGCGACGTCGTCCTGCTGCGTTACGCGCTTTCTTCCCGCTTCGACCCGAGCCCCGAAGCGGCTTTCTGATGCTTCGAGCCTTGCCCGCAGCGACGATTCGCCGGCAGCTGATGGTGCCATTGCGATTCGCGGACGGCTACGCGACGACCGCGCGAATGCTCAGTTTCGACGGCCTGGCTGACGGGCTCGACCACCTGGCCCTCGGCCTCGGCGACCGAGCCGCGCAGCCATCCGATGCGGCCTCGGCGCTTCCGCTCGTCCGCCCGCACAGCGAGTGCCTCACCGGCGATGTCTTCGGCAGCCAGCGCTGCGATTGCGGGGCACAGCTGCGAGAGGCGGTCGAGCGCATCGCGGCCCACGGCGGATACCTGCTCTACCTGCGCCAGGAGGGCCGCGGCATCGGTCTGTACGACAAGCTCGACGCCTACGCGCTGCAGGACGACGGGCTGGATACGTATGAGGCCAACGTCGCCCTCGGCCACGCGGCAGACACCCGCGACTACACCGCCGCCGCGCAAATGCTGCATGCCCTCGAGGCGACGAACATCGCTTTGCTCAGCAACAACCCCGACAAGGCCCATCAGCTCACCCGGCTCGGCGTGACGATCGCCGAGCGAGTGGCCACCCGCGTCCACCTCTCCCCGAGCAACAGGCGCTACCTGGCCACGAAAGCTCAGCGCGGGGCCCACACCTTCGACTTCCCCTCGCACGAGCATGACCGGCAGCGCTGAGCCGGGGAGCAGGGTGGACCGTCGCGCCTTCCTGCTGCTCGGCGGAGCCGGCGTGCTCGCCGCTTGCTCGTCGTCGAGTTCGAGGTCCGAGCCGGCCGCGCCCACCGGCTCCCAGCCGGCCATCAGCACCATCGCGACCGGCCTGGCGGTGCCTTGGGGGCTGGCTTTCCTGCCGGGCGGCGACGCCGTCGTCGCTGAACGCGAGACCGGTCGAGTGCTGCACGTGCCGGGCGGCGGCGGAGCTGCGATCCCCTTGGTCACCCTGCCTCGGGTCGACACCGGCGGGACAGCCGAAGGGGGCCTGCTGGGCCTCGCGGTCTCCCCCGACTACGCCAGCGACAAGTTGCTGTTCGCGTACTACACCACCGACAGCGACAACAGGATTGTGAGCTTCACGGTGGACGGCGGCGCCGGCAGCGTCAAGGCGATCGTGACCGGCATCAAGCAAGGAAACATCCACAACGGAGGACGCATCGGGTTCGGTCCCGACGGCAAGTTGTACGCCGGCGTAGGTGAAACCGGCGAGCGCGGGCTCGCGCAGGATCTGGCCTCTCTGAACGGGAAGATCCTGCGGATGAACAAGGACGGGAGCGTCCCGGCCGACAATCCCTTCCCCGCCTCACGGGTGTGGTCCTACGGCCACCGCAACGTGCAAGGGCTGGCCTGGGACTCCAGCGGTCGGATGTGGGCCAGCGAGTTCGGCCAGGACCGCTTCGACGAGGTCAACCTCATCGAAAAGGGCAGGAACTACGGCTGGCCCGACGTCGAGGGCATCGGCGACACCGGGGGAGGCAAGTACACCAATCCCAAGGTCACCTGGCCGACCGACGAGGCGTCGCCCAGCGGGTCGGCGATCGTGGGCAACACGCTCTACATCGGCGCGCTGCAAGGCAAAGCTGTGCTTCGGGTGAAACTCGACGCCACCAACGCCACCAAGGACAGTCCGCTCTTTGCGGGCCGCTTCGGGCGCATCCGCACCACCGCCGCCGCGCCCGACGGGTCGCTGTGGTTCGCGACTTCCAACCGCGACGGCCGGGGTGACCCCCGCGACGGCGACGACCGGATCCTGCGCCTGCAGCCGTAGCGAGACGGCTCGTACGCACCCCGCTCGTTGCGCTCGACAAAGCGGGGTTCTAGCATTGATCTAGATGTTTCGTGGAGCAGAGGGGCCCTGATGGACTACCAGTTGATCGACGCCGACAACCACTACTACGAGGCCGAGGATTGCTTCACGCGTCACGGCGACGACGAGGTGAAGCGGTTCGTCCGTTGGGTCTCCGAGGGCAAGCGGCGCTACATCATGTTCGGCACCTCGATGCAGACGATGGTGCCCAACCCGACGTTCAATCCCGTCATCAAGCCCGGGGTACTCCACAAGCAGCTCAAGGAGCTCGCCGAAGGCGGCGGCCGTTCCGGACCCACCAACGCCTGGCGCTCGGACTCGCTGGAGCCGCTGCGGCCGTACTACCAGGATCGCGATGCGCGGCTGGAGGTCATGGACCAGCAGGGGTTGGAGAAGGCGTGGCTGTTCCCGACGCTTGCGGTCGGTATCGAAGGACTGCATCCGCAGCAGACCGCCCTGACCTACAAGCTGTTTCACGCGTTCAACCGCTGGCTCGAGGACGACTGGGGCTGGGCCTACCAGGATCGCCTGATCGGCGCGGCGGCCATTCCCGTTCTGGACCCCGTGCTCGCTACAAGGGAGCTCGATGCCGTGCTCGCGCGCGGCGCCCGGATGATCGTGCTGCGTCCCGGGCCGGCGAACGGCCGCTCCCCCGCCCACCCGGATTGGGACCCGTTCTGGGCCCGCGTCCAGGAAGCGGACATCCCCGTCACCTACCACATTCACGCCGGCGGCGATTCCTACGACGAGGCTTACCGGCTGCTGTGGCAACGCAACGGGGTCACCGATCCGATCTACGAGAACAGCCTGCGTAACGCGCTCTTCGGCGGCGACCGCACCATTCTGGACACCGTCGCCGCGCTCGTGCTCGGCAACGTCTTCGGCCGCTTCCCCCGGTTGCGGATCGCGACCATCGAACTGGGCTGCGGCTGGGTCCCCTACTGCCTACACATGCTCGACCATGCGGGAGTTTCCATCGTCGAGCGCTACATCCAGGCCTACGGCGAGACCGTCCACGAACGACCGTCCGACGTCTTCCGCCGTCATTTCTGGGTGTCACCGTTTCCCGAGGAGGACGTCGCGGGACTGGTGGAGTACATCGGGGCCGACCGCGTCCTGTTCGGCTCCGATTGGCCTCACTCGGAGGGCACCGAGCAGCCCGCGGACTACGTCGACTACCTCGGCAAGCTCACCGCCGAGGACAAGAAGAAGGTGCTGCGGGACAACGCGCTTTCGCTTCTCGCGCCTTCCTGATCCGCATGAGTCCGAGGTGCTAGTCCCATCGGACACTTGCGACTAGTACGCGTTCACCGCGAGCGTCGAATGCGTGGTTCGCCCCGCTAAGCCCCATCGCCACCCGATTCGTCGGGTGCTGCAACCGGTGATCCAGTCCGAACGCAAAGCGCTCGGCGCATCCGCGTTACTCGGGACCGCCGCAGTCGCCTTCGAACTCGCCCGTCCCTGGCCGCTCGCACTCGCGGTGGATTACGCGATTGCACGACGTCCGTTGGCCGGGCTGGGCCCGCAGTCGCTGCTGCTGTTCGCCGGCGCCGCGGTGGTGCTTTTCACGCTCATCGCCGAGAGCGGCGAGCTTGGTTCCACCCTGCTGGCCGAGCGCGCCGCCGAACGCGTGGGTGCCCGGCTGCGCCAGGACGTCTACGACCGGGCGACCACACTGTCACTGCGCTGGCACGACCGCATGCGCAGCGGCGAGCTTGTCTCCCGGCTCACCACCGATGTCGGTCGCCTGCTTGACGCGCTCGTCGCGGTGACTGCTCAACTGCTGCCCGACGTCGTCCGCCTCCTCCTGGTGCTGATCCTGCTCACCGTCGTCAGTCCGGGGCTGGCCCTGCTGGCACTCGCCGTCGTGCCGCTGCTGGCCGTCTTCGCCGTGCGGCAGCGCCGCCGGGTACGGATCGCTCAGCAACGAGCGCGCGCCGAGGCCGGACTCCTCGCAGCGTCTGCCACCGATCTGTTTCGCAACGTCCGCGCGGTGCAGGCTTTCAGCGCCAATGCACGCCCGGCGCAGGTGTTTCACCAACGCAACGCAGCTCTGCTGGACGTCAATGTTCGTGCGGTCACGACGGAGGCGCGCTGGTCCCCCGTGGCGAACGTCGTGCTCGCGATAGGCACGGGCCTGGTACTCGTGGTGGGCGGACGCGAGGTGCTCGACGGCCGGCTCAGTACCGGCGATCTGCTCGTCGTCACCGCCTACCTGTCTGCTCTGTACTCCCCCGTCCGCGGGCTGAGCCGGCTTTCGGGGCTGCTCGCCAAGTCCAACGCCAGCGCCGCTCGCATTCAGGACGTCCTGGCCTGCACCGAAGAGATCGCCGAGGACGAGGATGCGCGCCCCGCTCCTCCACTGGTCTCGGGGCTGTGGTTTGCCGACGTGCGCTTCGGATATCAGCTGAGCCGGCCGGTGCTGGACGGCTTCGACCTCACCGTCGCAGCCGGCCAAACCTGTTGCGTGCTCGGCCCGAGCGGCGCCGGCAAGAGCACGGTCCTGCATCTGCTGCTGCGCCTCTACGACGTGGACGCCGGAGGCATCATGCTCGACGGCGTCGACTTGCGGTCCATCAGGAAACAGAGCCTGCGGCAAGCGGTCGCGTTCGTCCCGCAAGACCCCTGGCTCTTCGACACCACGATCGCCCAGAACATCGCGCTGGGAGCGGCCGGAGCCGACCGGGCGCAGGTACTCGCTGCAGGTCGCGCGGCGTTGGTCGATGAGTTCGCCCACCAACTTCCCGGCGGCTACGACAGCCTCGTCGGCGAAGCTGCCGCTCAACTGTCAGGCGGCCAGCGCCGCCGCATCGCGCTCGCTCGCGCCGTGGTCTCGAAAGCACCCTTGATGCTGCTCGATGAGCCCACCGCGTCCCTCGATCCAGCCTCCGCCGCCGCGGTGATCACCGCCATCGAGCGCTGCGCCGCGGGCCGAACCGTGCTCATGGTGACCCACGACCCACTACTCGCCGCCATCGCCGATCAGGTCGTCACCCTCGATCCCCACAGACCCGCCGGGGTGAATCTCACGACGCTCCCCGGCGCCGCATCGACGATCGGAAGGAGGTGAAGACCATGACCAACCGAATCCAGGGTCCCATCAGCCAGCACGGCCGTAGCCGTAGCCGGAGCCGGAGCCGTTCGCGCAGCCGCTCCCGCGGCTGACCGGCCAGACCGGGTGTGCCGGCTCGCCGTCAGAGCTGACAAGGCGAGCCGGCCACCCGACACCTGAAGCTTGCAGACTCGAGCGCTCACCCGAAAGGCGTCGGATCGTCACATGACGACACTGCAGAACTGCCGGCCCACCGCACCTTCTTCACTCGCAGAGGTCGGGATCGACGACCTCGACGGCTTGCCGGTGAGCCGGCACCGCCCCGGCGCAGCGCTGGCGGGAGGGTGCCTGGCTTTGGAACGGCTCGGCGTCGGGCGCCGGTGCGAGACCTGGCTGTGCTGGTCGCCGCCCATGTTCGCGCCGGCGGTGGTCAAAATTCCGCGGCCCCACCAGATGAGCCACCCCCGTGCCCGCCGGTCCTTGCGACGAGAGGCGGCGTCGCTCGCCGGAAACCTGCATCCGGGGCTGGCCCGGCTTTATGACGACGGGACCGGAAGCGATGAGCCGTACCTGGTGATGGAATTCGTGGACGGGACAGCGCTCGACGGCGAGATCGACGACAACGGCGCGCTGACCGAAAGCGACACCGCGCTGCTGGGCATCCAGGTGCTGGCTGCGCTGCGCACAGTCCATGAACGCGGGCTGGTCCACATCGACCTCAAACCCGAAAACATCATGCTGCGCGGGGGAAAGCCCGTCGTCGTCGACTTCGGCTCGGCCCGCCGGAGGGGAGCCGAGCAACCCGCCGGGAGCCTGATCGGAAGCGCTGGATACGCCGCTCCCGAACTCGAAGCCGGCGACCCGATCGCCGTCGCCATGGATCTGTTCGGTCTGGGCGTCACGCTGTTCGAGGCCCTTGTCGGGACGGCGGCGTACGACCCGCAACTGCCTGCTGCCGAGCGCCCGGCGCACCCCGACTTGCCGGCTGGACCGCTCGGCGCACTCATCGCCGAACTCCTGGCAACCGACCCGGGACTGCGACCCGACGCGGAGCAGACCATGCAGCGCCTCATCCCGGTCGCGCAATCCGACGCGGCGGCCGATTGGTTGGACTACGCCGGCATCGACTCACAGACCCTCACTCTTGGGTGATGCGCGCAACGACTGCTGCTGCCACTTCGCGAAACGTACTTCCGCTGCTGGCCGCCCGGTCCCGCAACATCAGGTAGGCGGCGTCAGCCGTGAGCCTCTCGCGCTGCATCAGGGCGCCGATGGCGACTTGGATCTGCTGCTGGATGGCAAGGGCTTCGTCAACCCCGGAAAGCAATTGCGCGCTCCCGGCGTCCAGCATCCAGCGATGACTGCGGTCTTCGCTCGCTTCACCTGGCATCTCGTGCTGATGCGCATCGAAGATCGTGACCATGGCCTTGGTCAGGGGTGCCAGCGCCGTGGCGTC
>DATAZK010000175.1:0-6214 GCA_036272075.1 Frankiaceae bacterium
CTTAACCCGGATCTTGCAGTAAGCGGCTGACGTTTGAGGCTCGGATCGCGGGATGGCGTTTTGGCGCGTAACGGGCCGTGTTGGTGGGCGTGATCGGGCCGGTCCTCGCGCCCGGTGTCGCGGTGGGAGGGGTCGCGCGTCTGGTTGTGGGCAGGCTGACGCCCGGCTGGGTAGCGGCTGGTCGTCGTCGCGGGCCGGGGGGCCGCTGGGTTGCGGCCCCCGTGTTCAGGTGTGTGGGAGGGCCTGCAGCAGCGTGAACGCGGCGGCGAGTTGTGGCGCCCATGGCCAGTGGCGATCGAGGCGCAGGCGGGTGCTGCGGGCGTGCCTGGAGATCCGTGCCGCGGTGTGCCACAGCCGGTATCGCAATGTTGCTGGCTCGGCGCGCTGGAGGTCGCCGGTGAGGAGGAGTGCTTGGCTCCACGCGAGCAGGTCTTGCGCGATCTGAACGAGCAGCAGCCAGACCTCGTTGTTAGCGAAGCTTTGAAACGGCAGGTTTTCAAGGCCGCAGGCTTTGCCGTCACGGACGCGGTCCTCGATGCGGGCGTGTCCGCGGTGAAAGAGGTCCCGTTCGCGGATATCGCCCGAGAGGTCGGTCAGGAACACTTCGTAGCGAAAGCCGTCTTCTTCGCCGAACGTCAACTGGATCGCTTCGTCGAGGCGAACCGCGCGACAGATCAGCCGGCTGCCCTTGGGCCACGCGGCGAGCGCGACTTGGCCGGTCAACTCGCAAACCCACGCGTCAGGGTTCTCCGAGCCGTTCTTGCGAAGCCCGTGCTGCCAGGCCCGGTCATCGACCTGGAGTGCTGCTTGGAGGACCTCGTCGGTCAGTTTCGCGCCGACGCTGAACTTGATCCTGGTTTCGCGGCACCACTCGGTAAAGGCGTGCGTCGCGCCCGCGCCATCAACACGGGCGATGATCTCGCCGTCGAGTGCCCGGTCAGGCAACTGCGCCAACGCGAGCGCGCCGACGGTGACGTGATCAGCCGCGGTGTTGCTGCCGGCGTTGCCGTCGCGAAGGATTCCGGCGAGTGCTTCGCGCGACTCGTCGAGGTAGCAAAGCAGCGGGTGATGCCCAAAGCCCTTCTTGAACGTCGCCGCCGCACGCGCTTTGTGCGAGAACGCCGTGACGAGCGTCGCGTCCCAGTCAAGAACAACCGTTTTCGGGGCCGCACCCAGCTCCCAAGCCCGCGCCCTGGCTGTCGCGACAGCCGCCCGCAACCGCCCCAGACCAGCCGCGTCGATGCTGTCGATCACGCGATACGCCGTCGAGCCTGAGGCGACCACACCGAAGATCGCTTCCTGGTCGCGCAGCACCCCGAGCCCTGAGAGGCAATCCCCGCCGTCGGCGAGCATCACCGCGAGATCACGCAACACGACCCCCGGATCATGCGCTGATGCGCGTTGACGCGTCGGGCCCATCGCGTCTGAGAGCGCCGCCGTCAACCCGACCCGATCGGCCAGGCCGATCAGCAACGCGCTGCCGGCGTGACTGACGATCCCCTCACCGTCCGCCGTTACGACTACGTTGTCAAACGACGTCCGAGCCTTCACCATGAAGGTGTCCTCCTGAGCCAGGGGTTTGCGCTGATCACAACACGCATTCTCCCTGCTCAGGCGGACGTTTCCCCGTTTTTCACGTCAGCATCACCCGACGCCTAATGTAGGGTCGGCGGGAGGCGCCAGCACCGCACGGCCTGCGGCCGACTGGTGCCAGATTCCTCCCGCCGCCGCTTCGATCCGTGCATGCGGTTTTCCCGCACACGGCTCTCCGACGTTCTTCACCGTTGGCATTCGGCTCACCCTCGCCACGCTCGGTAGGGGCGTGGCGCGACGACTGTTCCGTTGAGATCGACCAGGCCAAGGCGGTTCGGTGACTGGAAGGCCAAGACCGACCAGCCGTAGCTTCGGCTGCGTTTGTGGCGTTTGGCCACGAGCAGCGCGAGGCGTCCGGCCGCGTAGTTGCTGATCACGTCGAAGTGACGGGCCGAGTTTCCGTAGCGGAAGTAGCCCGCCCAGCCACGCAGGAAAGCGTTGACTTTCTGCGTGGTTTCCTCGACAGGGCGCAGCAGCCAGCGACGATCCGTGATCTCGCGGATCTGATCGCGGGCATGTTGCATCCCCCGACGCGAAGGCCAACGAGCGAGGAAACAGACGTGCTTGGCGCCGCGGGCGCGTACCCAGCGGTGATCGAAGCCGAGGAATTCGAGACCCTCGCCTCCTTCCCGCAGATGCACGATCCGCGTCTTGGCGTCCTTGAGCTCAAGGCCCAGCTCAGCCAGGATCTGCCGCAGCGCGACGAGCGCCGCTTCGGCTTCTGCGCGTGTTCGGCACATCGCCACGAGATCGTCCGCGTAGCGCACCAGCACCCCGTGTCCGCGGTCTGCCCACTGCCGGTCGAGCCGGTGCAGGTAGACGTTGCACAACAGCGGCGAAATGACGCCGCCCTGAGGTGTGCCGGACACGCCGCGCCTGACTGCCCCGTCCTGCATCACGCCGGCGCGCAGCATCGCGCGCAAGAGCTTCAAGACGTGGCGATCGACGATCCGCTCCTCGATCGCCGCCATCAACCGGTCGTGCGGAATCGCCTCGAAACAACTCGCGATGTCCGACTCTGCAACCCATCGTCGCCCGCTCCAGGCCTCGTCAATGAGGACCTGAAGCGCGTCGTGCGTCGAGCGCTTCGGGCGAAACCCGAAAGAACACCCGAGCATGTCCGCTTCGAAGATCGGCTCGATCACCGTCTTCAACGCGGCCTGCACGATGCGATCGCGGACCGTCGGGATCGAGAGCGGGCGAAGCTCCTCACGACCAGGCTTCGGAATGAAGACCCGGCGCGCGGGAAGCGGACGCCAACGCCCGGCCTTCAAGTCCGCGGCCAGCTCGTCGAGCAAACGGCTCACGCCATAGGACTCGACGTCGGCGATGGTGACCCGGTCGATGCCGGCTGCGCCCTTGTTGGCGCGCACCTGCCCCCACGCCCGCTCCAAGACGTCTCTGCGGAAGACCTTGTCATGAAGCACGTGGAACCGTCGTCCGGGATCGGCCTTGGCCGCCCGGTAAAGCGTTCGCTGTAGATCTCGAACCTTGTCCTGCTCGGTGGCCCTAGCCATCTCTGGCACTCACCGGTCCTTCCCTGTGCGTGACGCATGAACGAAGCAGCGGCCCTTCCCTCACCCGTGGTTCTGTTGTCCACCCGGCTCAAGCGGTACTACGGCCGCCTCCGACGCCCACCCAGCACCACGCCCCCTTCCCGGGATCACCGGTTATAGGACGGGTCGCTCCGGCGATCATCCGCAGACCACCGGGCCGGGGAGGGCCTCCCCAGTTCCCGCCGTCACCCTCTCAACGTTCCACGCCCCATACGCCGGGAGATCCTTGAGGGCTGCAAATCCAGGCTCTACACCCCTTCCATGGCCTTCGCCGTGAATGCCGCGGCTCGGCTTCTCCTGACCCCACCCAAAGGCGGACCTGTAACGACGCGGCAGGCTTCGCTTAATGCTGCGGACCGCTGAGTTGCTCCCCCAAAAGGGCTTTTGACGCTGGGCTTCGACCCGACCCGTTTCCAGACCGAGCCGCCAGCCTGCTACCGAGCCTCCTGGCAGCTACTCGGACGGGACTCCCACCCGCTGGCGACGACGAGCTTATGTTGGATCAGCTACTCAATCAGCACCTCCAACTTCTGGGCACACGCAAGATCCGGGTTAGCGCGTCGGTGAACTGAAGGCGAGCAGTCGGGCGCGCGCAGATCGGCGGGGCAATCGTCCCTTTCGCCGCATTTGCGTGGCCATGTGGCGAAACGGCTCCCCGGTGAAGCGAGACCAGAAACACGGTTCGACGGGCGCGTGTTTCGTATTACACTAAGCTTGCGGAAGTCCACCGCTCGGCGCGCAAGCACGGCGTCGACGACCGGGACATCATCCACGCCACCGACCATGCACTCGCGATTGAAGACGCCAGCGAGGATCTCGACCGACGGCTGGTCGTGGGGCCTGACCGCGCCGGCAACCTGCTCGCGGTGGTCGTGATGACCACTGCCGACGGAACCCAGTTCGCGATCCACGCAATGGCCATGCGCCCCACGTTCCGCGGACTGCTCGAGCGATGACCGAACCGACCATCTACGGCCACACCGACTCCGGGCGCCCGATTACTGACGCGGTGATCGACGGGCTCGCCGGCGAAGCCGAAGGCGGCTACGACGTCGATCAACTGATCGCCCGCCGCGGCAAGCGCGGCCGTCCCCTGCTCGGCTCGGCCCCGGCAAGCGTCGAGTCGGTACGGCTCGACCCCGAACTGGCCCGCGACCTCGCCGAACGCGCCCGCAGCCAGGGCACCACAACCTCAGAGGTGATCCGCGAAGCGCTCCGCCACTTCCTGATCACCGCCTAACACGCTGCGGATGCCCTGGTCAACGTTCCAATGACCAGGGCACCCGTCGAAGGCTTTCGACAAAGAGCCGTGTCGCGTTCGCCGCCCGCTTGTCCCCTGCGCAGGAGGTTCGACGCGAAGCTGTGGCGTGCAGCTCGCATGACGTTGACGTCGGGCGGGTCGACCCGAGCAGCGAGGGCCTGAAGCGCCCGGTCAAGTTCGCGAACCTTGCCGCCGTGCTTGCGCTCGGAGCGAGCAATCTGCCTACCCCGCCTGGGGCCACACGCGACGCTCGGCATGTCGCGAGAGCCGCACCGCCGCGGTCAGCTCTTGAGCGCTGTCTTCAGGGCGCTGGCCGGCGAGAACTTCGCGGCCCTGCTGGGCTTGATCTGGATCGCCTCGCCGGTCTGAGGGTTGCGGCCCTGCCGGGCCGCGCGGTCGCTGACGCTGAACTTGCCGAAGCCCGTCAAGGCGACGTCGCCCCCGGCGACGAGCTCGGCCGCGATCGCTTCGAACGTCGCGGCAATCGCGACGACGGCCTCGGTGCCGCTGATGCCGGCCTCGGTGGACATTCTGCGCGCGAGGTCTTGCTTGGTCATGTGGAGGCTCCCATTGTCGTGAGTTCTGGGCCCTTCGGGACGCTAGCCGCCCCACCGGACCGTGCTGTCGCGCCGACTCAACCTCAGGCATCCCGGTGACGGTTCCCCAGACAGCTGGCTCAAGGAGCGGGCCCCGATGGCGCCGCGGCGAGCACCGCCCGCACATTCGTCGTCGATCACGCCGACAACGTCTGCGCCTACTCCGCCCTCTGCCCGACCAGCCCACGACGGGCAGAGCGCCCGGCTCGTCACGCTCGGGGCACTCCCGGTCCGGCAGGGCTCATCCTGCTCGCTCGGCTCGCGGTCGATCGCGGCCACCGGTACCGACGGCTCGGCCGAGCGCTCGTCTCCGACGCTGCGCGGCGAACACTCGAACCCGCAAAGGCGATCGGCGGACGCGTGCTCATCGTTCACGCCGCCAGTCCGGCGGCCGCCAGGTTCTACGCAACGCTCGGGTTC
Organism: Frankiaceae bacterium; assembly: GCA_036272075.1. Classification (GTDB taxonomy): domain Bacteria; phylum Actinomycetota; class Actinomycetes; order Frankiales; family Frankiaceae; genus DATAZK01. The sequence goes on from DATAZK010000175.1 coordinate 5,427, forward strand.
GATGCGTTCCCCACCGACCCGCTGCACCTCGGACTCCTGCTGAAGACCTCGGCCGGCGCTACGACCCGTAGACCCATTGCTCCGAACCTGGGCGACCGGAGGCCGCCGCGGCCGACGCGGCCCGCCGCGGCGATCAGCCCGTGGGTAGATCGCCAGAACGTCGTCGCGGAAGTCGCCGGGTCGCTGGGGCTTGAGGCCGAGCCAAGCCCTGAGGCCCGCGCGACCCGGCCGCCGCGTGGGCGCGTGGCGTCGGCTGAATGCTCGGCCATGACACGAGTCGCCCGCAGCGCCTAGCCTGAAGGCTGTGAACGTTGCTGCCCCGCCCCTGTTCGCGTTCGAGCACTCGTACGTCCGTGACCTGGAAGGCCTGTACCTGCCGTGGCGCGCGAGCCCCGCCCCGGCGCCCCGCCTGCTGGCCCTCAACGACGCCCTGGCCGCCGAGTTGGGCGTCGATCCCGACGCCCTCCGTGCACCCGGCGGTGTCGACGTCCTCGTCGGCAACGCCGCGCCCACCGGCGCCTCGCCGGTCGCCCAGGCCTACGCCGGCCATCAGTTCGGCGCCTATTCGCCCCGCCTCGGCGACGGACGGGCACTCCTGCTCGGCGAGGTCCTCGACGTCCACGGCCGCCGTCGCGACCTCCACCTGAAGGGCTCGGGTCGCACGCCCTTCGCCAGGCGCGGGGACGGAAGGGCCGCCGTCGGCCCGATGCTGCGCGAGTACCTGGTCGGCGAGGCGATGAACGCGCTCGGCATTCCGAGCACCCGCGCCCTCGCCGTCACCGCGACCG
>DATAZK010000176.1:0-1787 GCA_036272075.1 Frankiaceae bacterium
CGATCATGCAGCGACGGACCTGAGCGCCCCGCCAGCCACAGCCGCTCCGCACTGCCAGCCCAGGCAGCAACCCAAAAGCGTTGCTGTTGAGAAGGTGCAGCACTCCGATCCAGCGAACGAAGACGCCCGCTCTCACGAAGATCAGCACTTTCGGTAGCTCCGTACCCCAATCGTCGCGGGTCTGCTCCCGGTGGATCCGGCAACGACACGCCCGCAGTGTCATCGCCCCTGGCCCTGCTTCCGTTCCAGAATGAGCATTGCCGGCAACGCCTCGGGAGTCTTGGTTTGCGCGGATAGCGGGTCTCGTCGCAGCTAGGGATCGGCCAGCGAACTGCGTGCCCGCGAAGGATGAGCGTCAACCCGTCGTGGGGTCGGCTGTCGCATAAGGGGTGTCCGTTGAGAATTCTCAGATGGGTCCGCTAAACGAACCGTCCAAGATCGCTCGACGTCCCCACCGCCGCCGGCGAGTGGGCTCGTCATGGCCGAGCAGCTCGTTGATCAGCATCTGGTGTTCGGCTGCCCGCTCGGGCGTCACTACGGGCCCCTGGACACTGGACACTGGTGGGGCGACGTCCGGGGTTCGCAATGATCGATGGGACTAGGGGAGGCTCGTCGGCGATGACATGTTCGCCGGCACTGGATTGAGGGGCGGTCAGCCGATCTCGGTCGCCAGACGGCTCAGGGGCATGGGAGTGGCGGGTCCGGCCAGGTAGCGCACCTGCGCGTATTGGCCGCGCGAGATGGAGGCTTGCCAACCTGTCAGAGCCGCCCGCTCGCGTCGCGGATTGGATTGTCCGTCGATCACCATGACCGCGACGTGCAGGCTGCCCTCGCTCGCGGGCCGAAATGCGAGGTCTGGTGGCTGTGGCCGCCGCGCTCATTGGCGACCCGTGCGCCCCAGTGGCTGGGTGTGAGACCGGAAGTAGCCGAATCGCCTGTAACTACCGGAGTGGACGATGCTGGGCTCGAACCAGCGACCTCCGCCTTGTCGAGGCGGCGCTCTCCCAGCTGAGCTAATCGTCCGGGAGGACGTAAATGTAGCGTGAGCGACCGGTCTTCGTGGGTATGCTCGAGACCGATGAGGCGCATCGTGCTCATCGCGGTCGTGGCGTTCGCGGCATTGGCGGCGGTTCCCGTCGCCGGCGCGATCCCCATGGAGACCGTGACGCCGGTGAAGGTTCACGTGAGCCCCGGCACTGGCGGCCCGCGCACGTCGTTCAAGCTCAACTGGCGCAATCCCGCGGATCTCGACATGGTGGGCTCGGTCGAGCGCTCCGAGACCGTGGAGATCAGCGCGCCGCACCACCGTGGTTGCGTGGCCTCCGGCGAGATGGGCGTGCCGACGACGGCGGCGGGACAACTCGTGCGGGTCGCCCTGACGCCGGGCAGGATGAGCACGGCGGGTTCCAGGACATGGTGCACCGGTACCTTCAGCGGCAGCGTGCTGGAGAACGAGCGCTTCACCTGCGCCCCGCCGCACCTCTGTCCCGAGATCGCGATCCGGCCGCAGACGATCGCGCACTTCAGCTTCAAGGTCCGCCGCCGCGGCTGAGCCCGCCGGCGCGCCGACCGGCCGACCGGGACCGCCGGGACCGCCGTAGCCGCCGGGTGCGCCGGGGCCCCCGCGATCACTAGCATCCGGCTCGCGATGGATTACGAGCTGCCAGATGGGACCAGGCTGTCCCTCGAGGACGGCGCCACGGGCGCCGATGCCGCCGCCGCCATCGGGGCCGGGCTGGCTCGGGCCGCCCTGGCCATCAAGGTCGACGGGGAGTTGCGCGACCTCT
>DATAZK010000177.1:0-12570 GCA_036272075.1 Frankiaceae bacterium
TTCAAGAGCCGCGATCGCTCGTCCAACGTCTGGCAGATGGCCTTCATCGGGATGGGCGAGAACTGGCACAACCTGCATCACGCCGAGCCGACTTCGGCGCGCCACGGCGTCCTGCGCGGCCAGGTCGACAGCAGCGCCCGGCTGATCCAGGCTTTCGAAAAGCTCGGCTGGGCCACCGACGTGCGCTGGCCCGATCCGGCGCGCATCGCCCGGCTTCGGGTGCCCGCGAGCGCCCCCAGCTAGGAGACCACCCGCGCCCCGTGCACCGGCCCCTCGGCGCGGCGCACCTGCCTGCACAAACCGAGACCCGCCAGCTCTGACGCGAGCCGGATCGCCTCCTGTGCGTCCCGGGTCAGGAAGGCGCACGTCGGCCCCGAACCGCTGACGAGCGCGCCGATGGCACCGAGTTCCGTCCCCGCTTCAAGGACCCTGCGCAGAGCCGGGCGCAGCCGCAGGGCCGGCGCCTGCAGATCGTTGGCCAGCGCGGCGGCGAGGGCGCTCGGGTCGCCTTGGCGCACGGCCGCGAGCGTGTCGGAATGCGACCAGAGGGCTGGGCGCGGCAGCTCCTCGCGGTAACGGTCGAGTTCGGCATAGACCGCGGGGGTGGAGAGCGCGCCCTCGGCCATCGCAAACACCCAGTGGTAGGTCCCGCGGGAGAGCACCGGCGAAAGGACGTCACCGCGCCCGGTCCCCAAGGCCGTACCACCCGCCAGCGAGAACGGCACGTCGCTGCCGAGTTCGCGAGCGAGGGCTTCCAGCTCCGTGCGGCTCAGCGCCGTTCCCCACAGCGCGTCGCAGGCGACCAGCGCCGCCGCCGCATCTGCGCTCCCGCCGGCCATCCCGGCCGCGACGGGGATCGCCTTGCGCAGCGCCATCCGGACCCCATCGGAGATGTCCGCTTTGGCTGCCAGCAGCCGGGCTGCCCGCACGGCGAGGTTGCTCTCGTCGACAGCCAGCAATTTGGCGCCTTCGCCCTCGATCGTCAGCGAGACCGTGCCGGGCTCCGCCGCCTCGACGGTGAGCTCGTCGTAGAGCGAAACCGCCTGCAACACGGTGCGAACCTCGTGGTAGCCCTCATCGTCGAGGGCGCCGACGGCGAGATAGAGGTTGACCTTCCCCGGCGCGCGGACCGTCACCTCCGCCGGCCGCATGGCTGGTCAATCTAGGGCACGTTGCTGGGCACTACGGGACTGGGCAATACGGGAGAACGCGGTCACGTCCAGCGCCTCACCCCGAAGGCCCGGTTCGATCCCGGCGCCGCGCAGCGCCTGCTCGGCGGCTGCTGCGCTGCCGGCCCACTTGGCCAGCGCGGCCCGCAGCGTCTTGCGGCGCTGCGCGAACGCCGCGTCGATCACCTCGAACGTCTGCTTACGGTCCCCGGCCGGAGGCTCACGCCTGGCGAACGTGAGAAGCGCGCTGTCAACGCGCGGCTGCGGCCAGAAGACGGTGCGGGGGACGGGCGCCGCGACCCGGGATTCGGCGTACCAGGCAAGCTTCGCGCTCGGGACCCCGTACACCCGGCTCCCGGGCGGCGCCGCCAGCCGCGCCGCCACCTCGGCCTGCACCATCACCACCCCGTGAGCGAGCTCTGGAAGCGTCTCGAGCAGCCGCAGCAGGAGCGGAACCGCGACGTTGTAGGGCAAATTCGCCGCGAGCACGGTGGCACTGTCGGGGACGGCGGGGATGTCGACGCGCAGGGCGTCGCCCGTGATGACGGTCAGCTGATCCGCCGCGTCCGGAGCTCGTGCGGCGACGGTCTCGGGCAACGCTGCCGCGAGGACAGGATCGAGCTCGACCGCCGTCACCCGCACGCCCGCGTCGAGCAGCCCGAGCGTCAGCGATCCGAGTCCGGGCCCGATCTCCAGCACGTGGTAGTCGGTGCCAAGATCCGCTAGCCGCACGATGCGGCGGACCGTATTCGGATCCACCAGGAAGTTCTGGCCTCGCGATTTGACCGGCGCCACGTCGAGACGGCGGGCCAGCGCCCGCGTGTCGGCGGGCGACAGCAGGCTCACCAATCGCCGAAGACCCTGGTGGCCGTCGCGCTCACCGACTCGGCCAGCTCCTCGACGGTGACCTCCTTGAGCTCCGCCATCGCCCGCAGTGTCACGGCGATCAGGTTCGGCGCGTTGTGCTTGCCCCGATGCGGTACGGGGGTGAGGAACGGTGCGTCGGTCTCGACGAGCAGCCGGCCGAGCGGGGTGACGCCCAGGGCGTCGCGCAACTGACCGGCGCTCTTGAACGTGACGTTGCCGGCGAAGCTCAGCACGAAGCCGCGCTCACCGCATTCGCGGGCGAAGTCCGCACCGCCGGAGAAGCAGTGCAGGACGACGTGCTCGGGGGCGCCCTCGTCGTCCAGCACTCGAAGGACGTCTGCATGAGCGTCGCGATCGTGGATCACGAGCGCCTTGCCGGTGGCCTTCGCGAGCGCGATGTGGCGCCGGAAGGACTCCTCCTGCTTCGGCCGGCCGGGCTCCTCGGTGCGGTAGTAGTCCAGCCCGGTCTCGCCGATCGCCCGTACCTGCGGCAGTTTCGCGAGTTCGGTGATCGCGGCGAGGTCGGCGTCGAGATCGGCCGACTCGGGAGCTTCGTTGGGATGCAGCGCGACGGCCGCGACGACGCCCTCATGTGCCGCGGCGGTGTCGGCGCTCCACTGCGAGGACGGAACGTCGATCCCGATCGTCACCACGCGCGTCACACCTGCCAGCCGGGCCGCTGCCAATGCCTCCTCGACCGGGATGGTCAGCAGGTCGAGGTGGCAATGGCTGTCGACCGCCGGAACCGTCAGCGGTTCGGGCGGTGGGACCGGGGACTCGTCCCGGCTCACGAGTCCAGCCGGGGGAAGAGGATCGGTCCCTTGCGCACGGCGACGCCGGCGGGCAGGTGATCGGTGGTCACGCCGGCGATCCGGGCGTCGGCGAGCTCTCCCGGCGCGCCGAGACTCTCCCAGAGCAGGTGGCAGGCCTTCGGCAGGAAGGCATTGAGCAGCACCGCCATGGCCCGCAGGGCATCCGCGGTCGAGTAGAGCACCTCGTCCAACGCGTCTGCGTTCGCCGGATCCTTGGCGAGCTTCCACGGCTCGCGCTCTGTCACGTAGCCGTTGACCGTCCGGACGAAGCCCATGATCGCGCTGAGTGCAGCCTGGAAGTCGAGCCGATCGATGGCGGCGTCGGCGGCAGCGGAAGCGGAGGCGAGTCCGTCGGCAAGCCCGGAGTCGAGCTGCCCGGGCGGCAACGATCCTTCGCGATAGCGCTCCACCATGCTAGTGAGCCGGCTCGCCAGGTTGCCGAGCTGGTCGGCGAGCTCGCTCTGGTAGCGCGCGCTCATCGACTCCCAACTGAAGCTGCCGTCCTGCCCGTAAGTGATCTCGCGCAGGAAGTAGTAGCGGTACGCGTCGCTGCCGAAGTGGTCGGTGATCTGCTGCGGCGGGATGCCATTGACCTTGGTCTTGCTCATCTTCTCGCCGCCCACGAGGAGCCAGCCGTTGGCGAAGACCAGCTTCGGCAGCGGCAGCCCGGCAGCCATCAGCATCGCCGGCCAGATGACGGCATGGAAGCGCAGGATGTCCTTGCCGACAAGGTGGACGTCAGCGGGCCAGTAATCCTCGCTGCCCTCGACCGCCGTCCAGTAGTTCAGCAAGGCGTCGATCCATACGTAGATCACGTGCGAGGAATCCCAGGGCACCGTGATGCCCCAGTCGAAGGTCGATCGGCTCATCGAGAGGTCCGACAGCCCGCTCTCGACGAATCGCAGCACCTCGTTGCGGGCGCTCTCCGGCTCGACCTTGAGCGTGCCGTCGGCGTAGGCCGCGAGCAGCTGGTCCTGATACGCCGACAGCCGGAAGAAGTAGTTGTCCTCCGACAGCATCTCGACCGGCCGCTGGTGAATCGGGCACAGGTTGCCCGGCTGGATCAGCTCCCCGGGGACCTTGAACTCCTCGCAGTGCACGCAGTACGGACCGGTATACGTGCCCTTGTAGATCTGCTCGTTGTCGTAGAGCCGCTGCACGAATTCCTGTACCCGCGTGGTGTGGCGCGGCTGCGTGGTGCGGATGAAATCGTCGTTGGCCGCATCGATCGCGCCGAGCATCGGCAGCCAGGCCGTCTCGACCATGAAGTCACACCATTGCTGGGGGGTCATGTCATGCTCAGCCGCCGCGCGCAGGATCTTCTCGCCGTGCTCGTCGGTCCCGGTCAAGAAGTGCACGCGCTCGCCGCGCTGACGGTGCCACCTGGTCAGTACGTCACCGGCCACCGTCGTGTAAGCGTGCCCGATATGGGGCGCATCGTTCACGTAGTAGATCGGCGTCGACACAAAGAACGCCTTAGTCATGCCCTTGAGGGTAGTGAGCCAGGCAAACGGGTTGGCCGGCCAACCGCTCGCCGCCTCCCCGGCGCACACAATCCGATGCGCTGGCGGAGTTGGTCAGTTTCGGTACGAGCACACGATGCGTTGCTTTAGTGCGTAATGAACTGGATCGTGTGCTCGACCAAAAAAAGGCTCACCCGTCCAGCGCATCGGATTGTGTGCGCTCAGTCCCAGCCGCCTGCTCGTCGGCAAGCCGAACCGCCCGCTGCAGGGCGAGATGGTCGCGATCGCGCGGGTGCCAGCCCAGGCAGCAATCGTCGGGAGCAGCGATGCGGGCCAGCAGCGGCTCGGGCCGACCCAGGTCCAGGGCAATCGATCGGGAGTGCAGGCCCGTGAACAGTGATTCCCAGCGCACGACGACGTCGGTCTCTTGCTCGGTTCCGTGGGTGACCCTGACGCCGGCACGCAAGTCCGCCGAGGTGAGCGGGTAGGGCTCGGCCATATAGGCGGCGGCCAGCCAGGCGCGGATGTCGTCGACGGACTGCTGCTCGGCAAAAGCGATCTCGAGCTCGAGGACTCTGACGCAGGCGGCGTGCAGGCGGGCCGCCGTTTTGCCCGTCACGATCACCGGAACGTGGTCCGGCACCGCTTGCGCGAGGTCGACGATGGCGTCCTGGAGCCGGAAGTCGATGCGTTGCAGTGGGGGCAACGCGAGCAGTTCGCGCGTGGGGACGTCCTCGAGTCCTGGCTCGGGCACGACCGAGAGCCGCAATCGCAGACCGCAGCCGGCGAGCAGGCGCTCCAGGGTGTCGAGGCTGGGGCGCCGGGTGCCGCTCTCGTAGCTGCTGATGGTCTGCCGCGGGACACCGGCGCGTTGCGCAGCCTCCGCTTGAGTCAGGCCGGTCATCCAGCGGGCGTCGCGAAGCAGTCGTGCGGTGCTGTTCTCGGCGCTCACTTACGGATTGTCAGGCGGAAATGGGCTCAGGAGGGGTTGTCCACAGCTCGGGCTGCCAGAACGGCGTCGTAGATCTCGCGACGCGGTACCCCGGTGGTACGGGCGACGTCGGTCATTGCTGCCTTGCGATCCACTCCCGCGGCCACCCGTGACGCCACCATCGCGGCGAGGTCGACGGCGGCGGGCGGCTCGGGCTCGGGTGCACCGCCGACGACGAGCGTGATCTCACCGCGCACGTCGCGCTCGGCGGCCCACGCGGCGAGTCCGGCCAGCGGAAGGCGGACCACCTCTTCGTAGGTCTTGGTCAGCTCGCGGCAGAGCACGGCGGCGCGGTCGGGCCCGAAGCTCTCGGCGAGTTCGGCCAGCGTCCGCCCGACGCGGCGCGGCGATTCCAGGAGCACGAGGGTGCGCCGCTCCGAGGCCAGAGCCGCCAGCCGGGCCCGGCGCTCGCTGCCACCGCGGGGCAGGAAGCCCTCGAACACCCAGCGATCCGACGCCAGCCCCGACACCGCCAGGGCTGTCGTCACCGCGGACGGCCCTGGGACGACCCGTATCGGGATCCCGGCCTCGGCAGCGGCGCGCACCAACCGGTACCCGGGATCGGAAATCGCCGGCATGCCCGCGTCGGTGATCAGCGCGACCGTGCTGCCGGCCAGCATGCGCTGGACAAGCTGCGGCACCCGTCCCCGCTCGTTCGCCTCGTAGTAGGACAGGACCTCACCGGGTACCTGGATGCCGAGGTCAGACGCGAGACGGCGGAGCCGGCGGGTGTCCTCGGCCGCGATCACATCAGCGGATTCGAGCGTCTCGCGCAGGCGCGCGGACGCGTCGCCCGGATTTCCGATGGGCGACCCGCACAACACCAAAGCGCCTATGGTCGCGTCCGCCACGCTTCGCAGTCTTACGCTGTCACGCAATGACCGCGACGCTCGCCCCGCCGCCGGCACCCGCCATCTCCAGACGTTCGAGCGAAGCGCTGCGCCCGCCACCGCTTCAGGACCGGCTGGCCGGATGGCTGTGGCCGCTGGGCATCACCGTGCTCGCCGGCTTCCTGCGCTTCTACCGGATCTCGCTCCCACCCGCTTTCGTGAACGGCAAACCGAGCTACACGTTCGACGAGGTCTACTACACGGTCGACGCGCACTCCCTGCTGCAGTTCGGGGTCGAACGCGGCGAGCACTGCGTCGGACCCGGGCTCGCCGTCCACCCACCGCTGGGCAAGTGGCTCATGGCCATCGGCGAGTGGATGTTCGGCTACGTCGACTGCGCCGGCCATCCGCACGGCGACCCCGCACTCGGCTGGCGCTTCTCCGCCGCCCTCTTCGGCACGCTCGCGGTCCTGATCCTCGCTCGTACCGCCCGCCGCATGTTCCGTAGCACGCTCATCGGCTGCCTCGCCGGGCTGCTGATGGCCCTGGACGGCCTGGAACTCGTGCAGTCGCGGACCGGCCTGCTGGACATCTTCCTGATGTTCTGGATCGTCGCCGCGCTCGGCGCCATCGTCCGCGATCGCGATTGGGGACGCGAACGGCTGGCCGACAACCTTCCGCTCGGCTTCTGGCGCCCCTGGCGGCTGATCGCCGGCATCTGCTTCGGCGCGGCGATCGCCACCAAGTGGACCGGGTTCTACGCGCTCATCCCGCTCAGTGCCGTGGTACTCGCCTGGGACATCGGCGCCCGCCGCAGCTACGGTGCCGCCCGCCCGGTCCGTAACGCCTTGCGCCGTGACGGGATCGGCTGGGCCACGAATTTCATCGTCGTGCCGATCGTCGTCTACACGGCGTCCTTCACCGGCTGGTTCGTCACCCACTACGGCTACATGCGTAACGACTACGGCAAGGGGATCTACAACACCTGGCGCGCCTGGTGGCACTGGCATCAATGGGCCTACGACTTCCACACCACCCTGGACACCCGACATCCGTACCAGTCCGACAGCCCGTTCCAGTGGCTGGTGCAGGGGCGCCCGACGCTCTTCGCGTACACGTCGACCCCGCGGGGGCCGCATTGCTCCGCGATCAGCGGCTGCTCCCAGACGGTGCTGGACCTCGGAAGTCCCGCGGTCTGGTGGCCGGCGATCCTGGCGATCCTGGGCTGCATCTGGCTGTGGATCGGACGCCGCGACTGGCGCGCCGCGCTGATCCTGGTCGGCGTCGCGGCCGACATCCTGCCGTGGCTGCCGTATCCGAGCCGGACGAAGTTCGACTTCTACTCGCTGCCGATGCTGCCGTTCCTGATCCTCGGCTTGTGCGCCATGGCGGGACTCGCGCTCGGGCAACGCACCGACTCCGAAACCAGGCGCCTGGTGGGCGCACTCTCAGTGGCCGGCTACGCGTTGATCGTCATCGTGTGCTTCTGGTACTTCTATCCGGTCTGGACGTACGTCCGGATCCCGTACAGCGCCTGGCAGGACCGGATCTGGTTCCACGGCTGGTTCTAGCCAGCTACTGAGCTGATTAATTACTGCGCTGATTAATTTCTGAACTGACTAATTACTGAGCTGATTAATTAACTTGGCGGCCTGCCTGCGCCCAGTAGGTGGCCCGCAGCGCCTTCTTGTCGGGCTTGCCGAGCGCCGAGACCGGGATCGAGTCGGCGAAGTCGATGCTCTTGGGGCTGTGGTGGGCGCCCTTGCGCTCCTTCACCAGCGCGGAAAGCTCGGCTTCGGTGACGTCGGAACCGGGCCGGCGCACGATGACGGCCTTGACCGCCTCGCCCCACTTCTCGTCCGGGACGCCGATCACGGCGGCCGCCGCCACTCCGGGATGTGAGGACAGCACGTCTTCCACCTCGCGCGGGAAGATGTTGAAGCCGCCTGAGATGATCATGTCCTTCTTGCGGTCGACGATGTAGAGGAAGCCCTCGTCGTCGCGGCGGGCGATGTCGCCGGTGTGCAACCACCCGTGCGCGAAGAGCTCCGCCGTCTGCTCGGGCTTCTTCCAGTAGCCGGCGGACGAGAGCGTTCCCCGCACGCAGATCTCGCCGGGCTCGCCGTCGGGGACCTCGTTGCCTTCCTCATCGAGCAGCGCGACGCGTACCCACGGGACCGGACGCCCGCACGAGGCCAGCTTCGCCAGGTTCTGCGGGTCGTGATCCTCCTTGCGCAGCACGGTGATCGTCATCGGGCACTCGGCCTGACCGTAGAACTGGAAAAAGATCGGCCCGAGCTTGTTGATGGCTTCCGCGAGGCGGGTGGGCGACATCGCCGCGGCGCCGTAGAAGACCGTCTCCAGGCTCGAGAGATCAGTCTTCTCGAAATCCGGGTGGTCCATCAGGACGTAGAGCATGGTCGGCACGAGCATGATCGACGTGATCTTGTACTTCTCGATGGCCGCCAGCACCTTGCCGGGCTCGAACCCGGGCAGCACCACCATCGAACCGCCGTGCAGCAGCACCGGCACGAAGAACGCGGCGCCGGCATGCGAGAGCGGGGTGCAGATGAGGTGACGGACCTCGGACGGCCACTGCCACTCGGCCATCTGGATCTGGGTCATGGTGATGCCGGCGCGGTGGGTGCCCATCACGCCCTTGGGCTTGCCGGTCGTCCCGCCGGTGTAGGACAGGCCGGTCACGTCATCGGGGTCGAGCGTCGGGACCGCGAGCCTGCCGGGGGTGAATTCGGCGGCGGCGGCGGTGATGTCGATACCGCCTTCGATCTCCCCGAACGCCAGGATGGTGCGCAGCGTCGGGACCCGCTCGCGAAGCGCCGCAGCCCGTTCGGCGAAGCTCGGGTCGATGAGCAGGGTCTCGACCTCGGCGTCCTCGATGACGTACGCGTGGTCGTCCAAGGAACCCAGCGGATGCAACGCCGAGGTGCGGCAGCCGGTCACCTGGTTGGCCCCCATGGCGAACAGCACCTCGGGACGGTTCTGGCTCAGCACCGCGATCTTGCTGCCCTGGGTCAGGCCCACCTTGGCGAACGCCTGGCTGTAGCAGCTGATCTGCTCGTAGACCTCGCGGCCGGTGAGCACCCGCTCGCCGAGGTAGACGCAGGGCGAGTCCTTGCTGCGCTCGAGCCCGGCGAGGAGAAGGTGGGGAACGAAAACCGGCTCGTGGGCCGCCTGGAGCAAACCGTCCGAAGTCATTGGATGAAGAGTCCTTTGAAGGATCAGCGCTCGTACAGCGCGCGCTTGGGGCAGGAGTTGATGGCGCGGCGCACCTTCTCCTCCTCGCCGGCCGGAACCTCGGCCTGCAGGATGTGCAGCTCGTCCTCGTCGTCCAGCTCGAAGATTTCAGGTGCGATGCCGCAGCAGATGGCGTTGGCCTCACACTCGTCCGGAAGCACCTCAACGCGCATGGGTTGTCCTCTCGTCATGAGTCGTATCGGTTGCCACTAGTTTTGCATTGTGACCTGCCCGGCCGGGCGACTGCGGGTCGGGTCAATCGTCCGCCAGCAGGGCGGCCATCCGCTCCGTGGTGGCGATCCACTCGGCGATGATGTCGGCGACCACCTCGCGCGACGGGCGCACCCGATCGACCCGCCCGATGATCTGCCCGGCGGGCGAGCCGGCGAACTCGCGGCTGTGGGCTCGCGTCCAGCGGCGCGCCCCTTCGCCGAACAGGATGCCCTGAAGCGGCATCGGCAGCGGATCGGGAGTGTCGGCCCGCTCCCAGGCATCCACCCAGGTCGTGCGGATCTGGCGGGCCGGCTTGCCGGTCATCGAACGAGAACGGATCGCGTCGCGTGAACCGGCAGCCAGCAGGTTCTCCACCGACTCCGGTGACGTGTTCGCCTCCGCGACCGTGAGCCAGAGGGAACCGGTCCAGGCGCCCTGCGCACCGAGGGCCAGCGCAGCAGCCATCTGCCGTCCGGTACCGATACCGCCGGCGGCGAGCACGGGCACATCAGGGCCGACCGCATCGACGACGTCGGGGATCAGGACCATCGTCGAGATCTCGCCGGTGTGGCCGCCGGCCTCCGTGCCCTGGGCGACGATCACGTCGACGCCGATGTCGATGTTCTTCTGGGCATGCCGCGGGCTGCCGGACAGCGCCCCGACGAGCACGCCGTGGGAATGCGCCTGCTCGATGACGTACTCCGGGGGCGGGCCCAGCGCGTTCACGATCATCCGGGCCGGATGCTTGAGGGTCACCTCGACCTGACCCGGTCCCTCGGCGTCGACGTTCAGCCCGGCGGCCTTCATCCGCATCGGCGCGGCCTCGGTGGCCAGCGGCGGGATGCCGTGCTCGTCGAGCAGCTTCGCGACGAACGCGCGGTGTTCGGCAGGGATCATCTCCGAGAGGCTGGCCAGGCTCGCCGACTCCCCGCCGCCCTGGCCGACGTACTTGGCCGGCATGGCGAAGTCGACGCCGTACGGACGGCCGCCGATGTGCTCGTCGATCCAGGAGAGCTCGACCTCGAGCTGCTCGGCGTCGAAGGCGAGGGCCCCGAGCACCCCGAAGCCGCCCGCCTTGCTGACCTCGACCACCACATCGCGGCAGTGCGAGAACGCGAAGAGGGGAAACTCGATGTCGAGCTGATCGCAGATGGGAGTGCGCACCGCGAACCTCATTTCCGGCGGTCGGCTGAACGTAGAGCTTGTTTATATCCCCGCTAGATTCGGCGAATGCCCACCACGCCTGCCAGCCTGCCGCCCAGCATCGGGGCCTTGGTCCTGGACAGCGCCGTCCGGTTCGCCTCCCGGGAAGCCCTCGCGTTCGGCCCGAAGCGATTCACGTTCGCCGAGCTCGGCGACAGGGTGCGCGAAGCCGCCGCCGCAGCCATCGCGTCCGGCATCGAGCCGGGTGACCGCGCGGCGATCTGGGCGCCGAACCAGGTCGAGTGGGTGATCGCGGCGCTGGGTCTGGTCTCGGCCGGCGCCGCGCTGGTTCCGCTGAACACCCGCTTCAAGGGCGAGGAGGCGGGCTACGTGCTCGCTCGCAGCTCCGCCAAGCTGCTCGTGGTGGCCGACGGTTTCCTCGGCGCCGACTACTCCGGAATGCTCGCTGCGGCGACGGCCCAGACCCCCGACCTGAAGACGATCGTCTCGCTGGCCGACTCCCCCGCCCCCGGAACGATCGGGTTCGCGGAGTGGATCGCGTCCGGCGCCTCCGTCCCGGCGGCCGAGGTCGACGCCCGTATCGCGAGCACCGGACCGGACGACGTGAGCGACGTCTTCTTCACCTCGGGCACGACCGGCAAGCCCAAGGGCGTCGTCGTCACCCATCACCAGACGATGCGGGTCTTCCAGACCTGGAGCGAGATCGTCGGCGTGACCGAAGGCGACCGCTATCTGGTGGTCAACCCCTTCTTCCACACGTTCGGCTACAAGGCCGGCATCATCGCCTGCCTCCTGCGCGGGGCGACCATCCTGCCCGAGCCGGTGTTCGACGTTCCTGCCGTGCTTGCCCGGATCGCCGAGGAGAAGGTGACCGTGCTGCCCGGTCCGCCGACGCTGTACGCGTCGATCCTCGACGGTCCCGACCGCAGCGGCCTGGACCTCAGCTCGCTGCGCCTTGCGGTGACAGGCGCGGCGAACGTCCCCGTCCGGCTGGTCGAGAGAATGCGTGCAGAACTCACGTTTCGCACCGTGCTCACCGCGTACGGACTGACCGAGTCCACCGGCACGGTCACCATGTGCCGCAAGGACGACGGCGACGTGACGATCGCGACCACGTCCGGACGCGCGATTCCCGACACCGAAGTGATCGTGGTGGATGGCGACGGAAAGTCCTTGCCTGCCGGGGAAGCCGGCGAGGTTCTGGTGCGCGGCTACAACGTGATGCGCGAGTACTTCGACGACCCTGCCGCCACCGCCGAGACCATCGATGCTGACGGCTGGCTGCACACCGGCGACATCGGGGTGCTCGACGAGCGCGGCTACCTGCAGATCACCGATCGGCTCAAGGACATGTACGTCGTCGGCGGCTTCAACGCCTACCCGGCGGAGATCGAGCAGGCGCTCTCGGGTCACGACGCGGTCAGCGAGGTGGCGGTGATCGGGGTGCCGGACGAGCGGATGGGCGAGGTCGGCAAGGCCTATGTCGTTACCCGGCCGGGCGCCTCGCTGGAGCCCGGCGAGCTCATCGGATGGGCGCGCGAGCGGCTCGCCAATTACAAGGTCCCGCGCTTCGTCGAGGTGGTGACGGAGCTGCCGCGCAACGCGTCGGGCAAGGTGCGCAAAGGTGACCTTCGGGCGCAAGGCCCCGCCGCGTCCTAGCGCGCCACCTCGACCTGACATGCCGTCAGACGCGGGCTAGGCTGCGACGATGGACGAGTTCCCGAAGATCATCTCGGTTGACGACCATGTAGTCGAGCCCGCGAACCTCTGGCAGGACCGGCTACCGGCGAAGTACCGCGAGGCGGG
>DATAZK010000178.1:0-5548 GCA_036272075.1 Frankiaceae bacterium
CCCTCGCCCTCATGGATGAGGCCGAGCAGGATGTGCTCAGTGCCAATGTAGTTGTGATTCAGCATCCTGGCTTCTTCTTGCGCCAGGACTACAACCCGCCGCGCCCGGTCGGTGAACCTCTCGAACATGTCGTCGCTCTCCTCACAGCGGGAATCCCGGCAGGTTTCGGCGTGCCTGCCTGCTTCCGCATGGTAGCCGCGTGCCCGACCCTGTGCTTAACGCGTTATGCGCCAACTATCAGGAGACGTTCCCCGGACTCCGCGTCTTCATCCCATCCAACAGCGTGAAGTCGCACCATAGTTCCAAGTACGCCGCAAGCGAACGAGCTGGCTACGCCAAGAGCGAACAGGAGCCGTCACCGCCGCGCCGAGGGGGGTTCGGCGACGGACGGGCGGCCGCTAGTGCGCGGCGTCGTACTCGGCCACGATGTTGGCCGGGATGCGGCCGCGCTCGTTCACCTTGAACCCGCGCGACTTAGCCCACTCGCGGATTCGCGCGCTCTGCTCGCGACCCGCCCCGTTGCGCTGACGGCGCCGCCGGGCCTGCGCGTTGCCTGCTTTACGGGCGTGCTCCACATACTGGGCGAGCTCTTTGCGGATGCGGCCGGCGTTGCCAGAACTCAGGTCGATCTCATAGGAGACGCCGTCGAGACCAAAGGTCACGGTCTCGGTCGCTTCACTACCGTCGAGGTCATCGAGCAGTAGTACCTGCACCTTCTGTGCCATGGAGATTCAGCCCTTCTGCGGAGTAAGTATTATCGCAATAACATATACCCACCCCATGGCCCAGACAATTCCGGGGGGGCAGAACTTCTGGGTGAACTCAATAGGCACTCAGCGAAACCGCAAGCGCCGCGCGACATCCGCGCTACGTCACGTGACAATAGGTGCACAGTTAGCAAATCGCCCAAGCGCACGTTGTCATGCGGGCAATCCGTTGTCGCCCATGCAATTGCATGATGGCGGGGCTTCTCAAGCGGCGTTGAAACGGCGCGCATAGCCGAGCGACGAGTCTAGATAAATCGGCGATGTCGCGAAATATAAGCTTCTGCCGTGCTCGCGGTCAACTGCCCGCTCGTCGTCGCCGGCCGCCTCCGCCTCGGCGCGGGACTTCCGCTTTGGCGCGAGCTCGCGCCGCACGATGGCCCAGGCGCCGATCAGCACGGCGGCAGCGACAATCGCGGGCGGTGTAAGTGCGGCAAGGTCCGACAACATAACGCTTCCTCGGCCAACGATCAGCGGCGGCCGGTCGCGACCGGCACGGGCACCCGCGGCGACCTGACCCGTATGGTGAAACTGCCCGCATCAGGCACTCTACCCGCCGCTGTCGGCCGATCGGGCGGCCGCAGGCGCGGCCGGGCCGCCAACGGCAACATATGGGCGCCAAGCGGCAGGTACCGGCGAATTTCCTAGAGCCGGAGCAGCATGCGCGTGTTTCCCAGCGTGTTGGGCTTCACGCGGTCCAGGTCGAGGAACTCGGCCACGCCGTCATCGTAAGAGCGCAACAACTCTGCGTAAACCTCGGGCGCCACCGGCGTGCCGCTGATTTCGGTGAAGCCGTGACGGCCGAAGAAGTCGACCGCAAACGTCAGCACGAATACCCGCGATACGCCGACCCGGCGGGCGCGGTCGAGCAAGTCGTCGACGATCAGGTGCCCGATGCCGGCCCCGCGCATGCTCTCGTGAACGGCGACGGTGCGCAGCTCCGCGAGATCGTCCCACATAACGTGGAGCGCCCCGCATCCGACGACGGCGCCGCCGTCGGAACTCTCGGACACGCTGAACTCGAGGATGTCCTCGTATAGGTTCACCGTGTGCTTGTCGAGCAGTCGGCGCGAGCCGACGTTCTCGTCGATCAGCGCGCGGATTTCCGGGACGTCGCGGGTGCGCGCCGGCCTGACTATGTACCCCATCGCGGCACCACTGTAGCGCCTCAATGCCATCGGGCGGCCACCCAGCGGAGCCGTGCGGCCTTACCACATGTTCGCGATCGGCGCCGGCAAACGCGGATACCGTTAGAAAGGCAAAAATTCATGCGAGTCGGTCGCCAGCGGCAGCCGCATCTAATAACGTGCATCGACGTGCGTACACTCAGCCGGGTTCTACCGCTCGTCGTGGCCGCCGCCTCCGTAGCCGTCCTCTTGCAGGGCAGCGCGAGCCAGGCGCAGACGGTCCGCGTTCAGCCGTCGCTCAACACACTGGTGGCGGAGGCCAAGCAGCTTTCCAACCAAGTCGACATGCTCAGCCAGCAGTACGACGGCCTCAAGATCCAGATCTCGCACGCCAAGAGCGAGGAGTACTTCGCCAAGCAGGCGGAAAAGCAGGCCGACGCGGCGATGGCAGGCAGTCAGGCCGCGGTCGCCCAGCTCGCCGCCATGGGCTACATGAACGGCGGCATGAACCCCACGCTGCAGCTGCTGACCAGCGGCAACCCGGGGCAGTTCCTGAGCCAGGCGTCGACCGTCGAGGAAGTCAACAACCAGGCCGGCCTGCGGCTGTCCACCCTCCAGCGGGAGCAGCTGGCCGCGGCCAGGGCCCAGGAGGCCGCCACCCAGGAGATCAACACCGTCAACGCCCTGACGAAGC
The DNA here is from genome assembly GCA_036272075.1 of Frankiaceae bacterium. Lineage (GTDB taxonomy): Bacteria > Actinomycetota > Actinomycetes > Frankiales > Frankiaceae > DATAZK01. The sequence goes on from DATAZK010000178.1 coordinate 2,586, forward strand.
AGATCAACAGCAAGGTCTCTCAGATCAACGGCAAGATGCACGTGCTCCAGAGCTCGGAGATGTCGGCCGCGGTGGCCGTCTTCGACAAGACCGGGAGCTACCCCAACTACCCGCTGCCGAGCGGCAACACCGTGGGCGAGATCGCGCTGCGGGCGGCGCTGACCCGCCAGGGTTACCCGTACGTCTGGGCTGCGGCCGGGCCGACGGCGTTTGACTGCTCCGGCCTCGTCGTGTGGGCGTTCGCGCAGGAGGGGATCGCGCTACCGCACTACACCGGCGACCTCTGGAACCTGGGCGTGCACGTCTCCGAGGCCGATCTTGAGCCGGGCGACCTGGTGTTCTTCTTCGGGCTTGACCACGTGGGCATCTACATCGGCGACGGCCTGATGGTGGACGCGCCCGCCCCCGGCCAGAACGTCATGGTCCAGCCGATCTCCGAGGACCCGTGGTCCGGGGCGGTCCGGATCTCTTAGCGGGCCGGCTGTAACGCACAGGAACCCGCGCGACGGAGGACGTCGCGCGGGTTCCTTGCGTTCCGTCTTCTTACGAGGGCCTGACGAACGGGAACAGGATCGTCTCCCTGATGCTCTCGCCGGTCAGCATGATCATCAGACGGTCCATGCCCATGCCCAGGCCGCCCGTAGGCGGCATCGCGTACTCAAGTGCGAGCAGGAAGTCCTCGTCGAGCTCCATCGCCTCAGCGTCGCCGCCAGCGGCCAGCAACGACTGCGCGGTGAGCCGCTCCCGCTGCACCACCGGGTCCACCAGCTCCGAGTAGGCGGTGGCGAGCTCGGCCCCGAACACGACCAGGTCCCACTTCTCCGCCAGCCGGGGGTCGGACCGGTGCTGCCGGGTCAGCGGTGAGACCTCGACCGGAAAGTCCCGGTAGAACGTCGGCTCGACCGTCTTCTTCTCCACTAGCCGCTCGTGCATCTCCAGCAGCACCTGGGCGCGGTTCCAGCCGGGCTGGAGCGGCACGTCGAGCTTGGCCGACAGCTCCCGCAGGACCGACTCGGGGGTGTCCGGGGTGATCGGCTCGCCGACCGCCAGCGAGATGCCGTCGTGGACCGTGACCGACTTCCACTCGCCGCCGATGTCGTACTCGGTGCCGTCGGCCCGGGTGATCACGGTCGATCCGAACGCCGCGATCGCCGCCCCCTGCACCAGGGCCTGCGTCAGCTCCGCCATCGTGTTGTAGTCGGCGTAGGCCTGGTACGCCTCGAGCATGGTGAACTCGGGGTTGTGGGTCGCGTCGACGCCCTCGTTCCTGAAGTTCCGCCCGATCTCGAAGACCGACTCGATCCCGCCGACGACCAGCCGCTTCAGGTACAGCTCGAGCGCGATCCGCAGGTAGACCTGCGCGTCGTAGGCGTTAAAGTGGGTCTCGAACGGGCGCGCGTTGGCCCCGCCGTGGGTGCCGGTCAGCACCGGCGTCTCGACCTCCATGTAGCCGCGCCCGATCAGCTCCGACCGCACCGACCCGATCACGGCCGACCGCATCTCGGCCAGCTGCCGGGCCCGCGGGTTGACGATCAGGTCCACGTAGCGCTGCCTGACCCGCGACTCGGGGTCGGTCAGCCCGGCGTGCTTGTCGGGCAGCGGCCGGAGCGACTTGGCGGTGATCGCGAACGAGTCCGCCAGCACCGAGAGCTCGCCCGACCGGGACGTGATGACCTCGCCGGTCACCCCGACGTGATCGCCCAGATCGACGTCCCGCTTCCAGGCTGCCAGCGCGTCCTCGCCCACCCCCGCGAGCGAGATCATCACCTGGATGTCGCCGGTCCCGTCGCGCAGGGTGGCGAAGCAGAGCTTGCCGCCGATCCTGGACAGGATGACGCGGCCCGCGACGCCCGTGACCGTCCCGGTCGCGGTGTCCGGTGGCAGGGACCCGTACTCGTCCCGCAGCAGGGCCACGGACGTGGTCCGCGGATAGTTCACCGGATAGGGGTCGATTCCGGATGAAAGCATCCGGGAACGCTTGTCCAGCCGGACGCGTACCTGTTCAGGGACCGTCTCTTCAGTCACGCCCGAAGGTTACCGGCGATCGCTCCCTTGGGCACATCGGTTTCCTGACGGGTGGTTTCCTGACGGCCCGGCCCGGGGCCGGGCGCGCCCGCCGCCGGGCCGCCGGGGGTGACGTTCCGCTCCCAGACCAGCCGCAGGCCGATCAGCGTGAGCCACGGCTCGTGCGCGTCGATGATCGGCACCTCGTCGATGACGAGCGCCGCCAGCCCGCCGGTGGCGATCACGGTCACGGCCGACGGGTCTTCTGGCGCGAGCTCGGCCGCCATCCGCTGCGCGATCCCCTCGACCTGCCCGGCGAACCCGTAGACGATCCCGGACTGCAGCGCCTCGACCGTGTTCTTGCCGATGACCCGGGGCGGCCTGGTCAGCTCGACCTTAAGCAGCTGCGCGGCCCGGCGCGACAGCGCGTCGACCGAGATCTCGATCCCGGGCGCGAGCGCGCCGCCCACGAACTCGCCCCGGGCGCTGACCGCGTCGAAGTTGGTCGAGGTGCCGAAGTCGACCACGATGGCGGGCCCGCCGTAGAGGTGAACGGCGGCGAGCGAGTTCATGATCCGGTCGCTGCCGACCTCCTTGGGGTTGTCCATCCTGATCGGCACCCCGGTCTTCACCCCCGGCTGCACGACCACCGCGGGCAGCTGCGGGAAGTACCGGCGGCAGACCTCGCGCATTTCGTGCAGCACCGAGGGCACGGTCGAGCAGAGCGAGATCCCGTGCAGGTCCCGCTCCTTGACCGTCGCCGACCGCTGCAGCAGGCCGTAGAGCACCACCGCGATCTCGTCGGCGGGCCGGTCGGGGACGGTCGCGATCCGCCAGTGCTCGATGATCGTCTCCCCGTCGAACACGCCGAGCACCGTGTTGGTGTTCCCGATGTCAATCGTCAGCAGCATGCCGTTCCGTCCCGAATCGCACCATGACGTTGTCGATGAGGCGGGTGG
>DATAZK010000179.1:0-6412 GCA_036272075.1 Frankiaceae bacterium
CACCTCACCCACGAAGGCGGCTGGCACCTCACCGTCGACAACAACACCAGGCGCACCCCCTGGTTTCACCCACCCGGCGGCGGCACACCACTAAAAGGCGAACGCCGACCCCTCATCCCACGCCAATACCGGACGTAGACCCTGGCGTTCGGAAGGCGCCTACCCGGTCACGCCGGCGATCAGGCGGTCTGCGGCCGAGTACGGATCCAGCCGACCCGCGGCGACCTCGGCGGCGAGTTCGCCCATGGCTGCTCTGCCGCGTAACTCGTCCATGCGCGTACGCAATTCGGTCAGCGCGATGGCCTCGATCTCGCCGCGCGCTCGGGCAGTACGCCGCCGCTCCCCCTCCCCGCTGGAATCAAGCCATTCCCGGTGCTGCGAAAGGGAATCGACCACCTCGTCGATGCCCTCTGAACGCGACGCGACCGTCCGGCAGACCGGCGGCTTCCATCCGCCGGATGTCACGTCGCTGAAGCCCAGCGAGAGCATGCCTTTCAACTCGCGGACGGTCTGGTCGGCGCCGTCCCGGTCAGCCTTGTTGACCACGAAAACGTCTGCTACTTCAAGGATTCCGGCCTTGGCGGCCTGGATCGCGTCGCCCATCCCCGGAGCCAGCAGGACCACCGTCGAGTCAGCCAGCGAAGCGATCTCGACCTCGGCCTGACCGACACCCACAGTCTCGATGAGCACCACGTCGCAACCAGCCGCATCGAGCACGCGTAGCGCCTGCGGGGTAGCCCACGAGAGCCCACCGAGCTGCCCACGCGAGGCCATCGAGCGGATGAAAACCCCAGCATCCGTCGCATGATCCTGCATCCGGACGCGATCGCCGAGCAGAGCTCCACCACTGAACGGCGACGACGGGTCGACCGCCAGTACGCCCACGCGCTGGCCGCGCTGACGGTAGGCCGCCACCAGCGCCGAGGTCGTGGTCGACTTGCCGACACCCGGCGACCCGGTGAGCCCGATGACCTGAGCCTGGCCGCACAGCGGCGCGAGCATCGTCATCACCTCGCGCAGCCGCGGCGAGGCGTCCTCGACGAGCGAGATCAGCCGCGCCACAGCGCGCGGGCTGCCCTCACGAGCCGCCGCGACGAGTTCGGGCAGCGGCTCATCCCGCCGGTTCACTGCTTGGACCGAATGTCTCTCAGGCAGAGACGCGAAGCACCAGAGCATCGCCCTGGCCGCCGCCGCCGCACAGACCGGCTGCGCCGATTCCGCCGCCCTGCCGCTGGAGAGCGTGGGCGAGGTGAAGCACGATACGGGCGCCCGACATGCCGACCGGGTGGCCGAGGCTGATGGCACCGCCGTCGACGTTGACCTTGTCGGAATTGAGTCCGAGATCACGCATCGATTGGATGCCGACGGAGGCGAAAGCCTCATTGATTTCAACGAGATCGAGGTCCGCCGCGGTCAGCCCCTCCTTGGCGAGCGCCTGCGCGATCGCGTTGGCCGGCTGCGACTGCAGTGACGCGTCAGGACCGGCGACGAACCCGGCGGCACCGATCTCGGCGAGGATCGGCGCGCCCAGCTCCTCCGCCTTGCGCCGCGACATGATGACCAGCGCGCAGCCGCCGTCGGAGATCTGTGAAGCGGACCCGGCCGTGATGGTGCCGTCGGCAGCAAAGGCCGGTCGCAGCTTGCCCAAGCTCTCGCTCGTGGTGCCGGGACGCACACCCTCATCCTCGCTGACGACCAGCGGGTCGCCCTTGCGCTGGGGGATCTGCACCGACACCAGCTCGGCGTCGAAGCGTCCCTCCTTCATCGCCGCCGCGGCGCGGTCATGGGAGCGGGCGCTGAACTCGTCCTGCTCCTCGCGGCTGATGCCAAGGCGGGCGTTGTACTTCTCGGTCGATTCACCCATCGCCACCTGGTCAAACGCGCAGAACAGCGCGTCGTGGGCGGTGGCATCCAGCAGCTTCGCGTCGCCGTAACGGAAGCCTCCACGGGCACCGGGAAGCAGGTGCGGGGTGTTGGTCATCGACTCCATGCCGCCCGCGACGATGACGTCGTACTGGCCGCTGGAGATGTAGAGATCGGCTAGCGCGATCGCGTTGAGACCCGACAGGCAGACCTTGTTGACGGTTAGCGCCGGAGTGGACATCGGGATGCCGCCCTTGATGGCCGCCTGTCGTGCGGTGATCTGGCCGGCCCCGGCCTGGATCACGTGGCCCATGATCACGTATTCGACCGCGTCACCCGTGATCCCCGCGCGCTCCAGCGCGGCCTTGATGGCGAAGCCGCCAAGGTCCATGGCGGTGAAGCTCTTGAGCGAACCTGAGAGCTTGCCGATCGGGGTGCGGGCGCCTGCGACGATCACGGATCCGGGCATTTGCGGGTTCTCCTCGGACGATCCTTCGGGAAAGGTGCCAGGATACGGGCCCGTGACGTATCCGCTACCGCTGTTCACTCGTATCGACCACGTTGGCGTCGCCGTGCGCGACCTTGAAGAGGCCATCGGGTGGTACGAAACCACCTACGGCCTGATTGTTACTTCCCGCGAGACAAACGAATCCCAGGGCGTGAACGAGGCGATGCTCGTCGTCGCGGCACCCGAAGGCGATGAGCCCGGAGGCTCGTACGTGCAGTTGCTCGAGCCCCTGAGCGAGAATTCGCCGGTCGGAAAGTTCCTGGCCCGCAACGGACCCGGCGTTCACCACATCGGCTACGGCGTCGTCGACGTCAGCGCGGCTCTCGCCCGCATCGCCGACACCGGCGTGCGCCTGGTCGATGAGCGGCCGCGGCACGGCTCGATGGGCGCCAGCATCGCCTTCCTGCATCCCAAGGACACCGGCGGCGTGCTGACCGAGCTGGTGCAGGCAGTCCCCCCGGCGTGACGGACTTCGTGACGGAAGCTCGGTGAATCCCGAGGACGTCGAGGACGCCGTCCTGGACTGGCTCGAATCGCTGCGGGCCCGCTCGACGACCCCCGGGTCCGAAGTGGTCTACGGCGACGACCTGGCATTGGCGACGCTTGCTGGCGCTTTGGTCGAGCAGGACCGGGAACGCGAGGGTGCGCTGCTGCAGCCCGGTGAGCTCACCGTCGAGCGACTCGACGCGTCCGGCTTCGACTCCGGCGGGATGGTCGAGCTGGACGCCGAGATCGTCTTTCCCGCCGACGAGGCGGAGGAGCCCGAGACGATGGTCCCGGGTCGCCTTCTCGGCGAGCTACGCGTCGGACTCGGACCCGTCTATTTCACTGTCACTGCAGGCGTTTTGGAGCTCGTCGACTACACGCGCGACGGGCTGCGGATGTCGGCGACGTGGTGCACGCATCCGCAGGGCGAGGACGCTCGTGGCGGGCTCGCCGTGGTCCCGCAGGCCGTCACGAGCGAGGCCCACCGCGGCGGCCGGGTGTTCCTCGAGGTCACCAACGCGCTGGAACGCGACGTGATCCTGCGGCTCGGACGACCGGACCGGCCGCGAGGGATCTTCGCCCGTCAGCCACCCGTCGACGCGCCTGACGTCGGCATCCCCGTCCCCGCCGGCAAGAGCACGCACCTGGCCGGCCTGACCCGGCGGGCGCGGCTCACCGAGATCGAAATCTTCGCGTTCGACGCGGTCGACCGCACACCCGTCGCCCCGCTGCTCGTCTCGGTCGAGCTGCCCCGCGGGCACCCGGGTGAGCACGGGCAATGGTGCGCCTGACGTTCGTCAGAAGCAGGCCGTGCTCGTGTTGGGGGCGGCAGCGGCAGCACGCACTGCCGGTGACGCGACCAGCTTGGCGCCGTGCACCACCAGTGGCGTCGTACTGCCCGAGACCGTCAAAGTGCCCTGATTGCAGGTGTATCCGTGGCTCGAATCCACCGTCAGAAGCGCGGGGCCGGACCCTTGTTTCAAGACGGTCAGGCGCCCGTCCACGAGGGCCGCGAGGGTGTCGGTCGCGCTCGCGCCCACCTGCCGAAGGCGCACGAACACGACCGCGACCGGGGCCCCGTTCGGGTCGGTGAGCGCCCTCACCCCGAGCACTTTGGCCCCCGGCCCGAGCGGCGGCAGGCTGACGGCCTCGAGCCCGTCGCCCGAGAGCTGGGCGGCGAGCGTCCCGGCGCCGAGCGTGAACGTGTCGGGGCGGCCGTCACCATCGAGATCGGACGGGGCTAGCACTGCAGGTACCGCGTCAGGAGTGGGGATGTAGCGCCTGCCCGCGTCTGTACCCGAGAAAGCCGCGCCGCTGGAGAGCTGTTTCGACTGCGGCACGGGGGCCAGCGCCGAGGCCGCCGCCGACGCGGCCGCAGCCGACTCTGGCGCTGCAGGCTGCTGTGCTGCCGTGGACTCGGCGGCCTGCGAAGGCGCCCCTGCGGCCGAACCCGCAGCGCTGGAGGCATTGGAGCCATTCGAACGGTTGGCTCCCCGGACGGCGAAAACCACCATGACGCCCAGGATCACCAGGAGCGTCGCGAGCGCGGCCGGGGCCCAGCGCGCCATGAGAGGCCGCTCCGTGCGGCGCCGGTGCGCGCGGGCCCGGGCGAGCAACCGGGTCTGGGCGCCGGGCGCGGGTTCGATCGGCTCGACGGCGTCGGCGAGCAACCGCCGCAGCGCCTGCTCCCGCTCGAGATCGCGGTCGGAATCGGAGCTCATCGCAGCTCCTCCAACGCTTCGGCCAGCGCTGCCAATCCCCGTGAGGTGTACGCCTTCACAGACCCGACGCTGACGCCCATCACACCGGCTGCCGCAGCTTCGCTGAGGTCGCCGTAGTAGCGCAGCACGACCGCCTCCCGCTGGCGCCGCGGCAGGTCGCGCAGCGCCTTCACCACAGCCGCCCGTTCCACCTGGGCGTACGCGCCCTCCTCAGCACTCGGCGCGTCGGGCATTGCTCGCGGGGCGTGCTTGCGGGCGACCAGGCGACGGCGCAGTGACGAGCGCGCCAGGTTCACCACCGTCTGGCGTAGGTACGCGAGCGCCCGGTCCTCGTCGCGCAGCCGCGGGGTCGGGCCCAGCAGCGCCGCGTGCACCTTCAGGTAGGCGTCCTGCACGATCTCCTCGCAGCTGCCCAGATCGTCGACCAGCAGGGCCGCGAGGCGCAGCAGCCGCTGATATTCGGCGACGTACAGCGCAGTCAGTGTTTCTTCCGTCGTTGCCGTGCTCGCGGCCAGCTCGCGCTCCGCCTTCCGGTCGACCCCTCCTTCGACGACGACCCTTTCAACGCTGCTGCGGCCTACGAACCGGCGGGTGGCCACGGGCAGCACCGTAGGCGCAAACACCGGCAGGCGTGCGGCAGTCGCGTCCATCACGTTCTGTCAGACGCCCGAGCCCCGCAGGGGGTTGCGCGCGTTGACACGGCTAAGTACACCCGCCGGTAACATTCCCGGCGATCAATCGGCCGACCGGGAGGCGCCTTGTCCATCAAAGAGATCACCGAAGCGATCGTTGCCGGTGACACCCCGGCTGCGGACTTCGGCGCCATGGAGGTGCCGGCCAGCTACCGCGGGGTCGTGGTGCGCAAGGACGAGACGAGCATGTTCGAAGGTCTCAAGAGCCGCGACAAGGACCCGCGCGCGTCGCTGCACATCGACGACGTTGCCACCCCTGAGCTGGGCCCGGGCGAGGCGATCGTCGCCGTGATGGCCAGCTCCATCAACTACAACACCGTCTGGACCTCGATCTTCGAGCCCGTGTCGACGTTCGGGTTCCTGGAGCGCTACGGGCGTACCGGGCCGGCAGGCAAGCGCCATGACCTCCCCTACCAGGTCATCGGTTCCGACCTGGCCGGCGTCGTGCTGCGCACCGGGCCGGGAGTGAACGCGTGGAAGCCGGGCGACGAGGTCGTCGCCCACTGCCTGTCGGTCGAGCTCGAGCGGCCCGACGGCCACAACGACACGATGATGGATCCCGAGCAGCGCATCTGGGGCTTCGAGACCAACTTCGGCGGGCTCGCCGAGCTCGCGCTCGTGAAGTCCAACCAGCTCATGCCCAAGCCCGCGCATCTGAGCTGGGAGGAGGCGGCGAGCCCCGGCCTGGTCAACTCGACCGCCTACCGCCAGCTGGTCAGCAAGAACGGCGCGGCGATGAAGCAGGGCGACGTCGTCCTGATCTGGGGCGCGAGCGGCGGTCTCGGGTCGTACGCGACGCAGATGGCGGTCAACGGCGGTGCGATCCCGGTGTGCGTCGTCTCCTCGCCCGAGAAGGCCGCGGTGTGCCGCAAGATGGGCGCCGATCTCGTCATCGACCGCAACGCCGAGGGCTTCAAGTTCTGGAAGGACGAGCAGACCCAGGACCCGAAGGAATGGCAGCGGCTCGGCAAGTTGATCCGCTCCCTGACCGGCGGTGACGACGCCGACATCGTCTTCGAGCACCCCGGACGGGAGACGTTCGGCGCCTCCGTCTACGTCGCCCGGCGCGGCGGCACGATCGTCACGTGCGCCTCGACGAGTGGCTTCCTGCACGAGTACGACAACCGCTACCTCTGGATGAA
>DATAZK010000180.1:0-2322 GCA_036272075.1 Frankiaceae bacterium
GGGCCGTCACGAAACGCTGGAGGTCGAACGGGTCCGTCGCGTCAGGATCAGGCACAGGTAGAGTCTGGCAGCCGCCCGCTACGCGGGGCCGATGAGGTCCCACTTGTTGCCGGCGATGTCGAGGAACACGGCGACCTGGCCGTAGGGTTCGGTGCGCGGTTCGGTGAGGAACCGCACGCCGGCCGAGCTCATCCGCGCGTAGGCGGCGCCGAAGTCGTCGACGTGGAGGAAGAAGCCGACCCGGCCGGCGGCCTGCCGGCCGACCATCGCGGCCTGGTCGCCGCCGTCGGCCTGGGCGAGCAGCAGGCCGGTGACGGCTCCGGGCGGGCGGACGACGACCCAGCGCTTGGGCCGCCCGTCGTTGGTCAGGGACGGGGAGTCCTCGACCAGCTCGAAACCCAGGACGTCGGTAAAGAACCCGATGGCCGGGTCGTACTCGCTGACCACGACGGTGACGAGACCGAGATGCACGGCGCCCAGCTTACGAGGCTTGAGGTAAACCATTCGACAAGACGGGGTGGGCTGGCCAGGGTCGGGGCTATGGGGATACGCATCCAGTGCCTGTGCATCGACGCCCGCGACCCGGCGGCGGTCGCGTTGTTCTGGCAGTCCGCGCTGGGCTGGCGGCGCACGTTCGAGAAGGAGGACGAGGTGGTCCTCGAGCCTCCCGCGGGGAGCCCGGAGGATGGTGTGGCTCCCGACCTGCTGTTCCTGAAGGTCCCGGAGGGTAAGGCGGTCAAGAATCGGCTGCACCTGGACCTGCGGCCCGAAGATCAGGCCGCCGAGGTCGCCCGGCTGGAGGCACTCGGCGCCCGGCGGGTCAGCGTCGGCCAGGGCCAGGTCAGCTGGGTGGTCATGGCCGACCCGGAGGGCAACGAGTTCGACTTGCTGCGGCCGCTCACGGCCGAGGAACTGGCCGGCGGCTAGGTAGCATCGTGACGTGCTGCTCATGCTGTGGAGCGCGCCGCGCAGCCGGTCGACGGCCTTCTTCCGGATGATGGCGGAACGCGGCGACTTCACGGTGGTGCACGAGCCGTTCTCCTACCTCGCCGAACTCGGTTATGCCGACGTCGCGGGCGAGCGCATCACGTCGGCGGCCGGCTTGGAGTCCCAGTACGAGATCTTCACCGAGGTCAGTCGCCTGACTGGCCGCGCCCCCGTCGTCATCGACTCCGACGACCTCATCACCCGTCCGGCCGCGATCGTTCAGGCCTGGTGCACGCGGGTCGGCATCGACTTCCGGCCCGGCGCTCTCACCTGGCCGCCGGCCGACCACCCAGAATGGCAGCCGTCGAGACGGTGGCACGCGGAGGCGGCGGCCAGCACCGGGTTCGCCCGGATGTCAGCTTGGCCGACGGTCGACGTCGAGCGTGACCCGGTGTTGAACGCCTACCTCCGTCATCATCTGCCGTTCTACGAAAGGCTTCACGCGCAGCGGCTGACCTAACCGGGGTTCGGCCCGGCCAGGTCCTGCCGCCGTGCCGCCGGTTAGCGGTCGCGGACGTAGTAGTCGGCCAGGACCCCGTCGAAACGGCCGGTGCTGCGGCAGCAGCGGCGGAAAGCGGCGGCCCGAGCCGCACGGGCACGGGTCGTTGCGGCCGAGCTTCTCGACGAGCTCGGTGTCGGTGCCGACGATGCGGTCGCCCCGCTTGACGCGCATCTCGCTAAAGGGACCCCCCGGCGGCGCTTGCCCGAGGGCTCAAAAGGACGCCTGGGCGTCGTGGTCGCGGTACATGATCGTCCTCCTTCTCGGTACGAGCAGGAGGGATCGTAGCCAGCGCGGCACGGCGGCCGCGAGCCATTTTCACGGCATCCACAGCGAAACCCGGTCCATCTCGACCAGCGGGTGTTCCCAAGGGTGAGCGGATACGAGCGCTCCGATCAGCTGATCGATGTCCGCGCCGGGAGTTCCGGTGGGAACGTAGGTGACCACCCGTGCCGACGGAACGGTGGAGGCGATATCGGCCGCGCCGTGCACGGGAGCGGAATCCGCGGTGGGCGTGAAGGTGTCGGCGCAGCCTGAGATCTGGGCCACCGCCCGGTAGGTGCCGACGCTTCCCGCGAAGTCGAACTCGCGGATGACGCGCATGATTTCCTGGACCGCAGGGTCGGACGCCACCGTCAGTCCGTCGCTCGCCTCGCCAACGGGAACGTAGACCGCCAGGCGAAGAAATTCTTGCAGCATCTCTCTAGAGTGTCAGTGATCATGTTCGGGTGCCGCGGGGCACCGGGAGATCGGATAGCACATGTCCAAGCAAGCCGTCAGCAACGTCTCCTACCCGGTCAACCCGGTAACGACCGTCCTGCTCAGCATCGACTGCC
>DATAZK010000181.1:0-2702 GCA_036272075.1 Frankiaceae bacterium
CCCGACGACCTGCTGGCGCAGATGGTGTCGGCGGCTCTGGCTAAGGTTCCCGCACTTGACCCCGCCTCTGTCGAAGATCTTATCGTCGGCTGCGGGCTGCCCGGCGGCGAGCAGGGGTTCAACATCGCCCGGGTGACCGCCATCCTGCTCGGCCTCGACACCGTGCCCGGCACCACCGTCAACCGGTACTGCTCGTCATCCCTGCAGTCGACCCGGATGGCCTACCACGCGATCAAGGCGGGCGAGGGCGACGTGTTCATCTCCGGCGGCGTCGAGTGCGTCTCCCGGTTCGCCAAGGGAAGCAGCGACTCGCTGCCGGACACGCAGAACCCGGTGTTCGACGCGGCCAAGGCTCGCACTGCGGCGACGGCCAAGGCAGAGACCCCGTGGCACGACCCGCGGACCGACGGCGAGGTGCCGGACGTCTACATCGCGATGGGGCAGACCGCCGAGAACGTCGCCGCGCTGCGCGGCATCTCCCGGCTCGAGCAGGACGAGTTCGGCGTCCGGTCGCAGAACTTCGCCGAGAAGGCACTCGCCAACGGCTTCTGGCAGCGGGAGATCGTGCCGGTGACGCTGCCGGACGGCACCGTCGTCTCGGCCGACGACGGCCCCCGGGCGGGGACCACGCTGGAGAAGATCTCGACCCTCAAGCCGGTGTTCCGCGAGCACGGGACCGTGACCGCGGGCAACTGCTGCCCGCTTAACGACGGCGCGGCGGCCCTGGTCGTGATGAGCGACACCAAGGCGGCCGAGCTCGGCCTCACGCCGCTCGCCCGGATCGTCGCGAGCGGAGTCAGCGGTCTCTCGCCCGAGATCATGGGCCTGGGCCCGGTGGAGGCGGTCAAGCAGGCGCTGGGCCGGGCCGGGATGTCGATCGACGACGTCGACCTGGTCGAGATCAACGAGGCGTTCGCGGCGCAGGTCATCCCGTCGGCCCGGGAGATCGGCATCGACCCGTCCAGGCTCAACGTCAACGGCGGCGCGATCGCGGTCGGCCACCCGTTCGGCATGACCGGCGCGCGGATCGCCACCACCCTCATCAACAGCCTCCAATTCCACGACAAGACCATCGGCCTCGAGACCATGTGCGTCGGCGGCGGCCAAGGCATGGCGATGATCTTCGAACGACTTAGCTAACCGGCTTGACAAACGGGACATTACGGGAAGGTTGCAGTTTAGGTCTTGCCAGTGGCCTCCGGGTGAGGCAGGCTCGGTGAAAAGCGCCGTCAACCCCGGAGGTGCCAATGTCACTGACCCACTCTCCTGACACGCACAAAAGCCTCATCGCACGCATCCCGTTCGTAACCGGCCGCTCGCTCGCCGAGTGGTTCGGCCACCTGGAGTCGGGCCCGGCCTTCTTCCGCCGCGAGGAACGGTCGAACTGGCTCGCCGACGAGCACGGCATCTGCGACCGCTACGCCGTGGCCATCGTCGCCGAGTACGAAATACAGCGTCACCTCAGGCGCTTTGGCGTCTAGCCAAAAGCCGCGACATCGAGACGAAAATGTAGTTGCAATTCTCATTGCAGACCTGCGACTGCATACGCGGATGCACGTTCATCTGCAATTAGAGCCCCTCTGACCTGCTCTCGGTGCCCCCGGTCGGGTTCGAACCGACACTAGGGCCCTTTTAGGGGGCCGGCCTCTTCCCTTGGGCTACGGGGGCGGAGTAATAATACCCCGAAATCACAATCTGTCCCCTTAGTGCGACACCTGCGAATATCGGCTGGGCCCATCCTTAGCAAAGCTATTAATGGTCAGCTGGCCTAGTTCGGTCACACCCTAAATTTCTAAGTCAGGGGCTCCGTCGGGATGACCGGCCGCGTCGCGAGCGCGAGTAAAGATCGCGTCAACCATGTCCGGGGTGACGCGGCCGGTGAACGTGTTCTGCTGGCTTGGGTGGTAGCAGCCGAGGATGAGCAACCCCGGGTCGCCGTCGGAGGCATCGGCTCCGCTGGCGCCCAAGCCGCCTACCGTGATCTCCGCGCCGTGGCCGAACAGTGGCCTTGGCCGCGGCACCCGATAGCCGCGATCGCCGAGCACGGGCCACAGCGCGTTCCACGCGAACCCGCCGAGACAAACGATTACCCGCAGGGACGGCGTCACCATCCGCAACTCGGCCGTGAGCCAGGGAATGCAATGGTCGCGTTCCGCCGGCGTCGGCTTGTTCTCGGGCGGCGCGCACCGGACCGCGGCCGCCATCCGCGCGCCGATCAGCCGCTGGCCATCACCGGCGAAGACGCTGCTCGGCTGGGCCGCAAGACCGCATCGGTAAAGTGACGAGAAAATAAAGTCGCCGCTGCGATCACCGGTGAACACCCGTCCGGTCCGGTTTCCGCCGTGCGCGGCCGGCGCGAGGCCGACGATGAGAATGGACGGTTCATCGTCTCCCCAGCCGGGAACCGGCCGGCCCCAGTACCGCTGCTCCCTGAAGGACTTGCGCCGCGTCAGGGCTACTTCCTCCCGCCACTCGACAAGCCGCGGGCAGGCCCGGCAGACCGACTGCCGCGCGACCAGTTCGGTCAGCGTCGCGGCGCCGGCCGCGAGGTCGGCCACCTGCGCCGCGGTGGTCGCGATGGGCGTGCTCGCGTCGGCGGGGTCCTCTGGCCAGCCGGTGCCAGGCGGCACGAACGCCAGCACCTCGTCGTGGTCCGCCGCGGAGTCGCTAGCCACAACGGCACCCCCGTACGGGGAATGCCG
>DATAZK010000182.1:0-1944 GCA_036272075.1 Frankiaceae bacterium
CCGCCCTGCCAGGTCAGCGTCCAGCCGCCGGCCTGGTTGCCGATGTTGTCGGCGTTCGAGCCGGCGACGTAGACGTCGCGATGGCCCTGGATCGGCAGCACGCGGCGATCGTTCTTGAGCAGCACCTGGGACTCGGACGCCGCCCGGCGGGCCAGCGCGTGGTGGGCCGGGGACCCGACCTGGTTGATGTAGCGGCGGTCGGTCAGCGGATGCTCGAACAGCCCCAGCTGGAACTTCTTGGTGAGGATGCGGCTCACCGCATCGTCGATCCGCGACATCGGGACCTGGCCGGAGTTGACCAGATCGGTCAGCGTGGATTCGAACTGCTCGAAGTTCTGCGGCTGCATGAACATGTCGATGCCGGCCATGACTCCCGCCTGCACCCTCATCGCGAACGCGGCCTGCGAGGTGCCGGCCTCGGGATTGATGTGATCGATGCCGTTGTAGTCGGAGATCACGATCCCGTCGAAGTTCATCGCGCCCTTCAGCCAGCCCGTGATCAGAGCCCGGTTGGCGTGCATGTTGATCCGGTTGCCGAGCCCATCCTCGGTCCAGTCGACATCCGAGTAGGACGGCATGACGGCGCCCACGTCGTGCTGGCGCACGGCGGGCACGTAGGGCGAGAGCGCGAGCCGGTCGAACGTGGCGTGGCTGACCTGGTCAACGCCCTGATCGATCGGATAGTTACCGGTTGTCTGCCCGTTGGATCCGGTGCCGTAGGTGGTCAGGCCGTCGCCGGCGAAGTGCTTGGCGGTGGCCATGACGCGGTCGGGATCCGAGAGATGCCCGGGAGGACCCTGGAAGCCGTCGATCGCGGTCTCCATCTCCTTCACGAGGCTGGGGTCCTCGCCGAAGGACTCATACGTGCGGCCCCAGCGGTCATCGCGCGCGACGCAGATGCAGGGCGCAAACACCCACTGCGGTCCGGTCGTCCGCGTCTCTTCGGCGGCGACATGCTCCACGTCGCGCACCAGCCCCGGATCGCGGCTGGCCCCGAGGCCGATGTCATGCGGGAACACCGTGGCGCCATACATGTTGCCGTCGCCGTGCACGGTGTCGATGCCGTAGAGGATCGGAATCTGCAGTCGTGTCGCAAGCGCCGCCTGCTGATAGCGGTCGACCATGTCCGCCCACGCCGTCGGGGTGTTGGGCGTCGGCACCGAGCCGCCGCCCGAGAGCACGCTTCCGAGATTGTCCGTAGTGATCTTCGACGTGTCGGTGTCCACGCTGGCGCGCTCGGCCTGGGTCATCTGACCGATCTTCTCGGCCAGCGTCATCCGCGACAGCAGGTCCTGAACCCGCTGACGGACCGGTAGCACTGCGTTCTGGTACGGCAACGGCTGCGCGTCGTGCGAGCGCGCCGCGTTGGTGCTGCGGTGTCCCGTCGCGCCGACGGTTGGCGCGGCGACCGCCGCGGCAGCGAGCGCGACGCCCGCCACCGCGAGCAACCGGCGCCCGAGCGACCCGGATGAATGCATAACGACTCCCTCCCTCTCCTGGATGGCCTGACGAGGCGTAGGCTCCTCCGCCCGGCCCGACGGCCACGCGACTCACGCACGTGGCCGCAGCGGCACATCAGCTCCGGACCCTCCGTCCCGACCCCTCGCGTACCCAGCTGCGACCCATCTCAAACGCAGTCCGACAGTGAAACCGCGCGTCGCGGCAGCGCCGGGCGGATGGTGGTGCGCGAGCGGACGTGCGCGTGTTGAGCACCCAGGGGCTAGGACTGTCACAGGCGGCGTGTCTGTCTCGTCTTACGGGGGCAATGAAACGAGAGGAGCAGTCATGAAGGTGTTCGTAGCCGGCGCCACGGGCGTTCTTGGCAGAGTTCTCGTCCCGCAGCTGGTGGCGCGAGGCCACGCGGTGGTCGGGATGACCAGGAGCGCGTCGAAGCAGGATCTGGTGCGCGGGCTGGGAGCGCGTCCGGTCGTGGCTGACGCTTTG
>DATAZK010000183.1:0-51381 GCA_036272075.1 Frankiaceae bacterium
TGAGAATATGGGTGAGTTGTCCGTTTCGTATCGGAGGAGGACGGCAGCCATGACCAGCGAAGCGGAGGACTCTGCCGACCCTTGGGTGACCGCCATGCCCGCGGCGCTCGCAGCGGTGCTCCTGCGCTACGACGCGGCCACCAGGCGCACCGCCATCGCCAACTGGACGGCCATCGGAGACCAGGGCCAGCAGGACTACGACCGCTACGTGGACCGTGCCCTTTTCAGCTGGACACGACGGCGGCGGGGTCGCAGGCTTGCCCGGCGACTCATCACCGGCATCGAATGAGGGTCGGTAAGGTCCGGGCGTGCATCCGCCCGCGCCCGATGACCTGACCGCTCGCGCGCGCATCAGGCACGCGGCGTTCGAACTGATTGCGACCCGGGGCGTGCGAGCGGCGACGGTACGGGCGATCGCGACGGAGGCGGCGGTCTCACCCGGGCTGGTGCTGCACCACTACGGCTCGAAGCAGGGCGTCGT
Source organism: Frankiaceae bacterium (assembly GCA_036272075.1). GTDB lineage: Bacteria > Actinomycetota > Actinomycetes > Frankiales > Frankiaceae > DATAZK01. The sequence continues at coordinate 482 of DATAZK010000183.1, forward strand.
CGAGGCGGTCGAGGAATGGGTCCAGTCCCTCCTGCGCTTCTCGACGGCCGACGAGGGCGTGAGCACGGATCCGGCCGAGGCGAATGCCCGGCGCTCGGCAGCATTCGAACGGCTCCTGACGGGCACACCGCTGCTGCAGTCCTACATCCGCCGCATGCTTCTGGAGGAGTCTCCCGAAGGGCTCGAGTGGTTCGCGCGCATCGTCGATGACGGCGCGAAGGACCTGCGCCGCCGGGAACGGCAGGGGATGGCCCGGCGCTCCGCGGACGTGCAGGCGGTCGCCGCCATCCTGGACGTCCTGGCGCTCGTGCCCCTGCTGCTGCCGCGTCATCTCGAACATGTGCTGGGCAGCGAATCCGGGGAGGACGGGCTGGGCCGGTGGCGCGAAGCGACCTCGGAGCTGCTGCGTTCCGCCCTCTACCCCGAGTCGCCGGCGGCAGCGAAGGCGGGCGGGCGCAAGTCCACCAAGAAGAAGCGGCTGAACAGTTGATCAGCTTTCTGTTCGTCTGTTAAGTTTCCCCCGCGTCCAGCGCCGGACGGCTGCGAGGAGACGAAAAGACACATGCGCGTCGAAGGAAAGGTCGCCCTCGTCACGGGCGGCACTCGCGGCATCGGCCGGGGGATCGTGGAGATGCTGGCCGCGCAAGGTGCCGCCGTCGCGTTCACAGGCAGATCGCAGGACAAGGGACGCGAGGTCGAAGCCGCCGTTGCCGGCGCGGGGGGCCGGGCGATGTACTTGAACTCCGACGCCGGGGTCGAAAGCGACGTCTCCTACGCCGTCGCTGCCACCGTCGAGCGCTTCGGCGCGCTCACCACACTCGTCAACAGTGCGATCTCCGACGACGCCGGCAGCGGCCGGGACAGTCACATCGACCTGATCGAGAGCGAGACGTTCGACAACATCATTCGGGTGGCTCTGATGGGCACCTTCTGGGCCTGCAAGTACGCCATCCCGCAGATGCGAGCGGCGGGCAACGGGTCGATCATCAACATCTCGGCGAGCTCGTCACGATCCGCCCTGCCGGAGCGCCCCGCCTACCACGCGTCCAAGGGTGCGATCAATGCGATGACCCGCCAGCTCGCCGTGGACTACGGCAAGGAGAACATCCGGGCCAACACCATCATCGTCGGGTTCATCTACACCGGATCCCCTGTGATGGCAGCGATTCTGGACGATCCGGTCCGGCGAGCAGCCTTCCAGCGCAACATCATGGTGCCCCGCTTCGGCGAACCAGCCGACATCGCCGCGGGCGTCGTCTATCTGGCGTCAGACGAGTCCGGCTACGTCACCGGCACTGAACTGACCATCGACGGTGGGGCGCTTTGCCACCAGGCCCTGCCGAAGCTGGACTTCGACGCCCCTCAGCGACAGTCCTGACGTGGAGCGCATCCACACCTGTGCGAGCCTGCGCGAGCGGCTGGACAAGGCGCGCGCCAGCGGGCAGCGGGTCGCCATGGTGGGCACCAGCGGGGCACTGCACGCCGGCCACCTCTCGCTCATCAAGACGGCCGCGGCGCAGAACGACGTCACGGCGCTCTTCTGGGGTGGGGGCACCGCGAGCGACTGGATGGAGTCCGAACTGGAGTACACCCGCGACGCCGATCGAGACTTCGCGCTGGCCGAAGGTGGCGGGCTCGACGTCATCTTCGCCCCGGAAAGCACCGAACTCTTTTCCCGCGAGCCGATGACGAGGGTGAGCCTGCCGGCCATGTCCAGCGGCGTGCCGCACCTCGAGGATCCGGCTCATCTCGACCTCATCGCGATGGTGATGTGCAAGCTCTGGAACGTCTTCGGGCCGTGCCGCGCCTACTTCGGTGAGAAGGACTGGCAGCAACTGGTGATGTACCAGCGCCTTGCCGAGGATCTGGGGTGGCCGGTCGAGGTGATCGGCTGCCCGACGATCCGGGAGAACGACGGGCTTGCCATCTCCAGCCGAAACGCCCAACTCACGGTGGCGGATCGTGACCTCGCGCCGGTGCTGTACGAGGCGTTGCAGGCCGCCCGCCAGGCAGCGATCGCGGGCGAACTAGGCCTCGCGGGCGTGAGCTCGGTGTTCGCCGAAACCATTGGCAGCAAAGGCGATATCCGCTATTTCACGCCGGTCGGGTCGGCGACCATGACACCCCTCGACAGGCTGTCCGGCTCGGTGCGGCTGCTGGCTTCCCTGCAGCTCGGCGGTGTGCGCCTGGTCGACAATCTCGGCTTCGATCTCCCGGCAGAAAGGTAGCGAACGGCCATGAGCGGACGCCTGCAGGACAAGGTGTGCCTGATCACCGGCGCGGCGCAAGGCATCGGCGCGGCCTACGCGCGGGCCTGCGCCGCCGAAGGTGCAGCGGTGGCCATCGTCGACTACAAGCGCATCGATCAGGCCGCCGACGTCGAGAAGGACATTGCCGCGCTCGGCGGGCGATCCATCAGCATCAAGGCCGACGTCTCCGACGAGGCGCAGATGGCGGAGGTCGCCAAGCGGATCGGTGACGAGTTCGGACGCATCGACTGTCTCGTCAACAATGCCGGCCTGATGTTCGATCAGCTGACCGCGACCTGGGACGACTTCATGGCGGTCAACTTCATGGGGGCGATCAATGCCTCCAATGCCGTGCTCCCTTACATGTGGGAGCAGCGCAGCGGCTCGATCGTGAACATCTCCTCGAATGCCGCCTTTCCCCTTGATCTGCGGGCTGTTTTCGCGATACCCGACGATGGGCCGGCGCCGAAGATCCGTCCCGAGGGCTACGGCATGACCAAGTGGATGCTGCTGCGCCAGACCCGCATCATGGCCCAGCTCCTGGGCAAGCGCGGAATCCGGGTCAACGCCGTCTGTCCGGGCCTGACCATGTCACCGGCAGCGAAGCCCGTCGTCCCCGAGGTCATCGCTCAGACGCTCGTGGAATCATCTCTGCTCGGCGCCAGCCTCGAACCGGAGGACATGACCGGGCTGATCGTCTATCTCGCGTCGGACGAGAGCGCGAAGATGACGGCGCAGGTACTCGTGAACGACGCCGGCGCCTGGATGTCCAGTTGATCCGCCTCGCGCAGCTCTACACGGGCGGTGTCGGCTCCGAGATCGTCCGCCGCCTCGCCGGGCATCCGCAGCTGGAACTCGTGGCCGTCCTGGTACATGCCGACGAGAAAGCCGGCCGCGACTGCGGTGAGCTCGTCGGCACCGCCCCGAACGGCATCACCACCACGCAGAGCATCGACGACGTCATCGCCGCCCGGCCCGACGCAGCCATCTACTCCGGGATGGCCTGGGACGTCACGCTTTTCGACCGGTTGCTGCGCGCCGGGATCAACGTCTACACCGGCCTCGGCGGCTACTTCCTGCCCGGGCAGCCCGAGTTCGACCAGCTCCAAGCTGCTGGGGAAGCCGGCAACGCCTCGCTGGCTGCGGGAGGCAACATCCCGGGTCTTATCAGTGACGCGTTCCCGCTCTTCCTTTCCGGGTACACCGGTCGCATCCGGGCGATCCGGGCCTGGCAGCGCAATCACGTCTCGAGCTACCCGTCGGCCGTGCAGATCCAGACCGGGCTCGGCATCGGCGTCGCGCCTGCGGCGACCGAGACGCAGCAGATCATCGACAACGCTTGGGTGTGGGCACTGGGTCAGTCGGCCAACATGGTCGCGACGGCCCTCGGGATCCCGTGCACCAGCGTGGTTCTGGCCGACAAGCAGATCGCGCTGGCCGAAGCCGATGTCGTGCTCGAAGGTTCCGGCTACCTCGTCAAGAAGGGGACAGTCGCCGGGGCACAATGGACGGTCGTGGCGTACTCCGGCGATCAGCCGTTCCTCACCATCACCAACGAGCAGACCGCCGTGCTGGGCCTCGGGCCGGGCTGGCGCGCCAATCACGAGCAGCCGCCCTGGACGGTGGAGATCGACGGTGAGCCGCCGATCGTGGCGACCTTCGGATGGCCGGACGGAGTCGAGCCGGGAGCGGCGAACTCGCTGCTGAATACTGCACGTGCCATGAACGTGATCCCGCGACTCGTCGCCGCTCCCCCGGGCTGCGTCTCGGTGCTCGATTTCCCCGTGGTCGTCGCCGGCGACGGCCTGAGCTCGCCTCGATGACCCCAGCATGAAGAGAGGGTGACGACAGCCATGACAACCCAGACCGAGCTCCTCATCGAGGAGCGCCTGTTCATCGGTGGTCAGCTGCGCGAGGCCGCCGGCGGCCGGACGCACGAGAACATCAACCCGGCCACCGAGCAAGTCGTCGGGGTCGCCGCCGACGCCACCGCCGAGGACATGCTGGAAGCGATCGGCGCGGCACGAAGCGCTTTCGACCAGGGGGACTGGGCGGCCGATCCGGTGTTTCGGGCGCGCTGCCTGAGGCAGCTGCACGCCGCGCTCCTGGCGAACGCGCCCGCGATACGCGAGACGGTTCGCCTGGAGGTCGGCGCGACGGACGCGAGCCTGAACACGGCCCTGTTCGACCGGGCGCTCGACAACCTGACCTATGCGGCCGACCTCGCCGAGAACTACGAGTTCGTCCAGGACCTCGGCGTCGGTGAGTCGATGGGGATGATGAGCCGGCGCCGGCTGCGCCGCGAGCCGGTCGGGGTGACCGCCTGCATCACGCCATGGAACGCCCCGATGCAAGTCAATCTGGCGAAGGCGGCCTTCGCACTCGCTGCCGGATGCACCGTCATCCTGAAGCCCGCCCCCGACACCCCCTGGAGCGCCACGGTCCTCGGCCGGCTGGCCGCCGAGGCCACCGACATTCCCCCGGGCGTCTTCAACGTCGTGCCGACCTCCGACAACTCGGTTTCGCAGCTGCTGGCCGAGGATCCGCGCGTCGATCTCATCAGCTTCACCGGCTCGACCATCGTCGGCCGCCATCTCATGGCCGTCGCCGCGCAGACGGTGAAGAAGGTCTTCCTCGAACTCGGCGGCAAATCCGCCTGGATCGTGTGTGACGACGCCGATCTCGACGCCAACGCGATGATGGTGAGTTACCAGGCGCTCGCTCAGGCAGGGCAGGGTTGCTCGATCAACACGCGAATCCTCGTGCAGCGTCCGGTCTACGAGGCGATGATCGGCAAGCTCGCAGATGCGTACCGGGCGATGCCGTTCGGTGATCCGAATGATCCGGCGGTCTACATGGGCCCGCTCATCAACGCCCGCCAGCACCAGCGGGTGCTCGACTACATCGAGATCGGCAAGGCCGAAGGTGCCCGGCTGGTCATCGGCGGAAAGCGTCCCGAGCACCTGCCGCGCGGGTACTACGTCGAGCCCACGATCTTCGCCGACGTCGACCCGGATTCCCGTATCGCGCAAGAGGAAATCTTCGGGCCGGTGATCTGCGTCATCCCGTTCGACACCGACGACGAGGCGGTGCGGATCGCCAACTCCACGATCTATGGCCTCGCCGGCTCGGTCGAGAGCGGATCCCTCGAGCGCGCAAGAGCCATCGCGGATCGCATTCGCTCGGGCGTCGTCAATGTCAACGGCGGGATGTACTACAGCTGCGCGGTGCCCTTCGGCGGCTACAAGCAGAGCGGGATCGGACGCGAGATGGGCACCCTCGGACTCGAGGAGTACACCGAGGTGAAGGTCATCAGCGAGGGGGTGAAGTAGCCGCAACAATGCGGGCGGCCTCCAGCGTGGCCGCACTCGACCCGTATCGTGCCCTCATGTCTGGCCCAGGAGTCACCGGCGACCGCGCGAAGCTGCCGCTGGCCGGAGTACAAGTCCTGGACCTCTCGCGGGTGGTCTCGGGTCCACTGTGCGCGCGGCTGCTCGCCGATCTGGGCGCCGACGTCATCAAGGTCGAGCCTCCTGAGGGCGACGTCACCCGAACCGCTCAACCCTTTGTCGATGGGGTGTCCCCCTACTTCGCCCACATGAATGCGGGCAAGCGGGCGATCACCATCGACCTGAAGAGCCCTGAAGGCGCTGGGGTTGTGGAGCGCCTCGCCGCCCGCGCCGACGTCCTGCTGGAGAACTTCCGGCCCGGCGTCCTGACCCGGCTCGGCTTGGACCCGGAGCGGCTACGCGAAACCAACCCCGCGCTGATCGTCTGCTCGGTGACGGGCTGGGGACAGACCGGTCCCTGGCGCGATCGCAAGGCCTACGCACCGATGGTGCACGCGCAGGCGGGCACGATCGAGATGGCGTCGCGGCTACGCGGCCGGCAAGCCGAGCAGGAAACGCAGATCCACGGCGACGTCTACGCCGCTGTGTTCGCCGCCTGCGCAGTCCTGGCCGCGCTTCATGAACGCGGCCGCACCGGACTGGGCCAGGCCGTGGACGTCGCGATGGCTCACGCGCTGCTCTACGCCAACGAGTGGGCGGGCGTCGAGCTGCAGCGGCCCACGACGCAGGAGTTGCGCGCGCGGCCGGGCGAGTACACCGAGCTCGACCGCGGCGGCTTCGACATCTGGCTGCATCCGGTGTTCTTGCTCGGCGACGGATCGCAGGTGGCACTGCTCGGGCGGGCGGTCACGCAGTTGCCCGCGATCCTCGAGACGCTGGACGCCGACCGGTCATCGTTGGAGGATCCGCGCTTGGGCGCGGGAAATGCCGCGGAGCGCGACACGTTCGCCCGCGGGGTGATCGGCGCGGAGATGGTCCGCCTCAGTGACTTCCCGGCGCTGTCGGCGGCGTTCGCGGGCTCGCGGGTGATGTTCGCCGAAGTGCGTTCGTTCGCCGATCTGGCGGCGACGGAGTGGGCAGCCGAACGGCAGCTGATTGCCGAGGCCGCTCCGGGTCTGCCCTTGCCGAGCGGCCCGTGGCGCAGTGATCGCCGCAACCCTGGCCTGGGCGGACCGCCGCCGCGTCAAGGGGAGCATTCCCGGGCCATCCTGGCCGAGCTCGGCTGCTCCGATCCGGAGATCGAGCAACTACGCGCTTGCGGCGCGGTGCGTTGGTGATGCGAGCACTGTCACAAGAACGCTCGGGCATGCCGCAGAGCCAGCACCGCCAGTTCTCCTTGCGCGGAAAGGGACATCGGATCGCCGGGCCTCAGCCGGTGGGTGGCTACGCGGCACCAATCGAGCGCCGGACCGATGATCCGTTCGGCTGATCCTGGCGGCCCGAATGTCCAGCGCTCACCGCCCGGTCCCTCCAGCTCCATCCGCAACGTTGCCGGATCGGCTGGTGGGACGACTCCGGCGACACCGAACGCGTAGGGCAGTGTGCGGTAGCCCAGCCAGGCGACGTGGCGCAACCGCGAGGACGCCATCACGGGTCGATCCAGCGCGGCGAGGCAGTCCAGACCGTGGGCCCAACATTCCATGAGCCGGGCGGTGGCCAGGGACCGCACCGACATCGCGCGCCCGCCCCAAGGCACGCGGTCAGAATCTCCTCGATGTGCCATGGCATCCGCAGCCTCGCCCGCTGCCGCACCCCACTCCGCCAGCAGCGCCTCACCCGGCTGTTGCGTGCGGGATGCACGTATTCCGCTCTCCAGCGGATCGATGCCGTGGCTGACCGAAAGCGTCGCGGCCCGTTCCGCGACGAGCAGGTGGGCGAGCGTGTCCCGGACCGTCCATCCCGCGGCCGGCGTCAACCGATCCCAACCCTCGCCGATCCCGTCGAGTGCGGTCAAAAGCACCGCTTGCTCGGCGCGCAGATCAGCCAGCAGCCGGGCGTCCATAGGCATCCATGATGCCCTTGGTGACCGGCGGCGCGAATGGCCACGCATCGGCAGGGGATCCGGTGGTGGATGACAAACTGAGCTCCCGGTGACCCGCAAGGAGGACGTAGTGGCTACTCGTGACCTCTACCTCTATGAGGTGGTCGACATCGTCGGCCAGGGCCAGTACGACTACATGGAGCACCTCTGGAAAGACCCCGTGTTGCGCATGCCGGAGATGTTCGGCCTGCAGGGCTCGTTCTACGTGTGCGCCGCGGGAGGTGGCCGCTGGCCGCAGGTCATCAACATCTGGGACATCGGGTCGCTGGGCTGGCGCGGGTGGGCCTCCAACGTCGATCGGATGAATCTCAAGCGGCGCAAGGCGTTCTACGGCGACTGGTGGGACGAGGCGCACAAGTGGCGGTCGGGCGGCTTCGATCGGCTCTGCGCCGGCGTGCCAGGCAGTCCCAGCACCGAGCAGATCAAGCAAGCAGGCATCAAAGGCACCCTGTTCGTCAACGAGATCCTGACCGTAAGACCGGGCAGCACACTCGACTTTCTCGCCGCTGTGGCAGAGCAACGCAAGCCGCTGATGGCCGAGTACGGCCACCACGCCACCGGTCTGTACGAGGTCACGTCCAACCAGCACGAGGTGGTGATGGTGTGGGCGACAGACATTCCCGCGCAGGTGCGTTGGCGTCAGAGCCGGGATACCACTCGCGGGCTGTGCGACGAGGGCGAAGCCGACGACCGGATCGTCGCGTGGGAAAAGCTGTCTGCCCAATTCGTCACCGGCGGCGACAGCCACGTGATGACGCCGCTGCCCCGAACCGTCTACGGACCCGACGATTGGGAAGACGCGACACTCGAGCAGTGGCTCGAGGCCGCGGAGCAGTGAGACAGGGCTACCTCCTGGATCGACCTATAGCCACCGGCAACGCGACGAGCTGATCGTCGGGTGTGAACGGGACACGCTCGGGCGCCTCGTCGAGCAGCCGGGCGTCCGGGCACTGCTGCAGGAACTGCGCGACCGACTCCTGGATGTCGAGCCGGGCGAGGGCCTGGCCCAGGCAGAAGTGCGGGCCGTAGCCGAAGCTGTAGTGGCGGCTCTCGGGACGCCTCACGTCAAAGGTGTCAGGGTCCGACCATCGACGCGGGTCGCGATTGGCGGCCTGCCGCGCGATGTAGACCGTCTCACCGGCCTGCAGCTGCACCCCGAACGCGTCGACCTCCGCGATCGCCTTACGGCGGCCCGCCCGAAACGGCGGATAGAACCGCAGGCATTCCTCGACAGCGGGCCGCACGCGATCGGGGTCCTGCGCCACCCAACGCGCCTGCTCGGGATGGCTCAGCAGAAGCAGGATGGCGTTGGCAATGCCGACCCGGCTGGACCCGACCGCGCCGCCGATGACGTTGACCACGAGCGCGACCAGTTCCGCTCGATCGGCCCGGCCAGCCCGCTCCGCCTCGAGAAGGTCTGACACCAAGTCCTCTGCGGGCTGTCGCGAACGTTCGGCGATGAGCCCTTCGACGAAGCCATACAGCGCGACGATGCCGGTCTCTGCCCGCTCGCGCCGCTCGGGCGTCATCGGATCCACGAAGGCCTCTTCGGTTCCGGTGAGGAACTCATCGATCTCATCGCGACTTTCGGTCGGCAGCCCGAGGAACTCGCAGACGAGCCACAACGGAAGGTCTGCCGCGTAGTCCTTCACGACATCAATGGTGGCGTCGCCCGCCGTTGCATCGTCAAGCAGGTGCGAAGCGTGCTTGCGCAACGACGCCCGCAGCCGCTCCACCCGGCGCGGCGTGAAGGCTCGCGCGACCAGGGAGCGCTTGCGTTCGTGATCGGGACCGTCCACCGCCGCCATCGTCAACCGGCGCCACTCGTGAAACGGCCCGTCGGAAATCCCCAGCATTTCCAGGGCACCGACCCCGAGTTGGACGAAAGCCGGATCGCAGACGGCGAAATCGAGATCGTCCGCCCTCAGCAAGATGAGCTCGCCGCGCGTGGTCCGCGCGGTGCGGTGCTGATCCATGGCCTGGCGCCAAACGGGATACGGGTCTTGCCAGAGCCGCGCGTCATGCAGGTCGACGGTCAGGGGATCGCTACGCACGAACCGACCGTAGCCGCACCCACCTCGCGCGCAGAAAGCCGCCTCTCGACTCCGGCCGGGCTGAAGTACATGATCATGACAACACTCACTGAGAGGGAAGCCAATGGCGACGTACATGATCACCCACGAGGTCGACGACGTGCAGCACTGGCTCGCCTCGCCGGCCCGCGAGGACTTCTTCGGACCCCACGGCATCACCGCACAGCCCTTCCATGACCCCGCCGGCTCCAACCGGGTCGGGCTCGTCGTCGAGATCCCCGACCTCGCCAAGTTCCAGGAGCTCATGGCGACCGAGGGCGCCGCTGCCGCCATGAAGAATGACGGCGTCCGGCCCGAGACCATGCTGATGCTCGTCGCGAAATAGCCGCTGGGCGCCGATCGCCACATGCTGATTCGCGACGCCGAGCCCGCCGATGCCCTTGCCGTGGCGGAGGTCCACGTGCGCTCCTGGCAGGTCGGCTACCGCGGCCTGATCGCCGACGCCGCTCTCGACAGACTTGACCCCCATGAGCGTGCCCGTCGCTACACCTTCGGTGGATCCGCCCAGCGCCGGCCTGTGACGTTCGTGGCCGTCGAAGCCGATCGGATCCGCGGCTTCGCGACGGTGACGGCGGCCGACCCGGCCGCATCTTGCGGTGAGTTGGGCGCCCTCTACGTCGACCCCGCGGCGTGGGGACACGGCATCGGCGGCCGGCTGCTCGAGGACGCGCACGAGCGTCTGACGACGGCCGGCTTTCCCCGAGCGGTGCTGTGGCTGCTCGCCGGGAATGCCCGCGCTGAACGGTTGTACCGCGCCCATGGCTGGACACCCGATGACCTCACCCGAACGCGGACCGTCTGGGACATCCCGATCGAGGAGGCTCGGTTCAGTCGCGCCTTTCCGACACCGAGAGCAGCGCGTCGGCGGATTCCTTCGGCCGGGTGAGCATCAGGTCGTGCCCGGCCTCGACTTCGGCGTAACGAACACCGGGCAGGCGAGCTGAAAACGCGCGGGCGCGATCGGGTGCGACCGCGAGGTCCAGGGTCGCCAGGATGTAACCGGTAGGAAGGCCGAGGGCTTTGAAGGCGGTCAGCCTGCCCGGCTCGACCAACGCCATCGGCGGGTACGGCCGATGGCGTGCCAGCACCCAGGCCCGCTCCTGATCGGTTCCTTCGGGAAGCAGCGCTTCGATCATCAGCTGTGGATCGGTGCGTACCGAGCCGTCGTCCTGAATGACCACTGCCTTGGCCACTTCGGGGGTCTGCGGCACCGCTTCGAGCAACGTCTCGTCGTCGTTCAGCACCACAGCGGCCATCCATACAACGGCGCGGATGCGTTCGGACGCCACCTCCGCGACGCGCGGGACGATGACCCCGCCCATGCTGTGACCGACCAGCACCACGTCGCGTAAGTCCTCGTACTCGAGCACCGAAACGATGTCGGTCACGAACGTCTCGAAGGTGACGCCATCGCTGTCGAGATGGCGCCGCTCGCCGAATCCGGTCAGCGTCGGAGTCCAGACCTCATGCCCCCGGCTGCGCAGCTCCTTGGCCAGCCTTTGCCAGCACCAACCTCCGTGGCCGCCGCCGTGGACCAGGACGAAGGTCGACGCGTTCGACCGGCTCTGCTCGCTCACAGCCTCATTGTTCCCCGCCGCCTGAAGCGATCATCAGCCGGTCGCCGGCCGGCCGTGCCAGGCTGGGCGCATGCGATCCCTCGAGCCGGTCGAAGAGTCCTTCTTTCGCGAGGCGCCGGTGACGATCACCACCCACAACTTCGTGGCAGCGCCGCGCAGCGCCGTCTTCGCCTGCATCTGCGGGGATCCAGCCGGCTGGGGCGACTGGTTTCCAGGCTTCAGCCATAACGGCCGGTGGGAAACTCCACCGCCCCATGCGGTCGGCAGCGTCCGTACGGTCGACGCCTATCGCAGCGAATACCGCGAGACCATCCTCGCCTGGGATGGCGACGAGCGTTGGGCTTTCCGCGTCGACGCCACGACCTCGCCGCTGTTCGACGCCTTCGCCGAGGACTACCGGCTGACCGACGCGGGCACTGGCGCGCTGCTGTCCTGGACGGCCGCATTCCGCCCGGCGCGGGCGATGCGGCTGGCCATGCCGCTGGCGCCGGCGACCTTCCGGCTGATGGCACGTCGCATGTCCGGCCGGCTGGCGCGTGTTGCGGCAGCCGATTTTCGAAATTGACATCGACTCATACTTATCGGCTATCCTCCGCAAGTCGCCGGTGGCTGGCCGCGCTCGCTGTCACGCCCTCCGGCACTGAGGACTGGAGACTGCCGTGCGCGTTCCGCCGCGATCCACGAGATTCCTGGCAGCCGCGGCGGCCGTGTCGGTGGGCCTCGTCGTCTCCTCGTGCGGACGTTCGAGTTCGAGTACCCCCTCCGGGACCACGAGCAGCAGCGCCCTTTCCGGTTCAGCCAGCTCATCGAGCGCCCCAGCTTCCCTAGCCGCCGGCCAGTTCGGCACGCTCACGAAGGTGTGCGCCGCCGGCCCCGGCACCGGTGGTTCCGGTCGAGGGATCGTCGGCAAGACGATTCACATCGGCGTTCTCGGCGACCCGGGTGCTGCTGCCGCCCCCGGACTGGGCCAGGAATTCTTCGACGTCGGCGACGCCTTCGCCAAGTGGTGCAACGCAGCCGGCGGTATCAACGGGCGCACCGTCGTCGTCGACAAGATCGATGCGAAACTCTTCAACGGCGCCTCGGCCGTGATCACGGCCTGCCAGAAGGACTTCATGCTCGTCGGCGGTACGACCGCCCTCGACGCCCCGACCGTCAAGCCGCGCGAGGCCTGCAAGCTCGGCTCCATCCCCGCCTACACCGCCTCCCCCGAGGCCTACAACGGCAAGTACCAGGTGAACCCGAACGGCAGCCCGGCGACGCTCTACCCCGTCGCCCCGCTGCGACTGCTCGCCGATGCCTACCCGGACACCAAGGCGGGCTTCGGTATCGCCGGCAGCAGCCTGGCGTCGCTGCGGCCCCAGGGGCTGCGGGCGCAGGAAGCCTGGCAGCAGTTGGGCAACAAGGTCGCGACGCTCCAGGACCGTCCGGCGATCGTGGCCAACTACCGGCCCTATCTCGAGCAGATGAAACAGGCCGGAGCCAAGGCCGACTTCGAGATTGTCGCCACCGACCCGGCGCCGATCTTCAGTGCCATGCGCGACACCGGATTCAACCCTGAGTGGCTGCTCTTCGGTCAGCAGTTCTACGGTGAGAAGTCGGTGAAGGTGGCTAAGGCGCAAGGCTCGGTCCCGCCGACCTACATCGATATCGCGCACCTGCCGTTCGAGCTGGCCGACAAGTACCCGGTCGTGCAGCAGGTCAAGCAGATCATGGCCGCGACGCCGGGCACCGCCGACCTTGACGCCTTCACCATGGGTGCGTTCAACACCTGGGTGCTGTGGGCCCAGGCGGCGACCGAATGCGGCACCAACCTGACGCAGGACTGCGTGCTGCAGAAGGCCGGCTCGCGTACGAACTGGAATGCCGGCGGCCTCTACGCCACGGCGACCAAGCCGCTGAGCCAGCCGCAGATCAGCCAATGCTGGCTGCTGATGCGGCTGACCACGTCCGGCTGGGTCTATGACGACAAGGTCACCAAGCCCAACACCGGCCCGTTCAACTGCGGGTCCGATAACGTCATCACCGTCAAGAGCTACGCCGGCAGCTAGAGAACGCTCTTCGCCTGGCCCGTTGCCTGCTGCAGGAGGCGGTCGGCGACCCCGCTCGCCGCCGCAGGCGTCGTCAATCCGCCGTAAACAATGCCGACGACCGTGTCGCCGTATCTCGCCGATTCCATCCGGATCGTGAATTCCTGGTTGCCGGGAAAGACGCCCGTCGCCTGAATGGCGATCGTGTCGTCGCTACCCGCAATGACTGACACGGGGACGAGAGTCATCGTCAGCTTGGTGTTGTCCTCGACGGTCATCGAGTGGCATTCACCGAGAGCCGTCCGCAGCTGGGAGAACATCGTGGCCGCCTTGCCCGGCGTGTAGGTGATGTCCTCGTCGACGACCAACCCCGCACCGCTGGTGAACTCGCGGTCGCCCTCAGCCTGGGCGGTCTGGTCCTTGCCGTCGAGGGCATCAGCGGCAGGACAATCGTCGGACGTGTCGTCACTGCTGTCGTCGCTGTTGTCGAGGTTGACGGTGAACGCGCCGCCCGTCGTGGCACTGATCTGATCGGACGTCAGGAGCACCTTGGTGAGGGCCGCCGTCGTGTGCTGCGGCTTCGATGATGCCGCAGCGAAGGGCCAGCCGGTCACCGCCACGACGACACCGGCGACCACCACAGCTACGACACCGGAGAGTGCCTTGCCATGGCGCGAATGCCAGCGCGGCCGAGGCTGGGAGCGGTAGGGCGTGCGCGTTGGCCCGTACCCGCCAGGTGAGGAACCCGCGCCGTACGGCGACGGCGACACGTACGCCGCCTGCTGCCCGTACGACGAGCTCTGCGCGTACGCCGGCCGTTCTCCGACAGCCCCGGACACTGCATAGGGCCTGGGTTCGGGTGATGTGGGAGCCGGCATAGTCGCGGCCGTCCACGCCTGGCCGTTCCAGAAGCGCAGCTGCGCGCCTCCGGCCGGATCCGGATACCAACCACTCACTGGCGCCATGTGTGATATTTCGTCCTGAAACCGGACACGCTTGAGGGGCGGCCCGGCGCGGCACCCGAAGGCCGACGAGTCTTCACTCATATGGCCCAGACGCCCTGGCGCCATTCGACGGGTAGCGGTAAGGCCAAGTGCTGCAACTGTGCCGGATGTTCTCAAGAGGCAGCTGAGTCGCTCCGAAAAAAGACAAATGGGTCCAGAAGCAGGTTGGTATCCCGATCCCGCCGGGTCGGGTCAGATGCGGTTCTGGGACGGCCAACAATGGACAGCGGCCCTCTCAGCCATCCCGCCCGCACGCCAACATCCGTCCGCGGCACCCCCACCGTTCGCGATGGCCGCGACTGCCGCGACTGCCGCGCAGCAGGCTGCCGACGGTTCGACAATGGGGCCCCGACCCGTCGCTGCCCCACATCCGTTCGGGCCCGGAGTCGGCTACAGCACCACCGTAGGATCGCCGACGCCACTCTCGTCGATCCCGCAGACCTCCCGAGGCAGCAACCGATGGAGGAGCGTGGTGGCGGGAGTGGTGACCATTGGGCTCGCCGCCGTAGTGCTCGTGCCGACGGTGTTCAGCTCCCACAAATCGGCGCTTTCCTCGTCCTTTCAGCGAGTGCTGCTGACTCCGACGGCGGTCAGCTCCGTCACTGGCGACGACTACAGGATCAATACCGCCAGTGACAACAGCGAGGACGACGACGCCTCCACCGGCTGCATGGAGGGGGCGAACGGGCTGACAAGCCAGACCAAGGACACGGCTGATGCCTCCCGTGCGTTCGCGACTGCTGATCACAACGGGTTTGTCGTGGAAGCGCTGGTGAACAATCCCACTAACGCGCAACAGATGGACCAGCTCAGGTCTGCGCTGAAGTCGTGCAGCGTCAGCACCTTCGCCGGAGCGACCGTCAGTCTCCAACCGTTGACCATGCCGCAGATCGCCGGCAGCGATGATGCCCTCGGCATCGAGATGACAGGGCAGATCGGTGGCACTTCCCTGGTCATGGACATGGCGATCGCCCGTTACGGCAATACTGTGGTCGCCATCATGCTCGGTGAGATCGACGGCCCACAATCACTGCAAAACCTGACTGATTCGCTGCTGACGCAGGCGGCCGTTACCGCTCGTCCGGCGTTCCCGAAGCCTTAGCGCTCGTTCGCGGCGGGCGCAGCAGCCACGCTGACGCGCCCGCCCAGACGGCGATCAGCCCGATCCAGATGAGTGCGCGTTCCCAAGGCCGCATCCCCGGAGGCGGCACGGACAGTTTCGAACTCAACGGCGCGTAGGAAAACCAGCCGTAGGTGACGCGCGGGTGTCCCAGGCTGACGAGGTAGCGACCCAGCACGGCGAAGCCGAGCGCCAGCGCGATCACCACAATGACCCGCTGGGCCAACCCCCAGGACCGCACGCGATGCACCTGGCGAGTATGTCAGGGCTGAGCCCGGACCAGCGCGTCAGCCAGCCGGCGGGCAGCATCGCCCTGCATGATCGACATGTGGTCGCCGCCGATCTCGCGGATCTGCACCGCACCCGGATGCAACTGCGACCAGCCGAGCATGGGAGCCGCGCGCTCTGATGACGCGTGGGTGACGAAAAGGTCCAGCGGAACCTTGTGGCCCGACGGCGTGTATTCACCCATGAGGCGGCGAGCCCCGAGCTCGTCAAAACGATCGAGCTGGCGGCGACGCACCTTTGCCGCCGCGTCGGTGTAGCGCACGATCGATTCGGTACGCACCCGCGCGGCAGCACTTGCCACGGACTTGCGCAAGCTACGTCCGCGCGAACGCTCCAGGTACACCGCGATCGAGAACTCGCGCGCCGCCTGACTCGGTGAGTAGGTATCGACGAGGCCGAGCCACTCGACCTCCTCCCCCTCGGCCACCAGCAGACCCGCCACCTCGTAAGCGATGAGCCCCGCCATCGAGTATCCCGCGATCCGGTAAGGGGTATTGGGCGGCTGCAGCCCGCGGACGGTCGCCACTGCCTCCTCGGCGATCTGCAGGATGCTCGATTCCCGCGGAAAGCGGGCATTCTCGTCAAGACCCGCCAGCACACCGATCAACGGCTGTGCGGGATCGAACCCGGCCTGCAGCAGGCGCATCGCCAGGAACGATTCGCGGGAAGGGAAGAAAATGACGAGCGGTGGCCGGTCACCGCCGGCGTTGAAACGGACGAACTCGGTGCCAACGGATGCGGTCCGGACCGCCGGACGGCTCGCGGCCTCGCGAGGTGACAGCCGCGATGCCAGCCCGCGCACGGTGACGTCGCCCTCGATCAAGGTGGAGACCGACATCGGGATGGCGAATTCGGTTTCGATCTCGGCCACCAGCCGAACCGCCAGCAACGAATGCCCACCTACGGCGAAGAAATCGTCGTCGGGGCCGACCGATCCGGTGCCGAGCACCCGAGCCCAGACCGCGGCCATCCGCTGCTCGAATGGCGTGAGTTCCGCTGCAAAATCAGGCTTTTCGGCGAATACATCCGACGCGGGCGCCGGGAGCGCGAGGCGATCGAGCTTGCCGGTGGCGGTCTGCGGCAGCTCCGCCAGGGAGACGAACGCCGAAGGCACCATGTAGGCCGGCAGCACCGACGCCAGCCGCCGGCGCAGCTCCGCCGCCGACACGGCAACCTCACCGGCAGCCGCAACGAGATACGCCACGAGCCGGCTGTCTCCCGGAGTGTCCTCACGAAGAACGACCGCCGCGGAGTCCGCACCCGACAGCTCGATGACCGCGCTCTCGATCTCCCCGAGTTCGACGCGATGGCCCCGGATCTTGATCTGCTGATCGGTGCGGCCGAACAGTTCGATGCGCCCGTCGGGCAAATAGCGCGCGAGGTCGCCAGTGCGGTACATGCGCTGCTCGGATCGCCCGTACTCGGGAACGAAACGCGCGGCGGTCAGCTCCGGCCTGTGCAGGTAGCCAGTGGCGACACGGCCGCCGGCGATGTGTAGCTCGCCGGTGACCCCGATCGGGACCGGGCGGTCGCGTCGATCGAGGATGTAGGCGCGGGTATTTTGGATCGGCCGCCCGATGGTGATGCGGCCGGCGCCGTGGATGCGCTCCGCCGTCGCGTAGACGGTCGTCTCGGTGGGCCCGTAGCCGTTCCACAGCAGGCACCGCACGGCGAGGCGCGCGGCAAGCGCTTCGGACATGTGCTCCCCGCCGCACAAGACGGTGAGGTTGGGCGCACCGCCCCAATCCGCATCGAGCAGCATCTGAAACAGGCTCGGCGTGCCCTGCATGGACGTGACGCCCTCGTCGCGGATCAGGCTCGCCAACCGCCGCGGATCGGTCGCGTCAGCCCGCGAACTGAGCACGACACGCTCCCCCGAGACCAGGGGCAGCCAGATTTCGGCGGCGGCGATGTCGAAGGAGATCGTCGCCAGCGACAGGAACCGACTCCCGGGAGCAAAACCCGGTGTCTCGGGATAGGCGTCCAGCATGCTGACCACAGCGCGATGCGGGACGACGACGGCCTTCGGGGTGCCGGTCGACCCCGACGTATAGAGGACGTAGGCAGGATCGTCAACGCCCGGCTGGCCGGCTGTGGCCGGGGGCCGCGTCGCACGCCGCCGCAAGCACCCGGCGAGTGCCACGGTGCGCACCGAGTGCGCCGCCAGTTCAGCAACCGACTCGATGAGCGAATCGTCCAGCAACAGCAGGGGAAGTCGGGCATCGGCCACCATGTAGCGCAGCCGGGCACGCGGCAGGGCAGGATCCAGCGGCAGGTAGGCAGCGCCCGTCTTCAGGATCGCCAGCAACCCGACGATCATCTCGATCGAACGCTCGCTCCCGAGCCCGACGAGGGTCCCGGCGCCCGCACCCGCCTGCACCAGCTTCTCGGCCAGCGCATTCGCCGATTCATGCAACTCGCGATACGTCACCTGACTGCCGGCGAAGCGCACGGCGACCGCGTCAAGACTTCTGGAAGCCTGCGATTCCAGCCGCATGGTCAGGGTGCAATCGTCAGCAGCCGCAGCCGATGTCGCATTCCAGTCGGTGAGCATCCGCCGCAGATCCGGCTCCGGGATCACCGCCAGATCAGCGACCGGACGCGTGGGGTCGGCGACGGCCTGATCAAGCACCAGCAAGATCGCCCGCATGATGCGCCGGGCGGTCTCCCGATCGAACAGATCGGTGTTGAAGACCAGACGGCCGGCGAGCTCGCCGGTCGGTCGCTCGTCGAACTCCAGATGCAGGTCGAATTTCGCGACCTGCATGGCGTTTCCGAGGTCGACCTCCATGAGCGCGAGGTTCCAGCCCGGGTCGGTGCTGGGAGCAGGTGGCTCGAAGACGAACCCGGCCTGAAACAGCGGGTGCATCCGCGGGTCGCGCTCGGGCTGAAGTTCGCGTACCAGCTCATCGAACGGCACCGGATGGTCGATCAGATCCGCCAGTTCATCACGCACCCGCGTCACCAGATCGGTGAAGGGCTGATCCTCATCCAGCCGAACCCGCAGCACTGACGACGAGACGCACAGCCCGACGACTGAATACAACTCGCGTCGCCGCCGCAGATCGGTGGCTGTCCCGAAAACCACGTCGTCCTGGCCACTGAAACGGCCCAGCACCACGGCGTAGGCGGCAGCAAGCACCTGGAACAACGTCGCCGAACATCCGCTCGCGACCGAACGCAGCCGGTCGGCGATCGGCGCTGGGACGTCGATGCCTTCGATGCCCCCGCGATAGGCCGGGCGCGGTGGCCGGGGCCGGTCGAGCGGCAGGTCCAGCAACGGGGCATTGGCCAGCCGGCGACGGTGGAATTCGAGGTGGCGGGCGGTCGGCGGGCGGGCCAGCTCGGCGCGCTCCCAGGCCACGAAATCCGAGTACGGGGTGGGCGGCGCGAGGTCGGCGCTGGGGCCGCCGGTCCGCTCGGCGTAGCGGGCGATCAGCTCGGGGAGCGCGACCCGATAGAGGCTGACCCCGTCGAAGATCAGGTGGTGCAGGGCGAGGTAGAGGCGGTGCTCGTCCGGCGAGACCTTGATGAGTAATGCCCGCAGCAGCGGGGGTTTTGACAGGTCGTACGGCAGCCGGGCGTGCTCCGCCGCGCGCGTGACCGCAGCCGCCACGGCCTCTGCCGCCGGCAAGCGACTGAGGTCGAGAACGGGGAGGGCGACGTCCACTGCGGGATGGATGATCTGTACCGGCTCACCGTCGTGAATGGCGAAGGTGGTGCGCCATGCCTCGTGTCGCGCGACGACGTCGGCGAGCGCCCCTTGAAGCGCGGCGACGTCGATCGGCCCGCGCCGGGTGATGAGCGCGACCTCGTTGTAGACCGGTTCACCCGGAGCCAGTTGTGCGAACCACCAGATCGCGCGCTGAGCGACCGCCAAGGGCATTTCCCGGATCGTGTCAGCCGGCGCAGCAGCCGGCTCGCTGGCGACCGGCGCACACGGTGCGGCGTCTCCCCCAGCGGCCGCTTCAGCGGCGCGCTGCGCGGCCACCTGGATGCGTTGCTCCAGCAGGGCACGCCGGGCCGCCGCACCCGGCTTTTCCGGCGCGGTCATCCGGTCAGCGCGCTCGCGGCCGCGCCCTCGGCAACCGCCGCACCACCCGCCGGGGTGAACGTGACCGGCAACTCGACGACGCCGCGCAGACCCAGATTCGGTCGCCATTGGATGCTGTCGGCTGAGGTCGCGAGCTTCAAATCGGGAAGGCGTCGAAGCAGGGTCTCGAAGGCGATCTGGCCCTCCAGCCGGGCAAGAGGTGCACCGAAGCAGAAGTGCGCCGCCCACGCGAAAGCCAGGTGGCGGTTGTCGGGACGGGCGAGGTCGAGCCGGTCGGGATCGGGGAAGCGCTCCGGATCCCGGTTCGCCGCGCCCATCACGGCGATCACCGCTTGCCGTTCCTTGATGAGCTGGCCACCGAGCATCACGTCGGCGGGCGCGAGACGGGCGGTGTGCTGGCTCGGGCTCTCGTAGCGCAGGAGCTCCTCGACGGCAGAGGGCACCAGGTCGGGCTGTGAGCGCAATTGTTCAAGCGCCGCAGGCTGACGCAGCAAGGTGAGGATCCCGTTGCCGATGAGGTTGGTCGTGGTCTCCAAGCCGCCCACCATCGTCACGATGATGTTGGCGATCACCTCCTCCTCGTCGAGCCGGTCACCATCGACCGTGGCCGTCGCGAGCGCATGCACCAGACCCTCGGTCGGTGACGAAGCCTGCTTGCGTACGGCCGAGCGGAAGTAGGCGGTCATCTCCTCCACTGCCGCGAGGACCAGTGCCGAGCGGCCGGGGTTGTGCTGGAAATTGCCCAGCATCTCGGCGAACGTCTGCGACCAGTCCTTGAGCTGCTCGTGATCCTCGAGGGGAACGCCGAGCAGCTCTGCCGTCACCATCGACGGCATCGGATTGGCGATGTCGGCCATGACGTCGAGGCGGCCCTTCGCCGCGACGGCGTCGATCAGCTCGTCGACGACCTCCTGGATGCGCTCGCGCAGATGTTGCACGCGCCGAGCGGTGAAGGCGACCGCAGCGATCCCGCGAACCCGGCCATGGGCCGGCGGGTCCAGGAAAAGCATCTGGCGCACCATGACGCGGGCGATCGGGGTGAGCTGCCCGAGCCCGAGCTCGGTGAGCTTGTCGGGGGTCGGGGTGCGGCCGGCCAGGAACTGCTGGAAGACCTGGACAACGTCGGCATAGCGGGTGACGACCCAGGCATGCAGATACGGATCCCAGTACACCGGAGCGGATTCGCGAAGCTGGGCGTAGAGCGGGTACGGATCAGCAAGAACGGCAGGGTCGAGCAGCCGGAAAAGGCTCAGCGCCTCATCGGATTCGGTCATCGACATCCGGCCTCAGGCCCCGGGAATCGCATTGGCGAGGCGCTCGGCATCTTCGTCCGAAAGCACCTCGAGCTCGGCGACCATCGCGTGCTCGACCTGAGCCGCGATGCCGGCCACGGTCGGGTTCTGAAAGACCTCACGCAACGGGAGTTCGACGGCGAACAGGTCATCAAGCCGGGCGATGAGTTGAGCACCCAGCATGCTATGTCCGCCGAGCAGGAAGAAGTTGTCGCGATGGTCGACCGAGGGTAGGTCAAGCAATTCGCAGATGAGCCCGGCGACCACTTCGAGCACCGCCGGGTCGGCGTCCACATCAGACGCGCCGGCGCCTTGCTCTTCGTCGACGGCACCGGCCATCGCCCACGCACGCGTGACGCGGTCGGCGGCCTCGGGATCGGGCAGCGCCGCACGGTCGATCTTGCCGTTCGACGTCATCGGCATCTGCGCCAGCACCACGATCGCGCCCGGCACCATGTGCTCGGGAAGCTGGCCGGCGACGAAATCGCTGAGCGCCTGCCGGTCGATCTCAGCCCCCGAGCTCAGGGCGACGTAGGCCACCAGCCGCTGCTGGACGCCCGTGCCGCGCAAGGCGACCACGCTCGCCTGCACCGATGGATGCTGGTCCAGCGACGCGGCGACTTCTGCCAGCTCCACCCGAGACCCGCGCACCTGCACCTGCTCGTCGATGCGTCCGAGATGCTCGTAGTCACCGTCGGGCAGGCGGCGCACCAGATCACCGGTGCGATACCAGCGCCCAGCGGGTGTGCCTTCGAACGACGCCTCGATGAACGCGCGGGCGGTGAGCTCTGGCTCGTCGAGATAGCCGAGCGCCACGGAGTCGCCGCCGATGAGGAGCTCCCCCCGCTCGCCGGTGGCGACGGGACTGCGCGATTCGTCAACGACGACCAGGGCGACCCCGTCGATCGCCGCCCCGATCGACGGTGCTGCCGAGGCGTCCACGCCGGCAAGCGGAGGCACGACGCCAGACGTGGAGACGACGCTGGCCTCGCTGACGCCGTAGTTGTTGACGAGGTCGAAGGGAAGGTCCTTCGCCGGGCGCCGGTGCAGGACATCTCCACCGGTCAGCAGCACGCGCAGGGGCGCTCGCCGCGGCCAGTTGACGGCCAACAACTGCTCGGTGACCGCGGTCGGCACGAAGGAGACCGTGATCGACTTCTCGACCAGCCAGTCGCGCAGGCCTGCGGGATCGGTGCGCAGCTCATCGGCCGGCACGTGCAAAGAGCCGCCGGACGCGATCGTCGGCCAGATCTCCCAGACCGACGCATCGAACGCCGGGCTGGCGATGAGCGTCGAGCGGTCGCTCTTGTCCAGCGTGAAAGCCCGGCGGTGCCAGGCGATCAGGTTGGACAGGCCCGCATGGCTGACCACGACGCCCTTGGGCATTCCGGTGGAGCCGGACGTGAAAACGACGTACGCCGGATCCAGCGGGCTCCGCTCGCCGTCGCCGACCGAAATGCCCGGCACCGGCGGGGCGGCGCAGGCACATTCGCCGGTGGCCGCATCGATCGACACCCGGGTGAGCTCAGCAGGCAACTCGACGGGGTGTGCCGTGCTCGTGACGACGTGCACGGTGCCGGCGCGCTCGATGAGCTGCGCGAGACGCCGCGGCGGATGAGCAGGATCGAGTGCGACGTAAGCGGCTCCGGACGCCACGATGCCGAGCGCGCCGACCACCAGAGCCGCGGAGCGCGGGGCACAAAGCGCGACGCGATCCCCCGGCCCGATCCCGCGCAGCTTCAGCACGCTTGCCAGGGTCTCGACCTGCCCGTGCAGATCGCCGTAGGTCAAGGTCGCGTCCGCCGCATCGACGGCTATCGCGAACCGGTTCAGCGGGCGCGCGGCGAGCAGGTCGCGAACGTCAACCAGCACCGATGGTGCAGCCGTATCGGGCCCGCTCGTCAACGTCATCCCGCGTCCCCGTCCCCCGACTTCGTTACGCACAACTCTCGCTACGCTGAGTGACTAAACTCAACGCCGACCGTTTCCGGCCGCATCACTTGTCCACTGCTAAGTAAGGCTAAGAATAAGCCCGAAGGCACCTCGTCCATAAGGGGTATTGCGAAGTTCGCATGAACATTTCGCTTCTTGGCCGAGGATAATGTTACTCACAGTCAGTAGCGACGCCTTCGCTTGTAGGCCCCGGCAGCGAGGCCTGCGAACTACAGACCGCCGTCCGCAACTCCGACATCTGACAGGTGACCAGCGGACGCTCCGCGGGTGTCGGACGTCTTGCCGGCGCTCTGGTGGTGGGCGCCCTTTCGCTGATCGCGTGCAACCCGGTCCTACCTGTGGCGGGCGGCGGTCACGGTTCGACCAAGCCGCCGGTGGCCGCAACTCCCACGAAAACGGCCAAACCTGCACCCACACCGAGTCCCAGCACACCGAAACCGAGCCCGACGCCGACTCCCACGCCAAGCTCGACACCAACCATGACTCCCACCCCCACGCCGACACCCACCTCGCCGAGCGTCCCGTCGCTGCAGCTCGGGTTCTCCGCCGGCGAACTGGTCGGTATGAGCTCGCCGGATATTTCGGAGACGCTCGACCGCTACCAGGCGGCGGGCGGCAGCGTCATCCGCTTCGACCTCGACTGGGCACGCGTGCAGCCGACCGGCCCGGCAAGCTGGGACTGGTCCGCCTACGACCGCATCGTCAGCGCGCTGTCGGCTCGTCACCTGACAGCGCTGCCGATCCTGGACTACACGCCGGCCTGGGCCCGTCCCTCCGGCTGCGCGAGCGAGCAGTGCGGCCCGGCCGACCCGGCAGCCTTCGCCACGTTCGCGAAGGCCGCCGTCACCCGGTACGCCCCGCAGGGCATGGAGGTCTGGGAGCTCTGGAACGAGCAGAACACCAGCTGGCTACCCACCCCCAACGTCAGCGCGTACGGCCGCCTGCTCAGTCTCACCTCGAGCGCGGTGCACGCGGCAGACCCCGCGGCGAAGGTCCTCGTCGGCGGGCTGGCTCCGGCCGTGACAGCCGGCGGAACCTACGCCCCGCAGGATTTCGTCGCCGATCTGTACGCCGCCGGCCTCCGCTCGTCGATCGACGGGGTGGCCGTGCACCCGTACTGCTTCCCCGCACTGCCGGGCGAGGGCCAATCCTGGAGCGGCTGGAGCCAGATGGTCGCCGTTCATGACGTGATGACGGCGAACGGGGACAGCGCCAAAGGGGTGTGGGCCACCGAGTTCGGCGCCCCGACCAATGGCCCGGGTTCGATGGCGACCTACGCCAATCGCGCGTACTCGCTGCACCCCGACCATGTCGACCTGGACCTGCAGGCACGCACCGTCGACGCGGGAATCGCCGCCGCGCAAACGCTTCCGTGGCTACGCATGTTGCTCTGGTACAGCGTCGAGGATCTCGGCACCGGCTCGGCGTCGAACGTCACCGCGTATGGACTGCTGAACCCCAATGGGACGACCAAACCGGCCTACGCCCGATGGCAGGCAGGCGTTCAGTCGCTCGCGTCTTGACGGTGTGATCGGCGGCCGGCCTTCTCGCCCGGATCGCACAGCAACGCGTGGGTGAAGAAACACGCCAGCGAAACCACAAAACTCACCTCGCCGAACGTGTCCTCGTGCGGCCACTTCGTCAGGTGCGTGAGTTGCAGCACGAGCGTGTCGGGATGCACCAGCGCGACGAGGGCGATGTAGACCCAGGCAGCGAACGCGTACAAGGCCAGCGTGCGCAAACCCACCAGCAGCGCCCGGCGGCCGGGGGTGCTCGCCTGGCAGCGGTGACGGAAAGGCACCGGGCTCCTTACCTGTTCGATGGGTCTCGATGCGGTCGCGATCCCGCTTGGTGCGCGGGCCATTACCCTCACACTTGTGCCGAGGCTACCGAGGGCGGCTGTCCCCCAGGTGGTCCAGGTAGTGGGTTACTACCCGCCGCACGTCGGAGGGGTCGAGTTCTGCGCCAGCAACATCTCCCGCGAGCTGACCCGCCGCGGCATCGCCGTGACCGTCCTGACGTCCGAACTCGGAGCGGGCGAAGCGGTGCGTGAGCCGGTCGGCGACACCGCGCAAAGCCCGTCGGTACAACGCCTTCGGGCGCTCGAGATCGCCCACACCCCACTCATACCCGGCCTGCCCTGGAGGCTCTGGAGAGCCAGCCGCGCAGCTGTCATTCACTTGCACATCAGTCACGTGTGGAGCGACGTCACCGCGACTCTGGTGGCCTGGCTCGGTCGCCGTCCGCTGGTGGCGCATTTCCACATGGACACCCCCACGTCGGGTCGCCTGGGCTTCGCCTTCTCCTGGTACAAGCGCCGCATTCTGGGCTGGCTCCTGCGGCGCGCCGGAGCGGTGGTCGCCTTGTCCCAGGAGCAGGGCGAGCTCGTCAGCCTGCGCTATGGAGTGCCGTCCTCGCGGGTCCGGGTGATTCCCAACGGGGTGGCCGGGGAGTTCTTCACAGGACCGCGGGCCACCGTCCAGACCGATCCGAAACGCCCACTGCGCCTACTTTTTGTGGGCCGGCTGGCAGCGCAGAAGGATCTGCCGCTGCTCATCGCCACCGCCGAAACCCTTGGCGACGCGGTGAGCCTGGACATCGTCGGCGACGGCGAACTCCGGCGCGAGATCGCCCACCTCGTCGATGCGGTGCCCTCCGGTCGGATACGGATGTGGGGTGCGCTGTCAGGCGACGCGCTGATCGAGCGTTACCGCGAAGCGGACGTCTTCGTCATGACCTCGGTACGCGAGGGAATGCCGCTGGCTCTCCTGGAGGCGATGGCCACCGGGCTGCCGGTCGTCGCGAGCGACGTGCAGGGGCTGCGGGAGTTCGTCGGCGGCGTCGGTGTCCTCGCGAAGGAGCGGACTGTGGAAGGTTTCGCAGCTGCCGTTCGCGAGCTGGCTGACGACCCGGATCGGCTCGGCCGGCTCAGCGAGGCGTCGCGGCGGGCGGTGCAATCACGCCGCTGGGACGCTCTCACGGATGACGTCCTCGCCGCGTACGCGCTCGCCGGAGGCGATCTCACCTTCGGTCATCCGGCGGCGGACGGGCTTCAGGAGCACTAGACCTGCGGCCAAACCGACGACGTTGCCGACGATCCAGGCCCACGCGACGCCGACGAGTCCGTGGCCGGCCCACAGCAGGGTCAGCCCGATGACGGTGACCGCGTAGCACGCCATCATGATCACCAGGCCGCGCATCTTCGGCCGGGTACGCAGCAGCACCGCGCACACGTCGGCGGCGGCAACGATCGGTGCGCTCAACCCCAGCAGCGCCAGTGCGGTACCGGCATTGGAGCTGTAATGCCCACCGAAGAAGCCCAGAATCAGGCGCCCGCCGAGGCCCAGCAGGACCGCCGCCGGGACGATGAGGGCCAGCAGCACCTTGCCGGCATGGCGGACGAGATCAGCCTTCGGACGCTCGCCGTAGGACGTCTCGGCGAACAGCGACGACGTGACCGAGTAGGCAGCGGCGAAGACGACATTGGCAATCATGAACGCGATGTAGAAGTAACCCGCATCCGCGGTGCCCAGCCGGTCGACCACGATGATCGGCACCAGCATCACGGGAGACAGGTTCAGCAGCGAGGCCGCGTACATGCCGCCGGTGTAGCCGGAAACCTCACTCAGTACCTCGCGGTCGACCTGCCAGCGCGGCTTGTAGTTGAAGAGCCGGACCAGGACGACCACGCTGGCGATCACGGCAAGGCCCGCGGCGGCGCCCGAGGCCGCGAAGACGCCGTAGGCCCCAATTCCCTGCAACACCACCGCAAAGAGAATCTTCGAGATTCCCTGCAGGCCACCGTCGATCAGCAGGTTGAACCGCGCGGAGCGGTAGGCCACGAAGATCGCGTCGGTCAGCTGGTTCATCGCCGTGCCGGCGGTCAGCAAGATGAAGGAGACGGCCATCCAGGCCGAGTCGTGCACGAACCTCAGCTGCGGCGCGAACCACGGAACGGCGATGACGTACAGCGCGGCGAGGCCGACGCTGGCCGCTCCGGTGAGCAAAAGCCCCGTATTCACATGGGCATCGCGCCGGGAGGAGGTCGGCAGGTAGCGCACCAAAGTGCCGTTGAACCCGAGCAGGCTGGCCAGGCCGATCAATCCGCTGGCGGAGATCAGGGTGGTACCCGCGCCGATCTCGGAAGGCGTGTAGAGCTTGGCGCAAAGGAGCCAGAACACCAGCCCCAGCGCGGCCATCGCCACGGTATTCATCAGCAAGTACAGCGAATTGGACACCAGGGGGTCGGCCTTGATGCGAACCCCGATGCTCACCTCTTCGGCCCGATGAGCGGGCAACGGCGGCCTGTGGCGACCCACGGAGACGGCCGTCGGGCGGTGCTTGCTCGGCTTGCTCGGCTTGCCCGCCGGCGTGGGCATGATCATGGCGAGGTCGGGGTGAGGAAGAAATCGACCTGCTGTCCGGAATCCAGCCGGACTATCACCTCGCTGCGATGGGCGCCCCGGATCGTCACGTCCTGCGAAACGGTCCGGGTAGTTCCTCCCGTCAGGACAACGCTGCCCTTGCCGGCACCAGCGACGGCTCCGG
This sequence comes from Frankiaceae bacterium, assembly GCA_036272075.1. Classification (GTDB taxonomy): domain Bacteria; phylum Actinomycetota; class Actinomycetes; order Frankiales; family Frankiaceae; genus DATAZK01. The sequence continues at coordinate 28,081 of DATAZK010000183.1, forward strand.
TGACGGTGTCGCGTACCGACGTCACCCAGCTCACCGTGCGGCGGGCATGGGCTGACTCGACGTTGTTGATCACGAAGCTGAAACGGATCGAGCCGCCGGACGGGACGCTGCTCGGGAGGCTGGCCGGGGCAGCGATCGTGAGTTCGACGTACGACGGGGCCTGGCGATGCACGAAGTCGCGCCATGGTGCGTGGGTCCAGCTGACCGCGAACACCACGAGTACGACCGCGACGACGAGCGTGGCCAGCACCCGAAGGGCCCGCGTGTTGCGGTTACCGGGTGCAGGCGGAGGCGACGGCTTGTGGCCGTCTTCCGCGCGGGTCATGACGCTCATACAAGCGCCTCCCCGCGAGAATTCTCGAGAACCTGCTCATAGCGAACGGCAATGCTGTCCCAATCGTGCTGGCGGGCGACCTCTCGGCAGGCGCCCGCGCGGGACTCCGGGATCTCCCCGAGCAGCCGCAGCAGTGCCTCGGCCAGCGCCGCCGGTACGGGTGCCACGACCTCGCCGTTGGCGCCGGCGATGAGGTCACGGGCATGGTTGTCGGGATGGTTCACCACGACCACCGGCACCCCGGCGGCGTTGGCCTCGAGCACCACGATTCCGAAGCCTTCGCGACGCGACGGCAGCGCGAAAACCCGGCAGGACTTGAGCATTCCGTAGAACTGCGACTGGTCCTCCACGAAGCCGGTGAAGGTGACGGCGTCGGCCACCCCGGCAGCAATGGTGAACGTCTCCAGGAGCTTTCGGTGAGGTCCGTCGCCGAGGATCAGGCAGGTCGTCTCCGGACGTTGAGCCAGCACCTGAGGGAGAGCCTCGATCAGCAGCTCCAGATGTTTGAAGTCGCAGATGCGGCCGGCGTAGGCGATGTCGTAGGCCTGCGCGGCACGCAGGCTGGTTTCGATCTGCGCGGAGTCGACGCCGTTGGGCAGGGTGCGCACCATGCGGCCACGACGCAGATCGCTGGACAGGCGTCCCGCCGTCGCCTTCGACACGGCGACGATGAGGTGCGGGATCCGCGCGGCCAGCCGCTCCACAGCCGCGCCGGCAAAGCCCAATCGGCCGAGATAAGTCTTCCAGTACGCCGCGCCCCACACCTCGTGCCAGGTGCTGACGAGCATGCCGCCGCGAACGGCGACCGCCAGCCGCGCGCTGAACAGCGAGAAGAACGGAAAGCCGCAGCAGTCGATGACGTCATGGCGCCGGCGCAGCAATTTCAGGCAGGCGACACCGAAAACCAGTGCCTGCACGATGGAGCGGCGCCCGCCCGCGGTGTAGAGCGGGAGCGCCCGGCAGACGCCGTGGTAGGTGACTCCCTCGCGACGCATCTGCGAAGGGCCGTCCCAATAGTGCATGCCGTACCAGTGCACGTCATGGCCGCGGGCGGCGAGCCGCAGCGCGAGCTCGTAGTAGCGCCGCTCCGCGCCGCCCTTCACGTAGGGATAGACGGCGTCGTACACGATGGCGACTCTCACGGCGTCACCGGTAGACCCGGCTCGAGCCCGCGTCGGCGACGCGGTTCTTGTTCTGGTCCAGGAAGGCCAGCGGGTACTGGTAGGAGATCAACGCCGGCGTCTGCGCGTAGGCCCGCTGCAGCTCGATGTTGGAGTAGCTGAGGAAAACGAAGGCATTCTTCTGCACCAGGGCAGGAGTGATGTCCAGCTCCCCGGCGCCCGGGTAGCCGAGCGCCGCGATACGAGAACTGGCGATGTAATCGGCCTGCAGGCTCTTCGGGAATCGGGTGCCGGAAGGGATTTGGGCGGCCAGCCACTCGGCAACGCCGACTTCAGCATCTTGCGTGTAGTAAGCGTCGTAGTTGTCTCCGGCATTGCTCAGGTGAAGCTGAGGCAGATAGCCACCGGTGATCGAGGCCGCAATCCCCGTGCTACTGATGAAGAAAACGACAGGCAATCCGATCACGGCTGTATTGCGTCCGGCCTTACCGAGCGCGGAACCAACGATCGCGCAGCCCATCACGATAGGCAAGGAAAGCACCACGAGCGTCTGCTGAAAGGCGCGCAGGAGTCCGTAATCGACGCTGAGGAAGGGCAGCACGACGATCGCCCCGACGATGCCGAGCGCACCGACGCAGAGCATCTGATACTCCGGGTCCCAGCGCACTCCCCAGCTACGCGGGCGGCGGATCAATAACCCGACAAGCCCCAGCAATAAAAGGATCTGCATGATCTTTGCCGAACCTCCGCGAAGCGCAGAGTTCAGCGAGTACGTGTTCAAGCCAATGCTGTCGAGTGCCCGGCCGATGGGGGTCAGGGACGCGCGTTCTTCCGTGGTGGGCGCCAGCGGGAACTGGTTGACGAGGCTCTCGGGGTAGTACGTCTCGCCGGACACACGTCCGAGCGGAGCGATCTTGGCGTACTCCTGAACCTGGGCAGCGGCGTCGACATTGCCGTTGATGAAGCTCGCGGACAGGTCGCTGGAACGGGAGTCGGAAACCTTCGAGCCCGTGACGGAATTCACGACATCGCCGGCGATCTGAGCGACGTTGCCGCCGGTGTGAGTGAGCGGTGACTGCCAGACGAACGCGAACAAGGCCAGAATGATCACTACCGGAACCGTGATCAACCTGACCTGGGGGATGCGTCCGAACCGATGTCGGCCCTCCGGGTTGAGGCTGAACAGCCGCCGCAGGAAGGCGGGTAACCGGCGCAGCGAAAGCAGCAGCACGGCGATGCCGAACTGGCCGACCATCAGATAGCTCGTCGAGTAGTGCGAGAGCACGACGCCCAGCCCGAGCAAAAGGAAGGGCGCCTGCTGCACGCGGCGGACCCCCGGCCAGCGATCGATGAACAGCAGCATCATGCCGGTCAGCAGGAACATCGCGATCTCTTGCCGATTGAGCATCGGCATGTCCGAGAAATAGGTCGGAAAGCTGACGAAGACGAGAGCGGCGAGGATGGCGGGACGGCGGCCGGCCAGCCGCTCACTGATCAGATAGACGCCGACCGGGACCAGGGCAAAGATCAGCTGAAACAGAAACTTGTAGATCATCACGTCGCTGACGTGAAGGATGCCGGCGAGCATCACCGGCAGGATCGTGATGCTCAAGCACGCGTTGTACGGGTCGCGAAATTGCGAGATGTCCCAGTGCCAATGCGCGTGGGCGAGTTCGAAGACGTAGTACTCGTGCTGGACGTCGTGGCCTGTGGTGTATCGCCCGCGCAGCGACGTCATCAGCAGCAGCGAAAGCGCCACGACGTAGATCGCAAAAAGAATCGTCGAGCGCGAGAGCACCTGCCCACGCACCAGGAGGTACGCGAAAACCCCGACGCAGGCCACCAGCATCGTGAGGGTCACCGTGCTGCCGTGCCCGTTGTCCAGCGCGACGGCTCCGCTCGCGGCGGCAGCGGGGAGCAGGAGCAGCAGCGCGACGCGTCCGTTCACCCTCGACGGCAACGTCTTCAGGTGCGCGAAGGTGAAATCGCGCATGAACTCCCAGCGGGCGTGCCCGAAGCGGCACAGCACGATGAAGACCAGCTCGGTCGTCACCAGTACCGGCGCTTGCTGAAGCGGATGCGAGACGCCGAGATGCGGAAGGAAAGTGTTGTCGGTCAGGCCGATGAGGATGAGGACGACGACGCCGTAGCAGCCGCTGAGAAACGCGCAGACCGCCGGGTCACGAGGTGGCCCCGGAAGTGCGCAGTACGTCGCGTAGCCCAGCACCGCCACCAGAACGACGAGCCCGGCGGCTCCGAGCAGCACCGGCTGGTGGGGCATCAGGACGGCCAGAATGGTGACGAGCAGAAGGCAGACCGAAGCCACCGGGATGCCCAGGTGCCACGCGCCGGGATCGGAACCTCTGGACCAGCTCAGCGGCATCTTCGAAGCTGCCGGGTCCTCGCTCGAAGAATGCGCGAACAACCGGCTCGCGCGGGCGCTCATTGGCTAGCGATAATGGGCAATACTGGATCTTCCAGGCCTTCGCCCATTCGATCCGTTGCGCTCGGCGCTCCAGCCTGGTGAATGAGACTCGCCGAGTGCTTGCTGGATTCGTAGTGGCGCAGGTCGATCACCGCTGGCGGCGCTACTCGCAGATCCCGGCGAAGGCGATGCATGGCCAACTGTCCGAGATTGCGCAAGCCGTCGCGGGTGGCGTTGAGTTTTACGTCGCCGCCACGTGAACGGTATTTGATGGCAACCTCGCCGCAACGGAAGCCGCGGGCCACCGCCTCATGCTTGATCTCCTGCGAGAATGCCATACCGGGAGACCGCAGGTCCAATGACCGAAGGATTCGGCTGTGGAACATCCACATCCCGGATTGCGAATCCGAGAATGGCAGCTTCAGGATCATCCGACTACTCTGTGTGAGCACCGCGTTGCCGAGACGGTGCGACGACTTCATCGCCCCCCGCTCGGCGAAAAGCAGCCGGTTGGTGGTCAGAAAGTCCAGCTCTTCCTTCTGCAGGACCCGGAGCAGCCCCGGAAGGATCTCGAACGGGTATGTGCGATCCGCGTCACCTGTGGCGATCACGTCGCCTACGGCGTTGGCAAAACCCGCCTTGTAGGCGTTGCCGTAGCCCCGCACGGGCTGGACGAGCACTCGCGCGCCGGCCCGCCTGGCGAGCTCACCGGTCCCGTCGGTCGAACCGTTGTCGACCACGAGAATCTCGGTGTCCCAGCCCTGAAGGGCCAGCTCACGCACCGGAATGGTACGGATGACGTGCTCCATGTTGTCGCGCTCGTTCAGCGCGGGGATCACGACGGAAATCGTGCTCATGTGGCAAAGTCCCCCGACCTCGGCTTACCGGGATCTGGGGTCCCGGCCTCCAACAACGATCGCCGCCCAAGGTGGCTTCGCAGCTCCTTGGCGAGACTGAGCAGGGGCCAACGACAGCCCTGATCGACAGGACGCCTCGCTGCCAAAGCGGTCTCTTGAAGCGATCTCGTGCAGCCAGCGTCCACCCGTTCGTGCGGATCTGTCTACACCCGGTATGTAACCACGCGTAACGGAAACGGCGGGCAACTATGGGAAAAACAGCGCCCGCCACGGCGTACAACTCACTACGCTTCGGACATTCATCCCGATCGGAGCATGCCGCCTGTGAAGATCCTGCACGCGTCGAAGAAGTACCCCGACGTGCACGGCGGAGACGCCGTTGTCGTTTCGAATCTGGAGCGGATGCAGGTCCTGGCCGGACATCGCGTGACAATACTGACTAGTAACTGTGCGCAGACGCAACGGCGACCAGGAATTCATGTTTTCGGACTGAAAGACAACCCAGAGTCGCTGGATCGCATTTCCCTGAGACGGCTGATTTCTCTCGTCATGCTCATATTCCAAGCATTTCGAATCTTGCGACGCGAACGGCCAGATATCATTCACACGCATTCGGTCGATATGTCCTGTGTCATCTCACTGGCCGCACGGATTTATCGCATACCCATCGTGCACACTTTTCATATCGTCACGTCTCGCGAGGCAGTCCACGGTTTCGTTCGCAATCGCGCCGAGCTGCGGCTCATGAAGGCGGCTCGCCCGGCGTTCGTGACCGCTCTCAATCGGACTGATCTTGAGCACCTGACCAACTCGGGACTCAACGTCGTCCTGGTCCCGAATGGGCTTGATTTGACCGTGTGGACACCCATCGAGTTGCAGTCCGATCACGATCGCTTTGCCCTTGTCAGTGTGGGGCGCCTGGAGAAGCACAAGGGCTTCCCACTCCTTATCGAGGCGGCTGCGCTGCTGGATGGTGAGGTAGATGTGAAAATTATTGGAGGCGGCAGCCTCGAATCCGAATTGCAACTGTTGATCAATGCGAGCAACGTCGCCGAACGGGTCGAACTCACCGGTCCGAAGACCACGGAAGGGATCCGGGAGATCTTCGCCCGTAGCGACGCCATGGTCATCAGTTCGCTCTATGAGGCCATGCCACTGGCACTGCTGGAAGCCTGGGCGAGCGGCCTTCCGGTCATCACGACCGAAGTCGGAATGGTGCAGCGGACGGAGGCGGGCACGGCTCGCGGCGTGCACCTCATCACCGACCGCGAGCCGGCGACGCTTGCCGCCGCCATCAGGCGGTTGCGCGATGATCGCGCGTACCGCGAGTCGCTGGTCGAGGCCGGCTTCGACGAGGTACGCCAGTACACCTGGACCCGGGTGACCGCCGCGCTCGACGGCTACTACGAGGACATCGTCGCGCGGCGCCGATCAAAGCAACGCGCCTGACTGGGCGACCTCCAACCGCACCGGCTGATCGGTCAGGACGGTGAGCGCACCCGCATAGTCCGGCCCATCGAGCCGGAGGTCGAACATTGCCGCCGGCATGCTGCCCCCGCGATAGCTCATCAGCGCGGGCGGGCTCCCGGGTGCCGACACGACAACGTCGGTCAGCGGAACCCGCAGGCCCTCCCCCGTGGCCTTCACCACCGATTCTTTGCGACACCAATACGTGAGGAACTGAGCCTGCGTCTCGGCCCGTTCGGCGGCGGCCAAGACGCGCCGGTTGAGCGACGAAGTCCATTGGCCGGTGCGCTGCTCGACGTCGATCCCCACCGGACCGGCCCGGGTGAGCGCCACGGCCACCAGCGAACCCGAATGAGCCACGGACACGTGGACGTCGGTCCCCGGAATCCGCGGGCGACCGTGCGGCTCGCCGCACTGGTCGCAGGTGCGGTCCACGACAACCTCTTGCGGCGAGAGGCCGGTCGCGTCAGCCACCGCCAGCTTCAACAACGCCGCGCCCACGACGAACCGCGATCGATCCTCGGGCCGGGCAAAGGCCCCGGCCCGAGTCCGTTCGAGCTCATCCAGCAATGCCTCGTGGGAGGCATGGCGCAGCGTCAGCTCCGCGTGCCAAACCTGGCACCGCGCGTCAGCCAACGGGGTGCGCGCCGAGCTGTTCCAGCAGCAAGGTATTGACGCGGTCGGCGGCATGCTCCGGCACCCAATGGTCAACGCCTTCGATCACCTCGAAGCGGTAGGGGCCTTTGACATAGCGCTCGCTGTCCGCCGCTTGCGCAAGGCCGAGCGCGGGATCTTCCGTCGACCAGATCAGCATCGTCGGGACGACGACATCCGACAGTCCGGCGATCTGGTGCAGACCGCTGGCGCGATACCAGTTGAGCCCCGACCCGACAGCCTCCGGCGAGCCGAGCGCCTGGGCATACGCCACGGCATCTTCGGCCGACAACCCGGCGGCGATATAGAGGTCGTGCATCCGCTCGTAGGAGCCGAGTTCGGCGTCGGTCGCCGGATTGACGAACCACTCGAAGTAGCCCGAGCGGGCCAGCTGCTCGCCGTCGGGATTGCCGAGAGCCTCGATGTAGGCGAGCGGGTGGCCCACCGAGACCGACGTGTAAGTAGCGAGGCGATCCGGATGACGAGCCGCGACCTGCCAGCCGATCACCGCCCCGAAGTCGTGCCCGACGAGATGGAAGCGACCGCCGCCGAGGGCATCGCAGACGCGCAGCACATCGGCGGTCAGGAGGTCGGTGTGATACGCCTCGACCCCGACCGGCCTTGCCCGCGGCGAGTAGCCGCGCTGGTCGATGGCGACGGCTCGGTACCCGGCCGCTGCCAGGGCGGGAAGCTGCAGCCGAAACGTCCGCTTCGTCTGGGGAAACCCGTGCAGCAGCAGGACGAGTTCACCGTCCTCGGGGCCGGCGGCGATCGCGTCGAAGTTCAGCTTGCCGTAGACCGGATCGCTGGTTTCGATGACCAGTTCGGCGAAGTCACTCACGGCGGCAGTTAAGCACGCCGCTCTCAGCCGCCTCGCTCGGAAACCAGCGCCGAGCGGCTGATCTTCGTCGCGGCGGTGCGGGGCAGTTGCGCGATGAACTCGACGGTCTTCGGCGCCTTGTAGGACGCGAGCCGATCCTTGACGAAGGCGATGACTTCCGCCTGCGACAGATCCGTGGCGTCCGGCATGCGTTCGACCACGGCGTGCACGCGCCGTCCCCAGTCCGGATCGGACAGCCCGATGACGACCGCATCCGCGATTCCCGGATGCTCCGAGAGCGCCGCTTCAACTTCCGCCGGAAAGACGTTCGCCCCGCCGGTGATGATCATGTCGACCCTGCGGTCGGCGAGGTAGAGGTAGCCCTCCGCATCGAGGCGTCCCATGTCCCCGGCGGTCCCGAAGCCGTCGGGGGTCATCGGCAACAACGGTGCGCCGCCGAGATAGTCATACGTTCCGGTAGCGGGAGCACGCATGTAGACATCGCCGTAATCCCCGACGGGCACAGGGTTTTGCGCCTCGTCGAGGATGCGGATCTCGGTCTCGCGAAACCCTCGCCCGACGCTGCCCTGGTGCGTCAGCCACTCTTCGCCGGTGAGCGAGGTGAGCCCCAGTTGCTCGGTCATCCCGTAGGCCATGACGACCTTGCCGGGGGCCAGCAGGTCGAACCACTGACGAAGCAGGGCCGCAGGCATCATCGCCGCGCCTTGCAGGATCCATTCGACAGTCGAGAGGTCACGGGACTCGATGCCGGGCACCGCGGCAACGCGTTGCAACATCGTCGGCGTGGCGGTGAAGGTAGTAATTCCATACCGCTCGATCGTGTCAACGAAGAGCGCGGCGTCGAAGCGCTCCATGATGACGAGGGTGTCGCCGCCCAGCAGCGAGTGCAGGGTCATGAAACCGTTCGTGTGATACATCGGCGCGGGCACGAGGATGGTCTGCGGCCTGGAGACCGGGACGGCGAAGTTCTCCGCGAACGGGGTGGACAACTCCTTGATCCACAGGCCCGGACGGGTATTGAGAATGACCTTCGGAGTGCCGGTCGAGCCGCTGCTGCAGATCCCCATCGACTGCGGCGAGGTCACGGAAGGCAGCGGGTCCGCCGAACAGCGCGCGGCCTCTTCACGCAAGGCCGGTGCCGACTCTTCGTCGATCACGACCGCTGCCGCGATGACCGCAAGCACGCGCTCGCGTTCCCAGCCCGGCAGATCCCAGCGGACCGGCACGGGAACACCGCCGACGGCCCAGGTGCCGAGCGCTCCGAGAACCAGTTCGACGCAGTTGTGAACCGGCAGTGCCACCCGATCGCCGACGCCGACACCGCGTGCCGCCAGCGCCCGTCCCCAGCGCCGGGCGCCCTCGCTGAGCTCCCGGCGGTTCAGCTCCTGCGTGGTGCCCTCGCGCCGCACGATGACCACCGATGGGCGCTCCGGGTCTTCGGTGCCGAGTTCGTCGAGACGCTCCCCATAGGGGGTTCCTTCAGGTGTCGTCATGGGACCGCCTTCAGGACCTGCCGGCCTTTCTTCGCCTTCGCCTTCGCCGTCGCCGCAGCCGCCGGTGGCACGAGTGGCTGCGGAGCGAGGGGACCGGAGTCCACCGCGCTCAGGTCGATGCGCGGCAGCACCACCCGAGGGTCGAGCGCATCGAGGTAGGCCACCGCCTGAGCGACGTCCCCGGCCTGAATCACGTGCATCTGGAACGTGACCGTATCGAGCATCGCCGTCTCGACCGGTGCCGGTACCACCAGGTTGACGTGGATCCCGTCGCGGACGACCTCCTGGCGCAGGACCTCGGCGAAAGCATCCACCGCGCCCTTGGACGCGGAGTAGGCAGCGCGTCCCTTCATCGGAACCGCGCCGGCCGACGAGGAGATGATGACGATCCGCCCACCGACGGGCATCGCTTCCAGCACCCCACGCGAGACGACGAAGGTGGACCGCAGATTGCTGCGGATCACCGTGTCGAAGTCCTCGATGCGTTCCTTTCGCACGAAGGTGCCCTGCAAGATCCCCGCCGCATGCACGAGGAGATGGACCCGCTCGCAGGCCGCTACCACCTGCGCGAACTGGTCGGGCTCGGCGCTGTCAGCCGCAACGTAGCGGCAGCCCAGCTCCGCTGCTGCGGCGGCGAGCTCAGCCTCGCGGCGGGCAGTCAGGACCACGTCGTAGCCGCGCTCGCAAAGGACTGCTGCGCAGGCCTTGCCGATCCCTCCACTCCCGCCGGTGACGATGGCCGTTCTCCGGTCAGTCACGGGTGGTCGCCGCCGACGCCAGCAGCTCGGCAAGGCCCGTCCGGGTGACCTTGCCCATCGCGTTCGTGGGCAAGGAAGACACCGATGCCCACACCTGCGGCACCTTGTAGCGCGCCAGCTCACGTGTGCAGGCGGCACGCAGCTCGTCGAGATCGACGCGGCTGCCGACGGGTTGGACGAGCGCGGCGACCCGCTCCCCCAGCCGCTCATCCGGGATGCCGAACACCGCAGCGGCAGCCACGTCGGGAGACGCCGTCAGCACGCGCTCGACCTCCGCCGGATAGACGTTGGCACCGCCTCGCACGACGACCACCTTCCTGCGACCGACCACGGTGAGCCAGCCGTCGGCGTCGACCGTACCGATGTCTCCGGTCATCCCCGCGTCGCAGGACGGCCGGACCTCGCCGTCCTCCCAGTAGCCCAGTAGCGGCGTCCAGGCCCCGGCCCACGGTCCGGTGGCCGCCGCCTGGATACGCAGCTCCCCCTCGGCGCCTGGCGCAAGAGCGGCGCCGGCCGCATCGCAGGCGGTCACCGCCAGATGCGGCAGGACACGTCCGCTGGCCGACCCCTGGCGCTGCTGACCGACCGGGTCGATAGCGACGACCGTCGGCGCCTCGGTGAGGCCATAAGTCGCGCGAATGTGCTGCCCGTGGACGGAGCGGAACGTCTCCCGCAGCTGGTCGGAGCAGTCCCCGCCGCCGCTCCAGATCTCGGTGAGAGCCGACAGGTCCAGCTCGGGGTGGCGCGCCAGGTCATACAGCTGTGCGGGAGCGCCGTTCCACACGCCGATCCGTTCTCGCGTGACCCACTCGGCGATGCCCTCGGCGTCGCGCCGGTCCATCACGATGCAGCAGCCGCCGGCCTGCGCGGTCAGGAGCGTCGTCAGCACGAGCATGTTGAGGATGGTCAGCGGCAGGCAGTCACCCTTGCGCAGGCTCGGGCCCCAGCCGCGCGCGGCGACCAGAACCGCACCCGGCAACAGCAGGTTGTGCTGGCTGTGCACGATGCCCTTGGGACGGCCGGTCGTCCCGCTCGTGTAGGCGATCCCGGCCGGCGCGTGTGGATCGGTCTCGACCCGCGGCGCCGCCGGAGCCCCGGCACAAAGGTCCGACCATTGACTTTCGGTGATGACAGCAGGATCGGAGAGCTTGCACTGGGGACCGGCGAGAACGGCAGCCGGGGCGCAGTCTTCGAAGAGCGAGCGCTGCTCGGGTTCGGTGAGCGCCTCACCGATGCCGACCCAGATAGCGCCGATGCGCTGGGTGCCGTGAAAGGCCGCTACGACGGCGAGATCGTTGGGCAGGCAGGCGGCGACCCGATCGCCGGGGCGAACGCCGCGAGCCCACAGACCTGCCGCTGCCGCGTTGGCGGCGGTATCGAGCTCGCGATACGTCAGCGTCGCGGACCGGGCGACCACGGCAGCAGCGTCGGGCCGCTCCGCGAGCGGGGCATCGAGCACGTGCGCGATGGTCCTGGCCGTTGGCTGAACGATCGCCACCTCCTTTTGGCAAATGATAAGAATTCAGCAACGCTCGCGTCAACGCGCGGCGCCGTCGTCCAACCTTGCGGAGGTGACCGTGGCAGCCACCGGAAGCGCGGGCAGCCGCCGCGGGCAGCTCAAGCCGCCGCGGATGTCCGAGGTCGTCGCCGGAATCCTGCGCGAGCGCATCATCGACGGTCAGCTGGCAAATGGCGACATGTTGCCCAAGCAGGACGAATTGCTGGACGAGTTCCGCATCAGCCGGCCGTCGATGCGCGAAGCACTTCGAATCCTCGAGGACGAGGGGCTGCTCACGGTCCGCCGTGGCAACCAGGGCGGCTCCGTCATCGAGGTGCCGACGGCCGATACGTCGGCCTACACCTTCGGGCTCGTGCTGCAGTCACGGAGAGGTTCGATCGCCGATCTCGCCGAGGCGATCCGTCACATCGAGCCCATCGCGGCAGCGCTGTGCGCCAAGCGGGAGGACCGCGAGGAGTCCGTGCTCCCCCTGCTTCGCACCAGCCTCGCCGAGACCGCCGAAGCGATCGGCGATGGCGAGCGCTTCACGGCGCTGGCGCGGGCCTTCCATGAACGGATGGTCGGCTGCTGCGGCAACGAGACGATGATCCTCACCGTCGGAGCGCTGGAGTCGCTCTGGTCCGAGCAGGAGCGCCAGTGGGCCCAGCAGGCCACGTCCGCCGGCACGTATCCCCGCGAGAGCTACCGCAAGGCCGTCCAGGCGGCTCACGAGGGGCTGGTGAGCGCGATCAGCAAGGGTCACGCCGACCGGGCGAGCCGGCTCGCGGGCAAACATCTTCAACATTCGCAGCACTATTCACTGCACGGTTCGGAGAATCAGGTCGTGCGGGCCACGGATCTGCGCAACGGGCTGCGGCTGTGAAAGCCGAGATCGCCGGGCCCGCCGTCGCGTCCGTTGCGAGCCTCGGCGCACTCACTCTGGGCGCCTTCGCCGAGCAGGTCTGCGCCGAGCACGCCGGCCGTGAGGCGCTCGTGTTCGACGACCCGCTGCTCGCCGGCGCGACGGTTCGATGGACCTACGCCGATCTGCTACGCGAGGCTCGGGCGGTGGCGCGCGGGCTGCTCGCGTCGGACGTGCATCCTGGCGACCGGGTCGCGATCCTGATGGCGAACCGGCCCGAGGCGGTCGCCGCCTTCTTCGGGACGGCCATGGTCGGCGCAGTGGTGGCTCCCCTCTCCACTTTCTCCACGCCCGCGGAACTGGCACAGCTGCTGGAGATGGCGGCGCCCGCGGTCCTGCTGGGCCAAACCCGCATGGGTCGCCGCGACTTCGCCGCTGACCTGCGCGACGCGCCCCACGGCGTCGTCCTCGTCGGGCGGGACTGGGACACCTTTCTCGCCGAAGGCGCGGCGATCTCCGATCAGCGGGTCGACGAGGCGGCGGCGAGGGTGACGCCGGACTGCGACGGGCTCGTCATCTTCAGCTCGGGCACCACCGCCAGACCCAAGGGTGTGCAGCACCCCCACCGGGCGCCGAGCCTGCAATTCTGGGTGCAGCGCAAGGTCTTCGGGCGGACCCCGGACACGCGAATGTGGACGGCGCTGCCGATGTTCTGGACCGCCGGGATCAACTCGGCGATGGGTGCGACACTCGCGGCCGGCGGCTGCTGGGTCATGCAGGAAGGCTTCGATCCGGGCCGGGCCCTGTCCCTGATGACACGGGAGCAGGTCACCGAGCCGTACACCCTCCCGCATCAGGCGCGGGCCTTGGAGGAGCACGCCGACTGGGCTACGGCCGATCTGTCGGCACTGCGTCAGGTCTACGGCAAGTCGGTCTTCACGCGCCATCCGTCAGTGCACGGCGATCCCAGCTGGCAGATGCCAGTGGGATGGGGCATGTCGGAGACGTGCGCTTTCGTCTCCGCGCATCCCAGCGATTCAGGACGCGACGCGATGCGCCGCAGCCTCGGCAAGATCCTGCCCGGGGCCGAGGTCAAGGTCGTCGATCCCGAATCGGGAGAGACGCTCGAGTGCGGGGCCGAAGGCGAGATCACGGTCCGCGGGTTGACGTTGATGAGCAGCTATGTCGGCAAGACACCGGAGGAATGCTTCGACGCCGGTGGCTGGTTTCACACCGGCGATGTCGGAAGCCTGGACGAGAACGGCGAGCTGCACTGGACCGGCCGACGCACCGAGATGATCAAAACCGGAGGCGCCAATGTCTCTCCCGCCGAGATCGAGGTCCAGATGCGCGCGTGTCCGGGTGTGCGGCTCGCGCGCGTGCTCGGCATACCCGACGAGCGCCTCGATCAGATCGCGGTGCTCTGCGTCGAGCTGACCGAGGGCGAGGAATCCACCGCGAGTCCTGAGTCGCTGCAGGCATTCTTACGCGAGCGGGTGGCCGCCTACAAGGTGCCCAAACGCGTGCTCATCTTCCAGGCGGGAGAGATTCCGCTGACCGCAAGCGCCACCAAGGTGCGCGACGAGGAACTACGTCAGCTCGTGCTGGCGCGTCTCGACCGCGACCGCGAGACGGAAAGCGAGGGCCCGCAATGAGCGAGGAGCCGACCGACGGTTTGGACGTCTCGGATCTGGCACGCCACATGGGGGTGCCGATCATGCCCGGCGAGCTCAAAGAGGCCGTAGCCATCAATGACATTCGCCGGTGGGTGCAGGCCATGCACTACCCGAACCCGCTGCACTACGACGACGGCTGGGCCGGGGAGAGCCGGTTCGGAAGGATCGTCGCGCCGCAGTCGTTCACCGTGGCGACCGACACCAGCCACGGCTGCGCGCCGGCCCAAGTGGGGCGCATTCCCGATTCGCATCTCGTGTTCGGCGGCGACGAGTGGTGGTTCTTCGAAGGCCGCATCCTTCCCGGCGACAAGGTGCTTTGCCATCGCCAGCCGTTCGACTACAAGGTGAGCAACACCAGCTTCGCCGGACCGACGTGCTTCCAACGCGGTGACACCCTCTACATCAATCAGCGCGGCGAGCGGATCGCTCTACAGCGCTCGACAGCCATTCGGTATCAGGTGCGACGGGCGACGGAAAAGCAGCGATACGAGGCTGAAGTCCGGGAGCCGGAATGGTCTGATCAGCAGTTGGAAACGCTCGAATCGACCAGGCTCGCCTTCATCGAGCAGATCCACACGCTCGGCCACGACAAGCGGCTCCTGTCGAGCGTGAACACGGGCGACCAACTGGCCCCGCAGGCACTGGGGCCGCACAGTCTTGCGAGTTTCGCGACCGAATGGCGCGCGTATCCCATGACGACCTGGGGTGCGATGGCCAAAGGTCCGACCTCGGTGCGCGGCGAGGATCTGGGCTACACCAAGGAAATGGCCGGCCATGAAGGGGACCGCAACCTCGAACGCACCAATCCGGAGAAGACCGATGGTGCGTATTACGGACCTTCACGCGGCCACCTGCAACCCCAGTGGGCCAAGCACATCGGGATGCCGCGGGGCTACGGCTACGGGGCGTCGATGGGAGCCTGGGTGCTCGACTACGTCGCCGCCTGGGCCGGCGAATGGGGTCACATCTACCACGCTGACGTCAAGTACCGGAACCCAGCGCTGACCGGTGATGCCACGCTTTTGTCAGGAGTCGTGACGGGCATCCGTGAGGAACGACGCCGGGTGCACGTTGCCGATATCGAGGTGCTCGCCAAAAACCAGGACGACAGCGTTCAGGCCAAAGGCATGGTGACCGTGCAGCTGCCTCTGTCCTGAGCGATGGCGAGTCAACTCAGGGCAGTGCTCGCCTGTCCAGAGCGCACGGTCACGAAGGTCATGCCGTCCGAGCCCGCGGTGAAGCCGTACTCATAGCCTGCTTCGAGAACCATCGAGTCGAATGCACCGAGCGTCGGACCGCCGTCCGCCAGCGTGAGCGATCCTTCGAGCACCATGATCATTTCACCGTGGTCGTGGCTGTGGACCGGCACCGTATAGCCGGCCGGAAACCAGGAGAGCTGGGAGTAGAAACCGCCCTCGCCGCGGGCCAGGTACTTGCGCTTTGCCCCGCTGCGCTGAGCCGCCTCGACGAGCGACTGATCGACGTTGGACTTGGTCTCGTCGGGAAAGGCGATCGCGTCGACCACGAAGAAGCTCGGGCTCATCGCGCAACGCCCGGCTCGGTCGGGGTGCGCGCTTCACGCCACATCGTCGGCACAGTAGGACCTCCACCGGGTAGGTCGAACGAACTCAGCAAGCGGAACCCATAGCGCTCATACAAAGGAACATTCGCCGGATTGCTCGATTCCAGGTACGCCGGCTCACCCTGCGCGTCGATGAGGCGCAAATTCGCTTCCAGCAGCCCCAACCCGTAGCCGTTGCCGTGGTGCGCCGGATCGGTGCCGAGCAGGCTCAAGTAGTAGTGCGACTCGGCATGGGGATGATGCGCCTCGAAGGTCTCGACCGCGGCGAGCACCCGAGCTGACCCCGGACCCATCAGGTCCACGAGCATCGGCTCCAGCGCCGCCTCCTGCCGAGGTGAAAGTTCCGACTCACCGGGCGGAATCCACACGCTGGTCGTCACTCCCCCGCCAGCGAGCCACACCCAGGGATAGCGCAGCCCGCCCTCCACGAGCAGCCCCCAGAACGCCCGATGCTGCTCGGCGCGAAGCGCCGGGTCGGGGAAGACCCATCCCCAGGTCGGGCAGTTGTAGAAGGCCCGCACCAGGATGTCGGTGACCGCGGCCGCGTCCTCGTGCGTCGCGACGCGAGGTTCCCCCCTTGCCTGCATGGTGAGCCTCCTCGCTCGAATATCCTGCGAATGCTGTAGGTTTCGCCCATTCGTCAGAGGGTGGCGAGCCAGCCCTGCACCAGGTGATTGAACTCTTCGGGGCGCTCCTGGTGGAGCCAATGCCCCGATCCCGCCCAGGCGTAGGACTTCGAGAGCGGGTCATCGAACAGCGTCGCCTCGAACGCCGCCCGATCCGGGTCGGTGTAGACGGCCAGGACCGGGCACTGACGCCGGCGCAGATAGGGCACCGACGTCGCTCGGAAACCGAGTGATTCGGGGCCCACGAAGAGGCCGGCCAGCGTCTGGCGCAAGACATGACCGGGCGTCGCGGCGATGCGCCTCATGTGCCACGTCTTGAGTGCCGGCGGGGAGGCCGGCGAGTAGCTACCGGACAGGAACCGCTGAGAACCGTCAATGGGATCACCCGATTGCAGGCTGCCGGCCATTTCCTCGACGATGGGCCGGAACTCTTCGGGGATGAGATACCCCGGGTCCACGCTCACCACGCCCTTCACCAGAGCCGGATGCTCGACCGCGAGCGCGCTGACGATGCCACCCCCGAGCGAGTGGCCGACGGCGACCACCGGCCCGGTATTCAACTGCTCCAGCAGGCCGGCGATGTCCGCCGCGAACTGGCGGGTTTCGTAGCCGCTGTCAGGCGCGCTGGAACTGCCGTGGCCGCGGATATCGACGGCAATTACCCGGTGGCGGCCGACGAAATGAGGGAGCTGCCAGCTCCAGTCATGGCTGTCGCACGAGAAGCCGTGCACGAAGAGCATCGGCGGGCCGCTGGCATCGGCGACGCGATCGTCCGTGAAGAACAGCTCCACGTCTCCCACCTGAGCGAACGCCATGCCGATCCTCCAAGGCCACACTTCGAAGCGGGCCGGTGGCCGCCGACGGCAGTCAACCAGGTCGGCTCGATCGGCAGGACAGTCACCCGCTCCGATCGCGCCTTCGGCGATGGCTACGGTCGACCCGGAGCTCAGACGCGGCGGGCCCGCCACTCGTGGTCGAGCAGGGCGTAGACGAGCAGATCCGCCCACTCTCCCTTGAACATTTCGCTGCTGACGTGGTGTGCCTCCTGCCGCATACCGAGCCGTTCTGCCAGCCGCCCGGATGCGTGATTGCGCGCATCCATGTTGGCGACCACGCGGTGCAGACCGAGCTCCTCATATGCCAGGTCGAGCACTGCTGCGCAGGCCTCCGACGCGAAGCCCTGCCCGGCGACATCGGGATGGAAGGCGTAGCCGATCTCTCCGCCGGCATGGCGCTCGGAGTGAAAGAACAGGACCACGTCGCCGATGACCCGGCCATCGCTGACGCGCTCTGCACCGAGGGTCATGGCTTGGCCTTCAGCGCTGAGCTCACTGCGGCCGAGGTCGCCGGCCACGCGGGCAGCGAGAACCTCCCGCGTCATCGGTTCGAACGGTAGATAGCGGCACACCTGCGGGTCGCTGCGATACGCCAGCAGATCCGGGATGTCCTGCGAAGTGAGGGGACGCAGAAGTAAACGGGCGGTGGCGATCGGATACGCCGGTCTCAGCTGCATTCGCCCATCTTGGCCGCGGTCGCTCGCGGCCGGCGCACTAGCCGAGATGAGCGAAGTTCGGCCACAGCGCCGGATCGATGTCGTCCCCGACAATGTCCAGCAGAAGTCGTACGTCATCCGCATAGATCTGCGGCAGGCTTTCGACGAGCTCAGGATCCACCGGGACGGGCGGCCCGGAGCGCACGTTACGGGGGACGGCAACCTTGGTCGGCGGCGGCTGGGCCCCAGGATCCAACCCGAGGAAATTGAACGTTTTGGAAAGCATCCCGGAAGAGTCCTTGCGGCAGCGCTCCATCTGCAGCACCAGCACCTGCTCGCGCGGAAAGTGCTTCAGCAACAGCTGGAGTTGCATGCCATAACGTCCGCGCGCGATGGCTCCGTTGATGACATCCGCATCGACTCTGCCGAGGTGCGTGGCGGCATGCCAGACCCCGGAGTGGAAGCGGTCCACGGGATCTCTGAGCTGCACCAGCAGGCGCGCGTCTGGCGCCGCGCGGCGCAGGAGCGGCGGCGTCCAGGGGTCGAACATGTACCGCGGTGTCCACTCGCCGCACAGCATGCCAGGAGGGCGCATGAACATGTCCGCGTAGTCGCGACCGTCGCTCTGCTCGTAGCCGCCGCGCCAGAATCGGTCGAAGTAGTGCATCTCTTTGCCGCCGAGCCCGAGCGGGAAGACATCGGGATGCTCCTCCAGCAGACGGTGCCACCACGAGCTGCCGGCCCTTTGCGCACCGACGCCTACGAAGTCCGGCGGCGCTGCGCGCCGGCCGAGGGCGAGCGCCGGCACCCGGGCCTGCGCCTTGCGTACACCCGAGCGGAGTGGACCGCTGACCGTCGCCCTCAGGCCCTTCTGGTGTCCCGCGTCAGCCCTCATAAGCGCCTGGCCCGTGTGTCCTCTCGGCTGCATCGATCGAGCTCCACACTCGATTCACATCTGCACCGTATGGGCACTTTCACCATCAGGACAGCGATGTCACCCGATTGGACGATCCCTGCAACGTGTCGGTAACGTCCGCGTCTGTCCGATGGTCCGGGGGTCAGTGCCCCAGCGTGGAAGCGCTCGTGCTGGAGCTGAATTCAAGACGTTCGATCTGCTGGTGACCTTGAAGGGCGGCGGTCATTCCCGTGACGCCGCAGGCGATGGCAACGGCGACGACGAACGCGGAGACAAGGCTCGCCTTCTGCGGCTCCGGCGCGAGCAACAACCTGAGCCGATCGGCGAGCTGGCCGTCGGTGGCGCCGAGCGCCGCGCTGAGATTGCCCGGCTCGGTCACCCATCCCCTCGCACAGGATGCTTCGGCGCGGGCGTGGGCATGACGGGCGAGTGCGGCACGCGCGAGACCGCGAACCACCAGATCGCGGCTCCCGACCTCGGCTGCGGCGACCTCATCGGCCCACCGTTCCGTGTTGGTGGCGATCACCCGGGAGAGCCGACGCAGCAAGGGGTTGGCGGCCGCGGCCAGTTGGGCCAACTGGACGTAGAGGTGATGGTGGTGACGCAAGTGAGCCGCTTCGTGCGCCAGCAGCACCTGGCGTTCCTGCGCGTCCAGCGCGTGCAGCATCGCTGTGCTGACCACGACGTGCCCCGGTACCCCTGCCACCGCAAAAGCCGTCGGCATCTCGTCGTCGACCACGATCAACCCGGAATGGATCGGACCCAGGCGACGGCTGTCGACCGAAGCCTGGAGCAGCGCCCGGGCCGAGCGCAGAAAGCATCGTGCTGCCGATGCCAGCAGGCCGAAAACCACCAGCGCCGCCAGGCCGCCGGCAACGGTTGAGGTCATCGTCGGCAGCCCCCGCCCCAGGTGACCGCTGCGGCGGCCGGCCGCCTCCAGCGTCCTGAGGCTGAGCACCCCAGCCACACAGAGGACGAGGCCGGTCATCACCGCAATCGTCAGCGCCAGCACCGTCCCGAGCCTGACGATGGCGGCTGGCGGAAGCCGTCGACCGAGGCGTCCTGCGATGAGAAACGTCAGCAACCCCAGCGCCAGTGGCACGAAACCGAGTGCGCTCACCGCGCGTCGCCCTGCGCCGATCCCTCAGCCCCGGGCGTCCCCCGCGGCGCTTCCTCACGCCCGGTGAGCGACAGCAGGCGGGCGAGCATTTCCTCGTCGGTGGGATCCAGGTCGGCGACGAAGCGCGACAGAACGCGGGCCCGGTCAGAACCTTCCAGCAGGCGGAGCATTTGGTGGGCGGTGACGTTGGCCACAGCACCGTTCGCGTCACCCGCCAGCGAGTAGCGATACGTCCGGCCATCCAGGTCGCGGTTCAACGCATGCTTGGCGTGCATCCGGGTGAGCGTGGTCATCACGGTCGTGTAGGCAAGGTCGCCGCCGAGCTCGGATTGCACCTCGGCCGGCGACATCGGGTGGTCGGCCATCGCCAGGCACGCCAGCACCTGCTGCTCGAGCGCGCCGCGGCGGCGCCGTTCACCCGTTGGGGCCATCGTTCTCCTGCCATCTACTACTTTCACAGTAGTATTACGCCTTGCAGCCGTGCCGCTTCCCAGTATCGCGGATCGAGATTTGATATTTCCGGAGAACGAACATGAGCGTGCAACACCTGAGCTGGCTCGAAGCCGGCGTCGTGGGAGGAATGCAGGGGGTCGCGGAGCTCTTCCCGGTCTCCAGCCTGGGACACAGCGTGTTGCTGCCCGCCGTGATCGGCGGTTCCTGGTCGCGCGACCTGAGCGTGTCCACGCCGGAGTCCCCCTACCTGGCGTTCATCGTGGGGCTTCACGTCGCGACGGCAATCGCGCTGCTGATCTACTTCTGGCGAGACTGGGTGCGGATCGTCAAGGGACTCGTCTCGAGCATCGTGAGGCGCGAGGTCCGGACCTCAGACCAAAGGCTGGCCTGGCTGCTGATCCTGGCGACCATCCCGGTGGGACTCATTGGTCTGGTGGCTGAACACTGGTTCCGGACCACTCTCGCCAAGCCCAATCCCACGGCCGTGTTTCTCATCATCAACGGGCTGATCCTGCTGGGTGCGGAGCACCTGCGCCGGCGCAGCGGCGTCGTCGAAACCCCTTACGTGGACGAAAGAGTCAGCGGCCCGGAATCTGACCAGCGGGTCGCCCGATTGCCCGTGCTGCAGGCGACTTTGATCGGCACGACCCAGGTCTTCGCCTTGGCGCCCGGCATCTCCCGGTCCGGCATCGCGACCGTCGGCGGCATGCTGCGGGGACTGTCCCGGGAAGACGCCGCGCGCTTCTCGTTCCTGCTCGCGACGCCCGTCATTCTGGCTGCCGGCGCGCTCAAACTCGGAGACCTGTCAGGCCCGCTCGGCAACGGCATCCGGGGTCAGGTGCTCTTCGGCTCGCTGCTGTCGGGTGTCGGGGCCTACCTGTCGGTTCGATTCCTGACGCGCTACCTCGCCAACCGTTCGCTACGCCCGTTCGGGATCTACTGCATCGCCGCCGGCGTGGCCAGCCTCATCTTGTTCGCTGTTCGCTGACCCGCTTTCTGGCCCCGGGACCCGCGTCAACCAGCCGATGGTCGAGTTGACCCACCGCGGCGCGGGAACCTACATTGCGATCATGCTGGTGGACCGGATCGACCTCTCGCCGCAGGAGTTCGCGCACCTCACGGGTTGGGAGATCAAGCCCGAGGGTGCGTGCAAGGGCGAGACGTGCGTGCCACTTCCCGCCGGACCGTTCAGCGCTGCGGCGGCCGCCGAGCGTCTGGGCATGGCCGTGGTCGAGGAGCCCGAGGAGCGCCTCTGGGCGCTCGGCCCGGAGAGCATCGGCGGCCGCGCACTCACCACCACTGACACCTCCGACTTCGCTCTCCCCGACCTTGACGGCAACGAGTTCCGGCTCTCGTCCCTGCATGGGCAGAAGGTTCTGCTCCTTGCCTGGGCACCTTATTGAGGCTGCCGCTGGGATCTGCCCGGGTGGCAGGCGGTGCGCGAGGAGTTCCATCCGCTCGGCTTCGAATTCGTTGACGTCTGCCTGGAAATGGGCGGCGCCGACATCGCCCGCATTTACGTCGATGAGGCCGCGTCCACGCATCCCTCGCTGCTCGACGAATCTCATGCGATGGATGCCCGTTTCGGCGTGACCAACATCCCGCAGGTCATCTGGATCGACGAGGCGGGTCAGATCGTCCGGCCACCTGAGCCCGCGACACCGCCACCCGTCGGGGCCACCGCCGAGGGAATGGTCCAGATGATCGGCGACGGCGCCTTCCGCGAGAAGTACCTCGCCCGGCTGCGCGATTGGGTGACCAACGGGGCGCAGAGCCGCTACGCCCTTTCGCCGGAAGAGGTCATCAGCCGCTCCCGTCCGCGCTCCCCCGCAGTCTCGGAGGCCGCGGCCCACTTCGAGCTGGCGCAGCACCTCTGGCGTCAGGAGGGCCTCAGCGAGCGTGCCCTCTCGCACTTCAACGCGGCGCACGGGTTGCAGCCCGACAACATCACCTACAAGCGTCAGGCGTACTCCGTCGTCGGGGTCGAGCGCTCTGACGACACCGAGTGGGGCAGATTCCGGCAAGCGCCCGAAGAAGGCGAGGACTGGCCGTTCATCTCTGACTTCAACCGTGATCTGAGAGCCCACGACCCGAAGCTGGCGGAGAAGCTCGGCCTGGGCTGAGCCGCCGTCACGCCGTGATCCCGCCGTCAACGGCGACGATCGAGCCTGTCATGTAGTGCATCTCGTCCGAGGCGATGAAGGCGATAGCCGCGGCGACGTCTTCAGGTTCGCCGAGGCCAAGAGGGCTGCGTGGGGCCCCAGTGGACAATTCCCGTCCAGAGGAAGAAGGGGCGGCGGCCACCAGCCCGGTGCGCGTCGCACCCGGAAGCACAGCGTTGACCCGGACCCCCTGATCGGCAAGCTCCAACGCCAGCGCTTTGGTCAGCAGGTGCACCCCGGCCTTCGACGCGCAGTACGCGGCCCGATAGGCACGACCGTTGACGCCAAGACGCGATCCGGTGTTGACGATGTTGCCGCCCGTACGCTTCAGAGCGGGCATGAACGCCTGGCAGACCAGAAAGGTGCCCGTCAGGTTGATGCCGATCACGCGCTGCCATTCGTCGAAGGCGAGATCCTCCAAAGGACCCGCCGAGACGACGCCGGCAATGTTGCAGACGACATGCGGATCTCCGAAGTCAGCGAGCACGGCTTGGGCGGCCGCCGAAACCTGATCGGGGTCACTGACGTCGCACGCGTACGCCCGGGCCGTGCCGCCGCTCTCCCGGATCTCGATACACGTCCGTTCGGCACCCGCCTCGTCGACGTCGAGGCACGCCACCCGGGCGCCCTCCGCCGCCAATCGAAGGGCAGCAGCGCGACCGATGCCTGACGCCGCCCCCGTCACCACAGCTGTCTTCTGCTCGAAGCGCCGCATTCTGCTCTCCCCCAGCAATGTCGTTCATCCGAACGTGCGATAACGATCTGGTCGCGGCGTTCCCCCCTGCGGTGCCACCCCGAGTCGTATGTTGTATAAACCTCGAAGGGCTGTGACCCGGGTCACGTCGCACCGGGTCCAAGTCTGCCCTGCTATCGACCAGCAGCGTCGCCATCGTTTCCAGGGAGAGTCCGTTGCCAAGTCTCAAGCGCCAGCGTTCACGAGGAGTCACCCTCACCGTCACCGTCG
>DATAZK010000184.1:0-6492 GCA_036272075.1 Frankiaceae bacterium
TCACATGCAGGCCCACGACCTTGCCGAGGCCACTCGCCAGCTCGGGCGCGAGCTGATTGACCACCGCCGGAAAGCTGGTGAAAGCGATCGGGAGTAGCAGCAGTGCCAGCACGATGACGAGCCCGATGTTGCGCTCCTCGAGCTGGTAACGAGCCTTCTGCCAGCCGATCGAATTGCCGCCGAGAGTGAAGATCACCCGCCCGAGGTCGGTCGGCGGGACCGGGATGAGGCTGATGACGCACAGTGCCGCGAAGACCAGGCTCATCTGGAGTAGGAACTCGGCGGGAAACGAGTGTGCGGCGGAGCCGGCGACCGACTCGGGAATCCGATCGTTCTGGACTCCGTAGAACCTCACCGAAACCGCTTTGGCCCCCGCTGACGCGGCCAACGAGAGCGCTGCATAAGTGACGGGGCGCGCCATCACGGCAGCCGCCACGTGAAAACGCCGGGCCCGCCAGCGGTCGTTCAGCGGCACCTGCTCGGCCCAGCCGAACCCCGCGAGCACCATTGCGACAGCGCTGTAGATCTGCACGTGACGCACAGGGTTGAGGGACAAGCGGTGCTCTCGCTGGCCCATCGGGTCACCGAGCGCTTTGGCTGTCAGGACGGTGGCCGCGCTCCCGACGACCACGCCGATGTACAGAGCGGCGATGATCCCGAGCAGCAGCGCCGGTTTGTTGAGGACGAAAAGCACGGCTAGCGCGCCGGCCAGCGCGCGAGCAGTTCGCGGGCAAGGGCGCGGTAGGAGCCGGCGCCGGCCGAATTGCTGGCGTAAGAGGT
Source organism: Frankiaceae bacterium (assembly GCA_036272075.1). Classification (GTDB taxonomy): domain Bacteria; phylum Actinomycetota; class Actinomycetes; order Frankiales; family Frankiaceae; genus DATAZK01. The sequence continues at coordinate 781 of DATAZK010000184.1, forward strand.
GATCGGCTCGCCGGCGGTCGTGGTCTCCGGGAACTTCACGGTGCGCGCGATGACGGTGTGGAAGAGATGGTCGGGAAAGACCTCGCTGGCGCGCTCGAGCACTTGCCGGGCATGCAGGGTGCGGCCGTCGTACATGGTCGCGAGAATCCCGACCAGCTCGAGACGGTCGTTCAGCCGGTCATGCACCTTCTCGATCGTCTCCTGCAGCAGCGCGACGCCGCGCAGGGCGAAGTACTCGCACTCCAGCGGGACGAGCACGCCATCGGCGGCTGACAGCGCGTTCACCGTCAGCAACCCGAGCGACGGCTGGCAGTCGACGAGCACGACGTCGTAGTGGGGCAGGAGCGGCTTCAACGCCCTGGCCAGCGCGTGTTCCCGTCCGACCTCGCTGACCAGCCGGACCTCGGCCGCCGACAGCTCACTGTTGCTCGGCAGCAGATCGACGCCATCGACGCTGGTCTTGTGGACGACCTCTTCCGGGGGTACCCCGCCCGGCATCAGCAGGTCGTACACGGTGGCATCGACCGTCATCGGGTTCAGCCCGAGCCCGACCGAGAGCGCGCCCTGCGGATCGACGTCGACGAGCAGCACGCGTCGCCCGTACTCGGCGAGCGAGGCTCCGAGGTTGATCGTTGTGGTGGTCTTGCCGACGCCGCCCTTCTGGTTGCAGACGGCGAGCACCGAGGCCGGGCCATGACTGTTCAGCGGCGGCGGCGAAGGAAAGTCGGGAAGAGGTCGGCCGGTCGCCCCGAGCTTCGCGCTTTCCTTGGGATCGACCGGGTCGGCCGCTGGCAGCGTGTCAGGCGGCACATCCGTGGTCATGGTGGGGCGGCCTCCGAGCAGTCAGATATCACGCGAAGCCTAGCGGGCAGCAGACCGTTTCGGGTGAAGCCGTTGGGATCGCGCCCGACGCGCCTGCTGGAAGGAGCAGAACGTGCGCTGCTCGGGCCGGTCAGCCGCCGACGAAGATGATGTATCGGTCGACGATTTCCCCGGGAATTCTGCCACGCGAGCTGATCTCGATGCCTTGCTCATTCGCCCACTGGCGGACGGCTTTCGGGTCGATGCCGGTACCGGAGCCGGCGTGTCGCGGGCCGCCACGCTTTCGCCCTCCGACGCGACGCCCGCTGTCGACGTAGGGCTGGAGGACGGCAGTGAACTTCTTGGCGTTCTTCTCGCTCAGATCAATCTCATACTCGACGCCTTCGACGCTGAAATGGATTGTCTGACTTGCGGGACCTTGGTCCAAGTCGTCCATCAGTTCGACGACCTCTTTGCGCGCCACGTCTACCTCCAGCTCGACCTCGGAGCACCAGGCTAGCCGAGAAGCATGAAGTGGATGTCATGCAACACGCATCCGCCCTACACTCGTCCTTTTGCTGAGGACAGCGACTTCTTCGCTTGGGCGGCGGCCGATTGTTTCCCGGAGATTCCGAGCTTTGTCTCTGTCAACAAGTGCTTCGCATGTTAGCTGTTAGAGCAGCAAATGCGCCCGATTTATCACCCATTGCTCTCAGCGCGCCCTGGGGTGCGAGGCGGCGTAGACCTCGCGCAGCATGTCGACCGTGACCAAGGTGTAGATCTGCGTCGTGGTCACCGAGGCATGACCGAGCAGCTCCTGCACCACCCGGATATCGGCCCCACCGTCGAGCAGGTGGGTCGCGTAAGAGTGGCGCAGGACGTGTGGGGAAACGCTGGATTCGATTCCCGCTCGGCCGGCCGCCACGCGCAAGAGCGTCCAGGCGGTCTGGCGAGAAAGCCGGCCGCCGCGTGCGTTGACGAATAGCGCCGGGCCCCGGGGTGAGAGGGCCGGCCGGCCTTTTTCGAGCCAGGCTCGCACGGCGTCGATGGCAAAGGAACCGACCGGAACAACACGCTGCTTTCCGCCTTTGCCGGAAAGCAGAACGCACCTCTGCTCGGTGTCGAAATCATCCACATCGAGACCGACCGCCTCAGAAATGCGCGCTCCGGTGGCGTACAGCAATTCCAGCAGGGCGCGGGAGCGCAGCCCGGCAGGAGTCTGGTCCTGGCCGGGTGCCGCCGCGGCTCCAATCAGTCGCTCCACATTGCCGACGGCAAGCGCCTTAGGCAGTCGCCGGCCCAGAGCGGGCGGCCGAACGGCGCGCGCGCGATCCTCAGCGATCTCGCCCTCGCGATGGGTGAACCGATGCAACCCTCGAACGGCGACCAGCGCGCGAGCCGACGACGAAGCCGCGAGCGGTGGATGCTCGTCGTCCCCGGTGCGTAACACGACGAGGAAGTCGGAGATCTCCGGCTCATCAACTTCGGACAGGGCGGCGATCCCTCGATCGCTCAGATACCGGCGGTAGCGGCGCAGATCCCGGCGATACGCCGCCATGCTGTTCGCGGCGAATCCGCGTTCGACCGCCAGATGGTCGAGGTAGCGCCGGATCGCCTGGACGACCTCATTGTCTGAGGCGTCCAGATCGTCGACGACACCCAGGTCCGCGGGGGCTCGACGCGATCCGACCACGCACCCACCCCCTGGCCGCCATCGGAGTCAAGGCGGCGGACTGCACGCCACGGCCTGATTATGCGGGGCGAGCCACCTGGACATCGAGCGACTCCCCGTCAGCGCACTGGAGGCGTTCGCGTTCGTGCTCATCCAGCCCTCCCCAGACGCCGTGCGGCTGTGCGGTGTCCAGCGCCCACTCGAGGCACTCGGAGCGGACCGGACACTGCGCACACACGGCTTTGGCGCGCAAGGTCTGGCGCAAGGCGGGGCCGCTGCTGCCCACCGGAAAGAACAGGTCGGGATCCTGGTCCGCGCAACGTGCGTGGTATCGCCACGCCGACGCATGGGCATCCTGCCCCGTCTCGGGGATGCCGACCTGCCAGGAGGCGGCGACGCGAAGTGAACGCACTCCTTCTTTGTGCTCCACAGAAGGCGAACTGGAACCATCTCGCTGTGCCAAATTCACCTAGTGCATTTGCACTAGGTGCTATTCGAGAAGGTTTCCCCGCGTCGCAATGACGAGGGCCTCGAGCTTGGAATGGGCACCGAGCTTGCTCAGGATGCTCTGCACGTGGTTACGCACCGTGTTTGTACTCACGACGAGGCGGGAGGCCATGTCGGGCGTCGACAGGCCTTCGGCGACCAGGCGCAGCACCTCTCGCTCACGCATCGTGAGGTCGGCGCCCGGTTCCCGGTAGGAGCGAGAGAGCCGCGGGACCAGCCGAGCCAGCATGTCGGAGTCGATGTTGAGCCTTCCCGCGGCAGCGCCGCGGACAGCCGCGACGAGGTCGTCGAGCGACATCGTCTTGGGAATCACTCCCACGCAGCCGGCTTCGAGTGCCACGACCGCCGCCGCCTCGTTCGGACTGGCAGTTAGCATCAGCACCCGGCTGTCGGGGCTGAGCTCGCGGACCCGGCGCACACCGGCGCCCACCCCGGCTTCCACCCCCGCGTGACTGCCTGCCGAGGGAAGCCGTTGATCGAGCAGGACGACGTCGGCGGGTCGTGACTGCACGAGCCGCTCGAGAACTTCGAAGCTGGTCGCCACCCCGGTCACCGTCAGGTCGGGGGCACCGTCGAGTGCGAGACGCAGGCTTTCGGCCACCATCTCTTGAGGGTCGGCGAGCAGCAGGGTGATCACTGCAGCTCATGGTGCCTTATCCGGCGTGCGCCGGCCGGGCGTCCCAACCGGCATTGGCCGGACGGAGCCCCTCGAACCCGCCCTGTCGCGCGAGGGCCGCTGAGAGGATTCCCGCCACCGCCATGGCGTTGGTGATCTCGCCCCTCATGACCTGCTGTACCGCATCATCCAGCGGCACCCAATGCACCTCGAGGTCAGCCTCCTCGTCGACGCGTTCGTGGTGCTCGGCGGCCTGGCTGATATCGCGAGCCAGGAAGATCCGAATCGCTTCATTGCTCATGCCGGGCGAGGTGAAGGTGTCGACCAGCGTGTCCCAACGCGCGGCCTGCACCCCGGCCTCCTCGGCCAGCTCGCGCGCAGCAGCGGTCGATGCGGGCTCGCCCTCGACGTCGAGCAGCCCGGCGGGCAGCTCCCAAAGTCGCTGCCGGACCGGATGCCGGTACTGATGCAGCAGCAGAATTTGCCCGCTGTCATACGCCACCACGCCCACCGCGCCGGGATGCACGACGATGTCGCGCCATGCCGTCCGGCCTCCGGGCATTGCCACCAGGTCACGGCGAACCGTGATGATCGCGCCCTCGTAGATCGGCTCGCTGGCCTCAACGTCGTACTGGTGCACCATCCCGAAAGCCTCGCACGGCTCCGCCGCGCTCAGCGCGCGACGAGATCGAGCAGCTTCGACTCGCTTCGCGCGACCGCGGCAGCGATGAACGCGCGGAACAGCGGGTGCGCCTTGGTGGGCCGTGAGGTGAACTCGGGGTGGGCCTGGGTGCCCACGTAGAACGGGTGCGTCTCAGGCGGGAGCTCGACGACCTCGACGAGATGCCCGTCAGGTGAGGTACCCGAGAACCGCAGGCCGCCCGCGATGAGCCGCTCGCGATAGGCGTTGTTGACCTCGTAGCGGTGGCGGTGGCGATCGGAGACCAGCAGCTTGCCGTAGGCCCTCGCCGCGAGGCTGCCCGCTTCCAGCTTCGCCGGATAGGAACCGAGTCGCATCGTGCCGCCCATGTCAGCTTCGCCGGCGATCACGCCCACCTGATCGGCCATCGTCGCGATGACGGGGTGCTCCGCATCGGGCTCGAACTCCGCGCTATTGGCACCGGCCAACCCGGAGAGATGACGCGCGACGTCGATCACCATGCATTGCAGGCCGAGACACAGCCCGAGAGCCGGCACCTCGTTCTCTCTTGCCCAGCGCAGCGCGGCGACCTTGCCTTCGATCCCGCGGATCCCGAACCCGCCGGGGACCAGGATGCCGTCGACGCCGTCGAGCGCCTTCAGGGTCTGCTCCGGGGTGGTGCAGTCATCGGAGGTGACCCATTTGATGTTGACCTTGGCATCGTTGGCGACCCCGCCCGCCCGCAGCGCCTCGGTCACCGACAGGTAGGCGTCGGGCAGGTCGACGTACTTGCCGACCAGCGCCACGGTCACCGAGGTCGAGGGGTTGTGGACGCGCTGCAAAAGCACGTCCCATTCGGTCCAGTCGACATCGCGGAACGGAAGCCCTAGCCGACGCACGACGTAGGCATCCAGCCCTTCGCGGTGCAGCACCTTGGGAATGTCATAGATGCTCGACGCATCCGCGGCCGCCGCCACCGCTTCGACATCGACGTCGCAGGAAAGCGCGATCTTGCGCTTGAGTGAATCCGGCAATGGCCGGTCGGATCGGCAGACCAGCGCGTCGGGCTGGATACCGACCTGGCGCAGCGCGGCGACGGAGTGCTGGGTCGGCTTGGTCTTGAGCTCACCTGACGGCGCGAGGTAGGGCACCAGGCTCACGTGGACGAAAAGGCAATTGTCGCGGCCGACCTCGAAGCGCACCTGGCGAATGGCTTCCAGAAAAGGGAGCGACTCGATGTCACCGACGGTGCCGCCGACCTCGGTGATGACGCAGTCGATGTCGTCGGTGGCCAGCGCCCGGATGCGGGACTTGATCTCATCGGTGACGTGAGGGACGACCTGGACGGTCTCCCCCAGGTACCCGCCCCGGCGCTCCCGTGCGATGACCGCGCTGTAGACCTGACCGGTCGTGACGTTGGACGTGCCGGGCAGATCGTCGGAGAGGAACCGCTCGTAATGCCCGACGTCGAGATCG
>DATAZK010000185.1:0-6993 GCA_036272075.1 Frankiaceae bacterium
GAGGCCGGTGCGCGCCCAGTAATCGAGCTGGCGGTAAGTGATCTCGGCGGCTTCCATCGCCGTCTTGCCGAGGTAACCGATGTCATCCGCGGCGGCGGGGTCGTCGGTCGCGAAGAGGCCGGGCTGCTCGCTGAGCGGAACCTGGCGGGTCATCGCGTACCGCTCGGACGGGCTGCCTGGACGTTCACGCCGGTGCGCATCACGTCTCCCGCCTTCCTGGCCACGGACACTCGGGCCGGCAGCACGAACAGCTTCTGAGGCGGTGCAAGCACCGTGACGATCCCTCGCTCATTGCCGGGAGACTGACCGTACGAGCCTGCGCCTCCACGATCAAGCATGCCTGAAGGTGTGTCGCCGATGTAACCCGAACGGCCCAGCGACTCAGGACCCGGTGTTGAAGTCCTCGGGTGAGATCTGGTCGAGGAACTCGCGGAAACGCTCGACCTCTCCGTCATCGTCTGCCGGCGCATCATCAGGCACGGAAATCCCGGCCTCGTCGAGCACGGCGTCGGACCCGAAGACCGGGACCTCCATCCGCATCGCCAGCGCGATTGCATCGGACGGGCGCGCGGAGACCTCGACCCCGTTGCCGAAGTGCAGCGTCGCGAAGAACACGCCGTTCTGCAGGTCATTGATCGTCACCTGGGAGAGCTCGGTGCCGAGGGCGCGAAGCGTGTCGCGCATCAGGTCGTGCGTCAGCGGGCGCGCGGTGACGATGCCCTCCTGGGCGAAGGCAATCGCCGTAGCTTCGACCGCGCCGATCCAGATCGGCAGGTAGCGCTCACCGCCGACCTCCCGGAGCAGGACGATCGGCTGCTTCGAGGGAAGCTCAACGCGAACGCCCACGATGTCCAGCCGGTGCACGGCGACACCTCCTCCCGGTAGGTCTTGACCCTAACTCCTGAGCAACGCTAGGGCCTGCCGTTTCGTGCCCGTGGCGGGCCCCCCTGCGCAGCGCCTTCGCAGCCGGCGAGCGGCTCAGCGCAGAGTCGCCCGCAGCGCCGCCTCCAGCAGAGCAACATGCAGCCGGACCGACAGCGCCGCGTACTCCCGGGCAGTGCTCTCGGCGCGGCTGCGCCCCTCTCGGGAGGACTGGCGTACGAGCGCCGTGAGCACCTGCTCGATGAGCCCCATCTCGCGATCGACGGCCGCCTTCACCGGGCGCAGATGACGGGCCTGGAACCCGTACGCGCTCAGCTCGGCGACGATGCGGGCGATCACCAGCGCTTCGGCTTCGTAGGTGGTGCTCGACCCGCGCGGCGCGATCAGTCCGTACGCCTCGAGCTCGGTCAGCTGATCGTTGTCCAGGCCGCTGTCGCGCATCAGCTCGCGGCGGGTGAGCCGGATGTCGCTGGTCTCGAGCTCGAACAGCTCCGGACCGATGCCCAAACCTGTACCCAAACCTGTGCCCAGACCGTTGCGCGGCGGACCCTGAGGCGGACCCTGAGGATCGGGCGACTCGGACTCTTGCGAGCTGCCGGCGACGGTTTCCGGCACTCCGCCAGTGCCGTCTGCGGCCTCGAGCCGCTCCTTGATGACCTTCAGCGGCAGGTACTGATCGCGCGCCGCGGTGAGGATGTAGTGCAGCCGGGAGACGTCAGCCGGGGAGAACTTGCGATATCCCGCGGCGCTACGCGCGGGGCGCAGCAGGCCCTGGCGCTCGTAGTAGCGGATCTTGCTGATCGTCAGCTCGGGGAAGTCGGCCTGCAGGGCCGTGAGCACCTCCCCGATGGTCAGATCGGGGCCGCCACGGGCGGGTGAGGGCGCGAGGTCCTCGGCCAGGGCGAGCTGCGCCGGCGGGGCAGGTTGCGGGCCAGGGGTGGGCAGCCGCGACGACAGTGAGCTCACGGCATTCACTGCGGACGCGGTGAGGCGGCGAAGAAGGTGAGCCGGAACTTCCCGATCTGCACCTCGTCGCCGCTGCTGAGCAGCATGGCGGAATCGATCCGACCCCGCTTGAGATAGGTGCCGTTCAGGCTTCCGACATCGACGACGGTGAACCCGCCCTCCGTCGTGCGGCGAAATTCCGCATGACGGCGCGAGACGGTGACGTCGTCCAGGAAGATGTCGCTGTCGGGGTGGCGCCCCGCCGTGACCAGATCACGGTCGAGCAGGAACCGGCTGCCCGCATTAGGGCCTCGCTTCACGACGAGCAGCGCCGACCCTACGGGCAACGCTTCGACGGCAGCGCGGGCCTCGCTGTCGGTGACGATCTCCGCGGGCTCGGACTCAGCGGCGTCCCCCGCCTCGGAGACCGGACTCAGCGTCGTCGTGGTTTCGGTCAGCCGTTCGCCGCTGACCGGCCCGCCCGGGCGCAGCAGCTCTTGCCCGCAGCGGGCGCAGAAATGTGCGTCCGGCGGATTCTGCTGCCCGCAACGAGTACAGAACACGACGCCCCCGGCTCCCCTCCGTGCTGTCCGTGTCGATCCATTAGAAGCATCTAATCCGACAAAACGATGCAAACCCGATCAGGGTTCGGGCGTCACCCGCCCCTGGGACGCCGTCGCACAGGTTAGTGGGCGGAGACGTGCGAGGCGTATCCCTGCGCGTCGAGCAGCCCCTCCAGCGCCCCCGGCTCGCTGAGCCGGATCTCGACCAGCCACCCCTCGCCGTAGGGATCGGAATTGATCAGCTCGGGGGTGCTGCTGAGCTCTTCGTTACGCGCGATGACCTCGCCGTCCAGCGGTGCGTAGACGTCCGACACGCTCTTGGTCGACTCGACCTCACCCAGCGCATCGCCGGCCGAGACCGCCGTACCCGCTGCCGGCAGCGAGACGAAAACGATGTCGCCGAGGGCGTCCTGCGCGTATCCGGTGATCCCGACGCGCACGACCACACCTTCACCACCTGAATCGGCCCGCTTCACCCACTCGTGCTCGACGGTGTACTTCAGGTCTTGCGGGTACTCGGCCATGCGGCTCTGAGATCTCCTTGGATGAGGGCGCTCACGAGGTTCAACGAGGTTGCGCGAGGGTGTCGCTCGAGTAGGCGCCTGAGCCTATCCAGTGGGCGGCGGCACCCGCAACGAACGAATCTGCTCGTCCGCAACGTCCTTTATGGCCGCGGAAGCTCCCGCCCGGGCGTCCACCGTGTCGACCACCCCGCCTGGAATCTCCAACGCCTTTTGCATCGTCGGGGGATCACCGATGGCCCGGATGAGATACGGCGCCTGGGCAGCGTGACCGTCGACCGAGATCCCGGTGTTGGTGTCGGAGATCCACGACGTCGCTCCGAGCCGGTTTCCGGCCACCTCGAGCGTCTCGGCGCCGGCGTCGCGCAGCTCCTCGACGGTGTCCACGAGCACCTCGGCGGTGACGTCGTGCTGCGGGTCACTGACGGTGAGCTCGATACCCGGACCCTGCGCGCCGATGGTGCCGGCCAGGATGGCGAGGTCCTGGGTGCGCTTTCGGGCCTCAGCGAGGGCGGCAGCGTCTGAACCACTGCCCGACAGCCGGGCCCGGTTGTTCTGCAGCTCGCTGATCTGGGTGCGCAGCAAAGCGGCGCGGGCGTCCAGATCATCGAGGATGCGCACCAGGTCGCTCGGGCGCGTGGTCGCCAGCTGGGAGGCCGAGCGCTGCGAGCGGACGCTTGCCGCCAGCCCGAAGCCCAGCAGCGCGAGCAGCAGCACCCCGATCAGCCGGAGCCGGCGGTTCTTGCGCGGTGGGGAGCTCATCGGTCCATCAGGCCTTGAAAAGATGCCGGCGAATGGCGGCGGCATTGCTGAAGATGCGGATCCCCAGGACCACGACGACGGCGGTCGACAGCTGCGTCCCCACGCCCAGCTTGTCTCCCAGGAACACGATGAGGGCGGCGACCAGCACGTTGGAGATGAAGGAGACGACGAAGACGCGATCGTCGAAGATGCCGTCCAGGGCGGCGCGGGCGGCCCCGAACACGGCGTCCAACGCCGCCACGATCGCGATCGGCAGGTAGGGCTCCAGCCAGCCGGGGGCGGTCGGCTGCAGGAAGAGTCCGACGACGAGCCCGGCGACCAGCGCCGCGATGCCGATCACGAGTGGCCTCCGGTGAGCGGACGCGCGCTACCGGTCGTTCCGGCAGCGGCGGCCGGCAAGGTCAGCGCCGATGACGCGCGGATCGAGACGATCGGATGGCTTCCGGCCGGCCCGGAGCCGAGCGTGGCCAGCGGGGTTGAACGCTCAGCGGCCGGCGCCAGGCCGGCGGCGCCGATCGCTGTGACCACGTAGGGACTGCGCAGCGGGGTGAAGTCGACGAGGATCGTCTGTCCGGCGGTCCGGATCGCAGTCTGCGGACCGAGCCGCACGCCGCCGACGCCGATCGCCCTGGCGCCGGCTGCCCACAGCGCGTTGACGACGTTCTGCAGGTCGTGATCGGTCACCGCGCCGGTGCGCTGGGCCAGCTGTCCCTGCGGACGGTTGCCGGCATCGGGAGCATCTGGGCCGTCGCTGGCGAGTACGTCTGTCACGGTCACAATCACCCCGGGACCCGCCGTCGCGGTCCGGCCCAGGGCGGCAGAGAGTGCGGCTTCCTCACTCGCGAGCGCCCGCCCGGCTGACGTCGACTGCAGGCGCTGCTGCTGCAGGATCGCGAGCTGACGCTGGTCGGCCGCCAGGCTCTGCTCGAGCTGCCTGACCTCACGGTCGCGCTCACCGGCGTCGCCGGCCAGGGCGGTGCGCGCCGCCCCCACCTCAGGAGCGCTCTTGTGCTGGGCAAAAACCGCGAGGCCGCTGAGCGCCCCCACGGCGGCCAGCAGGGCCACCCCAGCAACGGCGCGCCGGGGTTTCGGCGGCGGGTGCGGGCGGGCGGCGGCTTCGGCGTAGCTCGGGTCAAGCGCATCGCGGACGATGGCGTCGAGCAGCGCGACCGGCCCGCTCACGAGTCGGGTGCGGAATCGGGTGCGGAATCGGAATCGTCGGGGATCGCCGTCACGAAGTCGATGAGCCGCTCTACCGCGGTCAGCAACGGGACTTCGAGATCGGTGAACGAGTTGACCCCCGCCAGCACGGTGCGCCACCCCGTCGCCGGGTCGGGCCAGTCGAGCGCCGCGCAGACGCCGGTCTTCCAGTCGGTGCCGCGCGGGATCTGTGGCCACGCGGCGATGCCGATGGCTGCCGGTTTGACCGCCTCCCACACGTCGACGTAGGGGTGGCCGGTGACGAGCACGTGCTCAGAGTCGTACTTATTGACCCGGGACGCGATCGCCTCTTCTTTGCTTCCCGCCACCAGGTGATCCACCAGGACGCCGAGCCGGCGCGTGGGGCCCGGTTGGAACTCGCGTACGACCTCGGGAAGGACGTCGACGCCATTCAGGATCTCGACGACGACGCCTTCGATACGCAGGTCATCGCCCCAGATCCGCTCGATGAGGGCAGCGTCGTGCAGCCCCTCGACCAGCAGTCGGCTGGCCCGGGCGACCCGGGCGGGGGCGTAGGCGACGGCCCGGGAGCCGGACGCGGTCCGTTGCACTCCCCCGCGGGCGCGCACCTTCGGCTTGACCAGCGTGCAGAGCTTGCCTTCGAAGCGGAAGGCTGCGGGCTCCAGGGCGAAGGCGCGGCGCTTGCCGAAACGGTCCTCGAGCAGGACCAAGTCTTTGCCGACGTCGACCACCGCACCGCAGAAGCCGCTTTCGGCATCCTCCACGACGATGCCCGGGTCGGCAGCGACCTCAGGAATCCGGGCGATGCGCGGCAAACCACCGCCCGCCAGCACGTCCTGGTCGTAGCGGCCCGTCATACGTGGGTCGGGCGGAAAGAGGCGGTGAATGGCACCGATTTACGGTAGGTCAGCGCGAGTGGCGCGGCGCCCGCGGCGCGCCGCATATGCGAACCGCAAATCAGTGCTCCGACCAGACCGGGTGGCCCGCCAGGAAACCACCCGGTGTGGAACGAGTCTTGCGTGTCGTGCGAGCTGATCTGCGAACTGCCCAGCCTGAGCGGGTCAGGCTGCGCAGTCGGTGCAGACCATCTTCTTTTCATCCGCGAGCTGGCTGCGGTGATGTACCAGGAAGCAGCTCTTACAGGTGAACTCGTCAGCCTGCCTCGGTAGCACCCGGACCGTCAGTTCCTCGGCCGAAAGATCGGCTCCGGGAAGGTCGAGCTCCGCCTCGAACGGGTCGGCGTCGTCCCCCAGGTCAGCTGCAGCCTCTGCGCGCCTTGCCTTCAGCGCCTCGAGGCTTTGCTCCTGGTCTTCCTCGCCCTCTACCGAGCGCGGCGTGTCGTAATCAGTCGCCACTGGGTCTCCTCGTCGTAAAGCATCCTTGCGCCCCAACCGAACGCCCGGAGGGCGGGCATTGTGCCCGCTGTCGCCGAGGTCACATTTTTTGTCTCCGGCACTGTCGTACCGGGTCCACCGCCCTCGCCATCGGCGAGACAGGAGGGATCGTGAGGACTCGCTTGCCTTAGGTCAAGTGTTTTGGCGTGGCGTTACACAGAATGTGCCCGACGTGACACCCGCTGCGGCGCTGGAACGTCAGCCGGTCTGGCGCAACCAGGTCACCGGCGCCCCGTCGCCGCCCTGCCGCAGAGGTTCGAGAGCGGCGTCCCAATCGGTGCCGATGAGCTGATGCAGCCCACTCGTCAGCGCTGATCGGCTGGCAGCTTCCTCCAGCAGCGACCGCAGACGACCTTCGCCGACGACGATGTCGCCGTTGGCGGCCAGGCTCCCGTGGAACAGCCCGAGTTCGGGGGTGTACGCGTAACGCTCGGCGTCACAGCCCGTGGCCGGGCCTTCCACCACCTCGAAGACCAGCGAGCCGATGCCCTTGAGGCGGCTCGCCAGCCGGCCTGCAGCGCCGCTCTCAGCGCGCCACTCGAGCGCGGCGAAAGCCATTCCCGGTCGCGCCGGCTGGCCGCTCCACTCGAGCGGAGCGGGGACGCCCAGCGCTGCGGCCACAGCAAATTCGACATGCGGGCACAGCGGCGGCGGGCATGACAAGACCGTCAGGACACCGGGCACTCGACCGGCTCCTGGCCAGCACAAAGGATCGTTCACCACTGACCTCCAAGACGAGGGACG
>DATAZK010000186.1:0-24972 GCA_036272075.1 Frankiaceae bacterium
CGTCACGGAGACCAAGAACAGCATCGGCTGGCGAGCAACGGCCGACCCGGTGGTCTCGACAACGAGCCTAACGTTTACCCTCACTCATGATGATATTCCTGTCACACCGACTCCGACTCCCACGCCGACGCCGACTCCCACGCCGACGCCGACCCCGACGCCGACCCCGACCCCGACCCCGACTCCCACTCCGACGCCGACCCCGACGCCGACGCCGACGCCGACTCCGGTCGGCGGCAACTGCACCGTGTCGTCGCTGCTGGTGCCGTCATGCGGCGTGTGGTGGGGGCTGGGCGCCGTCCCGCTGGGAAGCGAGAGCTACGACCAGGCGCTGACGAACCTGCAGACCCAAGAGGGTCGCGCCGCTGATGTGATCCACTTCTACCACTCCGGTACGCAGCTGTTCCCGAGCGCTTCGGACATCGCGATGTCGAAGTCCACGGGCAAGGACCAGATCCTCTTCGAGAACTGGAAGCCCGAGCTGGGCCACACCTGGGCCCAGGTGGCCGCCGGCGTCCCCGCGGTGGACACCGAGATCGACAACGAGGCCGCTTACATCAAGTCGCACTACACGAAGAAGTTCTTCCTGTCGGTGCACCACGAGCCGGAGAACGAGATCATCACCACCCCCGGATCCGGATACACCGCAGCGGATTACGCCGCCATGTACCGCCACGTCGTCCTGCGGCTCAAGGCTGATGGGGTCACCAACGCCATCTGGACCATGGACTACATGGGCTACAGCAAGTGGTGCGAGGCCTCCTGGTTCGGCCAGCTGTACCCCGGCAACGACGTCGTCGACTGGATCGCCTATGACCCGTACTCGACCGGCGGCGGCACCTTCGGCACCATGGCCGACGGCAAGGACGGCACCAAGTGGGCCGGGTTCTACCACTGGGCGACCACCGCCCACCCGGGAACTCCCCTGATGCTCGCCGAGTGGGGCGTCACCGAGACCACTGACCCCAACGCCAAGGCCAACTTCTTCAAGAACATGCCGACCCTGGAGAAGAGCTACCCGGCCATCAAGGCGCTCGTCTACTGGAACTCGGGCGGCTACCCGACGCGGATCGACTCCTCGCCGCAGAGCCTGGCTGCCTTCAAGGCACTGGCGCAGAACCCGATGTACAACACGCCCCTTCCGTAACCCGGACGGCGCTCTCACTGGAGCCCTACCCCAGATTTCGGGGGTAGGGCTCCAGTGCGTTTGCCGGCCTCAGGAAGAGCCCGTGCGCTGACCGAGCAACATCACGCAGCGCGATGGACCTTCATGCTGCTCACACACTTCCCACGTCAGGGCGTCGGTGCGGCCTAGCGAACGTGTGGGCCGGAGGGCTCTAGGCCAAATGGGGGTGATCATCGCGTTTCGGCTGCTGATGCGCCGGCTGTGGATCACTGTCGTACTTGCCGCGTTTGGCTGCGTGTTGCCGTCGGTGTGGGGGCGTTGCGAAATCGCCGTTCCTGCCCGCCGCCGGCTGCGCGCCGTTAGCCTGATCAAAAGTAACGGTAAGTGACAAGTGATCTGGGGGGTCTTACTTGTGACGTCCCTGCACGAGCTCACGGTGGCGCCGGCGCCTCAAGCGCCTCCTACGCCGCCGCCATCGAGCTCTCGGGCCGTCCACAGCCAGGGACGGGCGCTGACCGTCGCCTTGCTGGGGTTTCCGGTGTTCTGGGTCTGCGGACTCGGCGAGTTCGTCTGGATGATCATGGCGGTGCCCATGGCCTACCGGCTGTGGGCTCGTCCGAAACGTATTCGCGTCCCTCCCTTCTTCGGCCTCTGGCTGGCCTTTCTCGTGTGGGTCATCGCCGGCGGGTTGATGATCGGCGAGCAATTGCCAGGCACGCTCACCACCAGCGGAGGCTTCATCGGCTGGGGGATTCGCGTCGCCAACCTGCTCGCGGCCACGGTGGTGCTGCTCTACGTCGGCAACCTCAGCGAGGACGAGTTACCGGCGCGCAAAGTCATCCGCATGCTCGGTGTGCTGTTCTGCGTGACGGTCGCCGGGGGAGTGCTCGGGATCCTGTTCGGCAACGTCAGCTTCACGTCGCCGTTCGAGATGGTCCTGCCGCACGGCATCCGCGCGAACTACTACGTGCATCAGCTGATCCACCCTGGCTTCGCGCAGGTTCAGGACATCCTCGGCAAGACTTCGCCGCGTCCGAAGGCGCCGTTCGCCTACACCAACAACTGGGGAAACAACCTGGCGCTGTTGATGATTTGGTTCGTCGTCGCCGGCTGGGTCCGGGGAACGCGGCGCGCGAGGTTCTGGACGGCCGTCGTCCTGGTCATCGCGGCCATTCCGATCATCTACTCGGTCAACCGCGGCATGTGGATCGGGCTCGGGATTTCCCTGCTGTTCGTCGCTTTTCAGCTGGCCTCGCGAGGGCGGATGAACCTGCTCGCCGGTATCGCCGGCGTCGCGACCATTGCGGCGCTGCTCGTCACCGTGACCCCGCTGAGATCCATCGTCGATGCCCGGTTGAGCCACGGGCAGAGCAACGCCATCCGTGGCAATTTGAACGGCGCTGCGTTTGACGCTGCGGTGCGTTCACCCATCGTCGGATGGGGGACCACGCGCTCGGTGCTGGGCAGCCCGACCTCCATCGCCATCGGCAAGACCTCGTCCTGCCAGACCTGTGGCAACGCGCCGATCGGCAGCACGGGCGAACTCTGGACACTGCTGATCGCCAACGGCTTCGTGGGTGCCGGGCTGTACTTCGGCTTCATCCTGCTGGTCGCCTGGCGCTATCGCCGCAACCGAACGCCCGAGGCCGTCGCGGCCCGCCTGATCCTTTATCTGGCGCCGTTCTATGCCATCTTCTATTCCGCCGTGCCGACCGCGCTCGTCATCACCTTCATCTCGATGGCGTTGCTGTGGCGGACCGATCGGCGGGTCAATGCGCCGCCGCTGGCCGTACTGACCGCACCCGACGTGATCGTCCTGCCGCCGGATCCGCCCGCGGTCATCGTCCTGCCCTGACGCGTCAGGCCCTGCTGAGCGTCGTGCTTCAGCTGCGGGAGCGGCTCAGCTGCTCCGCGGTGTCGCGAAGCGCCGGTTGGAGAGTGGAATGCCCGTCGACGCGGTAGTCGCAGCTGCCGGCGTCCTGATCCCAGATCGTGACTGCCCTTATCCGCGGCAGTCCGCGTAGTCCAGCCGGAATCGACCGGTAGAAGTCGGCCGTCGCCTGCGGCTGCTTGGGGTCATACGCGCTGCCGGTTTCACTTATCATGTAAGGCTTTTTCAGGCTTATCCCGTTGCGCACACCCGTGGTCGCGAGCCATTGGTAGAAAGGCGACGCGATTTCGGCGAAGGTCTGGGGAGGGTCGGATCCGACGTCGCCGTTCTGGCATCCGCGGGAGTCGTAGGGGTCCCACGAGATCCAGTCGACGGCATCGTTGCCGGGATAGAGCTTGAGCACCGTCGGGAAGTTCGGGGGATAGCCGGTGACCACCCACGTCCAGATCGCTTGGGTGGCGCCGGCGTCGCGGAAGACCTTGCGGACATGTCGCCAGGCGGCGACGAATTGCGCTGGGGTTCCTCGGGCTTTGAGCTTGGCCTTGCCGTCGGCCTCGTGATCGAACGTGATGAAGAAGGGCTTGTGGAGTGCAGCCAAACCCTTGGCTGCACTCGTCAAAGTGGCATCGAAGTCGCCGGCGGCAACGGCGGACCAGCGCACCTCGGGACGCCCCGGCTTGGCGAACTGCCGGGACTCGATATTGATGTGCAACGTCTGGCCGTTGTCGACGACCTGACGCTCGTCGTCGGAAGGCAGATCACCCGAGTCGATCGAATCAAAAAAGTAGATGACGTCGAACTTTCGGCCCATCGTCTGTTCCAACCCGCTGACCGAACCGCCCTCGGCAGACGTGCCCCACAGCACCTGACAGGTCGGTCCCTTCAGCAGGGTCGAGCAACCTCCGGCTTGGGCACTCGTCGAAGGGCTCGGCGAGGACGGCGACGGTGAAGGCGAAGGAGCAGGCTTCGAGCTTCCGCCACACGCAGCGAGCACTGCGGTCATGGCCACGGTGACGGCCAGTGCGCCTGCCGCCCCGAGCCTGCGACGCGGGCGCCGGTGGTGGCGATCGGGCATGTGAGTCATGCCAACCCTGAGCCGCCGGCCAGGCGATCGAAGCGGTCGAGCACGTCGGGGGTGCGCTCGCTGTCCACCTTGCGGGCGAACAGATCGGTGCCGGCGGCAGCCTTGTCGACGTCGTCGATGCTCAGCAGCGGCGGGTGGCGCTGGCCCTTGGTCCAGGGGATGTAGCGTCGCCGATCGTCCTCGACCCGCAAATGCTCAGCGTTGTTCAGCAGCAGGGTGGGCAGGAATCCCTCGTCGGGAATGGAACACCGGCCGAAATAGCGCTCCACCTGGGGCAGTCGTTGCTGCTGATCCAGCACGTGGTGGACGGCGGCAGAGCCCAGATTCACCCACTGGTCACCCACGAAGAGGGACAGGTTCTTGGCGTTGGCGGGGTGGCCGTTGAAGGGATGCCGGCGGGGGAAGGGCACCGAACGGTGGGTGCCCGGCAGCCGGATCTTGTGCAGATAGCGACGCCGGGTCAGCTGCTGCCACGGATGCACGTCGTTGCCCGCCTGCGCATCCACCCGGAAGTAACGCAGGTACGCATCTTTCGTCGACCCGGCAAGGTCGTTTTCGATATCGGTCATGCTGCGGGTCGGATAGTCCTGCCCGGAGATGACCAGCACCCACGACAATTCAGGAATGTGCGTGATGGCAAAACGCAAGCCGTTGACGACGCTCAGCGCAAGCGTCATCCGTCCCCACTCGCTGTGCTGAGGCGAGGGCATCTGCAGAACGGCGTCGGATCGCGGGAGCTGCAACGCGGGACCGGTGGGGTCGTGGTGCACCACGACCGCGGTGTTCGAGCCTGCCGTCAGACGGCTGACCAAGCGGTGCACGAGCGGCGGATCGCGGT
Source organism: Frankiaceae bacterium (assembly GCA_036272075.1). Taxonomy (GTDB): domain Bacteria; phylum Actinomycetota; class Actinomycetes; order Frankiales; family Frankiaceae; genus DATAZK01. Next base: position 4,940 of record DATAZK010000186.1, read on the forward strand.
GGGAAAGAACGAGGACAACCACTGGGCCAGCAGTCACGAAGCCGCGTCCTTTCTGTTCGGGCAGCCGATGCTACGCAGCGGTTGGTGTCGCGTTGGTTGGGTGGGCGTCGTCACGTTTGCGGCAAAACGGCCGCGGCTCACTCGAGCGCGCGGGAAAGTGTCAGAGGATCGGCGGGTGTCCTGGAGCAACGAAGACGATGCTTCGCGTAGGGCCATTCGGCCTACTCATCGGCCCGATCGCGGGCAATCGAGTGGGCCGAAGCGTGCATTCGGGTGAATCAATAGAACGACACCCGCGGCACAGGATGTGCTCGTAGCATGACAGAAGGCTACCGGGTGACCTGCGAGTTCTTCAGGTCGCTTCGAGCCTTCCGCATAGGCATTTTTCGGTAACCGGTCTCTTCTCTGTTCTGCGGCGAGCAGCTAAGGGGACGGGCACAATGACCGATAGAAGAGTTAAATCTGCGCGTTCAAGGGGTGGCTACATGTCGAGCGTTCCGCACTCTTCGGGGCTGGCGGCTGCCTCTGCGCGCAGCACTTCCGACCAAGGGCCCACCTCGCTGTCGGACTATGGCAACGCGCTCATGCGGCGCTGGTGGCTGGTCCTGCTCGGGCTGCTCGTCGGCGGCGCCGTCGCTGCCGGCTACTTGAACGTCGTTCACAAGAGCTACACGTCCACGGCGACCGTCCAGGTCACCGATACCGGCGTCAGCGACTCGTCGGTTCCGGCGGCGTCGCGTAACAACACCGCCAACGTCGACATGGACACCGAAGCCGCGATCGTCACGTCCAACACCGTCGCGAGCCTGGCCGCCAATGGGCTGCACACCAACCTGATGCCGAGCCAGCTCGCCGACAAGGTGAAGGTCACGGTGCCGCCGAACTCCGCGGTGCTGGCCATCTCCTTCCACGCCGGCAACGCTCTGGATGCCCGCGCCGGTGCCCAGGTCTTCGCCAACAGCTACCTGTCCAACCGCGCCAGCATCGCCAACGGTCTCGTCGCGGCAGAGCTGAAGTCGCTGCAGGATCAGCTTCCGGCGCTGAACAAGCAGCTGGCCGACATCACCGGGCAGATCGCGATCCTGCCGACGAACTCGCCGACGCGGGCCCTCGCTGAGGCGCAGCAGAGCATCGTGACCCAGCAGATCAACACCATCAACTCCGCGATCAACCCGCTCCTGCAGCAGCGGGTCACCGCGGGTCGCCTCCTCAGCCCGGCCAACCTGCCCACCGCGGCGAGCTCGCCGAAGCGTTCACTGGTCCTGCTCAGCGGCATCCTTGGCGGTCTGCTGCTCGGTGCGGTGCTGGCCCTGGTCGCGGTGCGCCGCGATCGCCGGATCCACAGTGCCGCGGAGATCACCCACCGCGTCGGCCTTCCGGTGCTTGCCGAGCTCTCGGGCCCGGTCGTGAAGAGCCTGGGCCAGCTGAATGCCGAATTCGGCGGCGCCGCCCCGGTTCGCGAGCTGCGTGACCGGCTGGTCGCCGGTGGCGTCGCCCGCTCCGTGCTGGTCGTCCCGCTTTCCGCCGGCGCCGGCGGCTCGCTGGTGGCCGTCAACCTGGCCGCGTCGCTTTCTGCGGACGGCTCGTCGTGCTCCCTGGTGTGCGCCTCACCCGACTCGGTCTCGCCGCTGCGGCTGCGGATCCCGTCCGCTCCCGGCCTGAGTGACGCTCTCGCGTTCGGTTTCACCGACGTGCGGGCCACCCTGACCCACCTGAACGACCAGCGCCTTGGCGTGCTGCCCCCTGGTCGCCAGCCCAAGGCCCTGCTCGACCGGCTGCACGGCAACGCGATGCTCGATCTGGTACGCGATCTGCGCAAGCACTACGACCACGTCGTCGTGGAGGCTCCCGTCTGGACCTCGACCCGCAGCGCCCTCGTGCTCGGTCGCGGCGCCGAGGCCGTGATCCTCGTCGCCGAGTCCCGGCTCACGACTCGTGACGAGGTGCTCGAGGCAGGGCAGATGCTCACCGACAGCGGCGTTCCCGTGCTCGGTGTGGTCATGGTGCCGCGGCTGCGTGGGACGGGCCTTTCCGGCGACGCCGCCCGGGCCGGCCAGCACGCCGCCAAGGGCGGGGTTGCACCTGACGGCGACGGGGCCACCACCTTGAGCGTCGGGTCGGCCGGAGCTGCCGGGTCGTCTCCGAACGTCCGGTGAGCGTGCGCGCCACGACCGTTGGCGCCGCGCTCGCGATGCTGGGTTGTCTCGCCGCGGGCTGCGCCGGCGGAAGTTCAGCATCCATCAGCAATCCGCCATCCAGCTCGCTGCCCACGACGAGTGCGCCTTCGGTCACCCCGAAGCCCACAGTCACCCCGGCGGCGCCGGTGGCCACCCTCCCGCTGACAGGGCTCGGCACCACCAGCAAGGCGATGGCCGCTCAACGGGTCATGGCGGCCGCGCTGTCCGCCAGCTACGGGCAGACCCAGCCCACCGGTGCGAGCCTGGCCGAGACCGTTTACGTCGAGTACAGCGACACGGTTCGCATGCTGGCGCTCTACCAGTCGGTCGCGGCGGCAGCGATCGGACCGATCGCGCAGACCCGTCCGGTTGACGGCCCGATCCTCGGCTTCCTGCACCCGGGCTACGCCAACGCCGGCGGGCCGGTGGGCTTCGTGACCACGCTCGATCAGTCCGCTGTCTCCGACCTCAGCACCACCGCTGACCCCTCGGCGTACACGGCCGGAGCGTCCGGCCAGATGACGTCGACCGCCGCGCTGCGCAAGAGCACCGCGACCACCCCGGCGGCGCCGCCGCTGTTCACGTTCGGCAGCCCTGACGCGCCATTGGCCAAGACCGCCAAAACCGCTCATACGGTGACCGTGTCTGTCGCCGGCTTCCCGGCGGTCACGTGGAACTACGACGCGAAAAGCGGCCGCTGGCACACCACCGACCAGGTGATGTCGGCCGGTAGCCCCACGTCGCTCGTCTTTCAGCAGGTGTCCTACAAGACGGTTCAGCTGCACCATCCGGACGGGGCTATCGTTCCGAGTGCCCGCGTATTCGGCAGCGGTGTGGCGACCGTGCTCTCCGGGCCGAGCGCAATTACTGGAGTTTGGACCAAGCCTGGCGATGTAGCCGTGACGGTCTATGCCGATTCGACTGGTGTGCCGTTGAGTTTCCGGCCCGGGGTCACCTGGGTGCTCCTCATACCGAGTGGAACGCAGGTGACGTACAAATGACGTCTCTCTACGCTCCTTCGCGCGAACTGGCGATACCCCGGAGCCTTCCGACCATCGCCCCGCCCGTCAGCCGCGTGCGCCGCTGGTTTCGTGACCCCACCTGGCCCTTGCAGGCGATCCTGCTGGGATTCCCGGTTTTCTGGGTGCTCGGCCTGGGCGAGTTCGGCTGGCCCCTCATGGCCCCCCCGATGGCCTATCAGCTATGGCGAATGCGCCGGCCGATCAAGGTGCCGCCCTACTTCGGTCTCTGGGCCGCACTCCTGCTGTGGGTGCTCGCCGGCGGTCTGCTGATCGGCCAGCATCTTCCCGGGACGCTCATCGGCAGCGGTGGTTTCACCGGCTGGGGCCTGCGCGTCATCGACATGCTGGCGGCCACGATCCTGATGCTGTACGTCGGCAACCTCACCGAGGAGGAGCTGCCCAAGCGCAAGGTGCTGCATTGGCTCGGCTTCCTGTTCGGTGTGACGGTCCTGGGCGGCTTGCTCGGCGTGCTGATCGGCAACGTCTCGTTCGCCTCACCCTTCGAGCTGCTGCTGCCGCACGGGGTGCGCTCGAACTACTACGTCAAGCAGCTGGTCCACCCCGGATTCGCGCAGGTGCAGGACGTCCTGGGACACACGTCTCCGCGTCCGAAGGCGCCCTTCGCGTACACCAACAGCTGGGGCAACAACCTCTCGATCCTGCTGATCTGGTTCGTGGTCGGCTGGTGGGCGTACGGGTCACGGCGGAGCAAGATCTTCGCGCTGGCCGTCGGCGCCGTCACGGCTGTCCCGATCATCTACTCGCTGAACCGCGGCGTGTGGATCGGTCTTGGTCTTTGCGTGGTCTTCGTGATCAGCAAGCTGGCCGCTCGAGGACGGTTCGGCTTGCTCGCCGCCGCGATGGCCCTGGTTGCCGTCGGCGCCATCGTTTTTGCTTTCACCCCGCTGAATTCGATCGTGACCCAGCGCTTGCAGCACGGGCAGAGCAACTCGATCCGATCCAGCCTGGATACGCAGGCTCTTCAGGCAGCCGTGAAGTCACCGATCGTGGGCTGGGGCACCACCCGCTCGGCGTTGGGTAGCCCGACCTCCATCGCCGTGGGCAAGACGCCTTCGTGCCCGACCTGCGGAAACGCGCCAATCGGAAGTACCGGTGAGATCTGGGCGATCCTCATCGCCAACGGCTTCGTCGGGGCGATCTTCTTCGTCGCTTTCCTGGTGCTCGTGGCCTTCCACTATCGAGCTGACCAGACGCCGGAAGGGGTCGCAGCGCGGCTCATTCTCTATCTGGCGCCCTTCTACGCGCTCTTCTATGCCGAGCTGCCCACGGCGCTGAGCCTGACCTTCGTTTCGCTGGGCCTGCTGTGGCGCTCGAACGAGCGGGCGCCGAAACGACTGGCGGGGGTCAGGATTTGAATGACCTCCGCGTAGACGTCGAGAACTATCCCGAGCAGATCGTTTCCCTGCTTTGGCCAGATTCCGCTGCCGCAAAGCGCCCCGGCGAGGCGGCGGGAATGCTCGCGTTGCCAAGCGTGCGCCGGGCCAGGTTGCTGGTGCCGGCGACCCAGCGCAAGGTGGCGGCGAGCGCGGTCCGGCGCTACAGCGTCCACGATGACGTCCGGGCTCGACTCTCGACTGCTGTGCTGTCCGCCGGTTTGCGCAGCGGCCTGCTGCAGCCGCTGATCCGGCGTCGCTCGTGGCTTCCCGGCGGCACGTCCGAGCCGGGCAGCATCACCGCGCACCTGCGCGGGATCGTCTCGCCGGACTGTCAGGTTGCCGTCTACGTCGGGCTTCCGCGTGGCAATCGCAAGCCCGTGCTGCTCGTTCTCGAGCCGGACGGTGCCCTGTCCGCTGTCGCCAAGCTCGGCGTCTCCGATCTGAGCGGCCGGCTCATCACCAACGAGTCGGCGGCCTTGGCGAAGCTGGCGGCCTCACCGCTGCGGCACGTCACCGTCCCCCGCGCCATGTTCGCGGGGGAGTGGGCGGGTTCGCCGCTGCTGGTGCAGTCCGCGCTTCCTGAATTCGGCCCGCCGCCGCCGGATCTCGCCAGCCGCCGCGAGAGCGCTGCTGTGGAGATCAGCCGGATCGGCGGGGTGGAGCTGCACCGCATCGCCACCAGCCCGGTGCTCGACCTGCTCGAGGGCCGGGTGGCCGCGTTGCCTGACGGTGGCGAGCGCGAGCTGGCAGGCCGCACCCTCGCACGTCTGCGCCACGCCGTCCCCGAGGTCGAGTTCCCGGTGGGGAGCTGGCACGGCGACTGGACCCCCTGGAATCACGCACCGGCGGCGACGGGCGGAATGCTCGTCTGGGACTGGGAACGCTTCAGTGCCGGCGTGCCGGTGGGATACGACGCCCTGCACTACAGCGGACAGGTCGGCGCGGGAGTGCATGGCGGGCCGGCGGGAGCACTCGCCGTCACCCGCTCAGAGCTGGACGCGCTGCTCGAGCCGTTCGGCGTCGCGGCGGAGGCCCGGCGGTCCGTCTTCGCGCTGTATCTGCTGGAAATTCTCGTCCGTTACACCGAGGACGGTCAGGCCCGCATGACGATCGGCCGCAGCTGGGTGGACGCCCTCGAGGGGTGTCTGGAAGGCCTCGTCGCCGAGCTCGCGGTCCCGTCGTCACAGCAGAGGAAGGCATCGTGACCGCCGAACGCACGCCCCGGATCCTGGCCGAACGCGCGGTGAAGCTGGCCTCGCGCGACGTGGGGGTACTGACCTCGCGCTGGCGGATGACCCCGACGCTGCTGATCTGCGGTGCGCAGCGGTGCGGCACGACGTCCATGTACAAGGACCTGACCCAGCACCCGGCGGTGCTGCCGGCTGTCATGCAAAAGGGCATCCACTACTTCGACACCGGCTACGACCACAGCCGCAGCTGGTACATCGCGCACTTCCCGCTGCGCCGCACCGCGGCCCGGGTGCAGAAGACCATCGGGGTCGCGCCGATCACCGGCGAGTCCAGCCCGTATTACATGTACCACCCGCTGGGGGCCGGCCGGATCGCCGCCGATCTGCCCGATGCCCGGCTTCTTGTGCTGGTCCGCGATCCGGTGGAACGCGCCTACTCAGGCCACACCCACGAGAGCGCGCGGCGCTATGAGACCGAGCCCTTCGAGCGTGCCCTCGAGCTCGAGCCCGAGCGGATCGCCGGCGAAGAGGAACGCCTCATCGCCGATCCCGGCTACCACAGCTTCGCCCACCAGCACTACAGCCACCTGGCCCGCGGGCGCTACATCGAGCAGCTCGAGCGGCTCGAGGCGGCTGTCGGACGCGACCGCATCCACGTGGTGGACTCGGGACGGTTCTTCCAGGAGCCGGAGACCGTCTATGACGACATCATCGAATTCCTCGGGCTGCCCGCGTGGCGCCGGCCCGAATTCAAGCAGCACAACTCCCGTCCGCGCATGGACATGGCACCCGAGCTCCGCTCGAAGCTCGAGGAGTATTTCCGGCCCTTCGACGAGAAGCTCACCGACTGGCTCGGCCGCCCGCCGAGCTGGTTGAAGTGACCTGAGACGACCTTGAATTGATGTTGCCGTGACGACGAGTCAAGCGAGCGTGGCAGGGCGCCCGGTGCCTGCCCGGGAGGAAAAGCCTGCCCTCGCGGGCCAAGGCAACGCCGACCTGGCCGCCGTCGGGCGGGGGAGCCGGCTGGGTCTGGTCGGCGCCGCGTTCTCGGCCATCGCCAACCTGGCTCTCGCGCTCGTCGTCACCCGCGGGTTCGGACGTCACGACGCCGGCCTGTTCTTCTCGGCGACCGCGGTGTTCCTGGTGCTGGAGATGTTGAGCCGGCTCGGTACGGATTACGCGTCGATCTACTTCATCTCGCGGCTGCGGGCAGTCGGCGATTCGCATTTGATCGTGGCCCACCTGCGGGTGGCCTTCAAGCCGGTGGCCGCGGTGGTGCTGGTGTGCGCGGGTGCCCTGGCGATCTTTGCCAGCCCGCTCAGCAGGAGCCTGCTCGGAGGCAGCGCGACCGTCGACCTTCAGGTGATGGCGGCCTGCCTTCCGTTCGCGGTGGTCTACGACGTCTGCCTGGCTGCCACGCGGGGATTCGGAACGGTCGTCGCCGCGACCCTGCTGGAGAAACTCATCCGGCCGGGTCTGCAGTTGGTTCTCCTGGTGATCGTGGCGACCACCCATGAGGCCAAGCTGCTCGCGATCGCCTGGGCACTGCCCTACGTCATGGTGCTGCCCGCCGCCGTCGTCGTGCTCTACCGGCTGATCCGCAAGGAGAACGTCGAGCAGGAGCACCGGCCCGGCGGCAACATCGCCTCTACCTTCTGGCGGTTCTCCGCGCCGCGCAGCGTTTCCGGACTCGCGCAGGCCCTGCTGCAGCGGCTCGACATCGTCATCGTGGCTGCCATGCTCGGCCCCGCGGATGCGGCGGTGTACGCCGCCGCGACGCGCTTCCTGGTGCTCGGGCAGCTGGGAAACCAGGCCATCTCAGCCCCCGTCGAGCCCAGGCTCTCGGCCCTGCTGGCCCGCCGCGACACCGCCGGTGCACGGGACGTCTACCGCATGTCGACGGCCTGGCTGATCTGCGTGAACTGGCCGATCTTCCTCGTGACGGCGGTGTACGCCCCGACCATCATGGAAGCGTTCGGCAAGAGCTATCACAGCGGCTGGACCGTCGCCATGCTGCTGTGTCTTTGCATGGTGGTGGCCGTCGGCGTCGGACTGGTCGACGTCGTTCTGGTGTTCGGCGGCCGCGCCACCTGGAACCTTTTCAACACGGTCGTCGCTCTGGCCATCAACATCGGGGTCGACGTCCTGCTGCTGCCGCGCATCGGGGTGATCGGCGCCGCCGTGGGCTGGGGCGTGGCGATCCTGGCGACGAACCTGCTGCCGCTGGCCCAGATCCACCACACGCTCGGATTGCACCCGTTCGGCAGGCGCGTGTTCACCGCCGCCGCCGTTACTGCTGTTTCCTTCGCGCTCATACCGGGAATCGTCCGCATCCTTCTCGGCGGCGGCGTCACCTCCCTTGTGATCGCCGGGTTCCTCGGGTTCTGCGTCTACGCCGTACTGATGCACCGCTTCCGCGGGGTGCTGCAACTCGACCTGCTGCTCGGACGTTTCATGAAGCAAGCGGGCGGGCGCGGGGCGAAGGCCCCGGCCACCGTCGCGGCTGTCGCGGCCCCTTCAACGGCCGCCACGCGTCGCCGCAGCGGCCGGCACCGGTGGTCGGAGTGAGCGCGGCAGACTCGGCAGGTCCGGAAGTCCTTTATCTGGGGGGATTCGGACGATCCGGGTCGACCCTGCTCGAGCGCTCGGTCGGCGAGCTGAGCGACGCGTGCGCCCTGGGCGAGCTCGTCCACCTCTGGGAGCGCGGGCTCGGTGACAACGAGCTCTGCGGCTGCGGAAAGCCCTTCCGCGAGTGCCCTTTCTGGACCGAAGTCGGCGAGGTGGCGTTCGGTGGCTGGGACGCTCTGGACCCCGAGCACGTGGCGAGCCTCAAACACGCGGTGGATCGCAATCGTCATTTCGGACGGCTGCTGATCGGCTCCCGGTTCGGCTCATTCGGCCGCCGGCTGCGTGAATACACGGCCCTCTACGACGCGATCTATCGCGCTGCGGCGCAGGTTTCCGGCGCCCGGGTGATCGTCGATTCGAGCAAGCACGCGTCCCTTGCCCTGTGTCTGCGCAAAGGGAGCCGTAGCCGGATCCGCATTGCGCACGTCGTGCGTGACAGCCCGGCCGTCGTCTACAGCTGGACCAAAGTGGTGGCCCGGCCGGAGGCCGCGAATGACGAGACCATGGCGCGCTACACGCCGGGACGAGCAGCGCTGTGGTGGAACTCCTACAACCTCATGTTCAGCCTGATCGGCCTCACCCGGATGCCGCTGCGCCGGGTGCGTTACGAGGACTTCGTCCGCGACCCGCTCGAGACCGTCCGGGGAGTGGCCAAGTGGGCCGGCTCGGAGTCCGAACCGGCTGACTACATCCATGACGACGTCGTTCGGCTGTCGGCGGGACACACCGTCGCCGGCAATCCGATGCGCTTCCGCAACGGGGAAATTGCCATCCGCCGCGATCAGGAATGGGCGTCGGCGATGAGCCCCGCGCTGCAGCGTCGCGTGCGGCTCTGGACCTTGCCTTTCCGCTGGCGTTACGGATATTTCAAGCACATCTCTGAGCGCCCGCAGGTGACGATGCCCACAGCGGCGAAGCAGGGGACAACGGCCGGAATTGCCACCAGGGGGCATGCGCCCCGCCTATAGTTACATGATCAATTTCTGTGCCTTCCGGGCCTGCAACCGGTCAAGAATCTGCCGGTAGCGACCGATAGGGAGGCGAAACGCCGATGACCGGAGGAGCAGGGGTGACCGTCGTGGAATCCGCGCGTCCCATGGACGCGGCGCACGCCCAGGCCGAGCGCCCGGCGGTGAGCGTCGTCGTCGCCACGCGCAACCGGCCCCATCTGCTGGCCGTCGCGATCGGGTCGATCGCGGCTCAGTCGTATGCAGGCGTCATCGAAACCATCGTTGTCTTCGACCAGTGCGAGCCCTCGCACATCCAGGAGAGCGACGATCCGCTTCGTCCGGTGCGCATCACCCGGACCACCGACCGCGTCGGTCTGGCAGCAGCCCGCAACACGGGAGCCGACCTCGCCTCGGGCGAGTTCCTGGCGTTCCTCGACGACGACGACGAGTGGGAGCCGGCCAAGATCGAACGTCAGGTGAGCGAACTCGAGCGCAGCGGCGCCGATGTCTGCGTCACCGGCATCACCATCGCGCGCGACGATCGCCGCGTCGTCCGCCTTCCCAAAGCCGCAGAGCTCACCGTGGAGTCGCTGGTCGCCCGCCGCGTCGTCGCGGCGCATCCTTCCAGCGTCCTGGTGAAGCGCGCCAGCTTCCTCGGGCCCATCGGGGTCGTCGACGAGGAGATCCCGGGCAGCTACGGCGAGGACTACGACTGGCTGCTTCGGGCTGCCAAGCTCGGCCCTATCGCGGTCGTCGAAGAGCCGCTGGTGCTGGTGCATTGGGGCAAGCAGTCCTACTTTGCCGACCGCTGGCAGACCATCATCGACGCCAACGACTACCTCGTGGCCAAGCATCCCGAGTTCGCCGCGTCGCCGGTCGGGCTCGCGCGCTTGCATGGCCGCAAGGCCATTGCCCTGGCCGCGCTGGGCAAGCGCCGCGAGGCCCGGGTGTGGGCGCGCAAGGCGCTTCGCCTCAGCCCCCGTGACCGGCGGGCCTACCTCGCGTACGTGCTCTCCACGGGCGTCGTCAAGGTCGATTTCGTGATGCGCCTGGCCAACCGAGCGGGGCGGGGCCTGTGACCGATCTGCAGTCGGCCCTGCCCGACCTCAGCGCACTCGGTGACGGCGGCGCCGAGAAGGTGATGCTCGTCGGCTCCGGAGGTGGCCACCTGGCTCAGCTGCTGGCGCTCAAGCCCTGGTGGGTAGACCTGGAGCGCACCTGGGTGTGTTTCGACGGACCTGACGCGCGTGACCAGCTGTCGGGTGAGCGGGTCGCCTGGGCGTTCAGCCCCACGACGCGCAACCTGGTCAACCTCGTTCGCAATTTCTTTCTGGCCATCAAGCTCCTGCGCCGCGAGTCGCCCGACGTGGTGATCTCCACCGGGGCCGGGGTGGCAGTGCCGTTCTTCTTCCTGGCGCGAGTCATGGGAATCCCGACGATCTACGTCGAGGTCATCGACCGGGTGAGCAGCCGCACGCTCACCGGAAGGCTGTGCCGGCCGATGTCGTCAGCGTTCTGCGTGCAGTGGCGCGAGCAGGCGGCGTTGTACCCGGGATCGGTGGTCGTGGGGCCGCTACTTTGAGTCAAAACGGTTACTTACAGTAAGATTTGGGCTAATATTTCTGGTGTGTGGAGGCCCGGGGGGACCTCCACATTCCGTTCGGAGGTCAGATGACTACCTCACCGCACCGGGCTATCCCGGTGGTGGTGCAGCAGATTTCAGGTCAGCAGGCTGAAGCTGCGCATGCGCCCATCACTCGTCCGCTGGTCTTCGTTTCGGTGGGCACCGACCACCACCCGTTCAACCGGCTCGTGCAGTGGGTCGACGGCTGGGCCTCCAAGCGTCCTGATGTCGAGGTCGTCATCCAGCACGGCGAAGCCGCCGGCCCGGTCCACGCCGACGCCGTGCCCTACCTGTCCCACGGCGAGTTGTTCGGCCTGATCGCCCGCGCTGCCGTCATCGTCAGCCATGGTGGTCCGGCGACCATTGCCGAGGCCTGGAACGTCGGCCTGATCCCGATCGTCGCCCCGCGCGGTCATCGGCTGGGCGAGCACGTCGACAACCACCAGCAGGCGTTTGCCGCCGTGCTGGCCGAGCGTGATCAGGTCATCCAGGTGACCACCGAGTCCGAGCTCACCGAGGCGCTCGACCACGCGCTCGCCGACCCGGAGTGGCTGCGTCGCGAGTCGGGTCTCGGCGTCGACGTCGAGACCTCGATCAGCAACTTCACCGCTGTCGTCTCCGCCATCACGGGCAAGGGCGGCCGGCGGGCTCGGGCAGATCGACGCAAGGCGTTTCGCCGGCTCGCGAAGTAGCGCCCCGATCTACAACGGATCCTCGACGGCGAGCGGTTCGTCGATGCCGAGCTTGGCCACGGCGCGCATCTTGTTGACCGCGTCGAGTGCGGCGACCTTGTAGGTCTCGCTCAGCGTCGGGTAGTTGAACACCGCGTTGACCAGGTAGTCGAGGGTGCCTCCCGTGCCCATGATCGCCTGGCCGATGTGGACGAGCTCGGTGGCGTTGGTGCCGAAGATGTGGACGCCGAGCAGCTTCTTCGTCTCCGGCGAGACGAGCAGCTTCAGCATCCCGTACGAGTCACCGACGATCTGTCCCCGGGCCAGCTCGCGATAGCGCGAAATGCCGACTTCGTAAGGGATCGAGGACTCCGTCAGCTCACCCTCGGTGCGCCCGACGTAGGAGATCTCGGGGATGGTGTAGATCCCGATCGGCTGCAGGACGGTGTCCATCCCCGCGGTCGGCTCGTCGAATGCGTTGTGGGCGGCGAGGCGCCCCTGCTCCATCGAGGTCGACGCGAGTGCCGGGAACCCGATCACGTCGCCCACAGCGAAGATGTGCGGCACGGCGGTGCGGTAGGAGTCGTCGACCTTGATGCGACCCCGGTCGTCGGCCTCCAAGCCGGCCTTGTCGAGCCCCAGGTTCTCGGTGACGCCCTGGCGGCCGGCGGAGTACATCACCACCTCCGCCGGGATGCGCTTGCCGCTGCGCAGCGTCGTGAGGGTCGCCCTGTCAGTGAGCTTTACCGAATCGACGGTCTCGTTGAACCGGAAGGTCACCGACAGATCGCGAAGGTGAAATTTCAGCGCTTCGACGACCTCGGCATCAACGAAATCGATCATGCTGTCGCGGCGTTCCACGACCGTCACCCGGGTGCCGAGCGCGGCGAACATGGACGCGTATTCGATGCCGATGATCCCGGCGCCGACGACCACCATCGAGGCCGGCACGTGGTCGAGGTCGAGAACACCGTCGGAATCGACGACCCGGCGCTCGTCGAACTCGATCTCCTTCGGACGGGCGGGCCGGGTGCCGGTGGCGATGACGATCTTCTCGGCGCTGAGCTTGAGCTCCTCGTCGCTGAGCCCCTCGGTCACCAGCATCGTGTGGGGGTCCAGGAAGCTGGCCGAGCCCTGGTAGTACTGCACGTGGTTGCGGTGCAGCTGGGTACGCACCACATCCGCCTCGCGGGCGATCACGTGGTGGGTGCGCGCCGTCAGGTCGGCGACGGTGATGTTCTCCTTGACCTGGTAGCTGGCTCCGTAGAGCTCGCGCTGGTTGGTGCCCGTGAGGTAGAGCACCGCCTCCCGCAGCGTCTTGGACGGGATCGTGCCGGTGTTCACGCAGACGCCGCCGACCATGCCCTTGCGGTCGACGATGGCGACACGGTGGCCCAGCTTCGCCGCGGCGATGGCGGCGCGCTGGCCTCCAGGGCCGCTGCCGACGACGAGCAACTCGAATTCGTGCACGAAATCCTCCGGATCCCCGGGATCACGAGGCAGCGCCTGCTGCCGCGGTTGGCCTGATTCTTTCAGGCCCGTGGGGTGATCGCGCCGCGGGCGGCGAAGATAGGGCCATGCAGCTTCCGGTCATGCCCCCCGTCGCGCCGATGCTCGCCAAGTCGGTCGAGCGCATCCCGGAGGACTCGCACTACGAACCGAAATGGGACGGCTTCCGCTCGATCATCTTTCGTGACGGCGACGAGGTGGAGATCGGCAGCCGCAACGAGCGCCCGATGACGCGCTACTTCCCGGAGGTCGTGGAGGCGGTCAAAGCGCAACTGCCCGAGCGTTGCGTCGTCGACGGAGAGATCGTGATCGCGGGGGAGCGCGGGTTGGATTTCGAGGCGTTGCAGCAGCGGATTCACCCGGCCGCATCCAGGGTGAAGCTGCTCGCCGAGCAGACGCCGGCCGCGTTCATCGCCTTCGACCTGCTGGCGCTGGGCGAGGACGACCTCATGGGCCGCCCCTTTGCTGAGCGACGCGAACTGCTGGTCAAGGCCCTTGGTCAGGCCCAGCCCCCGATCCACGTGACGCCGGCGACCGCCGACCGTGAACTCGCCGAGGATTGGTTCAAGGTGTTCGAAGGCGCCGGGCTGGACGGGATCGTCGCCAAGCCCCTGGCCGGCGCGTACCTGCCGGACAAGCGCACCATGTTCAAGATCAAGCACACCCGCACGGCCGACTGCGTGGTCGCCGGCTATCGCGTCCACAAGAGCGGTCCGGACGCGGTCGGATCGTTGTTGCTGGGCCTCTACAACGAGGACGGGACGCTGTCTTCTGTGGGGGTGGTGGGCGCGTTCCCTATGGCCCGCCGCCGCGAGCTGCTGGAAGAGCTGGCGCCGCTCGTGACCAAGTTCGACGACCACCCGTGGGCCTGGGCCGAGCAGGAGGCGGGGACGCGTACCCCTCGTGAGTCGGAGGGTTCGCGCTGGAACAACGGCAAGGACCTCACGTTCGTACCGCTGCGTCCCGAGCGCGTTGTCGAGGTGCGCTACGACCACATGCAGGGCCGGCGGTTTCGCCACACCACCCAGTTCACCCGCTGGCGTCCGGACCGCGACCCGCGCTCCTGCACCTACGAGCAGCTCGACCGGCCGGTGCACTTCGAGCTCGCCGAGATCGTCCCGGGGCTTGGCTGAACGCGTCGCGTAAGGCTGAACGCACGCCTGCGCGCGCCCTGATGCTTACGCGGCGCTGATCCACCTACATTCGCGGGCGTGGACCCGAACCTGCGCACGTGCGGCCGGAAGGGTCACGCGACCTACCGCCCGGAGGAGTCCGACCTCGCCGACCGGTTGCGCGCCGAGACGGCGATCGGCACGTCGTGGCGCTGCCTTCGCTGCGGCGACTTCGTCCTGGGGGAGCCGGCGGGTTCCGGCCCGGCGGCGGATGCGCCCGTGCTGCTTCGCGGCAAGGCGCTGCGGGACGCGACCGTGCTCAAGCTGCTGGCCGTCGAGCGGATCCTGCGGGCGATCCTGCTGATCGGCGTCGGCTACGTCGTGCTGCGTTTCCGCCACAGCGAGGGCGACTTCCAGGCGCTGTTCAACAAGGCGATCCCGGCCGCCGAGCCGCTCGCCCGCGTGCTGCATTTCGACCTCGACCACAGCCCAACCATTGCCAAGCTGCGCCACCTGCTGCAGACCAGCCCTCGGACGCTCCTGCTGGTGGCGCTCGCGGTCTTCGGCTACGCGGCCATCAACCTGATCGAGGCGACCGGCCTCTGGCTCATGAAGCGCTGGGGTGAGTACTTCGCGACCGTCGCCACCAGCATCTTCCTGCCGCTGGAAATCTACGAGCTGAACGAGCGGATCACGTTTCTGCGGGTGGCGGCGTTCATCATCAATCTCGCGGCCATTGCCTATCTCGTCTATTCGAAGCGGCTTTTCGGCGTCCGCGGGGGACGGGCGGCGTTCGAGGCGGAACGCCACAGCCAGTCGCTGCTCGAGGTCGAGGAGTCGGCCGACCAGCGGCCGGAGCAGGCGGACGATCAGCCGGCGCGCACGACCGCCACCGACTCGCCGGGCATGCAGTAGCCGCCCTCGACCGCCTCCACCGGCGACGAACTCAGCAGGAGCTCCCCGGAAACCGGCACATCCTGCGGGCGCTCGGCCAGATTCACCGCGACGCCGATGCTCTCGGAGTCAGGATGCCCGCGCCAGGCGATGAACCAGCCGTCGAGTTCGTCATAGCGGAAGCGGGCCTGACCGAGATGCTGATCGGTCAGCGCGGGTTCGGCGCGCCGGAGTGCGATCAGTTGCTGGTACCACTGCAGCAAGCGGCGGCCGCGGCTGGCGCGTAGCTCGTTCCAGTCCAGCTTCGACGCCGCGAAGGTGGCCGGATCCTGCGGATCGGGGATCTCCTCGGTGGACCAGCCGTGGTCGGCGAATTCGCGCCGCCTTCCTGCGCTGACCGCCCGGCCCAGCTCGGCGGCATGGTCGGAGAAGAACTGCCAGGGCGTGCGCGCGCCCCACTCCTCACCCATGAAGAGCATCGGCGTGAACGGCGAGAGCAGCAGCAGGGCGGCGCCGGCGCACAGCAGCCCGTCGGACAGCGTCGCCGCCGCGCGATCGCCCATCGCCCGATTGCCGATCTGGTCGTGGTCCTGCAGGTAGACGACGAACTGCGGCGCCTTGGCCCCGACCGGCCGGCGGCCGTGCGAGCGCTTGCGGAAGCTCGACCAGCCCCCGTCGTGCACGAAGCCCTGGTTGAGCGCCTTCGCGAGCACCGGCAGTGGCCCGAAGTCGTCGTAGTAGCCCTGACGCTCGCCCGAAAGCGTCGCCCACAGCGCGTGGTGGACGTCGTCACACCATTGGGCGTCGATGCCATAGCCACCGGCGATCCGCGGCCGGATCACCTTGGGATCGTTGAGGTCGCTCTCGGCGATGAGGAACAGCGGCCGGCGTTCCATGCTGGCCAGCGCCTCCACCTCGACGGCCAGTTCCTCGAGGATGTGGATCGCCCGGTCGTCACGCAACTCGTGGATCGCATCCAGCCGTAGGCCGTCGCAGCGGAAATCGCGTAGCCACATCAGGGCGTTGTCCACCAGGAAGCGGCGGACCTCGTCGGAGTACGCGTCGTCGAGGTTGACCGCCGTGCCCCAGGGGGTGGCGTGGGTGTCGGTGAAGTACGGGCCGAAGCGCGCCAGGTAATTTCCGGCCGGCCCGAGGTGGTTGTAGACGACGTCCATCACGACGCCGATGCCGCGCTGATGGCAGGCGTCGATGAAGCGCTTCAGCCCATCGGGGCCGCCGTAGGGCTCGTGAACCGTGTAGAGGTCGACCCCGTCGTAGCCCCAGCCGTGGTGGCCGGCGTAGCCGTTGCAGGGGAGCAGTTCCACAGCGTCGATGCCGAGCGCCTCGAGATGGTCGAGGTGCTTGATCGCGGCGTCGAACGTGCCTTCGGGGGTGAACGTACCGACGTGCAATTCGTACAGCACGGCGCCGGGTAGCGACACACCGCGCCAGTGGCGATCGCTCCACGCGTACCGGTCGTGCTCATACACCCGGGACGCGGCGTTGACGCCGTTCGGCTGCCAGAGGGAGCGCGGATCGGGCGTCGGGTCGCCGCCATCCACCACGAACGCGTAGTCGGTGCCGTGGCCCGCCTCGGGGACGTCGACCGACCACCAGCCGCCAGGTCCCGAACGCATCGGGTGGGCGAGGTGGACGGCCTCGTTGCCGATCACGACGGACAGCTCGCGCGAATGCGGAGCCCAGACGTGAAATGACGTCACGCTGCTGTCACCAGCGGTTCGCTCGCGAGCTGGTTAACGCCGTTCCCACGCGTCCTCACTTCGGGTCAACGCCTCCACTTCTGCGGGCAACTTTCCTGCCAGCAAATGCCCGATCGTGACCTCTTCAAGCACCAGGCGAAGGCTTGCCCGCACCGCGATCCAGACGTCCTGCAGCCGTGCGGCCGGGCCGGGGTAGCTGACGTCTTCAGGTTTGGCGTCCTGCACGCTGGCGAGGGGCCCGTCCACCGCGCGCATCACGTCGGCGATGGTGATGTCGTTGGGGTCGCGGTCGAGCAGATACCCGCCGGAAGGTCCGCGCTGGCTGCGCACGAGGCCGGCCCGGCGCAGCTCACCGAGAATCCCCAGCAGGAATTTCAGTGGCACGCCTTGGGCCCGGGAGATCGATTCGGCGGTGACGGCCTCGCCGCTGCGGGCGGCCAGTTCGGCCAGCGCGCGTACGGCGTAATCGGCTCGGGCAGAGACTCTCACGTGATCAGTCTCCCGCAGCCTCGCTCGTGACGAGCAGAGCCACGGGGAAGTCGCGCAGTAATTTCAGCAGATAGGCGCTCGACGGCTCGCCTTTCGCGCCGCCGTGACGCCTTCCGGTGATGACGTCGATCCACTCTCCGGGTGGCAGGTCGACAGCGGTGTCCTTCCAGCCACCCGCCTGGCGCAAGCCCAGGACCAGCCGGGGGACGACCGTCACGGCCCGACCGGAGCCACCTTCGGCGCCGCGGGCGAACGCGACGACATGCTCGGCGGCTGAGCCGGAGACTTCGAGAGGCTCGTAGTCCGCTTCGGCGCCGAACAGTTCCGGCCGGCGATGGCGCAGGCGCAGCGCGCTACGCACCAGATGCAGCTTGGCGGCGCCCGAATCCTCGACGCGCGGGGTCGTGGCGTCCGGCCGGTCCTGGGCGGCGATGATCCGGGCCCGCTCGCCGAAATCCACCGGGCGCCGGTTGTCGGGGTCGACGAGCGAGAGGTCCCAGAGTTCGCTGCCCTGGTAGGAGTCGGGGATGCCGGGCATGGTGAGCTGCAGCAACTTCATGGCGAGCGCATTGACCCGGCCGGGCTCGATCAGTTCGGCGACGTACTCCTCGACGGCAGCCATGATCACCCGGTCGGCCAGCACGCCCGCGACGTAGGACTGGACCGCCGCCTCGTAGGCCTCGTCCGGCGCCGTCCAGGAGGTGTGCAGCTTGGCCTCGCGTACCGCTTTCGCCAGGTACGCACCCAGGCGCTCCTCGCTGATCGGATACACGCCGACCAGGGTTTGCAGCACCAGGTACTGCGTGGCCGGCTCCGGACCCGCCGGCCCGGTGTACTTGCCGGCCAGAGTCAGCAGCTTGGTGACGACGCGCTCCCACCGCCGGGTGTCCTCGGCGAGCAGCACCAGCCGGGCCCGCACGTCCTCGGAGCGCTTCGTGTCGTGCGTGGACAGGGTGGTCATCGTGTGGGGCCAGCGCGCCTGCAGCTGCGCTGCCCAGGCATGGAAATCGCCCACCGGCAGGCCGAAACGCGACGGGTCACCGCCGACCTCGTTGAGCGCCAGCAGCCGGCCGTAGCGGTAGAACGACGTGTCCTCGACGCCTTTGGCCATCACCGGGCCGCAGGTCTGGGCGAAGCGCACCACCAGCTCATCGGGCCCGGAGACGACGAGATCGGCGGCAGCAGCGATGTCGTCGGCGAGCTCCGGACGGGCGCTGGTGGCGTGCTGAGCCGCCCGGTCGATGGTGTCCCGTGCCGCGGCCGGGGGCCGCTCGCCGGGACGCAGGTAGGCCCGGTAGACGTCGAACTGCGTCAGCAGCTCCGCCAGCGCCTCCCGAAGGCCCCGGCGGGTGTGATCGCGGTAGCGCGGATGCGCCCAGGCGGCCCGCGCAGCGAGGTCGCTGAGCCGGTTCAGCTCGGCGGCCAGCACGCTGCGCAGGACCTCGCGCTTGCCGTCCTTGGCGACCGTGGGCCACCGGCTGTCGCCGCCGGTGATCTCGTCGTACAGCCGGGTCAGCGGCTCCTCACCACGAGGATCGACGAAGACCCGGGTGATCTGGTTGAGGGCGTCGTAGCCGGTGGTGCCGTGACAGGCCCATTCGGCAGGCAGCTGCTCGTCAGCCTCCAGGATCTTCTCCACGACGATCCAGCAGCCGCGGCTCGCCTCCGACAGTCGCGCGAGGTATCCCTGCGGGTCACTGAGCCCGTCCGGATGGTCGACGCGCAGTCCCACCACCGTGCCGTCGGCGACGGACGTGAGGATCTCGCGGTGGGTCGCGGCGAAAACCTCCGGATCCTCCACCCGCAGCCCCGCGAGGGTCGTGACGTCGAAGAAGCGGCGGTAGTTCAGCTCCTCGCCGCCGACCCGCCAATGGCACAGCCGCCAATGCTGGGCCGCCAACAGCTCGGGCAGTGGGAGCTCGGCGGTGCCTTCCGCCAGCGGGAGTACGTGGTCGTAGTAGCGCAGCCGGTCGCCTTCGAGCACCAGCTCTCCAGCGTCAAGGCATTCGGCGACAGAGCGACCGAGCACCGGGACCAGGATCTTGCCGGGGTTGTCCCGGCTGTCCCAGTCGATGTCGAACCAGCGGGCGAAGCGCGATTGCGGGCCGTCGCGGAGCACCTCCCACCAGGCGGGGTTCGCCGATTCCGGCGCGGCGACGCTCGCGTGATTCGGGACGATGTCGAGCACGATCGCCAGCCCCGCAGCGTCACAGGCGGCGCGCAGCCGAAAGAGCCCCTCGGCGCCTCCGAGCTCGGGATTGATCCGGCGGTGGTCGGTGACGTCATAGCCGTGACGGCTGCCCGTGGTGGCCTGCAGCCAGGGCGAGCAGTAGACGTGCGAGACGCCGAGGGCGGCGAGGTAGCGGACCACCTCGGCTGCGGAGTCGAAGCCGAAATCGGGGGTCAGCTGGAGCCGGTACGTGCTGGTGGGGTACAGCACTAGTACTTCCGCCGCAGGACGAGGATCGAGCGGGCCTCGACCTCGACGGTGTCGCTCGCCTTGAACCCGGACTCGTCGAGATGGTCGGCGAGGGGTTCGGCGGTGCTGACGGCGATCGCCCAAGCCTCGCCGTACTCCGCGTCCGGGATGGTGAAGTCGACCGGCTCGAAGTGGGCGTTGAAGAACAGCAGGAACGAGTCGTCGCGCAC
>DATAZK010000187.1:0-9513 GCA_036272075.1 Frankiaceae bacterium
ACGTTCGACGTCGTGCGCCGTCTCGCCTCGCCGCCTCTCGATGCCAGCGGAAATGTGGTTCGCGCCCGGGCTTACAGCGCGATGAAGATCGTGAACACGGTGCCGCCCGGGTTGATCGTCACTTGACGGCCGGCCGCCGAGCCGCTGGCGGTGACCGTCACGGTCGCGGTCGCGCCCGCGTTGATCGTTCCCCCGGCCGGGCTGAGCTGCACCGTGCCGGACCCGCTGGACACGGTGCCCGACCACGTCACCGGGCCGCCTTCCGCGGTCAGCGAGATCGTGGTGCCGCCCGGCGGCACCCACAGCGCGCCGCCCGACGGGGAGACGGACAGGGTTCCCGGGGTGGGCTTGACGGTCGGCGTCGCGGTGGATGTCGCGGCGGTCGGAGTCGGATTGGTCGTCGCGGACGGGGGAGCGGCCGGCGTCGTGGCGCGATTGGCCGCCGTGGGCGTGCTCTGCGGCGTGGTCGTGGCGGCGTCGGTTGACTTCGCCGTCGCGGTGGCTGCCGCACGGGTCGCTGCGTTTGTCCGCGAGGCCTTAGGCGAAGCCCCGATTGACGCCGCGGCCGAGGCTGCGGTCGGCGGCACCGAGTGTGCCGGGTGTCCTGCGGCCTGCTTGCCGTCCCCGGAGCTGTCGATCAGCGCGACGGTGACCGCGCCGATGACGGCGGCGGCAACCAGGCCCGCCGCGACGACGATCCGCGCCCTGGGGCGGGCTGGGCCGCCTCCGTCCCTGCGCGCAGGTGCTTCCTGCGGTTCTGGCGCCGACTTGGGCGCCGGCTTGGGGAAGCCCTGGGAGTCGAATATCCCGGCCTGGCTGAGCACCGCGCCCCGCCGCGCAATCGCTTCCGGTTCCTGCCCGGCCGCCAGTGCCAGGGTGCGCTCTCGGAGGGCAGCGGGCGCGCTGGCGGCGGCGCGAAGGCTGTCGGCCGCCGCGGCGGCCAGCGCCTCGCCGGGCGACTGGCCGAGCAGCCGCCCCGGATGCAGCTCAAGGTCGCGTCGGGTGGAGCAGGTGGCGCAGCGCCCGATGTGCCGGTGCAGCCGTTCGCGCAGCGCGACGGTGAGCTGCCCATCCCAGCCAGCCAGCATCGCGCTCAGCAGGCGGCAGTCGCGTCGCCCGGCGCGGGCGACGACGACCGCCGCCAGGGAGGCCTCGAGGTGCTCGCGGGCGCGGGTGTCCAAAGTGTTCGCCCGGGAGCGGGAGACGCCAACGACGGACGCGACCTCGCCCACCGCAAGGCCCTGCCGCAGCTCGAGCTCGATGACCTCGCGCTCGCCCGGTGTCAGGCCCGAGGTCGCGTCATCAAGCAGACCGCGCAGCCTGGCCCGCTCGGCCTCATCCGGCACCTTGGGAGCGCCGGCCACCATGAACTGCGCCTGGGCTGACGTGAACGTGAACTCAGGTCGCGCAGGCCGCGCGATCCGCTGGCACTCGTTGCGTGCCACGGCGTACAGCCAGGCCCTGAGCCGGTCCGGTTCGCGCAGGTCGGCCAGCCTGACGGTGGCGATCACGAACGTGTCCTGCACCGCGTCGGCAGCCTTAGCCGACTCACCGAGCGACGCCAGGCAGTACTGATAGAGCGGATCCGCGTATCGGTCATACGCCTCAGTGAGCCCGCCGCCTGACCAGTCAGCCGCGATGGGTGCGACAACCTCGCTGTCATGCATAGGAAGACACGGTACCGAGGTTTGCTGACAATGTTGGACAAGACATCTCATTTGTCGCCATTGCGGTCGCGAGGGATGGCTAAAACACGACAGGCGATGTCCCGCGTCATGCCCACACTCTTCGTCACCGACAGTGGCCGTCGCAGGTAGTAGAGTTGTCGCTTCGGAGATATGTGCAGTATCGGACGGCTCGGCCTCGCTGTGGTGGGATCCAGGAGCGCGCCAGGACGCGGGCTCGTTCGAATGGCGGGCGAGGGGAGCGCGGCGTCATGGGGGAGGAGGCGGACGCTGATGGCGAGGTGCGCATTCCACGCTCGGCGCTCGGCTCCATTCAGCGGGCACTAGCCTGGGTGCACGCAGCGGTCGGGTTGCGTGAGACGCTCCAGGCGATCGCGGAGGGCGTGACCAGTTCGACCCCGTACACGAACGTCACGGTGACCACAGCCCGGGAGCCGGATGCGATCGACCTGCACGTCGAGGCGGTGGTCGGGCCGCCCGAGGCAGTGGCGATGCTGCTCGGCACGACGTGCCCGCGGGCCGCGATGGCGGAGCACCTGACCGGGGGAGAGGCGTGGGGTGCGCTGCGGTTCTGGTCCCATTTCGGGGGGACCGATGGCGTCATCATGTTCGTTCCCGACTATGAGCCGCTGGATGTCCCGGATGCCTGGCGGCCCGAGTACGAGCTGATGGCCCCGCTCTACGGGCCCGGCGGCGAGCTGATCGGGACGATGAGCCTGGACCGCCCGCGCGACGGGCGCATCCCGCCGCCGTGGGTCAACGAGTTCCTCGAGCTGTTCGCCGAGCAGGCAGTGATCGCGATCCTCAACGCCCGACGGCACGAGCAGGCGCTGCGAGCGATGCGCACGCTGGAGCAGGAGCGGGCCGCCCTGCACGCCGCGGTGGCCGAGCAGTCTGCCCGCGAGACCCACCTGCGCCACCAGACTCGCCGAGACGCGCTGACCGGCCTGGCCAACCGGGTGCTGCTACAGGAGCGGCTTGAGGAGCTGCTGGCCGAGCAGATCCCGCTCTCGGTCGTCTTCTGCGATCTCGACCAGTTCAAGCGGATCAACGACACGCACGGGCACGCCGCCGGCGACGAGGTGCTGCGGGTCATGGGGGCGCGACTCGCCCGGCGCCTCGCGGCCGCCGATGTCGTCGCCCGGATCGGCGGGGACGAGTTCGTGGTGGTCGCGGCCGGGGTCGAGCAGCACGACGCGCCGGGGCTGCTGCGGCGGATCGAGGGGGCGTTCACGAGCGATCCGGTGCACATCGGAGACCTGCGCCTGGACGTGTCGTGCTCGCTGGGCCTAGTGTGCGAGCCCGGCGGCGCTGGCGTCCGGCCTGGTTCGGCCGCTGAGCGCGTTTCGGAGCTGCTGAGCACTGCAGACCGGGAGATGTACGCGCACAAGCGCTCGCGGGCGGGCGTGCACCGATTGCAGCAGATGGCGGAGGACTAGCCTCGCTCGCCGCGTCCGGACACCGATCAGCGCAGATGCCGCGGCAGTCTCGTCTCGGGCCCTCCGGCTCTACCGCACCCGCACGCCGCGGACCACAACGGCGGCCGGATGGGCGAGGACGCCAGGATCCTGGAGCGGGTCGGCGTCGTAGGTCACGATGTCGCCCTCCGGGTGGATGCCAAGGAAGTCCCGGGCCAGCGAGCCGGCCGCGGTGATCGCCTGCGCGGCAGTGAGCCCGTGATCGGCCAGGAGCGCGATCTCGTCCGCGATGGTGCCAACGACATCGGTGCCGGCCAGCACCCGCACGCCGTGAGCAACGGCGTAGGGGAGGTGGTCGCGGAGCCGTTCGCGTAGTTCGTCAACTCGCTTGCGGACGTCAGGATCGGGGGACTCGCGGTTGCCGAGCACAGCGCACAGCGTCGGCGTCCACGCGCCGCCGCGCGCGCCCAGCACCTCGATCTCGGAATGGCTGAGTCCGGTCCCGTGCTCGATCGAATCCGCGCCGATCGCCGCCAGCCCCGCATCGGGGAGGTTGTTGTGCACCGCGACCCTCGCGCCGGCGGCATGGGCGGCGTCGACCGCCCGGCGTAGCGTGTCGAGGTCGTAGGTCGCGGCCGTCGACTTCGGCACCGGCCCGTCCGCGTCCCACTCGGGGGCATCGCCGATGATCTTCACCCACGCCGCCCCGGCTGCCACCTCGGCCTCGATGGCGGCGACGAGCTCGTCCGGCGCAACCGGGGAGTGCATGCGCGGGAAATACCGGTTAGCCGGGGCGAGGAATCGGCCAGCGGCGCTCACCACGGGACGCCCGGTCGTCGTCGAGCGCGCGAACCCAAGGGTGGCCTGGCTGCGGCCCCCGACGTCACGGATCACGGTGACACCGCTGAGGGCGTATTCCTCCAGGCGCGCGGCGCCGTACTCGGTGTCCGCTAGCAGCGGGCCGTGCTCGTCACGAGCAACGGTCGGGTGCGCGTGCGCGTCTACCAGCCCGGCCAGCGCGTATCGGCCAGGCAGTTCCTGCTGATCGCCCGTTCCTGAAACCACGCGCTCGCCCGCAAAGCCGTCAAGGAATGTCCCTGAGAAAGTCCATGCCACGGAGAAAACGATATAAGAGCGCAGCTGGACATGCACAAGTGAAGATAACAGCAAGAAGCATCGCATAAAAACGCTGTCGTGCGCCGCTGTCCCGCCTAACTATCCGCTAGACGCAAATACCAGTCACCTTCCGGCACTGAGTAAGGTTGCGCGGTGATCGAATCAACGGAGTTTGACTGCCTACCGTGACGGCCAGCTGCAGACCAACGAGGTGCTGCTGGACGGCGAACAGTGGCCCGCCGGCGAATCGGTAGTCGCGAACAGCGAGACCCCGCTGCCCGAAGGGACGGTCGCGGTGCGAATCTTCGGCCTGCTCGTGCCTGACAACAATGCCGCAGCGTTCTAGACCCGCTATCTTCCGCGACGGGACACAGTTGTCCCGTCTCAGTCATCGCGTCGGCCGCGTCCTGCGGAACGACACGATTTTGCGACGCCGATGTCCATGATCCGTCTCAGCCATCATGTCGTTTCCGGGAATTCTCCTGGACCATCCTCGCGGGCAACAGTGCCGCCAGGCCAAGACTCCTTGCGGATGGGGCCACAGCCCACGGCTGTGGCCCCATCCGTCACCCATGATGAGCCTCGGGGGAGAGCAGGCAAAGGCTGGGTTTAAATGGACATGTGCTCCAGTGACAGGTAGGTGCGGGCCGCCCAGGACACGGGGTCGCGCGCGAAGTCGCGCTGGATGGCGCGATTATTCAGCGCGTTGTCGAGGGCTGCCATGATCATCGACTGGTCGAGCACCAGGTAGCGGTGACCGACCGATCCGGTGGTGGGGCTCACGGCGTCGAAGAATCCGTCGGCGCCGTACACGCCGGGATACAACGCGGGCAACCGCTCGATGTTGGCGTAGGCCTGCTCCGGGGCAACATCCAGGGCAAGGAACGACGCATACGGCGTGATGACGTCCTCCGTTGCGCAGCCGTGGCACTGGGACAGCCCCAGGTTCGGATGGGCGGCGTTGGCGCCGGTCCCGTAATAGGGGAATGCCAGGCCCTCGACACCGTATCCGGCGTAGCCGCCAGTGTCGTCGGGGGTGCTTGACGGCGACATGCCCCAGACGGGGTAGTGCAATTGCCGGACGGCGTACCTGATCTGCACCTCGGCGGTGCGGGTGTCCGCGAGGCCGAAGCTGTGCGTGCCCCAGCTAGTCTCCGGGACGACCTCGTTAGGCATCAGCCCCTCGAACATCCCGCCCGAGTAGGTCGGGATGAAGGTCAGGCTGGAGCCGGGGTACGTGTAGTGCCCCTCCCAGACCGGGAACTGCTGGCCGGATTGCGGGTCCGTGTAGGTCTGCCAGGAACCTCCCATCGGCCACTGCCCCTGCCAGGAGAAATCAGGGTCGGTGGCCTTGCAGTCGGCGAACGGGGCCGCCGGCGGCAGTTCCCGCCAACTGCGCCACCACACGTTGCCCGGCATCTGGCGCAGCCCCATGCCGATGTAGGCGGAGATCCGCGGGTCGCTGTAGAGGGCGCCGTTGTGGTAGTAGTGCGTCCAGTTGTCGCCCTGATCTGGCGGGAGTCCGGCGTAGTAGCCGCCGTACATCTGACCGGTCGGCTGATTCCCGGCTATCGCCGGGTTGACGTTGCAGTGCGTCTCGGCCCGGCCGTCGTAGAAGATGCCGAAGTTCATCGGCGCGATGAGGCCGTCGACGAGCTGGCGGAGCTCGGGCATGGCTTCGCGGACGACGATCAGGCCCGAGGCGTACCAGCCGTTGTCCACGTTGGAGACGAAATAGCAGTTGTCGAACGTGGGCGTGGGTTCTGTGGCGCAGTCGATGTCACCCGGATTCCTGATGACGTCCCCGGTGGTGGTGTCGTACCACTGGTACAGGAACCCGTCGAACCGCTTCAGGTGCGCTACCTCGCGCAACGTGGCCGTCACCAGTTCGCGTGCCCGCGGCCTGGTGACCAGCCCGAGGTCTTGAGCGGCGGTCACTGCCCACAGGTACACCCCGATGTTCGCGGCGGAGGTGTACCTGCCGTACCCGGTCGGGGTGGCGGAGCCGGCCGCGAAGGTCAGGTTGTCCAGCGGCAGGTGCGTGCCCGGATCGACGTCAGCCTGGTAGAACTTCCAGGTGTCACGCGCGATGCCGAGCAGGCTCGCCTGCTGCGCCGCGGTCAGGCCCTGGTAGGGGGTGACCGGGCCTCCGGTTCCGGCCGTGGCGGCGGTCGCGGGGCCTGTGGTCAGGATGAGTGCTGCGGTGACGATGGCCATCGCGGGCGCGGCCAGCCAGCGCCGCGCCCGTGATCCTCGCCCGGATGTCGCGATTGTCATCAGTCATCCGACCGTGAACTGGCCTTGCATGCCGCCGGACGAGCTGTCACCGACAAAGACCTCGACGGTGCCGGGATCCACCTCGAACTGCCCGAGATTGTTGTAGAAGCCGATGTTGCTCCGCCCCAGCGTGAACGTGATCGTCTTGGTCTGGCCCGGTGCCAGCGTGACCCGCTCGAAGCCGTTGAGCCGGCGCACGGGCTGCAGGATGCTGGTCCCGTCCTGGTGGGTGTAGAGCTGGACGACGTCGTCTCCGGCCACGGTTCCGGTGTTGGTGATGTCCGCGCTAATGCTGAGCGTCCCCTTGGTCGAGACGCTGGCCGCCGGCACGTGCAGGTGCGACAGCGCGAAGGTGGTGTACGACAAGCCGTACCCGAAGGCGTACTGCGGCGTGTTCGCCACGTCGAGGTACCGCGATGTGTACTTGTTGTTCGGGTCAGCGGGGCGGCCGGTGGGTAGCTCGTTGTAGGAGATCGGGATCTGCCCGACGTTGCGCGGGAAGCTCATCGGCAGCTTGCCGCCCGGGTCCACCTTGCCGAACAGCACGTCGGCGACCGCGTTGCCGCCTTCGGTGCCCGGGTACCACGCCTCGAGCAGCGCGGGGGCGTTGTCGGCGACCCAGCCGAGAGTCAGCGGGCGGCCGTTCATCAGCACCACGACATAGGGCTTACCCGTCGCGGCGATGGCCTGGATGAGGGCGGTCTGCTGCCCGGGCAGGCTGATGTCGCTGCGCGAGGATGCCTCGCCGGAGTCGGCGGCCGGCTCGCCGGCGACTATCACGGTGACTGCCGACGCCTTGGCCGCGCTGACCGCGGCGGCGAAGCCGGATGCCGACGTGCAGGAGGTGTCGCAGCCCTGCGCGTAGCTGACCGTGGCGTTCGGTACGGCCGCCTTGATGCCATCGAGCACCGGGACCACCGAGTTCAGGTCCGACGCGGAGTACCCGATGGGAACGTCCGGGCCCAGCTGGTCAGACGGGTTGTCGGCGAGCGGGCCCACGACGGCGATCGACGGGACGCTGGCGCTGAGGGGCAGCGCGCCGTTCTTGTTGTTCAGCAGCACCATGGACTTGCCGGCCATGGTCCGCGCCGCCGCCAGGTTCGCGGGTGTCAGCTCGGCGGTCTTCACCCGGTTCGGGTCGGTGAACGGATGGTCGAACATGCCGGCCAGGAACTTCAGGTTCAGCACGTGCCGGACCTCGTTGTTGATGGTCGCCATGCTGACCTTGCCGCTGTTCACGAGGTCGGGTCCGTACAGGGTGTACGTGGAGAACTGGCTGGGAACCTGCACGCCCATTTCGATGTCCACGCCGGCGGTCAGCGCGAGCTGCGCGGCCTGCGCTCCGCTGGTCGCGTACCCGAAGGCTTCCAGTTCCTGGATCGCCTGGTAGTCACTGACCACCGTGCCGCCGAACCCCCACTCATTGCGCAAGATCGTCGTGAGCAGGTACGGGTTGGCGGAGGCAGGTACCCCGTTGAGCGAGGTGAAGGCGCTCATCACCGTCGCGGCGCCCGCGTCGATAGCGGCCTTGTACGGCGGCAGGTAGATGTTGCGGAGCTGCTGCTCTGACATGTCCGTGGACGCGTACTCGCGGCCGGCCTGCACCGCGCCGTACGCCCCGAAGTGCTTGACGGTCGCGGCCATCTTGTCCGGCGCGCTGTAGTCGCTGCCCTGGTAGCCGCGTACCTTCGCCGCGGCGATCGCCGAGCCGAGGAAGGGATCCTCGCCGGCGCCTTCGACGACCCGCCCCCAGCGCGGGTCCCGGCTGATGTCGACCATCGGGTTGAAGGTCCACTTGATCCCGTCAGCGGTCGCTTCGCTGGCCGAGATCGATTCGTCGCTGCTTATCGCGGCCGGATCCCAGCTGCTCGCCTCGCCAAGCGGCACCGGGAAGATCGTCTTGTACCCGTGGATGACGTCGAGCCCGAAGATCACCGGGATGTGCAGGCGCGACTGCAGGGCGGCCTGCTGCACCTGGTTGATGTTGCTGACGCCGACGAGATCCAGCACGGAGCCGACCGTTCCGGCACGTACCTCGTCGAGCAGCGTCTGCCCGGGGGTGCCGTTCGTGCCAGTAGGACCGGACATCTCCAGCTGACCGAACTTCTCGGCGAGCGTCATCTTGCCGATCAGCGAGTTGACCTTGCTGTCGATTGACGCCAGCCGCTGCCTGGTCGCGGCAGAAAGGCCCGCATCGGCCTGCTGGGTGGCGGCCAGCGCCGCCTGGCCTCCGGCCCTGGCGGCGGCGTTGGTGCTGGTCGGCCCGGCCGTGGCCGCTGGGATAGTGAGAAGCGCCAGCGCGGTGAGTGCGCCGGCTCCAATGGCTAGCTGCGCGGCGCGGGGGCGCCGCAGGGGACTACGCATCATTGCCCGTCCTCCTCTGCCAGGAGAGGGCCGACTGTGCCTCACCACAGCCGCTGAGATACCCGACTCCTGACGCGGTCGAGTTTCCCACTGTTTCGCGCAACAGAAAAGGCCAACAAGTCTGAAATGTTCTATGTTATATTTCGGGATTTCTGGGGCTGACGGGGTTGGGCTCGGCCAGTAGCAGTCGCTTCTTGCCGTTTATCTTGCAATCGGGTGCCTACTCGGCGACCTTATATTGCTGTTACTTACCGGTGCCAAAGTGTCTCGGGGGAATGGTGAAGCGGGTCACCGAGCTAGTCTGTGCGCAGCGACCCCAGCGACACGTGAAGCGACTAGATGCCGGCAAGCGACATTTTGGCTGTCACGGGACAGGCGGTGTCCCGTCTCGGACATCTCGACCCCACTTCCGTGAAGTGCCGATAATGCACATTATGTTAAGTTGATGAGAGACGCCCCTCTTCTGCGAGGACGGGCGGCAAATGCTCCCTGACCGTCTTCAGCGCGCCGGGCAGAGCCTTCTCGGACTCTCCCTTGGCGACGCCCTCGGATCCCAGTTCTTCGTCCCCGCGAATCGTCCTCACCTGTCTTCCCGGTCACTTCCGTCGGCTCCCTGGCAGTGGACCGATGACACCGAGATGGCCTGCTCGGTC
>DATAZK010000188.1:0-5730 GCA_036272075.1 Frankiaceae bacterium
AGCACGCCGCCGATGCCCTGCGCCACGCCCCCGGCGATCTGCCCCTCGACGACGTTCGGGTTGATCATCGGGCCGCAGTCCTCGCTCACGATGTAGCGCAGCAGCTTGACGGCGCCGGTGGCGATGTCGACCTCGCAGGTACACACGTGCGACGCGTTGGCCCAGATGACCGGGCTGCGCGCCTGGTAGCGCGCGCTGACCTCCAGACCGGCCGGGATTCCAGCGGGGAGCTTGTGCGGCATGAAGTACGCGATCTCGGCGATCCTCGTCAACGGCACAGAGATCGTAGGCGATCCCTTCACCCGAGCCTGGCCGCCGGCGAGCTCCATGTCGCCAGGCGCTGCCTCCAGCTGTTCGGCAGCGATCGCGATGATCCGCTCGCGCAGGATGGTGGTCGTTTCCTCAACAGCCCCAGCAATCATGGAGGCGCTGCGGCTCCCGCCGGTACCCGCGCCGAAGGGGGTCACCGCCGTATCCCCTTGGATGGTGCGAACGTCGGCGATGTCCACCCCCAGCGCGTCCGCCGTCAGTTGGACCACCGCCGTCTCGAGACTGTTGCCGGTCGATCCACCGGCCACGTAGACGTTCACGGTGCCGGACGGTTCGATGCGGATGGTCGCACCCTCGGTGCCGTAGAAGGACATCGCGCTCGATGTCGGCTCGACGTAGTTGCACATGCCGACCCCGAGATAGCGCCCACTCGCGCGGGCCTCGGCCTGATCCCGCCGAAAACCCTCGTAACCCAGCATTCCCATGGCCTGCTCGAAGGTTTCGGCCGGCGTGATGTCGCTGTAGGGCATGCCGTTGGCGTTGGCGTAAGGCAGCTCGTCACGGCGCAGCAGGTTGCGCCGCCGGAGCTCGACGGGATCGATGCCGATGCGCCGTGCGGCGATGTCGAGCGTGACTTCGCGGGCCAGCGACTCGAACTGCCACGGACCGCGATAGGCCACCCGGCCGGACGTGTTGGAGAAGACCGACGTGGTCCGAAAGCTCGCCGCAGGCACCCGATAGGGACCGGGAAACAGCATCCCGACCGCGGCCGCTGTACCCACAGGCCAGGGCGTCGGATAGGCCCCGATGTCCTGCACGTGATCGATGTACGCGGCCTGGATGGCGCCACTCGCGTCGAACGCGAAGTGGGTCTCGCCGTGTTCATGGCGCGACATGCCCGCCGACATCAGGTTCTCCCGGCGGTCCTCGATCCACTTCACGGGAGCGCGCAGCTTCATGGCGGCCAGCGCGATGCACATGTCCTCGCGCATCGGCATCACCTTCAGGCCGAAGCCGCCGCCGGTGTCGCGCATGATCACGCGCACCCGGTTCTCCGCGAGGCCGAGCAGGCGGGCCAGGAACGCCCGTACCTCATGGGGGGATTGCGTCGCCGCCCAGACGGTCAGCTCCTCGCCCGACCATTCGGCGACGATCCCCCGGGTCTCCATGGGCACCGCCGCGTAAGCCTGCTGGTACACGGTGAGCGAGACGTGGTGGTCGGCGTCGCGGAAAATGGCTGAGAGTCCCTCGGGCATCTCGGCGCCCAGCGAGCCGGCGACGTTGGCCGGGTAACCCTCATGAACCAGCGCGGGCGCCTCCCGGGCCGTGGTGTAGTCCGCGACGGCCGGCAGCGGTTCGTAGTCGACGGCGACGGCGTCGGCGGCATCCTCGGCGATATACCGATCACTGGCGATGACGAGCGCCACAGGATCACCGACGAAGCGCGCGAAGCCCTCGGCCAGCGGCGGCCGCGGGGTGTCCGGCACATGCTTGCCCATGGCCGAATACCACGCCTCGCGCACTCCGGGGTTGAGGTCGGTGGCCGTGAAAACCGCTTGCACACCAGGCATTTCCAGAGCCGCGCTCACGTCGGTGGCACCCAGCCGGGCGTTGGCCACCGGGCTGCGCACGAAGCAGGCGTGAAGCATCCGGGGCCGGACGATGTCGTCCACGAACGTGCCGCGTCCGGTCAGCAGCCGAGCATCCTCGACGCGGTGAACGCGAGCCCCCGTATAGCGAGCCGCGGCGATCGCGCCGACGTCGTTACTGGGCATCGCGCGCCTGCCTAGCCGCACGGCGTTGCTCGAGTCGACCCACCAGCCGGTTCATGGCTGCCCGCGCCTGGGCGTGTGACGTCTCGAAGCCGGCAACCTCGTCGGCGACGAGAGCGAAAGCCACCCCTTGCATGGCCGTGGCAATGAGCGCCGGCGGGAACTCGTCGGGATCGATGCCGTACTCGTCCAGGATCGACTTCAGTGCCTTCATCTGCATCCGGCGGACCGCGCGGGCGACCTTCCCCACCTCTGCCTTCAGCGCCGGACGGTGGTTCGCCGCTGCTATGAATTCGAGCAGGAGTGCGGTCCCCCGCGGATCGGACGCGAGCTGCCACCACGCGCGCAACGGCTCCGGCGACGCCATCGCAGCAGCCATCTTCTCGACGTTGGGCTCGGCGCGCCGTCGCAGCACGGCAACGAAAAGCTCATCGATCGTCGGAAAGTAGTAGTGGACGAGCGGAGCCTGGATGCCGGCTTTGGCAGCGACGCTGCGCGAGCTGACCGCGGCGTAGCCCTCCCGAAGAATGATCTCCTCGGTCACGTCGAGCAGCCGAGTGAGCTTCTGCTCGGTCGCGGCTCGGCGCCGGCGCGGCTCGGCCATGGCAATCCTCTCCTGACTTGACAACCGTACTGACCCAAATTAGAACGTCCGTTAAAGATTCTGTCGAGAGGCCGGAGGACACGGGTGAGCGATGACGGTGCGGTCTACTGGGATCCGTTCGACCGCACTATCGCCGACGACCCGTATCCGATCTATCAAAGACTGCGCGCCGAGGCTCCCCTTTACTACAACGAGGAGCACGACTTCTACGCGTTGAGCCGCCACGCGGACATCGACCCGGCGCTGACGAACTGGAAGACCTTCTCCTCCGCCCGCGGACCGATCCTCGAGATCATCAAGGCCAACATCGAGATCCCGCCGGGAACGTTGCTCATGGAAGACCCGCCGAGCCATGACATCTATCGCGGCCTGCTCTCACGGGTGTTCACCCCGCGGCGGGTGTCAGCCCTCGAGCCGCAGATCCGCGAATACTGCATCCGTTCGCTGAAGCGTCTGGAAGGCCTGGAGACCTTCGAGGTGATGTCGGAGTACGCGAACGAGGTGCCGATGCGGGTGATCGGCATGTTGCTCGGCATCCCGGAGGCCGATCAGGACGCCGTACGTGAGCACGTCGATGCGAAGCTGCGCACCGTTCCGGGCGAGCAGATGAAGGTCTCCGAGGGTGCGCTCATGGACACCGCGCTGTTCTCCGACTACATCGAATGGCGCGCCGAGCACCCGTCCGACGATCTCATGACCGAGCTCCTCAACGCCGAATTCGAGGACGTCAACGGGGTCCGGCGCACGCTGACTCGCGACGAGATCCTGACGTATGTCTCGGTCCTCGCCGGCGCAGGCAACGAGACGACAGCCCGGACCATCGGCTGGTTCATGGGACTGCTCGACCGTCATCCCGATCAGCGGGCCGACCTCGCCCGAGATCCGTCCCTGATCCCTGGCGCCATCGAGGAAACGCTGCGATTCGAACCCACCGGCCATGCCGTCGCCCGCTACGTCACCACCGACGTCGAATTCCACGGCCAGACCGTCCCGGCCGGCAGTGCCATCACGCTGATCGTGGCCTCGGCGAACCGGGACGAGCGGCGCTGGAAGGACGGCGAGCGCTTCGACGTCCACCGTCCGATCACCCAGCACCTGACGTTCGGAATCGGCACCCACTACTGCCTTGGCGCCGCCTTGGCCCGCCTCGAAGCACGCGTCGCACTCGAGGAATTCCTCGCCCGCTTCCCGACATGGGAGGTCGATTGGGACAAGGCGAGCCTGTCCTCGACGTCGACCGTGCGCGGCTGGGGAACGCTACCGATCTCTGTCCGCTGACTGAGGAGAACCATGGGAAAGCTCGACGGCAAGGTCGCTTTCATCACCGGAGCCGCGCGCGGTCAGGGTCGCAGCCATGCGCTCCGGCTGGCGCAGGAAGGCGCCGACATCATCGCCGTCGACATCTGCGCCCAGCTCGAGTCGGTGGTGTATCCGATGTCCACCTCTGACGACCTCGAACAGACGGTGAAGGAAGTCGAAGCGTTGGGGCGGCGCATCGTCGCCCGGGAAGCTGACGTCCGCGACGTCGCCGGGCTGCAAAAAGCCTTTGACGACGGGACAAACGAACTCGGGCCGGTCGACATCGTGCTGGCAAATGCCGGCATCGGCCCGAGCGGTCTCGCGACAGAAGAGACGCAGTGGGAGGAGGTGATCGGAGTGAATCTCACGGGCGTCTGGAACACCGGCCGCGTGGCGATCCCGTCGATGGTGAAGCGCAACCAGGGCGGCGCGATCGTGCTGACTAGTTCCACGGGCGGACTGTTCGGTGTGGGGGTGCCCTTCGCGGGAGTGCTCGGCTACACCGCTGCCAAACACGGCGTCATCGGCTTGATGCGCTCATGGGCCAACTACCTCGCGCCTTACAGCATCCGGGTCAACAGCGTCGCGCCCACCACCGTCCGCACACCCATGGCCAACAATGGTGACGTTTCCGCCATCCTCGAGGCGGCACCCGAGTTCGCCGGTGCCTTGCTGAACGCGATGCCCGTGGAGGCCGTCGACCCGATCGATGTGTCCAACGCGATCCTCTGGCTCGTCAGCGACGAGGCCCGCTACGTGACGGGCACGGTCCTGCCCGTCGACGCCGGCCAAGTGAACAAGCGCTGACATGACCCAGCCAATACGCGTCGTTCAGTGGACGACCGGAAACGTTGCACGCCAGGCACTTCGGGCCATCCTGCTGCGCCCCGAGATCGAACTCGTCGGGGTCTACGCGTTCAGTGACGAGAAGGTCGGCAAGGACGTCGGCGAGCTCGCCGGCCTCGACCAGAGCGTCGGCGTCACCGCCACGAATGACATCGAGGCGCTGATTGCCCTCAAACCCGACTGCGTGCTTTACATGCCGCTGCACCACGACCTCGAGCACCTCACGCGGCTGCTACGCGCTGGCATCAACGTCCTCAGTACGGCAGCGTTCCTCACTGGACGTTCCTACGGTGAGGCGGCGCGTCGCGAGCTGGACGAGGCAGCACGGGCCGGCGGCGCCAGCCTGTTCGGCAGCGGTGTCAATCCCGGCTTCGCCGACTACCTGACCGCCGTCGCCTCGAGCGTGAGTCGTGACGTGAGCTACGTGCGGGTCGTGGAGTCGTTCAACATCGGCATGTGGGCGGGCGATGCGAATCAGGATGAGCTCGGCTGGGGCCGGCCGGCCGGCGACCCGGGCCACGCCGCAGACATCGTTGCGGCCACCGCAGTGTTCGGTGACGCCGTCGAGTCGATGGGCGAACTTCTCTCCGTGACGCTCGACGACATCCGTTGCGACGTCGATTTTGCACACGCGCTCAGTGACGTCGACACGATTCCGCGGCGGTCGATCAAGGCCGGTTCCGTCGCCGGCATCGAGGCACGGTGGATCGGCAGTGTGGGCGGCACCGATGTGATCGAAGCCGTCGTGCGGTGGACCGTGGTCGGTGACATCGAGCCGGCGTGGGACGTCGCCATGGCGTATCAAATCGAGATCCGCGGCTACCCGCAGGTGAACATCCGGGCCGAGGTGCTGCCCGCCGACATGGACTCGATGAGCATCGACGACATGCTGGCCATCGGTTCGGTGATCACCGCGATGCCGGTCGTCAACGCGATCGC
>DATAZK010000189.1:0-20539 GCA_036272075.1 Frankiaceae bacterium
ACCGAATGCGGCGGGTGAACGAGTCCGGGTGGCCCGGGCGTTGCGTGACCTTCCGGCGACTTTCGAGGCGTTCGCGGCGGGCCGGTTGTCCTTCACTCAGGTCCGGGCGATCAGCCGGGTCGCGACCGTCGCCGATGAGGCGAATTTCATCGAGATGGCCCGTCATGCCACCGGCGGTCAACTCGAACGTCTCGTCGGCGGGCTGCGTCGGGCTCAGAAGCTACTCAAACGCCGCAACCAAGCTGCCGCCGCCGAAGCTGAGGGCCGCAAGCCGGAGCCTGAGGGGATTCGGGTGTTCACCCGTTACGACGACGACGGCGACCTGCACCTCACCATCCGCGCCAATGCGACCGACGGGGTGGTGCTGCTCGCCGCGATCGAAGCTGCCCGCCACGACCTGGACACCACGAATCTTTCCGCGGAAAGATCCGACCGCCCGGACAGGCCGGCGGCGGCGACTCGTGGTGATGGGCTGCTGGCCGTGTGCCGGGCCTACCTGAACGAACGCGCCGCCGCTCATCCTGACCGGGCCCGCCGCGACCGTTCCCAACTCACCGTGCACATCGATCCGATCTCCGGCTGGGCCCGGCTCCCCGACGGCGAATTCCTCCCACCCGGCAGCCTGGCGGTCCGCCCGCTGCGCCCCGACGACCTCACCGCCCACGACAGTGGACGCGATCTTCGTCATCCCAGCCAGCCGCTGCGTGACCTGCTCGGCGCCGTCGACGGCGAACGTTGCCGCTACCCCGCCTGCACCCGACGCCGCAAACTCCACGCCCACCACGTCATCGAATGGAACGACGGCGGCCCCACCGACCTGGCGAACCTGGTCCTGGCCTGCTCCCGCCACCACACCCTCATCCACGCCGACGGCATTCGTCTCAAGCTGAACCCGAGCACTCGCGCCCTGACCGTCACTACTGCTGCCGGCAGCGCCGTCCCACATCGCACTCAGTGGCCCTGGAAGCCCGCCGAACACCTCGACCCCGACCACACCATCAACGCGGCCACCCTGCCACCCCGTGCCGGCGACACCCTCGACCTGCACTACGCCGTCGAAGTCCTCATGCAACACGCAGCCTGAACACAGCGTTTGCTAGGTTCCGGCCATGGCGCAGAAACGTCCGGTGGCATTGGTGACGGGGGCCTCCCGGGGCATCGGGAAGTCGGCGGCGGTGAACCTCGCCAAGGCCGGATACGACGTCGCGGTGTCGGCGCGCACGATCCACGAGGGCGAGGGTCGCCACGTTGACGGCACGGTCCTGCCGGGCTCGCTGGACACCACGGTCGCCGAGATCGAAGCCGAGGGCGCCCAGGCCTTCAGCGTCCGGATGGACGTCATGGACCATCAGTCGCTGGTCGACGGGGTGGCAGCCACGGTCGATCATTTCGGCGGCGTCGACGTGCTCGTCAACAACGGCATCTACCAGGGCAACGGAACGATGGTCCCGTTCATGGACGTCGATTTCTCCGACATGCGCAAGATCTTCGAGGGCAACGTCTTCGGCCAGCTCGTCCTGATCCGCGAGGTGCTGCCGCTGATGATCGAGCGCGGCGGCGGCACGATCATGAACATGATCTCGGCGACGGCCTACCGCGATCCGCCCGGCAAGATCGGGGCCGGCGGCTGGGGCATGGTCTACGCGATGTCCAAGGCCGCGTTCGCCCGGGTCGCGCCCTTGCTCGAGGTCGAGCACGGCGAGGAGGGCATCCGGGCGTTCAGCATCGACCCGGGCTACGTCGTTACCGAGACGGCCGAAGCGCGCGGCACCGGCGCCCAGTTCTCCGAACACTTCGCCGTCGCCACCCCGCCGGTCATCGGGGTCGCCATTGCCTGGCTGGCCACCAGTCCCGAGGCCGAGGAGCTGCGGGGGCAGATCGTGCTCGCGCAGCGCGAGACCAAGCGCCGCGGGCTGCTGCCCGGCTGGCCGCCGGCGGATTGGGTCAATCCGGAGAGAAAGTGACAGAGCTGCGCGCCGACTGCTCGCAGTGCTTTGGCCTGTGTTGCGTCGCTCCCGGGTTCACCAAGTCGGCCGACTTCGCCGTCACCAAGGCTCCCGGCCGGGCGTGCCGTCACCTGCAGGACGATTTCGGGTGCGGCATCCACGAGCAGCTTCGCCCGCGGGGCTTTGCGGGCTGCGTGGTCTACGACTGCTTCGGCGCCGGCCAGCACGTCGCGCAGCACACGTTCGGCGGGGTCTCCTGGCGCGACGAGCCGGACACCGCGCCGAAGATGTTCGAGGTCTTCGCCGTCATGCGACAGCTGCACGAGCTGCTCTGGCTGCTCGAGGAAGCCGCCGAACTGGACGCCGCGCAGCCGTTGCGCGCCGAGATCGAGTCGGCCCGCCAGGAGACGTCAGCGCTGGCCGACGAAGACGCGGATGCCTTGTGCGCATTGGACATTTCGGCCCACCGTGACGTCGTCAACGCCGTGCTGCGACGGGTGAGTGAGCTGGCCCGAATCCCGGTCAGCGGCGCCAACCTGCGCGGTGCGTCCCTGCTCGGCGCCGATCTGCGCGGCGCCAACTTGCGACGAGCCGACGTCACGGGCGCAGATCTGCGTGCCGCCAACGTCGCCGGCGCCGACCTCAGCGAGACGCTGTTCCTGAGCCAGTCGCAGCTCGAGGCGATGAACGGCGACGGCGAAACGCGCCTGCCACCACAGCGGATTCGGCCCACGCATTGGCGCACATCGGGGAGGCCGTAGATGGTCATGGGACGGCGGCCCGGAGTCGCGACGGCGAGCCGCGCCATCACGGCGGTTGACGTGGTCGGCCTCGGCGGCGCCTTCGCCGCCGCCATCGTGCGTATCCCGTTGCGCGCGCCGTGGCGCGGCCCGCGCAATCCCCTTCGCAACGTCGCGGTCGCGTCGACCCGCGAATTCCTGCGCTCGCTGATCGGCTACGTCACCTCGCTGCCGATCGACGAGTTCCGCTCGCTCGAGGTCATGCTCGACGACATCAGCCGCGCCGTCCTCCCGCCGTTCGTGTCGGCGCAGGGCGTGAGCATGACCCGCGAGGAGATCGGCGGCGTCCCCGGCATCTGGTTCCGGCTCCGCGACACCGAGCCCGTCGCACGCATGGTCTACCTGCACGGCGGTGGCTACATCGGGACGTCACCGACGATGTACGCGCTCTTCATGTCCCATCTGGCGCGGGTGACGGGCTGCGAGGTCTTTGCCGCCGACTACCGGCTCGCGCCCGAATTCCCCTATCCCGCAGCCACGAACGACATCCTCTCGGTCATCACGGCGCTGCATGAGATCCACGATGTCGACGACTCACACCTGCCGCTGTTCATCGCCGGCGACTCGGGCGGCGGGGGCCTGGCCGGCAGCGTGCTGAACGCCGAGGCGATGCAGGGCATCATGCGTCCGGCCGCCGTCGTGCTCTTCTCGCCCGAGGTCAGCCTCGCGCTGAAAGAGCCTTCTGTTGCTGAGAATGCGCAGCTCGACATCCTGCCGTGGAACGTGCCCAGCAACCCCTACCTGCACGGCGTCGACCCTGATGATGCAGGCGTCTCGATCCTCGGTCAGGACCTCTCGCTATGGCCGCCGACCTTCGTCGCGTACGGACGCGATGAGATCTTTCGCGACGCCATCCGCACGCTCGTCGACAAGCTCACGGAGGCCGGCAACTTCTGCGAGGCGTACGAGGCCGAGGGCATGTTCCACGTCTTTCCGTTCCTGCTGCCCTGGGCACGCGAAAGCCGCCAGGTCTATGACCGGGTGGGCGAGTTCCTCGCCCGGGTCAGGCAGGAGTGCGCGTAGCCAGGAACAGCCCGTTGTCGAGCATCACCTTGTGGCACTCGTCGTCGGTGAAGTTGAAGTTCTTGAGGTCCTTCATGTAGGTGCCCGGGTCCTCGAGGCCTTCGGCGTGCGGGTAGTCCGAACCCATCAGCATCCGGTCGACCCCGACGAGGTCCTTCAACCCGGCGAGGTCGTCCTCGTAGAACGGCGACACCCAGACGTGGCGCTTGAAGGTCTCGCGCGGGTCCTCCGGGTACATGTAGGGCACCTGGCCGTAGGACTTCTTCAGCTTGTCGTAGAGGTGGAAGACCCAGTCCGAACCGGTCTCGATGACACCGACCCGCAGGTTGGGGAACTTGTGGAAGTGGCCATGAGCGAGCAGGTTGCCCAGCGTGTCCTGGGTGGCGTTGGGCGAGGCGATGCCGCGGAACGCGTTGGCCCGGAAAGACTCGGTGTGCCCGCCCTCGCCCCAGTCGACGAGGTAGTTGCTGTAGCGGCTGTCGCCGCCGTGGTAAAGCACCGTGATGCCGGAGTCGTTGGCCAGCTGCCAGAACGCGTCGAACATCGGGTCGGCGGGGGACTTGCCGCCGGAGGGGGTCATGACCGGGCCGGGCACCATGACGATGAAGCGGGCGTCATTGTCCAGCGCGTACTGCAGCTCGTTCACCGCGTTCTGCGGATCGACGAGCGTGATGTACGGCGCGGCGAAGATGCGCTCCTGGTAGGCGAAGCCCCAGTCCTCGTTCATCCAGCGGTTGAACGAGCGGAAGGCGGCGAGCATCGCCGGCACGTCGCCGATGAGTGCCTGCTCCATGCCGACGCCGAGGGTCGGCAGGAAGATCGCTCCGCCCATGCCCTGGCTGTCCATGAGTGCGATGCGCGCGTCACGGTTGCGGTAGGCGGGCTGGATCGGGTCGAGCTCGCCGAAGAGCTCGCGGGTGTCCTGGCCCTTGGGGTTGCGCCCGCGGAAGTACTCATCGAGCGCGCCGGGCTTGGAGACCGGGTCGAACTGCGGGTTGGGGATGAAGTGGTTGATGGCGCCGCCGACGAGGAGGCGCTCCTTGCCATTGATGGTGGCCCACTGCATCGTGCGCTTGGCGTACTGCGGCTCGATGTGCCGCGTGAACGCGTCTTTCGCCTCGTAGTAGTGGTTGTCGCAGTCGAAGTACGAGAAGTTCAGGTTGCTCATGGGGATCTCCTCCGTGCGGTCGAGGGGAGTCTAGAACGCCGTAATCTCAGAACGCCATGAACCCTCCGCCGTCGACCATCAGCGTCTGGCCGGTGACGTAGCGCGAGAGGTCGCTGGCCAGGAAGACGGCGACCGGGCCGATGTCGGCCTCCGGCTCGCCGATGCGACGCAGGGGGGTGCGGTTCACCAGCAAACCGTCGGTGAAGACCGGGCTGGTCTTCGCGACGACCTCCATGGCTGGAGTCATGGCGACCGGGCCGATGCCGTTCACCCGGATCCCGAGCGGTCCCCACTCGCGGGCCAGGCTCTTGAGCAGGCCCCGCTGGGCGGCTTTGACCATCCCGTACGCCGGTAGGTACGGGCTGCCCTCGACGCCCGCGGCGGAGGTCAGCAGGATCAGGGAGCCCTGCCGATCGCGTAGCTGCGGGAACGCTGCCCGGGCGCACAGGTAGGAGGCCCGAACCGCCGTCGAGAGCATCGCTTCCCAGACGTCGTCCGGGACGTCGCGGATCCCGCGCGGCGGGCCGACCGGGGCCAGCGCGTTGTGCACCATGCAGTCCAGGGCACCGAAGCGCTCGATGGTGGACGCCACAGCTGCGTTGACATCGGACGCCTCGCCGACGTCGC
This sequence comes from Frankiaceae bacterium, assembly GCA_036272075.1. Lineage (GTDB taxonomy): Bacteria > Actinomycetota > Actinomycetes > Frankiales > Frankiaceae > DATAZK01. Next base: position 5,565 of record DATAZK010000189.1, read on the forward strand.
ACCGGATCGACAGCGCTGCCCCGCCGCGGCTCTCGATCTCCTGCGCGATGACGTCACCGGTCTCGGTGCGCCGTGCGGCAATGACGACATTCGCCCCGTGCTCGGCGCAGGCGAGCGCGATGCCGGCGCCCACTCCGCCGCCGGCGCCGGTGACGATGACGGTGCGTCCCGAAAGCAGTTTCTCGCCCATCACAGCCCCATCCAGATGCCGCCGTCGGCCACGACCGTGCCCGCCGTGACGAAGTGCGCTTCGGCCTGACCGATCAGTGCGACGAGAGGGGCCAGGTCGGCGCCCGGATCGCCCGATCGTCCGAACGCGGGAGTGGAGAGCGTCGTCGCGCCGGTGACGGTCTTCGCGTCGTCAGGTGGCATCCACAGCGCGTTGGCCGTCGCGATCGTGTTGACCGTGACGCCCTCGGTGCCGAGCTGGCGCCCGCAGCCCTTGGCGAGCACGCGGATGCCTTCGGCGACGGACGCGAGCATGGAGTACTCAGCGGCACCCGACATCCCGATGGTCGGCACCAGGAACACCAGCGAGCCTCCGCCTTTGAGCAGCAGCGGGATCGCCTGACGCGCCAGCCACCAGGCCCCAGACAAGGCTGCCTCGCAGCCGCCGGCCCACGCCTGCTCGTCCAGTGACATGAACGGTGCGGCGGTCATCACCGGCTCCGGGACCCAGGCGTGCACGATCTGGTCGATCCCACCGAGCGCGGTTTCCGCACCGCTGAGCGCGGCCGCCACCGCGGATTCGGAGCCGAAGCCATCGGCGATCCGCTGCACCCGTCCGCCGGCAGCGGTGAGCGCGTCAGCGATCGCGACGGCAGCAGGGGAGGCGCCGGTGAGAACGATGCGGCGGCTTTCGAGCGAGGGCATGACCGCAACATAGCGGCCGGGTGCAGCCGCTATTTGACCCCACCTGGTGCCTCGTCGCCGCGCGCGATCTGGTATCCGGTCACGATGGTGGTCGCAATTTCCAGCACGACCTTGTGCTCGCCGGACGCCCACGGAGCCAGCCCGAGGGAGTCGATCCGCGCGAGCCTCTCCTCGTCCGTGACGGTCTCGCAGGGACCGGTGACGACGACGCTCCAGCCGCGCCGCGCCGAACGGTCGACCTCATCGACCTCGAACGCGACGATCGTGCGCGGCGCCTTTCCCGCGAGCCGCGACGTTTCGCTCGTGCGCATGACGACGCGACCGTCGTCGTAGGCGTAGTTCACCGGGGTCACGGCGGGCAGGCCGCCGTCCGTATAGACGACGCGTCCGACTTCGTGACCGGCCAGCAAGCGCAGGCTCTCGGTCGTGCCGAGCGCCACCAGGCTCGACCTGGCCTGCGTCGCAGGTTTCGACATGCTGATGAGTATTCGCTCTTCAGCGCCTCAGCGGACTGGGCCTTCAGTCCCGATTCGGGCGGTCCAACATCGCCGCGAGAAGCTGCGGCATCCGTGCCCTCTCGCCCTCGCGGGTCTGCCCGCCGGCAGCGAGAAACGCCTGCATAGGAGCCTGATGGAGACCCTGGGAGAGCAGGTTCGCCAGGGCGTCGGACTCGGCGACGAGGGCCGGCTCCAGCCCTGAGAGCGAGACGTCGACGACCCGCTTGACGGCCGCGATGGAGTCCAGCGGCATCGCCGCGAGGCGCTGGGCGAGCGCCGTCCCGGCAGCTTCGAGGTCGGCGGCCGGGACCAGCCAGTCCAGCCACCCGATGTCCAGAGCTTCCTGCGCGCCGACGTCGCGTCCGCTGAGCAGGATGTCCAGCGCCCGGGCCCGGCCCACCAGCCGCGGCCAGCGCGCGGTCCCGCCGGCACCCGGGAGGATCCCCATCGCGACCTCAGGCTGCCCGATCACGCTGCGCGGCGAGCCCATCCGCAGATCGAGGGCCGAGAGGAATTCGCAGCCCCCGCCGCGGGCCGCGCCGTCGAGCAGCCCGATGGTGACCAGCCGGCCCGTCGAAAGGCGCTGGAAGATCGCGGCCGCAGCGTTCGGCTCGGTCACCGGCGCGTAGTGCCCGGTCGGGATGGCGAGGATCTGCTGCACATCGCCGTGCATCAGGAAGAAGTCCGGATCGGCGCTGCGGAAGAGCAGTACGCGCACGTCAGGGTCGGGTTCCGCGCGCGCCAACACCTCCGCCAGCGCCTGGATGAAGCCGCCGTCGACCAGATTGCTGGGTGGATGGTCGATCGTGACGGTGGCGACGCCAGAGCTGACGGAGGTGGTCAGAGGCATCAGGCGCCGACGGCGGGCCCGGAGTTCGGCAGCGTGATCGTCTTGTACTCCAGGTAGGCCTGCAGGCCCTCGGGTCCGAGCTCGCGTCCGAGACCGGACTGCTTGAACCCGCCGAACGGGGCGGCGAAGTCCATCGGCGACATGTTGTTCACCGCGACTGTGCCGGTACGAAGGCGACGTGCGACGTCGGTGGCCTGGCCCACGTCCTCGCCGTACACCGCGCCGGACAAGCCGTACGTGGTGTCGTTGGCGATCCGCACGGCGTCGTCGGGACCGTCGTAGGAGATGACCGACAGCACCGGGCCGAAGATCTCCTCCTCGGCGATGGTCATGTGGTTGTCGACGTCGGCGAAGACCGTCGGCGAGACGAACCAGCCGCGGTCCTGGTCGGCCGGGCGTCCGCCGCCGGTGACGACCCGGGCGCCCTGCTCCTTGCCCTTTTCGATGTAGCCGAGGACCCGGTCACGCTGGCGGTTGGCGACCAGCGGGCCGATCTCGGTGGTGGCGTCCAGCGCGCTCCCGACCTTCAGCGCACCGACCTTGGCGGCCAGCGCGTCGACGACCTCGTTGTAACGCGAGCTCGGCGCGAGGATCCGGGTCTGCGCGATGCAGGCCTGGCCGTTGTTCATCAGGCCGTTGGAGACGATGTGGCCGAGCGTGGCGTCGAGGTCGGCGTCTTCCAGCACTACGGCCGCGGACTTGCCGCCGAGCTCGAGGGTGACCCGGCGCAGGTCCTGCGCGCAGAGCGCGGCGATGTGGCGACCGGCAGCGCCCGACCCGGTGAAGGAGATCTTGTCCACGCCCGGGTGGGTGACCAGGTGCTGGCTCGTCTCGCGGCCGGCGGTCACGATGTTCAGCACACCGGCCGGCAGCCCGATCTCGGTGGCGACCTCGGCAAGCAGGTAGGAGTCCAGCGCGGTCTCAGGGGAGGGCTTGAGCACCACGGTGCAGCCGGCGATCAGCGCGGGGGCGAGCTTCAGCGCGGTGACGAACAGCGGCACGTTCCACGGGATGATGGCGCCGACGACGCCGACCGCCTCGCGGCGCACGAGCACCGGGCCCATGACACCCTTGCGCTCCTCCTCGAACGGGAAGTCGGCGCCCATGCCGCCGTAGTAGTCCATCACCATGGTGGCGGCGAAGACCTGCATCATCACCGAACTCGACACCGGGCATCCGGTCTCGGTGGAGATGACCTCGGCGAACTCCTGGTAACGCGCCTGGATGCCCTTCGACAGCTGCTGAAGCAGCTCGGCCCGCTCAAGCGGGGAGGTCTTGCCCCAGGGACCGGAATCAAAGGCCTCGCGGGCAGCGGCGACGGCGCGGTCGATGTCGCCCGTGGTGGCTTCGGGCGCCCGGCCGGCGATCTCCTCGGTCGACGCGTTGATGACGTCGATGGTCCCGCTGCCGAGAGGGGCGACGAGCTCTCCGCCGATGAACAGTTTGTCGTAAACCAGCACGGTTACTCCTGCGTCAGACTCTGGTGGCGCCCAAGCTGGGCCTGTCCTGCTAGGTCACACAATAAGGCTGCTGTCACGCCGTGACATATACGTCACCCTGCAGGGGTCCTGTGAACGCGCGACGCCTCCGATCTGCGCGGCGACCGGACGCGGGCGGGCCTGGTCGAGGCGGGTGACCTCGTAGGTGCAGAAAAGCCTTGTGACGATGGCGATCATCGCCGAGAGCGAGAACGGCTGGGCCGGGCAGGTGTGACGGCCATGGCCGAATGACGTCACCAGTTCCGGCGCCGGAAGCGCATCGGCGCCGGTCAGCCGCAGGCGTCGCCAGTGGTCGGGATCCCAGCGGTCCAGACCCGGCCCGGCGGTGGTGTTGGTGAGCGGAAGCAGGGTGGCGATCGTGACGCCGGGTTCGATCTCCAGGATCGTGTCGCCGGCGGGAAGCTGAACCGGCTGCAACACGAAGCGGCTCATGATGGAGCGCTGCGCCAGCCGCGTCGATTCCAGCACGCACTGCTCGGCCCGCTCGCTGTCCATGGCGATGATCCGGGCCCGCTCCTCGGGGTGTTCCAGCAGGTCGACGATCGCCCAGCCGAGCGCCGCGAACAGGTTCGACATCGACGCGATGTGCAACAGCGCCACGTCATAGCCGACGCCGATGCGGCGGTCGGCCTCCTGCTCGCCCGCCCATTGCTCGCTGATGCGAGCGAAGAGGGGATGCTCGTCGCCGCCGTCGGGATTGTCGAGCGCTTGCCCCACCACCGCGGCGACCACCGCCAGCGCGTCGATCTCGGCGGCCTTGCCTGACGCGGCCACGGCGGCCATCGCGTCGGGATGCACGAAGGCCTCGGCCCCGTCGAGCACGTCGAAGGCCGCCACCAGGCGCTCGAAGTTGGTTCCGCGGTCCGATCCCGGACCACCCCAGGTCGCCAGCCCGACCCGGTGGCCCAGCCGGCGGGTGAAGGCGAAGACGTCGAACGTCCCCTCCGTCCCCAACTCTTCGACGGTCAGCTGGAGCGCTCGCTCGACACTGGCCAGCTGAGCGATCCGGTCATCGCGTCCGAACAGGTCGTGGGGGAGCGTGCGGCGGCCGCCGAAGACCTCGTCGGGGAGCTTGCGGCGCAGCATCCGCCAGTCGGCGACGCCCTTGCTCGCCGCGGCTTCCGGCAAGCCGTAGAAGGCCGCGACCCCTTCGGGAGAGAACGTGAAGAGATAACGGTCCGGCCCACTGTCGACGAGGAAGGTGTCGCCGTAGGTCTCGCGGGCCAGCGCCAGGGCAGCGACCGGATCGTCGATCTCGGCATCCCACGGGAGCGCGACCCCGGTCGCGAACGCCGGTTCGGGGGTGACAGCCGGGCGGGCAGTCACGCTGACGGGGCAGCGGCGAACATCCGCTTCGCGCTGCCGATGGACCCGCGGGCGAATTCGGCCATCCCGAGTTCGGCGAGCAGTCCGGGGTTGAACACCTCGGTGGCGACGAAGGGATGGGCGTCGATCTCGCGCAGGGTCCCGATCAGAGCGCCGAAGTCGACGACGCCGTCGCCGGGAAGCAGGCGGCCGTCCATCGCCTCGATCATGTCGGTCGAGTCGCCCGGCGCCGCGTCGCACATCTGGACATAGCCGATCCGATCGCCCGGAATGCTCAACAGCAGCGGGACATTCGGGCCGCCCGGCTGGCGCTGCCAGTGCCAGGCGTCGATCAGGACTCCGGCATCGGGGCCGAGGGGCTCGACGAGCGACCAGGCTGTCGCGAGATCGGGGATGGCGGTCCAGGGCAGGAATTCGACGCACGTCCGGGCGCCGGCGTCGCGCGCGTGGGCGACGACGAGTGCCAGGTTGTCGCGCGCCCGGTCCAGGTCATCGAGGGTCGGCTCCAGGCAGATCGCCATCACGATCGACGCGCCGACCGCGGCGGCGGCTTCGGCGATCTGCTGTCCATCACGTTCGGCCGCGGCCTTGTCGGCCTGCGCCCAGTTCGAGGCGGCTTCCACCACCTCGGTGTGCAGCCCGGACGCCTTCAGCCAGCGGGCAGCCGGCTCCAGCCCGCCCAGCACGTCGAAATGCAAAGTCCAGGTGGACGCCGCCGACGCGCCCGCTTTCAGGGAGGCATCCACGGCCGCGCGCACCTCGTCCCCGGAGGGGCTCATGAAGTCGGCCATCAGTGACGCGGGGCACATTCCCACTTCGGTCATGGCGGGAATGTAGGCCACCGGCCGCTCTTGGCAGACTGGGGGCATGAGCGCCCTCTCGCGGGTCCGCTGGCTCGCCCGGCACGGGCTGGCTGGGATGCTCCTGCGCCGCGAAGCCCGGCGCGGCAATCTGGACGCCCGGTTGATGACTGACCCGGCGCTACGTGCCGATCCGTTCCAGACCTATGACGCGATCCGCGAGCGAGGTCTCGTCAGCAAGGGCCCGTTCGGACTCGTCACCGCGAGCCACAGCGTGTGTGCCAACGCGCTGCGCAGCGACACGTTCGGAGTGGGCCTGCGGCCGGAGTCGCTGCCCGCGCCGATCGGCTTCTTGTTACGGGCCGCTTCCCGCGGCGCGGTGCCGACGCCGGTGGATCCGCCGTCGATGCTGGCCGTCGACCCGCCGGTGCACACGCGTTACCGCCGGCTCGTGAGCAAGGTGTTCACCGCCCGGGCGATGGAAGCGCTGCGCCCGCGCATCGAGGTGCTGGCGGGCGAATTGCTCGACGAGCTGGCCGCCGACACGTCCGACGCCGTGGATCTCGTCACGAACTATGCGGCGCAGCTCCCGGTCACGGTGATCGCCGAGATCCTGGGCGTGCCCGTGGCGATGCACAAGCAATTCCTGTCCTGGGGCAACGGAGCGGCGGTCACTCTCGACATCGGCATCAGCTACGCGGAATTTCGGCGCTCCGAGCGGGATCTGACCGCCATGCGCGCCTGGATGCTCGGCCATTTCGCCGCGCTGCGCGAGCACCCGGGCGATGATCTGCTGAGCCAGCTCGTCACGGTGAAGGATGAGAGAGGGCAGCTGTCGGAGGACGAGCTCGCGGCCACCGCGATGCTGCTGCTCGGCGCCGGCTTCGAGACGACTGTCAACCTCATCGGCAACGGCACCGTGCAGCTGCTCGGCCACCCGGAGCAGCTCGAGCGGTTGCGTGACGAACCGTCGCTCTGGCCCAACGCCGTCGAGGAAGTGCTGCGCTACGACTCGCCCGTCCAGCGCACTGCGCGCGTCGCGATGGCGCCCACCCGGCTCGCCGGATCCGCACTCGGCACCGGCCAGCTGGTGATCGCGCTCATCGGTGCGGCCAATCGCGATCCGGCGGTGTTCGAGGATCCGCACCGCTTCGACGTCGCCCGGGCGAACGCGCGCGAGCACCTAGCCTTTTCAGCGGGCGTGCACTACTGCCTCGGCGCCGCCCTCGCCCGGCTCGAAGGGGAGATCGGACTGCGGGCACTCTTCGAGCGTTTCCCGGACCTTTCGATAGCCGGCAACCCGACCCGTCGCGGCACCCGCGTGCTGCGCGGCTACGACGAGATCCGGGTGCGGCTGGCAGGCGTGCAGCGGCCGATCGGTTTGCCGCTTTAGCCAACCCCACGCATATCGAAGGCGATTGGGCCACTCGCCGCCGCGGGACGGCCATCAGGCCCCCGACCCGGGGCCAAAGGGCCATGCCGCTCGTGCCCTTTGATGCGCCGATTCAAGTGAGGAGTCACTGCGGACAAGCGTGACAGCGAGAGCGGACCCGGTCGGGGGGAATCTTCGTGCCAGGCTTACGAGCACGGCGATGGGCCGGCGGAGCAGCAGTCGCCCTTGCCCTGAGCAGTGCCGCGCTGACTGCCTGCGCGCCCACCCAGTCATCCCCGAGGGGGAACTGGCAGCCTGCCGGCGCGGCGCTGATCGATCTGGCGCGGCCGGTCACTGGGGTTGATCAGGACGGGCTGGTCATCCGGGAACGCGATTCAGGGCGTCTGGTCCCCGTCACCCTGCTGTGCAAGAGCGGCTCCACCGACGTTGACTGCAGCGCCAGCCGGATCAATCACGTCTGGGTCCTGCCCACCCAACCGCTGATCTTCGGCCAGTACTACCGCATCTGCTTTGCTGCCCGTCTCCTGGACTCCCAAGGACGCCCACCCATCACTGGTAACGCGACCTTTCGGGCCGGCACGCGCGACGATGACCAAAGCTCCGCGGCCGTGTACAGCTGGGCGACCCGTGGCAACCGGGCCGCGTGGGGCGGTTCCTATGTCGTCGAGTCGATGTATCAGGCTCGCGCGTCGATCACCTTCACCGGTAACTCGACGATCGTTTGGACGGCCACGGGCCCGACGGGCGGGCTCATGGATGTCTATGTCGACCGGCAATTGCGGCGAACGGTCGACACGTATTCGGCCGCCACCCGGTTCCGGGTGCCGGTGATCATCGGCGGCCTGACCCCGTCGGGTCATCGGTTGGACGTGGTCGCCCGAGGGGCCAAGGGCTCCAGCGCGTCCCGAGGCACCGACATCGTGATCGACGGCGTGTCCTCGCCCAGCGGCAGCCTGCCTACCCCCGCCTTCGAGTACGGGTGGGCCAACGCCGTCAGCTCGATGTTCTCCCAGGGAATGGCGTCCTCATCGACGACCTCGGGCGCGACTGTCAGCCTGCTCTTCCGGGGAACGAGTATCGAAGTCGGGACCATCCGCGGTCCGTTCAGCGGTGTCTATCGTGCGTTCCTGGACGGCAAGGCCGTCGGCGATTTCACCGACAGTTCTTCGGTTTTGCGCGTGGCGAGCCGCCGCTTCTTCGCTAGTGGTGACGTCCTCCACCGGCTCAGCCTCACCGTGATGGGTCGTCATACCGCGGGCTCCATTGCCTCCGCAGTCACCGTCGACTATTGGCAGCTGCCTGCCTCAGAAGGCGCAGTTGTGATGGCGCAAGCTCCACAACCGATCACCGCAGGAGTGACGCCATGAAACCTCTGCGACTCCGGATGACCACGATGGCCGTCGCTTTCATCACGGGGGCTTCCGCACTGGTGCTCGGCGGTGCCGCTCCCGCTCAGGCGTCCTGCGGATCGCTGACCGACAAGTCGATCGCGGGGACGCTCAGCGGTGACGACGGACGTGCGGTGAACGCCATGGTGGGCTTCACCTATGTCGACGAGTTCGGCTACCGCCTCGATGTCCGCGGTTGCCGGCTCTCGGGCGATGCCTACGGCCGGGTGTTCCATCTGAACGCCGGCGTTCCGGAAACAGGAACCGCTCCGACGAGTGCCACCAGCGATCGCTTCTTTATCGGCAACATCCCGTCCGCGGTGAAAGAGGTCTGGGTCGAGACCTATCCCAAGACCCCCGGTGGTGCGACGTCCTACCGCCGCTACGCCGGCGTCTACCAGCCGGCCGTCGCACCAGGCAGGATGAATCTGAACCTGCGGCTGCCGCTGACCTGCGCTGCGGGGGGACGGACCGGTGCCATCGTGGCAAGCGTCTTCATCGGCGGACGTCAGGTGACACCTACCTGGATGGGCTACTGGAGCGAGACCGCCTCCAGCAAGCAGATGGGATACGCGCTCAGCGGCGGCGCACCTGGCGGATTTGTCAGCCCACCGCTTTCCAGCTCGCCTGGTGCCAACGGCAGGCCGCAGACGTATGAGGTCGCGATCTTCTACAAGGGGACGACCTACTGGCGGCACGGGCTTCCCGTCTACGCCTGCAAGACCACCCACGTGCGAATCGACGAGTAGTCAGTTCCGTACTAGCCGACGATGCGCGGAGGTGTCGGCGAACTCGCGATGACGCCGGCGAGGGAGGCGTCGATATCCGTGCGCCACTCACGGAATCGTTGCTCGTCGACGTCGTGGGTGAAGATGGCGAACTTGCCACGGGTGATCGCGTCGCACACCATGACGCCGACGTCCTCGGGGTCCTTGGGGTCGGCCATCATGTCGGGCGGCAGGTAGAACCACTCGCCGCGGCGGTCGTCGGGCACGCCTGAGACGCGTACCGACTCGCCGAGGTTGGTCGTGATGAGCCCGGGACACAGTACCGACACCCCGATGCCTTGCGGGCGCAGCGTTCGCGCCAGGACTTCGGAGTAGCCGTACGCGGCGAACTTCGAGGTGATGTAGGGGGCTGCGTCCCAGGTGTAGGCCCACGTGCCGGCGACAGATGCAGTGTTGACGACGTAGCCGGTTCCGCGCTCGAGCATGGCGGGCACGAAGGCCCGCACGCCACGCACGAGGCCGAGCACGTTGATGTGCAGGATCCATTCCCAGTCGGCCATCTCGACCCGCTCGGGCGGGCCCATCACGGCGACTCCTGCGTTGTTGCAGAGGATGTCGACGCGTCCGAACCGCTCGAAGGCTTCATCCCGGAGGCGCTCCACATCGGCGTCTTTGGAGACGTCGCAGATGACCCCGAGGGCCTCGCGGCCGAGTGCCTTGACCTCACCGACGACCTCGGTGAGCCGGGGCTCGTGGATGTCGGCGAGCACCAGATCTGCGCCGCGGCGGGCGAGTTCGAGCGCGATGCCGCGGCCGATCCCGCTGGCGCTGCCGGTGACGAGCGCGATCTTGCCCTCGAAAGATCCGTCGAACAGTGGGCCGGTCATCAGCGCAGTCCCTTCTCGGTGGGGAAGTCTCGTGCTCGCGTGCGACTCTGACAGATGGCCCCGGCGCATGGTGCTGGGAGGGCGGGAGATACCTTGCCCCGGGGTCAGTCGGGGCCATCAGTCAGAGGAGAAGCATGGGACGCTGGACGCGGGACGAACTCGAGGACGCTTTCGCCAATTTCCAGGCGGTGGCCTTGAAGGCGGGCAGCTCGGGGGACTGGAATCCGTGGGCTGAGCTCTTCACCGAAGACGCCACGTACATCGAGTCGAACTACGGGCGCATGGGCGGGCGCGAGGCGATCCGTAAGTGGATCTGCGAGACGATGGGCACGCCGCCCGTCGACCAGATGGTCCACTTCCCGATCGAGTGGTACATGATCGACACCGACCGCGGCTGGATCACCTGCCACGTCTGGAATCGCATGGCCGACCCGGGCGACGGCAGCATCCACCAGGCGTACAACTTCACGCTGCTGAAGTACGCGGGCGACATGCTCTGGTCCTACGAAGAGGACATCTACGACCCCAAGCACTTCGCCGCGATGATGACCGGCTGGTTCGAGGCGAAGAAGGCGCTCTCCAAGGCCGGGTAGCGTCGCCTCCCATGGACATCGTGGGAGCATCGGCAATCGTCACCGGCGGGGCTTCGGGGCTCGGTGAGGCCACGGCCAGGCTGCTGGCCGAGCGCGGCGCCAAGGTGGTGATCGCCGACGTTCAGGACGAGCGCGGAGTGGCGCTCGCCGAGGAGATCGGCGGCGCGTACACCCACACCGACGTCACCAACACCGAGACGGTCATCGCCGCGGTGGAGGAGGCGAAGGAGCTGGGCGCGCTGCGGGTGCTGGTGAACTGCGCCGGCATCGGCAGCGCCATGCGCACGGTCGGCCGCCAGCCCTCTTACGAGACCGCCTTCGATCTCGACGTCTTCACCAAGGTGATCGGGATCAACCTGATCGGCACGTTCAATTGCATCCGGCTGGCTGCGAGTGCGATGGCGGCCAACGAGCCGCAGGCCGACGGTGAGCGCGGGTCGATCGTGAATACCGCCTCGCTCGCGGCGTTCGAGGGTCAGATCGGGCAGGCGGCCTACTCGGCGTCCAAGGGCGGGGTGGTCGGCCTGACCGTGCCGGTCGCCCGCGACCTGTCGGTGATCGGGGTGCGGGTCAACTGCATCGCGCCCGGCCTGATCGACACCCCGATCTACGGCACCGGCGACGCGTCGGAGGAGTTCAAGAACAAGCTCAAGCGCGACGTGCTCTTCCCCGATCGGCTCGGTACCGCCGCAGAATTCGCCTCGCTCGTGCTCGAACTGCTCACCAACGGCTACATGAATGCCGAGACCATCCGCATCGACGGCGGCGCCCGGCTCCAGCCCAAATAGTTCGGTTCAGGCGCCCGCTTCGGCCACCAGTCGCCAGGTGTCGCCGTCGGGCACGACCCGTCCCGCGGTCGGTCCGCCGAAGTGCGTACCGATGACGAGCGCGCTGTCGTGTGCTCGTTCGGCGAGGAAGAGGCGACGCGTCTTCGCCGCCGTGGGGGAGTCGCTGTCGGCCGGCGCGGCGATGTCGGGCTCGGCGAACTGGATCGGATGATGCGCCATGTCGCCGGTGATGACGGCGCGCTGGCCGCCGCTCTCGATGACGACGCTCACGTGGCCGGGAGTGTGGCCCGGGGTCGGGACGAGGCGTACCTGCGGGCAGATCTGGTGATCGACCTCGACCAGATCCGCCGCGCCTGACTCGACGACGGGTCGCACGGTGTCGCCGACGTTGCTGTAATCGCCGTCGGTGACCGACCAGTGCTCCCACTCGACGCGGCCGATGAGGTAGCGGGCATTGGTGAACGTCACCACCCACTTGCCGTCGACCAGGCGGGTGTTCCAGCCGACGTGGTCGAAGTGCAAATGGGTGCAGACGACCGTGTCGATGTCTCGGGTCGCGTAGCCGGCGGCGGCCAGCGAATCGATGAAAGTGCTCTCGGCCGGCGGGAAGACCAGCCCCTCACGCAGGTTGCCGACGCAGGTGTCGACCAGGATGCGCCGCTCGCCGGTGTCGATGACCAGGCCGTGGATCGACAGCCGGGCCAGCCCGTCGGCGTCGAGGAAGTCCGGACGTAGCCAGTCGTGCCGCGCGACGGCCGCTTCGGGGACGTCGACAAGCAGTCCGTTGAGCGGGATGGGGAGTTCGTGCTCGACCACCTTGGTGACGCGCACGTCGCCGATCGTCCATTGCATGCAGCGAACGTACTCAGCCCAAAAAGATGATCGACAGGATGTTGCCCGCCGGGTCCTTGAACCACGCGATCGGCGGGCCGCCGAGCCGGAAGACGCCGTGCTCGTCGACCCCTTCGTAGCGCTCGAACGTCACACCTTTCGCGGCGAGCGCGTCGGCCGTCGCCTCGATGTCGTCCCCAGGAAAATTCAGGATCGTGTACGTCGCCGGCCGCAAACAGATGCAGCATCCCGTTCTGCTCGGTGACCTGTCAGGCGGGCTGCGGGTAGCCGATCGCAGCGTCAGCGGCAGCGACATCCTTGTGGAAGCGCTTGTGCGCCCACAGTTTCTCACCGCCCAGGTTGATGGCCGACCAGAGGCCCGAGACGGGACCGATGGGCGTCTGCCGGGGCAGAACAGCGATGGGCTGGCCCGGCGTCGGCTTGCCCGGTGCCATCCGGCCGGCGGGAAGCACGAGGATGCGGCCGTCAGTCACAACGATGATGCGTGGCTTCACCTTGAAGTAGATGAGGTAGGTCAGAAACGACCAGTACGGGTTCGGACCCGCTTGCGCCATGAAGACCTGCCGTACCTGCTCGCCCGGCTCCAGGTATGGACCCGCACGCTCAGCAAGCTTCTCTCGCAGTGATGACATTGCACTGACTCCCGGTAGGTGTCGTTGGGCTTGGGCACTGACCATGATCGACGATCTTGGCGTCAGATTCTGGAAATGTCAGCGATCCGACTCTCGCAAGCGAGCCGCGCCGGTGGTTGGGTGTGCGGCATGGCCCTCTTCGATCCCGCGCTGCTCGAGTACGTCGACGAGCAGCGGGCGTTCAACACCAACATCATGGAAGCCACCTCGGCGCTGGGCTCGATCGACACGAGCACGCCGGAGGGACTCGCCTGGATTCGCGACGCGATGAAGCCGGGTGGGCTGTTCGGCTTCCAGACCTACGACTTCCCTGAAGTGCGCGAGATCCCCGGCCCAGCAGGGCCGATCCCGATCCGCGTCATGAAGCCCGACGTGGTGAACGGGGTCTACCTGCACTACCACGGCGGCGGCATGACCATGGGGTCGGCGCTGAGCATGGACGCCCGCAATTGGCAGATCGCCGAGGCGTGCAACGTCGCGGTGGTGAGCGTCGACTATCGCCTCGCGCCCGAGCATCCCTTCCCCGCCGGACCGGACGACGCCGAGGCCGCGGCGCTCTGGCTCATCGCCAATGCGCAGGCCGAGTTCGGCACCGAGCGACTACTCGTCGGAGGCGAATCCGCAGGCGCCTATCTGGCGCTGCTGACGATGGTGCGCCTGCGCGACCGCTTGGGCGGGCGGCCCCCGTTCGCCGGCGTCGACCTCTGCTACGGCGTCTACGACTGGGGCGGCACCCCGAGTACGAAGCAGATGGTCGGCAAGGTGCCCTACGCGACCGGCGACGGCGTGAACCGCATGCACTACCTGCCGGGGCGCAGCATCGAGGAGGCCCGTGATCCCGCCATCTCCCCGCTGTGGGCGCCGCTGCACGACCTCCCGCCGGCGCTGCTCACCGTCGGGACCGCGGACTGGCTGCTGGACGACTCGACCTTCGCCGCCGCCCGGCTGCAGGCGGCCGGTTCGCCGGTGGAACTCGCCGTCTACCCGCAGGGCCCGCACGGGGTCGAGTCCGCCCCGACAGTGCTCGGGAAGATGGCGCGCGAGCGGCTCTACGCGTTCCTGCGGGACCGGGTGAACGGCTAGGAGGGCATCCGTATCACTGCACGCTGATGGGTGCCCTCGCTGACGCGTCCGCGCGGGCCGGTGACCTCGACCCCGAAGGTCATCTTGCGTCCTTCGATGGTCAGCAGTTCGGCGCTGATGTCGATGCTCTCGCCCTGCATCACCGGTGCCTCGTGGCTGACGCAGACGTGAGTACCGACCGTCGTCTCACCCGCATCGACGTGATCGGCCGTGACCCCGAAGCACGCCCACTCGATGAGCCCGATCATCGAAGGCGTCGCCAGCACCGCGTTGACCGCATGATCGGTCGTGCGGTCGGCGGTCACCTCGAAGCTCATCCGGTTGGTCAGGCCGGGGACGAGCGACTCCTTCATGACCCAGCTTTCATGACGCCGCTCCTGGCGGGGGAGTGACCTCGAGCGCCGATTCGGCGACGAGACGCTCGATCTCCGCCTCATCCATGCCGAGCAAGTCGCGGCAGACCTGCCGGGTGTGCTCGCCGACCCAGGGCGCCTTGGCGATGTACACCGGCGCGATCCGCGAGCCGTAGAACCCTGGACCGTCGAACGCCATCTTCTCGCCGACGACGCCCGGCTGGTCGATCTCGACCTTGAAGCCGCGGGCGAGATAGTGCTCGTTGGTGATGGATTCCAGCGCCGTCAGCATCTCGCCGGCCGGGACGCCCGCCTTCTGCAGCAGGCCGGCGACGTCATCGCGGCTCTGGGTCCGGGTCCACTCGCGCAGCCCTTGCTCGACCTCGTCCACCCGCTCCGCGCGTCCGGCCGCCGTGGAAAACCCAGCATTCGC
>DATAZK010000190.1:0-1708 GCA_036272075.1 Frankiaceae bacterium
AGCCAATCGAGCACCTGCCGGGCGCCGTAGCCGTTCTCCAAGGCGGTGCCACGCACGATCTCGTTGGTCGCGGCCCAGTCGCGTTGGGTGAGCAAGGGAACGATCACCCACGCCGACGCGAGCAGCGAACCACCCAGGAGCGCCGCCGCCCGCCGCACCCGGACCACCAGCGGCCGACCGGCGACAAATGGCCAGACCAGCAGCACCGACAGCGCCAGGTACCCGGTCTCAAAGTGCAACGCGACCGTGAGCGCGATCAGTAGCACCGCCCGGAGGTAGCCGCGCCCATCGCGGATCGCGCGCCAGCTGAACCCCCACGCAAGCGGCAACGTCCACATCGCCCACAGCTGCGTCCAGACGCCGAACCCGGTTGAGACATACGCGTGCTGCTCGTAGCCGACCCCGGTCGCGCTCACCAGGAACGGGGCCATGACGGCCGAGGCGGCCGAGGCGGGCCTGCCCGCCCCGAAGGCGCGGGCCGACAGGTAGACGCTGACCGGCCACAGCGACAACAGCAGGTACAGCGACCAGCGAAACGCGACGTCAGGCCCGGTAAGCAGACCGACCGCGCCGGTCAGGATCGCCGGCAGGCTCTGGTAGTGAAGAAACTGCGGCGACCCCTCGCCGAGGAACGGGAACCAGCTCGAGAGCGGCAGGTGCCCGGCGCGCAGCTGCGCCGTCGCGAAGCGCACCATCTGCTCGTGCAGCGAGCTGTCGTTCAGGTACGCGACCCCGTGCGTGAGCGCGCGGAGGCTCGCGAGATTCCATACGACCGCGGCTGCGACGAGCAGCCACGGCCACCACGCAGCGGTCCGGCCCCCGCCATCAGCCGGGGGCCGGACCGCCAAACGTCGTATCGGCGACGCCCGCGCTGGGCGGACGTCGACAGCTGTCACCGGTTCAGCCGGCAGTGCCCGTGTTGCCGGCGTTACCGGAGCCGGGGTTGCTCGTGGTGCAGTGGTCCAGGTGGAAGGTGCCCTCGGCCGTGTTGCCGGCCGACTCGCCCGGGGCGATGACCTCCGTGCCGTCCTTACCCACGAGAACCTTCACCGCCGGCCCCCTCACCCCCGAGCCCGGTGCACACGTGACCGGGCCCTTGATGGTCGCTGCCCCGGTCGACATGTAGATCGTGATCTGCTCGTTGGTCCCCATCGCGATGAGTTTGTGGTTCACCTGGGGGAGATTCTGGTTCGCGTGGTAGTTCAAGTTCACCAACACCGAACCGTCGTTGCTCGTCGTGACGGCAAAGGCCGGCGTGGTCGCCGCGGTCCCTCCCAGGGCGAGCACGAGCGCCGCTCCGACGCCCGCCAGCCCCAGGGTGCTCCCCGCGAGAACGCGCGGACGCCGCAGACGACCTCGACCCGCTGCGGGCCGATCGGCCTGCGCAAGCGTCGGGCCGTGCTCCTGAACGAGATCACGCCACAGATGATCTGTGAACTTAGTCATTGCCTTGATGCTCCTTTCTCAGCCGGGACCTCGCCCGGGACAAACGCTGTCGAAATGCGACACGCGAGACGCCGAGCGCCGCCGCCGCCTCCTTCGGGGTGAGCCCCTCCAGGTCGACGAGCTCGATCGCCGCCCGCTCGACGGCGGGCAACTGCGCGCACCGCTGGACCAGCGCCGCGCCCTCGCGCTCGGCATCGATCCGCTCGGTGAGCTCCTCGATCTCGTCCGCGTCAAGCGGCCGGTGGCCACCGAGACGGGCCGC
>DATAZK010000191.1:0-46530 GCA_036272075.1 Frankiaceae bacterium
CGGTTGAGCAGATAGCCATGGCCCGCGTGCAACTCCACCCCATCAAGGCCTGCACCGACGATGTGCGCAGCGCTTTCGACGTAGGCGGCGACGATGCGGTCGATCTCGCGCGCCGAAACGACATGCGGGATCCGCGAACTCGCGTCGCCCCGCAGCGCGGAAGGCGCGACGGCGGGCTGAAAATTGTCCCACGACTGCTCGGCGCCCGGATGATGGATCTGACCGACGGCGAGCGCCCCATGCCTTTGCACGATGCCGCCCAGCCGCTGCAGCCGATCCTGTAGCGCGTGGAGCATTTCCGTGCCGTAGCCCTCATCCGCAAGGCCATGAGCGATCTCGTCGGCGTCGGGGTGCGCCGAGCCGAGCAATGCGGAAACCGAGTCGTGGTAGGCGGGCAGGTTGTAGACGGCGTCACCGGCCGGCAGCACAGCCATGGCGATCCCATGCCGCGCTCGCTCCTCGATGTAGCGCGACAGCCGGTCCGGCCGCAGCCGTCCGAGATGAGGAGTCATCACCAATCGGCTTCGCAGCGTTCTGCCACCGACGTCGACTGACTCGCCGAGCACGTTCATGCCGCGCCGCCCGCCATCACCGGATCATTCTCCCTGTCGTCCGTGACCGGTGACCATCGACCAACGCAACACCGCGACGTCGGCGGCTCGACCACCCCCACGCGGACTGCCAGCAGGGCCATCGGTACGGTGCTGGCGAAAAGAGGTGGCCGATGGCACGACCCAGCACCGCGACGCTCAAGCGGCGCGATCCGGCGGACGTCGAGCGCGCTCTCACGGCGTGGCTGGCTTCCCGGCTCGGCACCGGCAGCGCGCCGAGCATCACGCGGTTGGAGCTGCCTTCTGGTGCCGGGTACTCGAACGAGACGTATCTGTTCGACGCCGCGTACGAGCCGGCGGCTGGTGAGGCGATCCGCAGCGAGAGCTTCGTGCTGCAGGCCGCCCCCGTCGGCGAGGCTCTGTTCCAGAACTACGACCTGCGCAAGGTTTTCGAGCTGCAGAGCGCTCTCGGGGCACGCGGGATCCCGGTAGCTCGGATGCGTTGGTATGAGGCGTCACCGGACCTGCTGGGCGCGCCGTTCTACGTCATGGACCGCGTGTCCGGCTCGGTGCCCGCTGATCGCCCGAGCTACCACGCCGAAGGATTCCTCACGGAACTCGATCCGGACACCCGCGAACGGATGTGGTGGTCCGGGCTGTCGGCGATGGCCAGAGTGCATGCCATAGATCCCAAAGCGGTCGGCGTCGAGCTGGGTTCGCTGGAGGATCCGGTGGGCGACCGGCTCGACCATTGGACCCAATTCGTTGCCTGGGCCTCGCCTGACCCGTTGCCGTACTTCGACGAGGCGATGGTCTGGCTGCGCCGCAACCGGCCGTATCCCACCGCGCCTGCATCGATCGTCTGGGGCGACGCCAAGCTCAGCAACATCCTGTTCGAGGACGGGCAAGCTCGAGCACTGCTCGACTGGGAGCTGTGCACCGTCGGTCCGGCCGAGGACGATCTCGCCCACTGGCTCTGGCTGGACCACCACTCCGCCTTGGGCGCGGGAGTCGAGCGGCTGCCCGGGCTTCCCGACCGTCGGCAGACGCAGACCTGGTACGCCGAGCAGCTCGGGCGCGAACTCGAGGCGCCGGACTGGTGGTGGGTGTACGCCATCGTGCGTTTGCAGGCGGTGGTGCACCGGATCATGCACCAGCTCCGGGCGCTCGGAGGCCTGCCACCCGAGACCGACATCGGCGCAGCGAATTCAGTGAATCCGATCGTCCGCGACCTGCTCCGCGAATTGGCCTGACAGCGATGGACGACCACATCGGCGATCACTTCCAGCGACCGCCCGGCGATGCGCCCTACTTCGGCCAGACCAGCTGGCACACGGTCGCGATACCCGAGCGACGGCTCACTGCTCAGCTCTACGGTTTCTTCCTGCCAAACCTCGGGATTTGCGCCGCAGCGGTGTACGTCTGGGACGACAGCGGCGACTCACTCAGCTCCTGCCGCTACGCGAAGAACTTCTGGCACTTGCCAATGCCGGACGGCGACTTGCCCGATGTCGAGCTGGCCAACGGCATCCGCTACCGCAGGCTCGAGCCGGGCATGCGTTACGAGTTGCACTACCGGGATCCGGACAACCCGCCCGCGTCGGCGGAGATCGAACTCGACCTCATCTTCCAGGGCCTCGCCGAGCCGCACATGCTCGGCGCCGCGCACCTCGACCAGCCGGGACACGTCACCGGGCGGATCAGACTGGGCGAGGAGACCATCGAGGTCGATGCCATCGGGATGCGCGACAGCACGTGGAACGTCCGATCCCCATTTGGCGGCGGAATGCAGGCCGAGAGCCCTGGCAGCCATGGAGGTTATGGCTGGGGCGTCACGGATACCGCTCCGGGCAGCGACAGCTTCCAACTCATCACCAGGCAGGACGCGAGCGGCCGCATGCCGTCGATCGCCGGCTTCATGAAGCGCGGCGGCGAGCTCGGGCGGGTGGTGTCGGGAGAACGCGAGGTACTCGAACGCGTGGACGACCATCCGGCCCTCGTGCGCCTCCACCTGGTCGATGACCTCGGCAGGGAGTCGACCATCGACGGGCGTTGCCGCAACGCCCTCGGCATGCACCGCACTCCCAATGCGTGGACGTGGAACTGCCTGACCGACTGGCAGTGGGACGGCCGTCAGGCCTGGGGCGAGGATCACGACAATTGGAGTGCGGCTGGGGTTCGTCATTTCCGTCGCAGCAGAATGGAGCCGGTGACGGAAGGGGTTCCGCGGTGACTGAGCAGATCGTCGACTCCCACCACCACCTGATCGATCCCAGCCGGATCGACTACCGCGTGTTGAAATACCTCCCCGAACTCGATCGCTTCATCGGACCCGACGAGCTCGCGCCGCTCCTTCGTGACGCCGGAGTCGACCGCACCGTCATCGTGCAAGCCGAGGAATCTGAGGCGGAGACGGACTACATCACCGATCTGGCCAACACGACTGACTGGATCGCGGGAGTCGTGGGCTGGGTTCCGCTGGCCGATCCCGACGCGACCGCAGCCGCGCTGGAGCGCCACCACGGCGGGCCGCTGGTCGGCGTGCGGCACGGACTCTTCTGGGAACCCGACGAAAGCTGGATCTTCCAGGACACCGTCGTCGAATCGATCGGGCTGCTCGCCAAGCAAGGCCTCACGTACGACCTGGTCCCGATGGCGGATCGGCACTGGGACGCCGCCCCGATGCTCGCCGAGCGCGTGCCGGATCTGCGCCTCGTCATCGATCACATGGGACACCCGAAAATCAAGGACGGCGAATGGGAGCCGTGGGCGACGCACCTCGCCCGCGCCGCCGAACATCCCGGTGCCGTACTCAAGCTGAGCGCGCTGGACATGTCGACGTGGTCGGTGGACGTCGACGCCTTTCGCCGCTACGTCGACCATGCCCTCGAGCACTTCGGTCCATACCGCATGCTCTGGGGCAGCAACTGGCCGGTTTCGCTGAAATTGCAGGGATATGGCGTGCTCCTGGAGTCGGCCCGTGAACTCGTTGCCGGATGCACCGCGCAGGAGCAGGCCGCCATCTTCGGTGGCACCGCCACCCGCGTGTACCGCCTTTAAAAACCGTCAACTGACTGGATCCAGAGAGGACGTCCGATGTCGACTCCCCTGCAGCGCGCACCCGAACCCGATCTGGAGTACGTCCCGATCCCGAAGGAGCGCTACACGAGCAAGGACTATGCCGATCTCGAGTGGGAACACATGTGGACCCGCACGTGGCTGCTGGCCGGGCGCGTCTCGGACCTGGATCGTCCCGGTGACTACTTCACCTTCGAGATCGGCCCCGAGTCGATCCTCGTCATCAAGCAGAACGACGAGTCGATCGCCGCCCGCTACAACGTCTGCATGCACCGCGGAAACCGGCTGCGCGAGCCCGGCCATGGCCACGTCAAGCTCTTCTCGTGCCTGTTCCACGGCTGGCAGTACGACATCGACGGAACGCTCAGCTGCGCGCTGGATGAGGAGACTTTCCCGCAAGGCGTCGACAAGGCGCAGCGATCGCTGAAGCAGGTGCGCTGCGAGACCTGGGCCGGCTTCGTCTTCGTCAATCTGAACCCTGATGCGGAGCCGCTGCTGGACTTCCTCGGCGTGATCCCCGAGCACCTGGGTCCCTACCACTTCGAGAACTGGAAGATCGGGTTCGACTGCACGGTCGAGATCGAGTGCAACTGGAAGACGTCGGTGGACGCCTTCAACGAGGCCTACCACGTCTCTGCGACGCACACCTGGACCCTCGAGTTCAGTGACGACACCCGGTCGGTCATCGACTGCTATCCGAGGCACACCCGGCTGATTTTCCCTGAGGTGCAGGCAAGTTTGCGCCATCGCGGAGCCAATACCGTCACGCGCGGCATCCGCGAAAGCTTCTTGAAACGCATAGGAATCGAGAACTTCGACGGCGACGCTCCCGGTGCGCGCAAGGCGTTCGCCGCGCGCACTCGGGAGATCGCTCCATCACTCGGCGCCGACGTCTCCGACCTCGACGACACCCAGCTGTGCGACGACTTCCACTACACCGTCTTCCCGAACATCACGTTCAACACTCACGGCTTGTTCGTCTGGGTCTTCACCCATCGGCCGCACCCCACCGACCCGAACAAGATGTACTTCGATTTCATCAACCTGCTGAACGCCGGCGGTCGCGACGTTACTCGCCCGAAAAAGGAGCACTACAGCACGGCGAACGGCGACACCCTGGACGGCAAGTGCACCGCCGGCAACCTGCTCGACGAGGACCTCTACAACCTGCCGCGGATCCAGGCGGGAATGCGCTCGCGAGCGTTCGAAAGCCTTCACCTGGGCAAGCAGGAGATCCGGATTCTGCACCATCAAAGGACGCTCGAGGAGTACATCGCGCGTGGACTCGCCCGCTAGGTGTCGTTGATGGGGAGTGCCAGGATAAATCAGTATCGCCAGGCGGCGATGACTCTACTGCCGGGCTTGTACAACAGCACTCCATGTTCCCCGGCGGCTTCGGAGGCGTCGATCACAATATTCCCGGAAATCCCCGGTCCCGGCGCCAGAGCGCTTTTTGTGAACTGCGCCGGCGCGTCAGCCTTCGAATGTCCGTCGGACGCCCGATAGATCGTCCCGTCCGGTGCTTGCAGCTCGAAGTCACGTGGGTCGTATACGACAGCACCCGAGTCGAGATGAAACCCGGTGCCAACCCTTACGAACGTGCCGTACACCGCCGCGCTGCCATCATTCGATGTCGGATTGCCGACCGGCGTCGACACCTCGATGACCAACGTGGCCGATGCCTTCGACCGACTCTCCTTCGGCGTGAGCGTCACCGTGGCAGGCTGATCAATCACCAGCGTAGGCGGAAGCGATATCACGTTCTGCCCGCGGCCCGACTGCGAGTGTGCAGCACACCCCGCAGACGGAGCAGCCGCCATCAGTAAGCAGACCAGAACGAGGCGGCGCATAGTGTCCCCGATGATTGCAGGGAAACAAGAGGAACAGGGCGATTTCCGCAATGTCACCACCCAGCGGGCGAGTTCATCCGCAACGTGGTCGTCATTCCTGCTGGCTACCCGGTGAACCGCAGGGTCGATACCTGTGCTAATTGCGGCTCGGTGACTCTGCTTGCGCGGTGATTGTCCAGTCGCAATCGGTCATGACTGAAAGCGAAAAGGAGCCTGCTTTGCGTTCCTGCTCGGTTTCGGTCCCGCTGGCATCGAAGTTATTGATACTGGTCAGGTCCTCATCGAGGGCCGGCGTCCCATCGGGATCGTCAATCTGCACGCTGATCGTCTCGACACCACTGGGGCAACTCCAGACTGCCGCACGCGCTGACCCCGGTGCACGCCAAGGCGAGCAGCAACAGGCAAGGCTTAGTTGCGTTCATTCCACGGACTCCCCCGGATGTCGTGAATGAACCTAGCGCCCGCTGTTCCGGCGGTCCCACGTCGCGCGCTGGCACGGCGATGTGCACACCTTCGCCAAGCGCTTCGCCGCCATGGTTCCTTCCGCCAGTTCTTCGTCGGAATCTGCCGTCACCCGCAATGCAGGTACAACCCGGCCGTCAGACTGCTAGCCTGCCGCTCCGAACAGATGTCGGCCGGGGGGGGAGCGCATGGTCATCTTCGCCACGGGAAACCGGCAGTGGGAGGCAGCGTTACCTGCCGTTGTCGATGAGGTCACCAGGTCCAAGGACTGCCTCTACGCCTGGGGGCGTCTCATGGAAGGGGTGAACGAACCCACGCAGTTGACGGCGCATGCCGCTTCTGCTCATCAAGAATTGTGCCGCTCACGGCGCCTGTCCCGAAAGGCATTCAACGGCTGGGCAAAGCAGCCGCACCCGAGTCCGGCAACCGGGAGGGGGCAACGGTGGTGGATGGCCAATCAGTCACTCAAATACTTCATCATCGCCGTCGATCATTCTTGGATGTGCCACCTGATGCTGCTCATCACCACGCATCCGGAGCTGTCCGCCGAGGCGCGCGACAAGCGTGGCCTCGGCTTTGAGGGAATGAGTCACGCCAGACTCAGCATCGAGCGGCTTGATGGGGCCATCCCCACCCCGATGGAGACGGCGATAGCGACACAAGCTTTCCACCGTCGGACGGTGCTCGAAGCAGACATCGCCCTGTGGAGCCCCATCGTTGAGTCTCTGGTGCCGGTGCTCTCAGGCTTCAAAGCCCTGGAGAGGCCGGGCGTGCTAAACCCTACGACGCCACTCCCGTGGCCGGGAACCGACACGAATTCACCAGTCTGGTTCTTCACCACTAGCGCGGAAGCGATCTGGGAGGGCAGTCTTTCTTGCTTGAAGGGCGCCTTTGAGACTCTTTTGTCGGGTGATGTGCGAGCCAGCGTCGCAGTGATGACGAACTTGTCGAATGCTCGGATTGGGTTCCACAAGCTGGCCGCCAACGACATCTACCCTGAGATAACCGAGACGCTGGTTGACGCGATAGGCCAGATGGGTGATGGACTTGTCGACCACGACGAGCACCTGCTGGCAATTGGTCACGAACGCGCAAGGCACCTGGTCCTTCGAGCCCTTGGGGGAGTCGGCCAGGTCGGCACCGACTCCCAATCGCTTGGGAACGGGGTGCCTGCCGTACCAGTGCAGGCGCGGCCGGCTTAAAGCCCAGGGTCAAGTGTTTCTTGAGTTTCCCTACCGCGTCAGTTGCCTACGTTTCGTTACTCGTGGTGTGGATGAAGCATTGAAGAGGGAAATCTCTCGGCGTCATGTGCTGCAGGGCACGGGTGTGGCGCTGGCCGCGTTGGTGCCGACCGCGGCGCTGGAAGCCTGCTCGTCGGGAGGCCGTTCGCCGCAAGGCCGTCCGTCGGCAGGGCATTCGCCGGGGGGCGGTCACGACGTATTCGATGTGCACCAAACCGAGCTGATCACGGAGGCCACCGCGCGCTTGATTCCCGGCCCTAACGACGACCCGGCCGAGGTCGGCCATCCCGGGGCCCGGGAGGCGAACGTCACCCGTTACATCACCACTTTGATGGGCGCACTGCTCGTATCTCCGCCGGCGGTTTTTGCGGGCGGCCCGTTCTCCGGCCGGGCCGGCGGCGGCCGGGATGACATGGCCGAGTTCCTGACTCTCGACCCGGACCGCTCGGCCGCTTGGAGGACTCGGCTGGCCGCCTTGAAGCTGGCGTACGACCAGGGCCTCTCGGCGCTGGACCGGGCGGGCGGCGCCGGAGGGTTTCTCGGGTTGGACGCCGCGGGTCGTGACCGGGTATTGGCCACCAACCCCGCGGTCCCGGACTTACCGGGCGGCTACACCGGGTTCACCGACTTGCTGTTCGCTCATGCCATCGAGGGGATGTACTCCGCGCCGGAGTACGGGGGGAACGCCGGTCTGGTCGGGTGGCACGACATCGGCTTCCCCGGGGATGTGCAGCCCCGCGGCTTTCCTGCAGCGACCGTGTCGTCGCCGCTGTCCCGGCAGGCCTTGATTGCGTCGGAGTCGGTCGTCAAGGTGCTCAACCTGGTGTCGGCCGTGTCTCCGGCCCCGGTGCGGGCCCCGTGAAGGCAATCGTGATCGGCAGTGGTCCCGGAGGGGCGGTGGCGGCCATGACCTTGGCCGAGGCCGGCCTCGATGTCGTGGTCCTCGAGAAAGGGCCCAACAGCTATGGGGACTTGCGCGCCGAGAACCCGTCGACTTCGTGGTCTAACGATGACCTCAAACGCAGCCGCTTCTACTGCAAGCCCGACCCGCTGACAGAGCCCCGCACCTACCGGTGGTCAGCGACGGAAACGAAGCCGCGCTTCGTCGGGCTGGTCCAGGCGCTGGCCCAGACCGTCGGCGGCGGCGCGGTCCACTGGGGTGCGGACACGCCTCGCTTCTGGAACATCGACTTCTCGAAGCTGAGCCTGCTGGGACCTGTCCCCGGCGCAGATGTCAGCGACTGGGCGTTTGACTATGCGGAGATTGCGCCGTTCTACAGCGAGATCGAGAAGCTGATCGGCGTCGCCGGCGATGTGAGCGCGCTTCCCGATGTCGTGCTCAAGCACGCCCCCCGCACTGGCCCGCTTCCGATGCCGGCCGGCCCGCCTCAGTACTCGTCCCTGCTTGCCGCCCGCGGCTGCAGCCGCTTCGGACTCCACCCTTTCCCGGTGCCCATGGCCATCAACAGCGTCGCGTACGGGGGGAGGCCGGCGTGCAACAACTGCGGTTTTTGCAACGACTACGGGTGTCCGATCAACGCCCGGGTGGGGGCGCTCGCTCCGCTGCGCCGCGCGGTGCTGGCCGGGGCTGAGGTTCGCCCCCTCAGCTGCGCCACCGCCATCCGCACCAGCGGGAGCAAGGCCACCGCGGTGGCGTGGGAGCGGGCGGGAGTGACCCATACGGAGTCTGCCGACCTGATCGTGCTGGCCGGTAACGCGATTGAGTCGTCCCGGCTGGTGCAGCTGTCCGGGCTACCCGATCCGCACCGGGCGGCCGGGCGCTGGTTGATGTTCCACTGGTTCTCCGACGGGAGCGGGATCTTCCTCGATCAGGTGCCCGGTGCCCAGTACGGCCGGTCGATCACCCACGACTGTGACGATTTCGCCGACCCTGACTATCCGGGAGCCCGGGCTGCCGCGAAGGCCGCCAAGCTGCCCTACTTCCGCGGCGGCGGATTGGAGTTGGGCGGGTCCCAGCAGGGAATTGTGATCGACGAGGCCAACACCTATCGCACCATCCTGCCGGTGACCTCACCGGCAAAGCCGTTCGGGACGGCGTTCAAGGAGCTGATGCGAGCAAGCATCTTGCGCAACCGGTTGGTGGGGATATCCATGATGGGCGAAGACCTGCCCTACCGCACCAACACCGTGGATCTCGACCCCAAAATCAAGGACTATCGGGGCCAGCCAGTCGCCCGGATCACCTACCAGCCGGGACCTCACGAGAGAGCCGCCCAGAACTTCTACCTGCCCCGCATCGCTCAGATCCTCCGCTTGGCCGGCGCTGAAAAAGTTGCCGCCGTCTCCGCTGCTTCCGCACCGCAAATCCCCGTCGCCGGCGGCAACGTGCCGACCACCCAACACGTCATGGGCGGCCTCCGGATGGGCAAGGACGCCACCACGTCGAGTACCGACCCCACTGGGCGTTACCACCAGCTGGACAATCTTTTCGTGGCCGACGGCTCGGTCTTCCCGAGCTCCGGAGCGCACAACCCGACACTGACCATCATGGCTACGGCGCTGCGGAACTCCCGACGCTGGACATGAATCAACGCGGGTTGCTCAGGCCGATCCTGCGGTCGGCTCTGGTGGTCCTGACAGTTCGAGGAAGCGGCGGTAGCGGTCGGCGGTAGGCGCTGACCAGACGGAATCCGGCTCGACCACCCTGCCGGTAGCCGCCCACCGTGCCGCCTCCGCAAGGTCGCTTTCCAGACCGGCCGCCATCCGGGCAAGGAAAGCAGCGCCGCGTGCCGCTCCCTCAGGTTCCGCGGCGACGTGGACGGGCAGGCCCGTGGCGTCAGAGAGGGCCTGCATCCAGCCCTCCACGCGGGTCCCCCCTCCGGTGGCGACCAGCCGCTTGGCGGCGACGGCGGCGAGGTCGATGTGGTGGCGGACGACGAAGCCCGACGCTTCCCACGCCGCGCGCTGCAGCGCGCCGGGACCGTGGGTGAGATCGAGATCGTGCAGGGCCGCCCGTCTGGAAGCGTCGTGGTAGGGGGTGCGCTCGCCGCGGGGGTAAGGGACCCACACCGGTACGTTGCCGGGTTCAACGCGTTCGGTCCGGCGGCCGGCGAGGCGTCGGCACCAGTCGAGGAAGAGACCACCCGCGTTGCTCGCCCCGCCGATCGTCCGGATCGCGGGGTTCGAGGAAGGCGTGCTCCACAAGCCGGGGTGGGCTGTAGACGTGTCCGCAGCCGACGTGACCACCCAGATGATGAGCGTCGTGCCGCAGATGACGTGGACGTCTCCGGGTTGCGCGGCGCCGGCGACGAGCTGCTCGCACCACACGTCCACTGACCCTGCGGCGATTACCGGGCCTGCGTCGCTACCGCCGAGGCGGCCGACCGGCGCCCCGGGCAGCTCGACCTCGGCCAGCCGCGCTACGGACGCGCCGCAGTCGCTGACCAGATCTGCGTCCCAACCCTCCGGCCCGAAAAGCGGCGATGCCGTGAAGGCGACCGCCAAATCGATCGCGGGACGGCCGCCGAGGGAGCGGTTGGCCACCGCCTGGGCGGGCCAGTAGCCCGCCGCGTCGGGAGCTTGCGCGGCGGCCCAGCGGAGAAAACCGGCAGCCTCGTCGCTCTGCCCGGCGCCTCCCCCTACCTCCCGCTCGCCGCCGTTGCCTCGCCCCCGTCGGTCCCCGTACAGAAGGCCCGGCGTGGTCGGCCGGCCGCCTGTGTCAACGGCCGCGAGAGACGGCACCATCCCTGCCACGGCGATGGCACGAGCCTCGGTGGCTTGCAGTTGCGAGAGAGCCCGGCGGGGATTGCGCCACCACGCTCGACGCGCGTCGTGTTCCAGGCACTCGGGCTCGGGAACGCGAACCTCGTGCGGGATCCTGACCCGGGCGGCGACGGTGCCGTCAGCTGCGACGGCGACCGCCTTGATAGAGGTGGTGCCGATGTCCAGCCCGACGGTGATCTCGCCCATGTAGGTTCCACACGGTATGACACGAGCGTTAGATCTCACCGGGTGGCGCCCGCGGATTCTGGTGACCGCTCCTCTGCGCGGAGACGGCTTCGACCGCCTGCGGGCCTCTGCTGACGTCATCTACGACCCGTGGATCGAAGCCAACCCCTTACGGATCTACAACTCCGCCCAACTGGCAGAGCGGATACGGGCGGAGGGGTCTGATGCGCTGGTCGTCGAATCCGACCTCGTCGGACCGGAGGTCTTCGCCACGGGAGTGCGGTTCGTGGCCACCACTCGAGGCGACCCGGTCAACGTCGACCTCGGCGCAGCCACCGACGCCGGCGTCCCCGTCCTGCGCTGCCCCGGGCGTAACGCCGACGCGGTCGCCGAACTGACGGTTGCGCTGCTGTTCGCGGTGTCCCGCAACGTGATCCGTGCCGACGCCGACGTCCGGGCCGGGCAGGTGTTCAAAGCCGGCACCATCCCCTACCAGCGGTTTCGAGCTTGGGAGTTGGCGGGCCGCACGGCAGGGATCGTTGGTCTCGGCGCGGTAGGGCGTGCGACCAAGTGGCGCCTTGAAGGACTCGGCCTCAGGGTCGTCGCGTACGACCCGTACGCGCCGGACGCCGAGTGCAGTCTCGACGAACTCCTTGCCACTGCAGACGTTGTCTCGATGCACGCGCCCGTGACCCCAGAGTCCACACGGATGATCGGCGAAGCCCAATTTGCCGCCATGAAGGCCGGCGCCATCTACCTCAATACCGCCCGCGCCAAGCTCCACGACACTGCAGCCCTTGTCGATGCCCTGCGCTCCGGGCATCTCTACGGAGCAGGGCTCGACCACTTCGAAGGGGAGCACCTGCCCACCGACCACCCGCTGGCGGCGATGCCCAATGTCGTGCTTACACCGCATATCGGTGGTGCGACGTGGGACACCGAGTCTCGCCAATCAGCGATGGTCGCGGACGGTCTTCTCCGGCTGCTGAATGGCGACCTGCCCGCTCATCTCCTCAACCCGGAGGTCCTTACGTGAGGTACGTCGACTCCGCCGCCGAAGCGGTGCTGGCCGCCGCCAAAGACATGCTGGCGAAAGGGCTCGTCGAAGGCACAGCGGGGAACATCTCAGCCCGGCGGGAGGACGGCACCATCGTCATCACCCCGTCCTCGGTCGACTACGCGGACATGGCGCTTGACGACCTCTGCGTGGTCGACCTCGACGGGACGACTCTCGAGGCCAAGGAGGGGCGCTCGCCCTCGTCGGAGAAGCTGCTGCACCTCGCGTGCTACCAGGCCTTCGACGACGTCGGGTCGGTCATTCATTCGCACCCCGTATACGCCACTATCTTCGCCATCACCCACTCGGACATCCCGGCGTGCATCGACGAATTCGCGATCTACGTCGGCGGGGCGGTCCGCTGCACCCGCTATGCGGCCAGCGGGTCAGCCGATGTCGGCTCCGCGGCGGTCGAAGCCCTGCAGGGTCGCGGAGCGGCGCTGATCGCCAACCATGGGATGGTCGCCGTCGCCCCGAACCCGAACAAGGCGCTGCACATCACCGCACTCGTCGAGCGCAGCGCACAGATCGTGTGGGGAGCGCGAGCACTCGGCCCGGTCGTCCCGCTCCCCGACAAAGTCGACCAGAGCTTCGCCGGGATTTACCGGTACCTGCGCCAGAACCCGATGTGAGGGAACCCAGGCGCAGCTGCGGCGGCGGGCCACTTATGCATTCACATCAGCAGCGGATCGGGCCGCGAAGACGCTATCGGTCTCGCTGTGCGGAGTGACTTCCGCGGCGTCCGGATGTTCCTCGGTGGAGCGTGAGTCGGTAAGGGTCAGAGCGCCCCAACCGGCGACGAGGCCGACGATGACGGCGAGGATCGCGAAAGTGATCCGCTCCCCGTGGAAGAACGAGGCGACCAGGTCCCTGCTCCACCTCCCATCCGGGAGGGTCACCGTCACCAGCGTGGCAATGAGCGTGCCGACGACGGCGGTGCCGACACTCGTCCCGACCTCTTGCGCGGTGTCGTTCAGCGCCGTTCCTAACGAGGTGCGGTTCCTGGGCATCGCCCCGACAAGCGCGACAGCGCAGATTGTCATCACCGTCCGCAGGCCGATCGTGAGGGTCACCATGAAGACGGCGATCGCCGGGTAGCCGTGGTCGACTCCCCAGGCGAGGCCCGCTAGCGAGCCTGCCAGCAAGCCTGCGCCGACCAGGCAGGCAATGCGATGGCCGAACCGCTTGGCGAGGAACTCAGAGATCGGAGTCGCGCCGATCATGGTCAGGATGAGCGGCAGATTCGCCAGGCCGGCGCGCACGGGGCTCCAACCGTAGGCGTACTGAAAGTGCAGGATCAGAGCGAAAAGGACGCCGGCCATCGCGATCGACGTGCCGACCTGGGCGATCGCGGCGCCGCGGACAGTGGAGTTCGAGAACAGAGTCAGATCGAGCATCGGCTGCCCAGCACGCCGCTCGTGCCGAACGAAAACCATGCCTGCGAGCACTGCGCCGAAGGCCGAGGCGAGCGTGACAGCCGAGAGCCAGCCATGCTCAACTCCGCTCGTCGCCGCGTAGCACGCCAGGCCGATGGCGGCGATGCTGAGGACGGCACCCGGGAGATCGAGCGCATCGCCGCTCAGGTGCTCGGGCCGGTCGGCCGAGACGCCGAGGCGCACACCGACCCACGCGATGAGCGCGATGGGGGCATTGACGACCAGCAGCCACTGCCAACTCACATGGGCCAGCGCGGTGCCGCCGAGCAGCGGACCGAGGATGAAGCCGCTCATGCCAACGACGATCATGAGTGTCATCGCGCGCATCCGTAGCGCGTCTTCGTCGAAGAGCCTGAAGACGAGCGAGTTGGTGATCGGGGCCATCATCGCGGCGGCGACGCCGAGAGCGGCGCGCAGCGCGATCAGCTGGCCGGTCGAGTGCACGGCAATGACGGCGAGGCTGATCAGGCCGAAAGCGGCCAGTCCGACGAGCAGGACGCGGCGACGGCCCAAACGGTCCGCGGCCGAGCCGGCGGTGAGAAGCAGGCCGCCGAAGGTGAGCGAGTAAGCACCCGTCACCCACTGAAGTGCCGTCGTACCGCCGCCGAGGTCGCGGCCGATGGTCGGCAACGCGATGGTGAGCAGCGTGTTGTCGACCATCTCCACGAAGAAGGCCAGACACAGCGCTGCCAGCGGTATCCACGCCGCTTTCAACGAGGTGTACGTACCGGCCGGCCGGGGGGCGGATTCGGCCTTGGAGATTGTCATGCTCACAACCGTGCAGGAAGGCGCTGGTATATCGCGCACACTCCGCTGGCATGGGGCTGCCACGCGCTGACAGCGGTCGCGGCAGGCAACAGAAAGACGCCCCGCCGCCGCAGGGGAAGCTGCGCAACCCCGCTCCCGGCGTGCCAGCGCGCACCCAATAGGCGAACCTCGACCGCCTTACACGTTCACCACCAGTCGTGAGGCGGTCCGTCGGCAGCGATTCCGACTTGGCCGCGTAGCAGGTCCTGCACGAGAGTCCACGCGAAGTCCACAACGCGAGGCCTTGCTGGCGAGACAAATGCGTAGCCTGCGCTTACGGGAGATAGCTCGAAGTCAACCGGCCAGCCTCATCCACGCGACGTCGCACAGAGGCCGAAAACCCTTCCCTGCAAAGGCATTCGGGGCTCGGAGCCGTGTCAGCAGGCCCTCGGGCCCGGAATGAGGCGGATCCCGGCCAAAGACCATCCCCTCGGCAGCGGGTCGATCAACCCTGGGCAGACCCCAATCACAGTGCATGGGGTTGAGGTGCACACTCTGATTTTGGAGCAGAACCACCGTGATCCACCGAACGGAGGAGGTGCGCGTGCGGTCGCTTGGAAGAACCGGCGTAGCAGTCGCCGGGCTTGGGTTGGACCCGTGATCGCTGCCCGCCTTCACGGCGTTCGGGACTTGCGTGTCGCCGTTGAGCCCAACCCGGACGAACAATCCGCGGGCTGGTCACTGCTTGCGGTCACGTCAGTCGGGATCTGCGGCTCGGACCTGCACTGGTTCACCGACGGCGGCATTGGCGAAAACCGAATCGGCCGCGCCGTCGTGCCAGGACACGAATTTGCGGCCGTAGCGCTGACAGGCCCGTTCGCCGGGCGCCGCGTGGCCGTGGACCCCGCCATCCCCTGCGAGATCTGCGAATGCTGCCGATCCGGATACCGCAACCTTTGTCCCATCGTTCGTTTCGCCGGTCATGGGGATCTGGACGGAGCGATGTGCGAACAGCTGACCTGGCCCGACCATTTACTGCATCCCCTCCCCGATGAGCTCAGCGACGATGCCGGCGCGTTACTCGAGCCGCTCGGTGTCGCGATCCACGCGATTGCGCTCGCCCACGTCCGTCTGGGTTCCGATGTGCTCGTCGTAGGTGCCGGGCCCATCGGCGTCCTTGCGGCGCAGGTGGCCCGCAGGTCCGGCGCCCGCAGAGTCTTCGCAGTCGATCCCCTTGACCACCGTAGGGCAACAGCCATGCGCAACGGCGCAGACGCCGCCTGGTCGCCGCTGGAGGCCAATGACGGGCTGCTGGATGCGACCTCGGGCAGGGGCGTCGACGCTGTCATTGAGATGGCCGGTACGGATGCTGCGATTCAGACTGCCGTTGCCGCCGCCCGGCCCAGCGCGACAGTGGCGCTGGGCGGTATCCCGTCGAAGGACCGTTCGTCATTTCTGGCCTCAGCTGCCCGACGGAAGGGACTGACCTTCGCGATGGTGCGGCGAATGAACGACACGTACCGGCGCGCCATCATCCTCGCCACGACTGCCATCGACCTCGACGCGCTCGTCAGCGACCGCTACCCCCTCACCGCCGCTCCAGCCGCTTTTGCAGCAGCCGCGCTGCGTAGCGGCGACAAGATTGTCGTGAGGGTCAAGGAGTCAGGCGGCTCCTAGTCAGCCTGCCCGACGAGCGACCCGCGGGTTCATCGAGCTCTGGCGCACGATCAACTCCGGTGCGAAGCGAATGTGCTGGTGCTTGTGCTTGGTGCCCGGCGTCGTCTCTTCAATCAGGAGCTTGGCGGCCGTTTCGCCGAGCAGGACGCGGGGCTGCCGCACAGAAGACAACGGAATCGTTGCGGCTGCGGCGAATTCGACGTCGTCGTAGCCGACGATCGCTAACTCTTCCGGCACGCTGACACCCTGTTGGGTGAGCTCCTGAAGTAGCCCGAGAGCCAGCACGTCGTTAGCGCAGAAAACGGCGGTCGGTCGTCGGCGCTTCGGCAGACCAAGCAGCCGCGAGGCGAGCTGGCGACCCTGATGAAGATCCAGGGCCGGAGTCTCGATGATGTGGAGCTCCTCTGCCCCGAACCCTGCGCTTTCCAGGGCATTGATGGCACCCTGGCGGCGATCAACCACCTGGGGGATGGACAAGGGACCACCGGCTAAGGCGATTCGCTTATGCCCGAGCTCGATCAAATGGCTCACGGCCAGGAAGCCGCCCTCGACGTCATCGACACCGACCGAGCACCAAGCGCCGTCGGTTTGAGATCCACGGTCGACGAACACGACCGGAACACCGTGCTTGGGGAGAAGCTCCAAACGGGGGTTCGCATAGTCGACGCCCGTGATCAGGACACCGCGGATGCGCTGTTCTAGCAGGAGGGAGAGGTACTCATCCTCGCGAACTGGGTCGTTCTCGCTGTTGCACAGTAAGAGACCAAGACCATTGGCCCTGGCCACGGTTTCCACCCCGCGAGCAAGTGCGGTGAATGAAGGGTTTCCGGAGTCGTGCATGAGGTAGGCCAGCAGCCGGCTCTGCCCACCGCGGAGGTGACGAGCGGATTCATTCCGCACGAAACCGAGCTGCGCGATGGCGGCCTCGACCCTGGCCCGAGTAGCCGGCTTCACAACTTCCGGCTTATTGAGGACGTTCGAGACGGTACCTACCGAGACCCCGGCGCGTTTAGCGACATCGGTGATGCTCACACTCGCCACGTCCATCCCTTCCAAGGCTGATTCAACCGTATCAATGCCGATGCCTGACGTACCAGCCCAGAGTTGACCAGTCCCATTGGTATCGCTAGCTTGGTGGAGTACATGAAAGCATTCAAGTTCCGACCCGCGCCGGGTCGGTGAGCGACGAGAGCATCTTGGCTTTCTCGACGTTCAGCTATTTTCTGGTCGGAGGACGCCCGATGACCCGTCAGCCGACCAGGCAGGATCAATTTTCGTTCGGATTGTGGACGGTCGGGTGGGTCGGAGTTGACCCGTTCGGCGCGGCGACCCGGCCGGCGCTTGATCCGTGGGAGTACGCCGGCCGGCTTGCCGAGATTGGCGCGTGGGGATTGACCTTCCACGACAACGATGTCTTCCCCTTCGACGCGGACGCGGCCACCAAAACGCTTCGCTGCCGTAAGTTGAAGCTCGCCTGCGATGAGGCGGGTCTGGTCATCGAGATGGTGACCACGAATACGTTCACGCACCCGGTGTTCAAAGACGGTGGGCTGACCTCCAACGACCGCGGGGTACGGCGGTTCGGGCTCCGCAAGATCCTGCAGGCGGTGGATCTCGCCGCCGAGATGGGCGCGAGCACGTTCGTCATGTGGGGTGGACGTGAGGGCAGCGAATACGACGGTTCCAAAGACGTGTTTGCCGCTCTGGAGCGCTACCGCGAGGGTGTGGACACCATTGCCGGCTACATCAAAAGCCAGGGCTACGAGTTGAGGATCGCTCTGGAACCGAAGCCGAATGAGCCGCGCGGCGACATCTTCCTGCCGACGGTGGGACACGCCCTGGCGTTCATCGCTGAACTCGAACACGGTGACATTGTGGGCGTGAACCCCGAGACCGGCCACGAGCAGATGGCCAACCTCAACTACACCCACCAGCTGGCGCAAGCGCTGTGGTCCGGCAAGCTCTTCCACATCGACCTCAACGGCCAGCGGGGCCTGAAGTACGACCAGGACCTGGTCTTCGGCCATGGTGACCTCAGCTCTGCCTTTTTCACTGTCGACCTGATCGAAAACGGCTTTCCCGGTTACCCGGACGCTCCGCGCTACACCGGGCCGCGCCATTTCGACTACAAACCCTCAAGAACCGAGCATCTGGACGGCGTCTGGGAATCGGCGCGAGCCTGCATGTCGACCTACCTGATGCTGGCCGAGAAGGCAGCCGCCTTCCGCGCCGACCCGAAAGTGCAGGAAGCCATGGCCTACTCGGGGGTCCTCGAACTCGCCGAAACGACTCTGGCATCCGGCGAGACGGCCAAGGATCTGCTCCATCAACCGGACGATTTCGATCCGGAGAAAGCCGGCGAACGCAACTACGGGTTCGTCCAGCTGCAACAGCTCGCAGTCGAGCACCTGATCGGATGACAGGAAACAACCGGTGCCGCTGGTAGCCGGTATCGATTCCTCAACCCAGTCGTGCAAAGTCGTCATCCGCGACGCTGACGACGGCACCCTCATCCGCAGCGGCCGGGCGCCGCATCCACCGGGGACCGAGGTAGATCCGCGGCACTGGGAAACAGCGCTGGCAAAAGCGATCGAGGCGGCCGGCGGTCTGCACGATGTCGCCGCGATCTCCGTGGGCGCGCAGCAGCACGGCATGGTCGCCTTGGACGAGTCGGGGGAGGTGGTTCGCCCGGCCCTGCTGTGGAACGACACCCGTTCCGCAGCCGCCGCTGCGACCCTGACCCAAGAGTTCGGCGGGCCATCGGCATGGGCGCACGCGGTCGGCTCCGTCCCCGTGGCTTCGTTCACGATCTCGAAATTGCGCTGGCTCGCCGAGACCGAACCGGAGAATGCTGCCAGGCTTGCAGCGGTGTGCCTTCCGCACGATTGGCTGACCTGGCGGCTCGGGGGCACCGCAGATCTGGGCGCGCTGAGGACCGACCGTAGCGATGCCAGCGGCACCGGCTACTGGTCCGCCTCCACTGGATACCGGGAAGACCTGCTCGAGCTGGCCGTGAGGCGGGTTCCCGAGCTGCCGCAGGTGCTTGCGCCCCACCAGCCGGCGGGCACTACGCCAGGAGGTCTCCTGCTCGGCCCTGGAGCCGGCGACAACGCGGCAAGTGCGCTGGGGTTGGGCGCCCGGGCGGGTGATGTCATCGTTTCCATCGGCACCTCAGGCGTTGCTTGCGCGATCTCCACTACCCCGACGGGCGACGAGACCGGCACCGTCGCCGGTTTTGCCGACGCGACGGGCCACTACCTGCCACTCGTCGCGACCATCAACGCCGCCCAGGTGCTGGAAGCCACCGCCCAGCTGCTGGAGCTCACCCTCGACGGCCTGTCGACACTGGCCCTGCGAGCTCCGCCAGGATCAGACGGCCTGGTGCTCGTGCCTTACTTCGAAGGCGAGCGCACGCCAAACAAGCCAAACGCCACCGGGGCATTGCATGGCATGCGGCTCGATACGACGACCCCGGCCCACCTCGCCAGAGCGGCGATCGAAGGGGTGCTGTGCGGGCTCGCCGACGCCGTAGATGCCCTTGTGGTCCAGGGGATCACGATCCAGCGCGTCTTTCTCATTGGCGGCGCCGCCCGCTCCCCAGCCGTCAGGGAAATTGCTGCCGCGCTGCTCGACAGGCCGGTGCTGGTGCCGCCGCCCGGCGAGTACGCCGCAGATGGTGCGGCGCGGCAAGCGGCCTGGACCCTCTCGGGCGGCAGCGAACCGGCGCCTTGGTCGATTCCCGGCACCAGCGTGATCCACGCACAGGCACAGCCGGCGGTCCGGGCCCGTTACGCCGAGGCCCGCGAGCTCACGCTCTCGCGCGAATGAGGCTTCGAGCGGGGAGGTCCAGTCATGCAGACCCGACGCCGTAGAGGAGTCATGTCGTAGGAGTCGTTGGACGGGCTCAGGCAGTTGCGCGACTGTTTCAGAGTCGAACAGGAGGTACTGATTTTGGATTGTGCGCACCAGCCCAGACAGGACGCCACCGAGACGCCCAACCGGGCCTGCTTCGTCAGATTCACACCGGCGCCGTGGTAGGTGGACCCCAGCCAGACGGCGCACTCTCCCTTTTCGGGTTCCAACGAAATGACGTCGTCATCGGGGCCGGGCAGCGATCGCGTGGCCACCGGTGACTGCCCGGAATGATGAGCGTTCCGCCGTTTTCGCGCGTGAACTCCGTGCCCGTGATCATGACCTTGAAAAGGTATGCGGGACCGCCATCTCGCCGGGCAGAACGTGACGGTAGACGTCTTCATGCCATGCACTGGCTGGGGCTGGGCTCCCGACTCGGAGTCAACGTCAAGAGCCGTCACAGAGGACAGCAACGCATGCTCGCTGTTGCAACGAAGGACGGCGTCGATCGCGTCCTCCACCCAGGCGGCAGTTCGAGCAGTTCCAGGAGCGCGGCTGAATTTCCGGCGAGGTCGTAGCCGCGTCATTGTGGGTACCGTCAAATGGTGGCCATAGCATCGTCGGGCTCCCCTGCTGGGATCGATGACCCCTTAGCGGTTCGAAACCCGCCGGTCCAGGAGCGCAGCCGGCGATCCTTCGAGCGTGTTCTGACCGCGGCAGGGGCAGCCTTCGACGAGTCCGGGGTCGACCGCGTTTCCATGGAGGAGGTAGCCCGCCGGGCCGGCGTATCGATCGGAGCCGTGTACCGGTTCTTCCCTAGCAAGTCAGCGTTGATCGCCACTCTCACCGACCTTTACCGCGGTCAACACGAGGCTTTCGGCGCGAAAGTGCACGACCCTGCTAGCCTCACGCGACCCGCGGCGGACGTCATCAAGGATTACTTTTCCGGGTTCGCGTCACTCGCTCAAAACCAACCCGGCTGGCAGGGCCTCACCCGAGCCGGTTATCTGTTCGGCTCCGGCGTCGCAAGCCAATGGACGGTCCGACTTGAGCGGTGGCTCGCAGCGCAGGTCCCGGGACTGGACGTGCGCCGAAGGAGAAACGCCGCCATCACGATTCAGGCTCTCACCGGTTGGCTGCTGCTGCATGCCGCGGAAGATGCAGACGGTCTGGACGGCGCCCTCCAAGAGGCGCAAACCGTTCTGGAGGGCTACGTGGGCCAGTTAGTGCAACAAACCAGCTCCCATCGCCGACCCGGTTGATCAGGCGCTGGCTAACGCATCAACGACGGTTCGGAGTATGGCGGTGTGCCCGTCAAGGGAGGGATGTACCCCGTCGAACGACCAGAACTGGGCGGCGAGTCCGTCCGCTGCCGAGTCGAGCCGGATTGCTTCGGGGAACACGCCGCAGAAGGCACGGACGACTTCGGCGAGGTCGTCCGGCAAGAACCACATCCCCTGCTCCCGCTGCGCTTCCCCCACCGAAGGATCAAAGGGCGCTGGGGCGACGGCCACGATTTGGGCATGCGTCTCCAGCTCAATAAGCCTTTTCAGCTCAGCAAAGTTACGCGTCGTCTCCTCGAGCGAGGCCATCCGAACGTTTGCCAATGCCCCGTGCCTGCGCGCGTCATTGGCTCCTACGAGCAGGAAGACAGTGTCAGGTTGCGCCGCGATAAGGCCGGCTGCAGTCGCAATGGTCTCGGCGGTCGTGCGGCCGCTGACCGCGCGATTCACGAAGTTCAGGTCGGGACGGGTCCGTTCCAGGAGTGCCCCCAACAAGTAGGCCCAACTCAGCAGGTCGGCCGACGTCGAATCACCGACGACCACGACGGTGCCTCCTTCGGGAGCGGGCACGGCGCGAAGCTTGTCCACGAAACCGGCCTCTGCCAGCAGCGCATCCGCCGCCGCTGCGACCCTGGCGCGCAGGCCGTCACGAATCGCTTGGAGCTCCGCCGGTTCGACGCCGAAGGCTTCGGCCAGTAGCTCATACCCCTTCGCCGGGGAGACCACCAACGGCTCGAAGGACAGACCCGGAACCCCTGACAGACGCACGACGTACTCGAGCAGGCCGGCGGGCGTGAGGGCGTCTTGAATGCTCATTTGCTACTCCTATATCCACCGACGTTTGCTGGTTAATCGCGGGCCCCGAGAAAGACGGCTCGGGCGACGTCGTCTCGGGCCAGTAAGTCACGGGTGGGCCCTTCGAAGCGCACCTCCCCCTTCTCCAAGAAGATGGAACGCTCGCAGATCTCGGACGCGATGTTGAGGCTTTGTTCGACGATGATGACTGAGACGCCGGTGGCGTTAATACGTTTCACCAGTTGCAGCAGTTCACCGACCACCAATGGCGCCAGCCCGAGTGACAGCTCGTCGATGCACAGCACCTTCGGGTCGAGCAAGAGTGCCTTGGCCAAAGCGAGTTGCTGCTGCTCTCCCCCGGAGAGGGTGCCGGCCCGCTGTCGGCGTCGTTCGGCGAGTCCCGGGAAGGCGGCGTAGACGTGATCAAGCCGTTGCTTCCGTTCAGCCGCCGCGTGTCGGGCGGGTAGCGCGGCCATCTCGAGGTTCTCCGTGACGGTCATGTCGGCGAACACCGATCGTCCGCCCACCACTAACAGCAGTCCTTCGCCGGGCCGATCTTCCGCCGGCAGGTTCGTGATGTCGGTGTCGAAGAAGCTGACGGTGCCGCGGGTGGGTCGCTCGAGTCCGGTGATGACTCTGAGCAGAGTCGACTTACCCGCACCGTTCGTGCCCAATAGCGCAACCGCTTCCCCCTCGCCCACTTCCAGAGACACCCCGAACAGCACCTGGAGTCGCCCGTAGGAGAACTCGATGTCTTCGACGCGTAGGGCGCTGCGGCGATCAGTCGCCAGGCTCATGCGAACGGCTTGTGGAACGTCGGATCCGGCACCTGCCAGCAATTGCAGGAGGCGTGATAGTCAGCCGCCCGCCAATAGCTGACGCCGTAGGCGGAGCCGGCCGGAGCAGCGGAGAAGTCGATGGGGGCCAACGGATAGGAGAAATCGACAGTTCCGACTGACTTCATTGCCCCCGCAAGGCTGTCAGAGCTCAGTTGCGGCGTGTGGTTCAGCAGCGCTTGGAAGAACCACAGGTAGTCACATACAAGGCCACCATAGCCATCGGCCTGTTTGTAGACATCGGGCTTGCCCGCTGCCGAGAAGATGGCATTGCATTTCAGCGTTCCGGCTGTCGGTTGGAAGCCGGGTGTGGTTTGTTCGCCGTACCCCCCGCCGAGGACATCGACGGCGCCGTCAAAGTTACTCGGGTTGGGCGAGTTTGCACTCTTCGTAGCACTGGTCGTTGGGATATCATTTTCAGCAAACAAATACTGAGGCTTGAAGTTCTGCTGCTTTGCTATCTGGGTAAAAACGCCGAAGTCGGTAATCTCGAGCGCTGTCACGGCGCTCACGCCAGCATTCTTGAACGAGAGAACCGCCTGTTCAAGCGCCGCCGGAGTGTCCTCGGTGGACGGGCAGCCAAGGCTATACGTGACAATATTGCTGCTAGCAACTCCGGCCTCGGAGAGCGCGGCGCGCTGGGCAGCGATCAACGAACCGGCGCACGTGTGGTAGAGCACGCCGATCTTCTTGAAATTTTTGGCCGGTCCAAAATAGCCCAGCTGTTTGAGACCGAGCGTTCCGGTGCGGATGGTGTCTTCGGGGATGGCGCCAATTTGCAGGTAGTACGGATGGTATTTCTTCAGTTCATCTTGAGTGAGGTATTCCGACGCGAGAGCTATCTTATGAGCCGGAATGCAGTTTCCGTAGCCTGCTTCGGTTAAGGCGCCACTGTCCAAAACCATATAAGGGTGGGCGGCGGCGATGTTCAGGCAGACTCGCTGTGCACCGGCAGCGTCCCCCGGGTTAACCGGGTAGAACTTGATCTCGACCTTGCGACATCCGGCGCCACCTGACTTGTTGATGTCATCGGCTACCAGATTCCAATCGGTTTCTTGGTCTTTCACCGACGGGATTCCGTATGTCGAATTATTGAGCGATCCTATCGACAGGTTGATCACTGATACCGCTGCCGTGACAGTGCTCGACGTGGCGCCGCGAGCAGTGCCCTTCGGACACCCGCTCGCCTTGACAGCGCCGCCGGTGCCACTGGTCACGCTTGACGGTGAGGTGGCATGCCCTCCTCCTGCTGACGACGAGCAGCTGGCCAGGGCGAGGGCTGCGGCGATGGCGATGGCAGAGGGCCGGACGGCGGCCGCCGGTATCGATGCCCTGATTGGCCGAGGCTTCTTCATGAGGACCCTCCTTGGTTTGTCAAATCCTTGACGCGATCGATCGTGTGCTGACGGCCCGAACGATCGATGGCGGTCTGCTCGGTGCCCAGATAGCTGGCAATGACACGCGGGTCATGGCGAATACGTTGGGGGCTGCCCTCAGCAATCACCCGACCGGTCTCCATCGCATAGACGCGATCACAAAGCCCCATGAGCATGGGCATGTCGTGTTCGATGATGAGAACCGAACAACCGATTGACTCGGCAATCCCGCGCACGAGCGGACCGAAGGCCTCTGCCTCACGTTGGGCGACGCCGGCCGTGGGCTCGTCCAGCAAGAGCAGGCGGGGTCCAGCGGCGACCTGAACCATTAGGTCACAGATCCGCCGCATCCCTGTCGAGAGCTCTACGGTCAGCGCATTCGCCCATGGCGCAAGGCCGAACGCCTCGACAAGCTGTTGTGCCTGAATCCGGCTTTGGCGCTCCCGGGTTCGGACGCTTGGTGCTGCGAGCAAAGCGCCAAGCATCTTGATCCTCGCGCCATGCGCAAGCGCGAGTTGAACGGTCTCCAATACCGTGAGGCCCGCGAAGAGCTGACCATCTTGGAAGCTGCGCGCCACGCCGAGTCTGGCGCGCGTTTCTGCCGAGCGTTTGGCGACCTCGTGCCCAAACAGCCGTACCGAGCCGTTATCGGGACGTGCGGCGCCGCTGATGACATTCATCAGCGTCGTCTTGCCGGCCCCATTGGGGCCGATGAGGCCGACAATTTCTCCAGGCTGGACTGAGATGTCGACGTGGCTTAGTGCAGCAATACCCCCGAAATGCTTGGTGACGGCTCGAACGGACAGCGGGACGGAGCCATCCCGGGCGTCCGCCCTTCGTGCGGTTTTCAGTACGCGCAAGTCCGTCTTGGCCTCGATCACGGTGGGCGACTGGGCGGCGGTGGGGACCGCGGCAGTCGTGAGCTGAGCGGCTCGCCGGTTGAGATGTGCCTGCCATCGGTCTTGGACGGCACCGGCGATGCCGTTGGGGAATTGGACCATCGCACCGACCACACCAATGCCGCTGAAGAACAGCAAGAAGCCGGCGTTCTGGCCGAGCGATCCCAGTAGGCCGCTGACATGGGGACCGATGAAGAAAGTGCTCATGTACAAGACGACGGTGGCCGCCACAACGCCGCCGAGAGAGCCGATTCCGCCAATGACGGGTAGCGCCAGCACCGCAATTGATACCTCGGCCGGGAACTGACCTGGCGACAGGCTCTCCCAGGCAAGCGCCCAGAACACGCCCGTTGCTCCGGCGATAAAGCCGCTCAGGGCCAACACGCGCAGCTTCACTGTCGCCGGGATGATCCCGAGCGCGGAACTGGCTCGTTCGTTGTCGCGTACCGCAATAATCACCCGTCCGGCGGCAGAGCGGCGGAGTGCCCTCGCCGACGCAGTCAGCGCCACCAGGACGACGAGGACGACGTAGTACAGGTACAGCGGGGTCTCGATGTTGCCCACGCCAGGAAGCACCGTCGTCGGATTCACCAGCGTGGTGAAGGGAGTTGATCCGCCGAGCCAATGTTGCAGATAGAGCCAATCCGGCGCAATCACGGCCAGGCCGAGAGTGGCTACCGCCAGGGTCAAACCGCGCACGCGTAGCGCTGGCAGGCCGATGGCGACGGAGGCTGCCGCTCCGATGATTCCGGCTACGGGCAGCAGATCCAGCAGGCTCCAGCCCGATTGGCCCGCCCACCGAGCGGTAACAAACGCGCCGATTCCCACAACGGCGAAGCTGCCCATGCTGACTTGGCCGGCCCAGCCTACGAGGATGGTCAGCGACACCCCGATCAGGGCATACACCAGAACCAGCACCAGCAGGAACTGATTGCCATCTTGTGAGAAGTAAGGCAGGTGTGGGAAGACAAGAGCAACGACGAGCGCGAGACCGAGCAGGCCGCCGGGCGCCCCGCGCACGCTGATGGTCTTTCGAAGAACCTCCGGTATCCGTACCCCTGGAAGCTCTGGTACTGCCGCGCCCGAAAGCCCAAAGACTCGGCCGATTGTCCTGCCTCGTAGGAGAATGACAAACAATATTGTCCCGAAAACCACGAGTTCTGCGGTACCGGCGTTGTTCGTCTCCGCTGCCACGATCTGGTAGACCAGGCCCAGTCCGATGCCGCCTCCGACGGCGGCCGGGATCGATACGAATGCTCCGAAGGACGCAGCGCCCATCGTCAGCATCAACAGGTACGGCCCCAGGGCTTGCGCATTGAACGACGCCGTGGTCGGACCACTCAAGATTGCCGCCAACGCCGACAGTCCACCCGCCACCCCCCAGGCGATCAGGCTGACCCGGTTCACCGAGATGCCGCAAAGGCGCGCGGCATCGGAATTGCTGGCTGCCGCCCGGATTTGCTTTCCAACCGACGTCCACTCCAGGAAAACGGTCAGCAGAATCAGCAGCACCGGGACGGAGATCAGGGTGAGAACTGACATGCCGGTCAGCACCACCCCGCCGACCTCGACATGGGAGGTGAACGGTTGCGGGAAGCCCGCCTGCGATTTCGGGGTGAGAGCCGGGACATAGGTGAGTGCCAAGAGGATCTGGCCGACGCCGATCGTCAGCATCAGCAGGCGGATCGGAGACTTCGACCGCTTGCGCACCAGTGAAACGAGGAACCGCTCAACGAGCAGTCCGGTAGCCACCCCGACAGCTAGACAGGCGACAAGCGACACCCACCAGTCCCAGCCCCAGTCGTCGACAACCTTCGCAAGGAGCATCGCTGAGACGGCCCCGAGCTGGGCTTGAGCCAGGTTGAGGAACCTGTTCGCCTTATAGACCAGGACGAATCCGACCGCCAGCAGACCGATGATGAGCCCGTTGATCAGTCCCAGTACCAGCGTTCCGGCGTTCATCGTGGCCCACGGACTGCGATGGCGCTCGCGTCATGCGGCGCGGCAAGGCTCATAGGACGCGGTACTCGGGTCCCTGCAATATTCGCGAAGGCCATCTGTCGAAGTCGGCTTCGCCTCGTACTCGCGCGTAAGGCTCGATCGGCATTTCGGGGATGGAAAAGCCCATCTGTAGTTGCGTGTAGCCGTGGATTAGCCAGGCCGTTGGTGTGATCGGCTCGACCACCCGGTTTTGCCGGTAGAGCCGGGGGCCTTCGGCCTCCTCTCGCCTACGTTCGGCTCGCGATTCCTCGCTCTCGGCCTCCTGGCCGTCAAGGTGCCCCGCGTGGATGTACCAGTTGCGAGTGAAGTGCTCCGGCGAGGTGCCATCCAGCCGTTCGACAAAGACCAGGATGCTCGGCGACGGGGACGGCTCGCCCAACAAACGTGGAGCGGTCGAGTCGTAAATCAGCGTCGGCGCCACTCGCCAGCCTTGGACGTGGTCAGCGAGAGTACCCAGCTGAGCAGTGAACTCGTCGAGCGGCACAAATGACTCTGTCGTGGTCAGTTCGATGACGGCGTCGACCCGTCGAACTGCTCCACCAGCCTCGACCGCTGCGCCCGAGAACGCGTTCTGATCCTGGATGGTGACGTGCAGGCTCACGGCGGATGGGACCAGGGCTTTCGCCATGTCACCGACGTCGCTCAACAGAATCTTCTGAAGGTCTGCTCCAGCGTCCGCGCTACCGCAAGTGAGGGTCCAAACGCACTTGCCGGAACCCGGCTCCACGAGTGCCCTGCCCGAACGGACTTCTTCAGGCATTCCGGGGTTCCCGACTCCAGATTGCGCTCAGCACGCCGGCGACTCCCTTTCGACATTGAAATGGATGAGTACGAGGAGGCAGTGG
The DNA here is from genome assembly GCA_036272075.1 of Frankiaceae bacterium. Taxonomy (GTDB): domain Bacteria; phylum Actinomycetota; class Actinomycetes; order Frankiales; family Frankiaceae; genus DATAZK01. Next base: position 27,896 of record DATAZK010000191.1, read on the forward strand.
AGGTATTGCCACGTTTCAACTGGTGTTGCCGCTGACATCGCGGCCATGCCAGTCGCTGCGCTGACCGGGTGGTTTTGCCTGAACCCTCTGCCGCCTCCGCTGGTCTACAGGCGAAATCGGACCTCCGACCCCGACCCACTGATTTCCGTTATCGGCGGTAACCATAATCCGCCGTTTGGATCGTTGCAAGGGCTAACCCACAAGATCTTCCTACGGGTCGAAAGCGACCGCTGTACACGGCGACGTGCCGGACAACATCGGACTGAGCGTGGGACAAACCGCTGCCACCAAAGGAGATCCGGGGTCGCCACCCCAGGATGAATCGGCATCGGCATCGCTCGAGGAGTGGGTCGCCGAAGCGGTGATGCTACGTTTGGGTCACTGACAGGCCGTCGTCGACGGCAGCCGCGCTCCATCTCGTGACAAACCTCGCTATGACTGAAAAAAACAACCCTCCCGGGCACTCGACTGCGAGAGGCCGCGGGCGTCCACGTGACCCCGCGAAGGACGCTGCCGTTCAGGCCGCCGTCCGGGCGTCGCTGGTCGAGGACGGATTCCAAGCCACCACGATTCCGAACGTTGCCCGGCGGGCCGGCATCGGGGCGCCGACGATCTATCGACGCTGGCCAACGCAAGCAGATCTCTTGGAATCGATCTTTGACGATATGGCTGCCTACGGTGAAGAGCCCGTCGGCTATGAGGGTTTCGAGCGAGCCGTTCGCCGCATGGTGGAAGGCAGCTTTAACTTCTACGGCGAGCCGGCCTCCCGAGTCGCGCTTCCTGGTCTGCTCATTGAGTACGACCTGGATCATGAGCGATATGAGAGGCTCGCCGAACGTCTGGAAGCCCCCGCTCTGGAGGAATTTCGTGCTGCGCACGCGGCAGCTATTGAGGCGGGTGACGTATCCGCTTCGTCCGACCCCAACATCTTGTACGGGATGATCATTGGGGCGGCCCTCTACTACGCGACAATAAGGCGGGAGGGCGCAGCCGCGGTGCCGGGAGTTGTCGCTGCGATCATGGCTGCGGCTCGGGCCTCATGAGCTGACGTCTGAGCCAGTTCGTCGAGTCAGCCTCTGCGCAGTGTGTGACGTGGCTGTCCGAAAACAGATGGAAACCATGGGGGGCGCCTGCGTAGACGTGCAACTCCGAGGGGACGGCCGCGGCGTTCAGCCGCACCGAATAGTCGACAACTTCGTCGTAGAAGCCGTCGGCCGTGCCCACGCAGAGGAACGCGGGCGGCAGGTCTTTCAGATGCGACGCCCTTGCCGGCACAGCATCGTTCGGTACCGAATCCTTGCCATACCAGGCACCCAGATAGCTTCTCCAGCCGAACGTGTTTGACTCGCGACTCCATATCGCCAGATCGTCAAGCTGGCTCGAACGTGTTGTTTGCCGGTCGTCAAGCATCGGATACTCGAGGTACTGGAATCGCAGACGGCGATCACCGCGGTCCCTCAAACGAAGTGCCAACCCGGCTGCGAGGCCGCCTCCGGCACTCCGTCCGCCGATCCCCACCCTGGTCAAGTCCAGACCCCACTCTTGACCATGCTCGAACAGATACATCAGGCCCGCATCGCAGTCCTCGATCGGCAGCGGATAGGCAGCTTCTGGCGCGAGCCGATAGTCGACGCTCAAAAACGCGCAGCCCAGATCGAGACACCATCGGTTGAGGGTGGCGTCGTCCATGTGGCGATCGCCGACGATCATGCCTCCCCCGTGAATCCAATAGACGCACGGCAGGCCAGCGGGAGCATTTCTCGGGCGGAACAAGGTCAGGCCGATATCACCGGCCCTGAGGTCACGCTGCTCGACTCCCGCTGCGAAAGCTGGCGGGACAGTCGACATCGAGCGCAAAGCTGGCAGGTCGCCTCGGGTAAGGGTCAGACCCTGCATATCGATGACCGGTACCGCCAGCTCGGCGTCGGTCCACGTCGCCGCGTCGATGCCGCCCGCCATTCCTTGTGATCGATTCATCCGATCCCGTTCCGACCTTCCATTCGAGTAAAGGCATCCAAGATGTCTTTATGGCGAGCCGCATATATCCCCCTGGCAGTCACGCCGTGGGTGATCAGGTACGGCTCGTTCGCGGCGACTGCGGCGACGATGTCCTGCGCTGCCTCTTCACCGGTGGCGAGGTCCCTGATATCCGGCGCCATTTCCTCGGCGATCGCTCCCTGCACACCACCAGCGCTCAACGGCTCAGTAGCAGAGCGGACAAAGTCAGCGAGCTCCGGTGGGAGCATCCCGCTTGGAAAGACAATTGTTGTGCCTATCGCTTCGGGCTCGAGCTCGAGACGAAGTGTCTCACCGAATGAGGTGACGGCCGCTTTGGCGGCTCGATACGGGCCTTGGAACCTTCCCGGCGTCAGCGCCGCTATCGACGCCGTCAGCACGATGTGCCGACTGCCCGAGGTCTTGCGTACGAGCGGAAGAAACGCCTCCACCGTGTTGACCGTCCCTCCGAGCATCAGATCGGTGGCAGCCATCCAGTCTGAAGGAGACAGCTCGTCGATGGTCCCCATCCCGCCGCCGCCAACGTGGGCACAAAGCACATTGCACTGACCAAAGGTTTCTTCGACTCCGGCCGCAGCGAGGCGAAGACTCTCGAGGTGCCGCACGTCAGCGGCGAGGCCAATCGCGTTGCCGGCCTCGCCTTGGAGGACTTCGGCTGCGTTAGCGGCTGCCTCAGCATCTATGTCAAGAACGGCGACCCGCATTCCTGCGGCAGCGAATTGCCGCGCCATGGCAAAGCCCAAGCCCGCTCCCAGGCCGGCACCGCCCACGACGACCGCAACGCCGCCAGAAAGCACGCTCATGAGGTTTTGGGCTCCTTCACCGCTGGCGCAAGCACTTTCAGGGGCCGAGGAGGCTGCTCGGCGGCCCCCACAGGTAGGAGTCCGGCGCGCTACGGTCAATCATTGCCCTGGAGCGTTTTTGGTACATCTGGTGTTCCCACTCGATGATCTCTGCCTGATCCCCGCCTGTAAGACGTTTGTCGTCTGCAATGTCGGGATGGGCCCAGAAGGAGTCCCGTCTCATGGCCTCCAGCGTGTAGACGGCTACTTCTTCAGGTCGCATCAGAACGGCAGGCAACCCGTAGCTGCGCAAACCGTTCACGGTGAGCTCCGCGAGTTCGTCAGTGGGCATTGTCGCGGTCACCCCTGGGAAAACGACTGTCGTCACGATGTCCGCTTCGACATCCCGTAGCTGGCCGTAGAGGCACTCCATCAGACTTACCTGGGCGCACTTGGTGACGGCGTACGGCCCATTGCCATACATCGTGCCGGTGTTGCCCGCCCCGGAAGAGGTAAGCAGCACATGCGCATGCTTGCCTCGCGCAATCATGGCGGGCACAAACGCTTTTATTGCGTAGACGGCCCCGAGCAGGTTGACCGTGACATGGAGGTCCCAGGCGTCCGGTTCGGGCGACAGAAGTCCGTGACCCGGGCCGCCGGTTGGCGCGACATGGTTCACCTGCAATATGTCCACGGCACCAAAGTCCGAGTGCACCGCGTCAGCGAAGGCAAGAACCGAGCCGCGATCACTCATGTCGACGCCCATCCCCACCGCATCGAAACCGTCGCTACGTAGCTCCGCGGCTCGGGCTTGCACACGCTCGCCATCCAAATCAGACAAGATGACGCGCGCCCCTGCCTCGGCCAGTTTTCTGCATGTCGCGAGGCCGATTCCACGTGGGTTAGCGGTACCCGTAACGACGGCGACCTTGTCGCTGAACTCGTCCACACAGGACTCCGATATCTGCTCAAACCTAGGAAACGATGAGCTCTTCTAGCGCCGGACTCGCATCGAAAGCCGCTCCGGGGGCAAGCGGGAAGTCCGCCTCGGCCAGGCGCTGATGGACCTCCGTCACGGGCGGACCAATGCGCTGCGCCGTCGCCGTAAGCGCATCCACGTCGAACCCATAAACGTCGGCTGCCACCCCGGCAAGCATGACGCGGCACTCATGCTCTGGCACGTCATAGAACGTCGCCCGCAAGGCCTCAACGGCGTGGTGGGTGCTTCCCTCGGGATGCGGAAAGTCCATCCCCCACATCAGTCGATCCACGCCGACGGAGTGGCGGTAGCGCATTTCGTGTCGGGGAAGCAAGCTGGCGCCCACGTAGCAGTTGCGGTGCCAATACTCCGTCGGGCTCAACGACAGACCATCGATGGCGGGCGAGCCGAAATAGCTGAAATTCATTCTCCGCGGATCGTCAGCCCGGCCCAGACCGACCCCCCAGGCGCCTTCGGAGCGTAGCTCTGGGAGCCGTCGCTCCATGCGGTCGAGTTCCTCCAGGATCCAGCGGATCCCCCACATTTCAGTCCAGACGAACTTGAGCCTGGGATGCCGTTCGAAGACTCCACCGAAGACGAGATGAAGAAGGGTGCGCTGCGTCCATCGATCAAGCTCGGCGAACCAGATGGGGGTCGCCGCAGGGCTGTCGTAGTCCGCTTCCGGACTGCCGGTTCCCTGGTGCTGATGAACCGGGAGCTCCAGTTCTGCACAGGCTTCCCAGAGTCGGTCGTACTTTTCGTGGAAGTAAGGCGGCACGGGATGGTTCGGCGGCACTCCCGGCAACATGACGCCCCCGATGACGCCCGTCTCCTTGGCCCACCTCGCCTCGGCGACCGCAACGTCAACGTCGTTGGGCAAGAGCTGCACCAGACCTTTGAGGCGCAACGGGTCAGCCTGGCAGAACTCCACCAACCAACGGTTGTGTGCACGCAGCCCGGCCCACTTGCGGGTGAACTCCTCACGCGACTTAGGGACGCCCGACAGATGAACGAGGATGTCGAAGAACGGCGGGATGGTGTTCGGAAACAGCACCTGGCCGGTATCACCCTCCGCATCCATCGCGGCGAGTCGGCGAGCGGGATCCCAATTCACTGCGGCTTCGGGGTCAGACAGGTCGATGAAGGGATGGGCAAGCGTAACCACCCATGCGTCGAAGTCCTCATGCCAGCGCTTGTCGAGGTAGTCGCGGTATTGGTGCGTCTCGGCTCCGGCGTGCGCGTCCGAAGACAGAATCATGTATCGGTCGATCGTGTCCCACGACGTGTCCGCCATACCGTCCTCCTGCGTTCGCCGAAGCTGTGCGTGCCGGGACGGCGTGCGCCGACCACGGAAGCTAATGCGTGAGGATAGCCTCACGTTTCTGCTGTCGGCAAGCATGCTTGGACAACTTCTGAATCCGGCTACCAGACGAACAGCCGGATCCGCCGGTCACGCGAGCTCAACAATCTCGGCGAGGTGCCCCTCGGGATCCTCGAGGAAGCCGACGCGAAGTCCTCCGGCAGCCTGAATAGCAGATGGAGTCTGGCGCGTTTTGGCGCCCGCCCGCTGCGCTCGATCGAACAACGCCGTTATGTCAGGGGTGGTGAAGCCCAAGATCACGGCGGGCACCTCCGGCCGGAGCGTATTCAGACGCTGGCTGCGAGCGCGGCGAACGCGATCCGGAGCCGGTCGTGGGCTGGTTCGTCGGTGGCGATTCTGTAGTGACCGCGACGCATGTTCTGCGCCAAGGCGTGCCATGCCGCCAATGACTTCAGCCGACCATGATCGGCTTTGATCCGGGATAGCAGCCGCGATCACCCGGTCTGATGGGTCGACTGTCCGTGGTTGTCCGTCGCTAAGTCCACGCGAAGTCCACGGAGCCTCATTTTGGCGGTTCCCCGAGCAGCCAACCCGGGTCCGAGAAACTGCAAGCCTGCAGGTAGCGGAGGCGGAGGGGAATCGAACCCCCCTGACCGAGGTCCTCGGTCACAACGGTTTTGAAGACCGCGCCGCCCACCAGGACGGAGACGCCTCCTCGGGGAGTGACTCCCGAGAACTCCATTCTTCCAAGATCAGCCAGACGGTGCTCAGGCAGCCCCGGTGCGACGCGCTTCGAACGCCATGCTCGTCGAGTCGGGAAGGGTGTCGATGCCGGCGTAGATCGCGTCGGCCTCGGGCCCGATCTGATCCGCAATCTGTTGCAGCGCCGGAAGGTCGAAGCCGTACACGTGCGCGGCATTGCCGCCGACGAGGGCGGCGACCTCGTTCTGATCGACCCCCGCGAAAGTGTTCGCCAGCGCCTCGCGGGTGAACGGGAACGTCCCCTCATCGTGCGGGTAATCGCTGCCCCACATGATCCGGTCGCTGCCGACGGCGTGCCTGTCGAGCGCGTCCTCACGCGTCATGAAGCTCGCGCCGAGCCAGCAGTTGGTCTGCCAATACTCGCTCGGCCGACGCTCCAATCGCATCGGATGCAGGATCGGCATGACGCCGATGTTGCCCTTCTCCTGCTTGGCCTGGATGTTGTCCATCGCCGCCAGGGTGCCGCCCACCCACGACGATCCCGCTTCGGTGAAGACGAGCCGAAGCCCCGGGAAACGGTCGAAGACGCCGGCCATCACCAGCGCCCAGAGCGGACGGTGCGCGTAGAAAGTGGCCTCCAGCACGAAGATCGAGAGGGAGGCCGGGAAGGCGCCGTGGTCGGGGCCTCCTCCCCCGCCGTGCACGTTGACGACGACTCCGCGTTCCTCGCAAGCGCGCCAGACCGGGTCGTAGGTAGGCGCGTGCAGTGGATCGATGCCGGCGTTCGGAGGCACGGCCGAAAGCAGGACTCCGCCCATCAATCCGTGGTCGGCGATCCAGTGCACATCCGCGACGGCCTCGTCGACGTCGTTGAGCAGCATCTGCCCGATTCCCGCCCGCCGGCCGGGATAGCGCGCGCACCACTCGGCCAGCCAGCGGTTGTGTGCCCGAAGGCCGGCGAGGCGGTGCTCGTACTCCTCGGAGGTCGGCACGCCGCTGACCAGACCGCCGGAGGAGAAGAACGGCGGGACCGTATTGGGAAAGACGATCTCGCCGGCGATGCCGTCGGCTTCCAGCGCCGCATTGCGAATGCCGTCGTCCCAGTTGCGGTCGGCGTCTCGGCGCAGCAGATCGCCGAAAGGGTTCACATACGCGTCAGCCCAGCGGTCGAAATCCTCGTGGTAGCGAGACTCGAGATACGGGCGGTAGTCCCGAAGATCCGCCCCCGCGTGACAGTCAGCAGAGATGACCGCGTAGCGCCTCATGATCCACCTCAGATGAGTAGAAGTTGAAAGCTCAGGATCCGCTGCCGGGCTTCTTACCGGTCAGAAACTGCGGTCCTTCAAGGAGGTATTGGGGTGCGCTGCGGCTGGCTTGCGACTGCGCGCGGGTCAGCGCGCCGTCGCCCGAGCCCGGCTGGCTGATCCAGAAGACGTCGTCGCGAATGCCCTCGAAACAAAGGTCGGCGACCTCCGAGAGCGGCGCGAAGGCGACCTCTTGGCCGACCGCTTTGGCCCTCTCCAGGAGTCCGGGCAATCCGTCGCGACCCGTCTCCGGAGGCGGGGCGTCAGGCCGGTCATAGCGGGCTTGCCGGTTTCGTCCGGGCTGCCAGATTCCGGTCTTCAGCATCCCTGGAGTACGCGTGGACGGATACAGCAGGTGCGCCGTGACCTTCGCGTCCTGCTGGCGAAGCTGCCCCCACAGGCATTCGGTGACGCAGGTGACCGCAGCCTTCGTGGTCGCGTAGATGGCGCTGTTGACCAGCGGCGTGAAACCGCCGTTGCCGGATGTGGTGTTGACGACGGCGCCCTCGGTGTCCTGCTGCAACATCGTGTCGAGAAAGGCGTTGATGCCGTTGACAACGCCGAGCACGTTCACGTCGAGCGACCACCGCCAGTCGTTGACGTGGTGCTCCCAGAGATGGCCGGTGGCGCCGGAGCCGATGCCCGCGTTGTTGCACAGAACGTGGACGGCGCCGAACGTTTCAAGGGTCTTGTCGCGTAACTGCTCGAGACTTTCCGGCTCGGTCACATCGGTGACGACGCCGATGACGTCATGTCCTTGCGAGCGGAGCTCGGCCGTCGTCTGGTCAACGAGTCGCACGTCGATATCGGCAATGACCGCCTTCATGCCCTCGGCCGTAAAGCGCTCGACGAGCGCCCGCCCGATACCGCCCGCACCGCCGGTCACGACGGCGACCTTCCCAGCGAAATCCTTCATGGTTCCTCTCGGCTCTGAGCAGTCCCGGTAGGTGGATCAGGCAAACGCCAGGTCAGGGTTCGGCGGCACCGGCTGGTCGTGAATCTCGGCCTCGCTCGGACCGATTCGCTCCGCAACGTCGGCCAGCGTAGCGGCATCAAAGTTCTGGTAGCAGCGCAGTGCATTCATTCCGAGCATCTTGCGCGTCTCCTCCACCGAACAGTCGTGGAACTTGATGCGCAGCCAGTCGCGGGTGTGCGGCCATGTTCCCTCAGGGTGCGGGAAGTCGTTGCCCCAGGCAATCTGGTCGACGCCGATCGACTGCCGGCGCGCCAGCTCGGCGTCGTTCAGGCCAACGCCGAGGAAGCAATTGCGCCGGAAGTAGAAGCTCGGTGTTTCGGGAAGCGCCTGACGGTAGGTGTCACCGAACTTCAGCGTCGCGTGCAAGCCCTTCCACTGCTCGTCGCAACGCTCCAGCATGTCGGGCAGCCACCACGCCCCGTCTTCGGTGATCGCGAATTTCAGGTCGGGGAAACGCTCGAAAACGCCGCCCCAGATCAGCGACCAGAGCGGGCGCGCGGCGAAGAACCATGCCTCGCTGGAGTAGATCGGCAATGCTCCTGGCGCGACGCTGATGTCCCGCGGAGAGCCGCCGGAGTGCACGGCCACTGCCAGCCCGCGCTCCTGGCAGGTCGCCCAGACCGGGTCGTACTTCGGGTCGTTGTAGGAGGCATAGGGCGCCCACTGGGTCGGAATCATGACGCCCGCCCAGACGCCGGAGTCATGCGCGCGCTCGATCTCCGCTACGCCGGCGTCAACGTCGTGAATGATCGGCACGGTGGCGATGCCGCCCCTGCGCCCGGGGCTCTCGTTGCACAAGTCGGCAAGCCAGCGGTTGTGGGCGCGGGCACCCGCCATGGCGAGCTGAGGGTCGTCGCTGCCGGACGCGGCCAGCCCGACCCCGAACGGCGAGGAGGTGACGCCGCCGATCCCCAGCACGTCGGCGTCGGGAAAGATGACCTCCCCGGCGATCCCGTCGCCGTCCAGCTCACGCTCGCGCAGCGCGTGATCCCACGAGGCCTTGTTGCCACCGTCGCCGGTCTTGGCAAGGAACTTCTCCCGGAACTGCTTTTGCGCATTGTTGACGTTCGCCGCCCGCAGATCCTCCATCGACGCCAGACCGGCAAGGAACTCGTCGTAACGGCCACGGAACTCGGGGTCCATGTACTCGCGGTAGTGATCAGCCGGCGGCCCGGCATGGCAGTCCGAAGAGACGATCAGGTACTTGCCCATGCCCCACTCCCCACGACGGACGACGGCAGGCCGTCCATGACACTGTCATAGACTGACACGATTGAAAAGTCGCGCCGCGGCCGGCATCAGATCACCGGCAGCAGGCGCGCCAGGATGGCGTCGAGGCTGAAGCGGAACACGTCGTCGATGTCGATCGAGTGGCTCAGCTCCGCGCGCAGTTCCGGGTCGGCCGCTCCCCACCGCTGGGCCCCATGCACGCTGCTGTCCTCGGCGATGCCGAAGTCGACGACGATGAACCCGCCCAGCTGAAAGAGAATGGTGCGCAGGGCAAATGCGGCGTCACGCCCGTGAAGCCCCGCCGATGCCACCTCACGCGCGATCTTCTCCTGCGCCAGGGTGAAGATCGCTTCACCGCGACCCGCCGTTCGCGAAACTGCGATCGCGTAGGGCCGCCGGCGCACCTCGGCAACGAGCGCCATGCACAGCGACGAGATGCGTTCCGCCGGTTGTTTCCCCTTCGGCTTGAGACGGCCGAACTCCTCGGTCAGCCGCGCGATGAGACCATCGAGTACGTCCTGCCGGCTCCCCACGTGCCAGTACACGGTCGGGGTGCGCACCCCGAGTTCCGTGGCCAAGCGCCGCATGCTGAGCGCGTCGACACCCTCGCCTTCCACGATGCCCATCGCGGCATCCAGCACCCGCTCCGGCGTGATCACCTCTCGACTCACTTCGGTCATTCGGCATCCAGTCCCGTTGTCGATTTCGCGCGTGCCCGCTCGTCGTTGAGGTGTGGATGCCACAAGGGCACCGCACCCCCATGGAGGTCATCGTGACAAGTCCCATCGTGCACGCAGAGATCCGCTCCGCCGATCCCGACGCCACCCGAGCCTTCTTCGGCGAGCTCTTCGGCTGGACCTATCCGGCCGGCGCCATCGACGGCTACACCTACATCGACTCGGGCGTCCCGAACGCCCTTCCCGGCGGCATCAGCCCGTTGCAGGGCGGCGACGCGATGGTGACGTTCTACGTCGGCGTCCAGGACATCGACGGCGCCGTGGATGAGGCAAAACGGCTGGGAGGCAAGGTGATTCAGGAGCCGTACCGGGTCCCAGGTGTCGCGTTCGCGCTCATCGCCGACCCGGCCGGCAGCGTCGTCGGACTCGCCCAGCAGCTGTGAGAGCGCCGCATCACGCGCGCACGGCGACACCCAGGCTGAAAGCGCCCACGGCCTTCGGACCCTTCTCGTAGAAGGTGTCGAGATCGACAATCGTGAAGCCGGCGGCGGACACCATCTCGGCTATCGGCCGGGTCAGGTGGCAGCCGCCGGCGAGGCGTTTCTGGACCGGTTCGATACGCCGTTGCCACCGTTGCACGGCAGCGTCGGGGGCGAGCCCGTGCTCCACAAAATGCAAGCTGGCTCCCGGCTTCAGGACGCGGTGCACCTCGCGAAGTGCCGCAGGCGCGTCGGGGATCGTGCACAGCGTGAAGGTGGACAGGGCCGCGTCGTGGGTCCCATCGGCGAAGGGCAAGGACTGACCGTCGAGCCCCGAACGGTGCACCGGAACGGACGCGGCTGCCACCCGGGAAGTGGCCAGCTTCCAGCCCACGTCGGACGGCTCCACAGCGTTGATACGCGTGGCCGCCGGCGGATAGAAGGGCACGTTCAGGCCCGAGCCGAAACCGATCTCCAGCACCTCACCCGCCAGGCCGTCGCAGACCCGGCGGCGCAGGCGGTGCAATGCCTTCGTCCCACAGGCGCAGTTGACGAACCGCGGCACGACCTGGTCACCGTAGAAACCCATGCCGACACTTGTACGCCATCAGGCTTGAGCGGCAAATACCTTTGACGTCTCGCGCTGGCGCAGCCAACTCTCGAACTGCGCCGGCGGTAGCGGCCGAGACAGGAAAAAGCCCTGGGCACTGCTGCAGCCCAGATCGGTGAGCAGGTCCCAGACGGCCTGCGTCTCGATTCCCTCGGCCACCACCTCGAGGTCGAGGTTTCGGGCGAGTTCCAGGCTCGAGCGAACGATTGCCGCATCGCTCGCGTCGCTGTCCATCTCGGTCACGAAGGTGCGGTCGATTTTGATTTCACTGACCGGAAGCTTCTTCAGGTACGCCATGGAGGAGTAGCCGGTGCCGAAATCGTCGATGGCCAGCCGGATCCCGGTCTTGCGAAGCGCCTGCAGGATCGCAAGTGCGCGGTCGGGATCACTCATGACGGAGCTTTCCGTGAGCTCGAGTTCGAGCCGCTCGGCGGGCACGCCGGTCTCCCGCAGAATCCGGCCCACCTCCTCCGGAAACGCCTTGTCCAGCAGGCATCTCGCGGAGATGTTGACCGCCACCCGCAGCACCAGGCCGTCGTCAGCCCAGCGCCGGTTCTGCTCGAGTGCCTTGCGCAGGATGCACCAGGTGAGCGGGCGGATGATTCCGGTGCGCTCGGCCAGCGGGATGAAATCGTTCGGCGCGATCAATCCGTGCTCCGGATGCTGCCAGCGCACCAGCGCCTCCACGCCCGTCACGCGGCCTGACCGAAGTGACGCTTTCGGCTGGTAATGAACGACGATCTGGTCGCAGTCCTCGACCGCTCGGCGCAGTCCACCGAGCAGCGCGAGCCGCTCCGGGCTGTGCGAATCGAGGCCGAGCGCGTAGCTCACCACCCCGAGGCTGTCCTTCTTCGCGACGTACATGGCGACGTCGGTGTGCTGCAGCAGCAGGTCGAAATCCTCGCCATGGTCGGGGGTCAGCGCCACACCCACCGAACACCCGACATCCACGGCCGCGCCATCGATCAGGAAAGGCTGCTGGAGGACTTCCACGAGCTTCTCGGCGACCTCGACCGCGACGAGGCCGGACCTCAAATCGGGGAGCAGCACGACGAACTCGTCACCGCCGAGCCTGGCGACCGTGTCCGTGTCACGCAGATGCTCGCGCAGGCGGGGGCCGACCTGTTTGAGCAGGGTGTCGCCGTAGCGGTGGCCCAGGGTGTCGTTGATCTCCTTGAACCGGTCGAGGTCGAGCAGCAGCAGGCCGACATGGCCGCCGGAGCGCCGGCTCGCCGTGATCGCCTGTTCGGCACGATCACGCAGGAGCGCGCGGTTGGGCAGGCCGGTCAAGGTGTCGTGGGTCGCCAGGTAGGCGTTGTCCCGAGACTGCCGGGTCAGCGCCCGCGAAGCGCCGGCGACGAGGCGGAACAAGCACGCCCAGAAGACCAGCAAACCTGCCGCGAGCACGGTGATGGTGCGGCGGATATCCGACGTGGCTTGGCGCTGCGTCTCCGCCATCGACGCATATGTGCGCACCACCAACAACACCGGCGAGGTACTCGACAGCCTGAATCCCATCTCCACTTCGAGCAGGTCGCCGTTCCTTGCCAGGAGCCGGTTTTCGACGGCTGAGGCCTCGCCCGGCTGGTTTCGCCGCAGAACCTTCGTCACGACGAGACCACGTAGCGCGTCCCGAAACCCTGGGCCCATCGACGCCGTGGTCCCGGCCGCGTCTGCACCGGTACCGGCGATGACGTACCCGTTCGTCAGCAGCGCTTCCGCAGCGACGCTGGAACCGCTCTCGCGCAGCACAGTCGCAGCCGTATTCATGAGCTTGACCTGGTGCACTTGCTCGGCGGGCGTCGGCGCACGGTCAGCAGCCGCCGGGAAATCGGCGATGATGACCTGCGCGGCGACGGCGACCGCGCTGGTGGTCACGTTCTTCAGGGCGCGCTCGCTGTGCTGGTTGATCGTGCGGTCGATCTGCAAGGACAGGACCACTCCGAGTCCTAAAGCCAGCGCAAGGCTGACCGTGCCGAACGTCAAGACGAGCGGGATCCGCCGCCGTCGACTGCGGCGCCGTACTCGCAGCGGCGTCAGTCTCACCTGTGTGAAATCGGCAGCAAGGCCCGGTGCGGGTACCTCACCTCGCATGGACCTTCGGCCGAGTCCTCGGGCCTTTGGTTCGTGGCGGTCCGCAGACCGGCATGCTCGGTCCTTACTGTGGGGCTGTGCCTCCAGCGCCGGCGCCCCATGCGTGAGGAACCCAGCGTCCTGCACCTGGACGCCGATGCGTTCTTCGCCGCGGTCGAGCAGCGCCAGCGTCCGTCGCTGCGCGGCCGACCCGTCATCGTCGGCGGCCTCGGCCCGCGGGGAGTCGTCGCCACGGCCAGCTACGAGGCCCGCAGATACGCGGTCGGGTCGGCCATGCCGATGGCGCGGGCCCGCACGCTCTGCCCGTCGGGCATCTTTCTCACACCTCGTTTCGAGGCGTACAGCGCTCATAGCGCCGTGCTGATGGAACTGCTGCGCGAGGCCAGTCCGCTGGTGCAGCCGATCAGTCTGGACGAGGCCTTCGTCGACCTGGCCGCGGGCGACAACCCGGATCCGCTGGCGACGGCCGACCACATCCGGCGCGAGTTCTGGCGGCGTACCGGGCTCGTCGTCTCGATCGGCTTGGGCCGTTCCAAGCTGATTGCCAAGCTCGCCTCCGAAGCGGGCAAGCCGCACGGATGGACCGTCATCACCGCCGAGCAGGAGGACGATTTCCTGCTCCCCACGCCGATCGGCAAGCTCTGGGGTGTCGGCCCCGCGACCGAGACCGTGCTGCACGGCATTGGCGTCCGCACCGTGGCTCAACTGCGCGAGACGCCGCAGCCCGACCTGGTGCGCCTGCTCGGGGTGGCGCACGGAAATGGACTGCACCGGCTCGCGTTCGGGCTCGACGAGCGGCCGGTCGAGAACGACCGGGAGACCAAGAGCATCAGCGCCGAACGTACTTTCGCCTTCGACATCACCGGGCGGGAAGCGCACAGCGCCGAACTCGACAAGGTCTTCGGTCACGCCCGCCGCCGCCTGATGCGGCACGGCGGCGGGGCCCGCACGGTCACCGTCAAAGCCCGTTTCAGCGACTTCACGACCGTCACCCGGGCAGTGAGCCTTCGTCAGCCCACCACCGACCCACGGGCGCTCCTGACAGCAGCGGAGCAGGCACTTGCGGCCGCGGCACCGACCGGCGAACCGTTGCGCCTGCTCGGGGTCGGGTTCTCCGGACTGGTGGACCACGACCAGCTCACCCTCGCGTTCGATGATGCCACCGCGGACGAGGGCGAAACCGCTGATATCGCTGAGGAATTGGGCGAACCCGCCCTCCCCGCTCCCCTACCCCAAGACGGCGCCTTCGTCGGCCTCGACGTGATCGTCCCCGGCCTCGGCGCCGGCTGGATAACCGCGATTCTCGACGCGGGCCTCACCGTGCGGATCGAGGGGCCGCAGACGCCGCCCGGCAAGGACCACCAGCTCGAGTTCGGACGCGAGGAGATCCTCCGCGGGCCGGTGCCACCGGTGTGCCCGGTGCGGCCGACCAGGGTCGACGAGGATCGCGTCGGCTAGCCCTGCTGCTCCTTGAACTTCATCTCCGCCTCGAACAGGTGGGGCCGGCCGGCGATAAGTGCGTCGCGCACATATTTCTCGACGGCCCGAAACGCCGACCAGTACTGCTCGTCGTAGGCCTCGACCAGCTCGAATGTCCACATGTCGCGCACCACGTCGCGGCCGACCAGGACCTGCTCGACCTGGTCGGCCACCGCCGCGTGCCCCGCGTCGCGGAGCGCGGCGACGGCATCCTGCAGCTGCCGGTCGGCATGGCCGGACAGCTGGTGAAACGCATACAGATGCCCGCGCGCCTGCTCGACGGTCTCCAACGCCTCGGACAGCTTGCCTGTGGCAGCCACCAACGCGTCGTCCACTCCTGGCGGGCGAGCGTGAAGGACGGAGCGCTCGGGGTGCTTGGCCGAACCCAAGCCCCCGATCGGATCGCCATCTCCCTGAGGCATAAGGGGTTTACCAGGCGTAGTGCTCGGGGGCGGTGCGATAGCCGGGGAAGATCTCGTCGAGCCGGGTCAGCGCCTTGTCATCGAGTGGGAGGTCGACTGCACGGATCGCGGAGTCCAGGTGCTCAGCCAGGCGCGGCCCGACGATCGGCGCTGTGACCGCCTTTTGATGCAGCAGCCAGGCCAGCGCGACATCGCCCGGCTCGTGACCGAGTTCGGCGCAGAAGTCCTCGTACTCCCCGATGCGTTCGCGATTGTCCTGCAGGTAGCCCGCCGACGGCCCTTCCAGTCGCCGCTTGCCGTCACGCTCCTTGCGCAGCACTCCTCCGAGCACCCCGCCCTGCAACGGCGACCACGGGATGATGCCGACGCCGTAGTGCTGCGCCGCCGGCAGCACCTCCAGCTCGACGTTGCGGCGCGCGAGGTTGTAGACGGACTGCTCGCTGACCAGCCCGGTGAAGTGGCGAGCGGAGGCTGCGGCCTGGGCCTGGGCGATGTGCCAGCCGGCGAAGTTGCTGCTGCCCGCGTACAGAATCTTGCCCTGGGCGACCGCCACCTCGATGGCCTGCCAGATCTCGTCCCACGGCGTGCTGCGATCGATGTGGTGGAACTGGTAGAGGTCGATGTAGTCGGTCTGCAGGCGCTTGAGGCTGGCGTCGAGGGCGCGCCGGATGTTCAGCGCGGAGAGCTTGCCGGAGTTGGGCCACTCGTCCATGTCGCCGTAGAGCTTGGTCGCGATGACGGTGCGTTCCCGCCGGCCGCCTCCCGTGGCAAACCAGTTTCCGACGATCGTCTCCGTGGCCCCCTTGCCGGCGGTGCGGCCGTAGACGTTGGCGGTGTCGAAGAAGTTGATGCCCAGCTCATGGGCCGAGTCCATGATCGAGAAAGAGTCGTCCTGGCTGGTGAGCCAGCCGAAATTCATGGTGCCAAGGCAGATCCGGCTGACGCGCAGCCCGCTGCGTCCGAGATGGGTGAATTTCATACCTCTACCTTCCTCGGCGGGTGGTTGCTGAGTCCAATCGGGGTGCCCGCTCTCGGCGGCCATAATCAGCCGCATGAGATTTCGCGCGGTGCTCGAACTCCACGGCAAGACGGCGACCGGCTTCGAGGTGCCGGCCGTGGTGGTGGATGCGCTGGGTTCGAACCGTCGCCCCGCCGTGCTCGTGACCATCGGTCCGCACACCTATCGCAGCACGATTGCACCCCGCGGCGGCGGCTATCTGATCGGGGTCAGTGCCGAGAACCGCGCTCTGGCCGGGGTGTCCGCCGGGGACGAGGTAGATGTCGACGTCGTGCTCGACGCTGCCCCGCGCGAAGTCGAATTGCCGGACGACTTCGCCCAGGCGCTGAAGGTGGTTCCGGGTCTGCGCACGGCGTTCGACGCGCTGGCGTTCACCCATCGCAAGGAGCACGTGCGGGCGATCGAGGACGCCAAGACCGCCGAGACCCGAACCCGGCGAATCAACAAAGCCGTCGAGAAGCTGACCGCCGGATCGAGCTGAACGGGGAGGGGTCGATGCGCGCCTGGCAGGTGGTGGAGCAAGGACCGGCCGACTCTGGCTTGCTGCGATCGGTGCAGATCCAGACCCCGGAGCCCGGGCCGGCCGAGATCAGGGTCACCGTCGAGGCCTGCGGTGTCTGCCGGACCGATCTGCACATCACCGAGGGCGACCTCCCGCTGCACCGAAGTCCGGTCGTTCCCGGCCATGAGGTCGTGGGCATCGTCGACAAGCTCGGACCCGACGCGAAACGCTTCGCGATCGGTGACCGGGTGGGGATCGCCTGGCTTCGCCACACCTGCGGGAAATGCCGTTTCTGCCTGCGCCAGCAGGAGAATCTGTGCCTGTTCCCCGGCTTCACCGGCTGGGACGCCGATGGCGGCTACGCCGAGTCTGCGGTGGTCGACGAGGCCTACGCGTACCACATCCCGGAGGAGTTCACCTCCGAGGAAGCGGCGCCGCTGCTGTGCGCGGGGATCATCGGCTACCGAGCGCTGCGCCGCTGCGAACTGCCCTCCGGTGGCCGGCTCGGGATCTGGGGCTTCGGCGGATCGGCCCATCTCGCGGCGCAGGTGGCCCTCGCCGAGGGCGCGGAAATCCACGTCCGCACGCGAGGGGAGGCGGCCCGCCAACTCGCCCGCGAACTCGGCGCGGCAAGCGTCGGCGACAGCTTCGACCCGGTCGAGGTGCCGCTGGACGGCGGGATCTTGTTCGCCCCCGCAGGCGAACTCGTCCCGGCGGCATTGGAGACGCTCGACCGCGGAGCCACGCTCGCGGTGGCGGGCATCTATCTCTCCGACATCCCGCCGCTGAACTACGACAAGCACCTGTTCCAGGAACGCACGCTGCAGAGCGTCACGGCCAACACCCGGGCCGACGGGGAAGCGTTCCTGCAGATCGCTGCCCGCATCGCGATTCGGGTGACGACGACCCCCTACCCCCGTGACCAGGCTCCGCAGGCATTACGCGACCTGGCTGGTGGCCGGGTCAACGGAGCAGCCGTGCTCCTGCCCTGATCACACCAGGCAGGACTCGGCGCGGCCACGTCGAACAAAAGCTCGCGTGTCCAGAAGGTCAGCAATCACCGCTCTCGCAGCGTCCGTAGCACTCATCTGCACCGTCGCCCTGACAGGCACGGCCACCGCGACGACGGGCAGCCCGCCGAGCACCGCCTACCGGGCCAACGACTACGCCGGCGGGCAAGCGATGAGCATCCTGCCGCCCGGCGAGAACGGCCTCGTCAACATCACCGACGCGGCGAAGTTCGAGCTGACGCAGACCCGCCCGGCCGCCAGCGACGACCAGCTCGGCAAGTACTCGAGCCTCATCTACAGCTCACAAAACCTTGCAGATGCTGGACTTTCCGCCTACTACGACGACGAGTCCTTCGGCGTTCAGCCCGCCGACGTGACGCGCACCGAGCAGCCTGAAAGCGGCGTCACGATCTACCGCGACACCCACGACGTCCCTCACGTGTACGGCAACACGGACCAGTCCATGGCGTTCGGCGCCGGCTACGCGCAGGCCGAGGACCGGCTCTTCCTGATGGACGTGCTGCGCCACTACGGCAGCGGTTCGCTCGCGTCGTTCCTCGGCTCCTCCTGCGAATTCGAGCAGATGGATCACGACCAGCTCCTGCTCTCCGCCTACACGCCGGCGCAGGCCCAGGCACAGGTCGACGCGCTGCCGAAGGAGTACGGCACGCAAGGCGCGCTCGCGAAATCGCTCATCGACAACTACGTGTCCGGCGTCAACGCCTACATCGATGCGACGCGTACCAACCTCGCCCTGCTGCCCGCCGACTACGCCGCCGCCCTTGCCCCTCCGCAGCACTGGACCGACGCCGATGTCGTCTCCATCGCCGGGCTCATCGGCGGCATCTTCGGCCGCGGCGGCGGCGCCGAGGTCGCCAATGCGGCCCTGCTGCAATACCTGCAGAAGCAGCTCGGGACCGCGGAGGGCGGCAGCGCGTTCCAGCAGTTCAAGGAGCAGAACGATCCCAGCGCCGCGACCACGGTCGTCGACAAGTCGTTCCCGTACGAGACCCCCGGCAAGGTCGATCCGCAGA
>DATAZK010000192.1:0-12444 GCA_036272075.1 Frankiaceae bacterium
TGATGCCGTGCAGGACACCCTTGAAGTTCACGTCGATGCAGCGGTCCCAAGCCTCGGCCGCAGCCGCATGATCGGCGCAGAACGCGAGCGGCATCGTCCCGGCACTGTTGACGAGAACGTCGATGGCACCGAACGTTTCGACCGCGAACGCACCAAGCTCGTTGGTGTCGGCCCGACCGGTGACGTCGGTACGGCGGTAAGCGGCGCGCCCGCCGGCCTCCTCGATCTCGGCGACGAGCGTCTTGAGTCCGTCCTCAGTCACGTCTGCTGCGACGACGGCTGCCCCTCGCGCCGCCGTCAGTTGGCAGATGAGCCGGCCGAATCCGCTCGCCGCCCCGGTCACGACGACGACCCTGTCCGACAGGTAGGACTTCAGGTGATCACTCACCGGGGCAGGGTACTGGTGTGCTGAGATCTGAGAGTGAGCCGGGCCGTCGAGGAGCAGAACCGGCGACTGCTGCGGGCCCGTGACGCGATGGACAGGGACTACGCCCAGCCGCTCGACATCGCGACGCTCGCCCGCATCGCGCTGGTCTCGCAGGCGCACTTCATCCGCACGTTCCGGGCGACCTTCGGCGAGACACCCAACCGCTACCTGCAGCGTCGCCGGGTGGAGCGGGCCATGTTCCTGCTGCGCTCAACCGACCGGCCGGTCACCGACATTTGCCTGGATGTGGGCTTCAGCAGCCTGGGCACGTTCAGCCGGGTGTTTCGTGACATCGTCGGGGAACCGCCTAGCGTCCATCGCCGCCGGGGACCTCTTCCGCCGGTGCCGTCGTGCTTTGCGATGGCGTGGATGCGGCCGAGCAGTTTCGGAGAAGCAGTTGCGCCCGCCGGCCTCTAACGTTCATCCCATGTTGAACGCCTTGGGAATCACTCAGATCTACGTCCTCGACCAAGACCAGGCCCTCGACTTCTACGTGGGCAAGCTCGGGCTGGAGGTGAACACCGACGCCGACCTCGGCTTCATGCGCTGGCTCACCATCAACGTCCCCGGCGACCCTGCCCGCGAGATCCTGCTGGAGCGCCCGGGGCCGCCGTCGATGAATGAGGAGACCGCGGCGCAGGTTCGCGATCTGCTCACGAAGGGCGCCGCCGGCGGGCATCTCTTCTTCCGTTGCGACGACGCCTTCAAGACGCACGCGGAGCTGAAGGCGAAGGGCGTGGAGCTCACCGAGGAGCCGGAGGACCGGGGCTACGGCATCGACTTCGGCCTACGCGACCCGTTCGGCAACTCCGTCCGGATCGCCGCCCCGCCGAAATGACGGCGCACCTCTTCGCGCTGGCTTTCGAAGCGAACGAACCGCTGCCTCTCGCCCGGTTCTGGGGCGGTGTCCTCGGTTGGGAGATCGTCGACGATCCCCACGCCGGGATCGCGCTCCTGCCCAACGATGACACCGGGTTCCGGCTGCGCTTTGCTGCGAGCCAGGCGCAGAAAACCGTTCAGAATCAGATGCATTTCGACCTGACGAGCGCGACTGCGGCGCACCAGCAGCAGACGGTGGCGCGGGCGCTGGGATTGGGCGCCCGCCACATCGACATAGGTCAGCGCCCAGAAGAGGGGCATGTCGTGCTCGCCGACCCGGAAGGCAACGAGTTCTGCGTCATCGGGGCCGGCAACAAGTTCCTGGCTGACTGCGGATTCCTCGGAGCGGTGGCGTGTGACGGTTCGCAGGCCGTCGGGTACTTCTGGAGCGAAGCGCTCGGCTGGCCACTGGTCTGGGATCATGACCAGGAGACGGCGATCCGTTCCCCACTCGGCGGTCCGAAGATCACCTGGGGTGGCCCGCCGTTCAAGCAGAAGACGGGGCGGAACCGGCTGCACTTCGACCTCGCCCCACCTGCCGCCGGTGATCAGCAGGCCGAGGTCGACCGGCTCGTCTCCCTTGGTGCGATGCGGATCGATGCCGACGGCGGCGAGGTCGGCGCCGTCGAGATGGCCGACCCCGACGGCAACGAGTTCTGCGTCCTCGCAAGCTAGTGAAGTCACGGGCAGGGAAGGGACCTTGACATGACGGCAGAGGCTCCGGACAGCACTGCTGAGCGAGTCGCCCTGTGGCGAGCGATGCATGTCCTGGTCGACGGTCCGCCACACGTGCTGGAAGACGAGATCGGCCTGAAACTGCTCGCACCTGACCCCGCCTGGCGGTCGCGCGGTGACATGGACCCGTCGGGAACCAGTGGATTTCGGGCGGCCATCGTGGCGCGTGCGCGATTCATCGAGGATCTGGTGGAGCAGCGGGCTGACGAGGGCGTTTCCCAGTACGTGCTGCTGGGCGCCGGGCTGGATACGTTCGCCCAGCGCCGGGCCGAATTAGCGGCGCGGCTGCAGATCTTCGAGATCGACCAGCCGGGCACGCAGGCGTGGAAACGCAAGCGGCTGGTCGAGCTAGGACATGGCATTCCCGACTGGCTAAGGCTGGTGCCTGTGGACTTCGAGGCTGACGAATCGTGGTGGGAGCGGTTGATCGGCGCCGGATTCGATTCGGGCCGGCCGGCGGTCGTCGCCTCCACTGGGGTGAGCATGTATCTGAGCAAGGACGCCACCGCCGCGGCGTTGCGTCAACTCGCTGCGCTGGCGGCGGGTTCGACCGTGGCGATGACGTTCCTGCTGCCTCCGGAGCTCGTCGAGGACGCCGATCGTTCCGGGCTGCAGGCTTCGCAGAAAGGTGCGCGTGCGTCCGGGACGCCGTTCATCAGCTTCTACCAGCCGCAGGAGATGCTCGCGCTGGCACGGGAAGCGGGCTTCACGAGCGTTCAGCACGTCTCGGGCGCCTCGCTCTCGGAGCGCTACTTCGCTGACCGCGCCGACGGCCTTCGCCCGTCCAGCGGTGAGGATTTCCTCATCGCCACGACGTGAGGGCTTCCATCTCAGGCGCGGGATCCCCAGATCTGAATTAGGGAGCCTCCCTAGGGCACGGTCTTCGCTGTGAAGCCAACGTGGCTGCATGGTCAAGAACGCCTTCACTGCAACGCGGGCCCAGTGGCTCGTCCTCATCGCCATGACCGGCTCGCTGTCGATGATCATGCTGGATCAGACGGTGGTGACGGTGGCCCTGCCGTCCATGACCCGGGACCTTCACCTGAGCGCCGATGCCCAGCAGTGGGTGGTCAACGCGTACGTGCTCGCCATGGCGGCTCTGGTCGCCTGCGGGGGCAAGCTCGGTGACCTGATCGGCCGCGTGACGACGTTTCGCCTCGGTGTGCTGATCTTTTTCCTGTCGTCCGTGGCCTGCGGACTCGCGCCGAACGCGCCGGTTCTGCTGCTGGCCCGGGTCGCGCAGGGCGTCGGTGCTGCGCTGATGATGCCGGCGACCTCGGCCATCATGGTCGGCACCTTCGCGCTGAAGCAACGCGGCCGGGCGATGGCGATGTACGCCGGGCTCAGCCAGGTCTTCCTGGCCGCCGGCCCGCTGCTCGGCGGCCTGCTCACCGAGTGGGTGAGCTGGCGGGCGGTGTTCTGGCTCAACGTTCCGGTCGGCATCGCTGCGCTGGTCATGGTGCACGTCGCCAAGCCCGACAATGCCTCGCTCACGAAGGGCCGGCTGCGTACCTCTGACGTCGCGCTGCTCACGCTCGGGATCGGAGCCCTTGTCGTGGGTGTGCAGCAGGCCAACACGTGGGGCTGGGGATCGGCGTGGACCCTCGGCTCGATCCTCGGCGGTATCGGGCTGACGGCAGGCTTCTGCTGGTCCCAGCTCAAGAGCCGCGATCCGCTGCTGAACATCCGGCTGTTCTCGCGCCGGCCATTCACAGCGGACTCGACCGTCATGGGACTGTTGCAATTCGCCCTCGTTCCGATCGTGCTGTACACGTCGCTCTACGCGCAGAACTTGCTGGGCTTCAGCCCTGTCATCGCGGGTGTCGCAGCCCTGCCGCTGGTCGTGCCCATCACGATCGCGGCCCAGTTCGGCGGGCGCTGGTTCGACCGGGCCGGAGTGCGCCAGCCCGTGCTCACCGGCCTCGCCATCGGCACGCTGGGAGTCGTCGCCCGGGCCGTGGCCCTGCCGAGCCTGAGCTATTGGCCCTCGGTGCCGGGCATGGTGCTGATGGGCATCGGGCTGGGGCTGACGATTTCCCCGACCAACACCGATTCGCTCAACCGTGTGGCGGCTCCCGAGCGCGGTCAGGCGTCTGGACTCGTGCAGACCGTCCGTCAGCTCGGAGGCACCCTCGGACTGGCGGTCGTGGGCGCTGTCATCGCGGCCCTCGTACCGACGACACCCAGCGCATCCGCGGCCCATCAGACTGCGCACGCGTTTGAAATCGGCTTCCTGGTCGCCGCCGCAGCGGCCGCGGTCGCCCTCCTTGTCGGCTGGCGCTACCTGGCACGCGGGACTCAGGTCGACGAGGTCGTCCTGCCGTCCTCCGCTCCGAACATCCTCATCCCGAGCTCTGCGGATTAGGGAGCTTCCCTAGGGCTTGGCAGCACCGAAAGACGGAGGCTTATCCCATGCAAATCATCGTCGACATCCGGGAAGGCGAAAACGGCCGGCCGGTCGGCACGGTTCGCTCCAGCGCTACCGCACACGCCCTTCCCTTCTCAGGAAATCTCGAATTCATGGCACTGATCGAGCGCCTTTACCGCATTGACTACCGCAGTGACAGCCAAGCCCAGCCGGACGCCGGGCACGAAACAGGAGGAGCACAGAAATGACCGATTTGATTTGGAGCTTCGCCCCCTGGGTCTCCTTCCTACTGGGCGTGCGGGTGGGCAACGTGTACTGGGGTGCCGGGGTCGGAGCAGTCGTCGCGATCGTCGTGCTGGCCCGGGCCATCGGCCGCGGACGGGCCCACCTCTTCGACTACGTGGGCGTCGCGTACTTCGTGGCGATGCTGGTCGTGCTGGCCATCGTGCATCCGGGGAACATCACCACCTGGGGTCACTACGCGCAGGCCGTTGCCCACGGTTCGCTCACCCTGATCGTCTTCGCCTCCGTGCTTGTGAATCGGCCTTTCACCGAGGCGTACGCCCGCGACCGGGCCCCGAAAGAGGTCTGGAACAGCCCCGTCTTCCACGCCTTCAATCGCAAGCTCTCAGCGATGTGGGGGCTCGCTTTCCTGGTCGGCACGATTTCGCTGGCGGTCGCCGGAACCACCGACTCCCGCCAGATCCTGCTCCGCGTTATCGTCCCCTTTGGGGCGTTGGCAGCGGCTTTTACCTACACCGAGAAGCAAGCTGCTACCGCGACCCGGCAACCTGCCCAGGGGTAGCCACGTGCGGAGGATCGGCGGATGGTCGGTATTGGCTCGGGCTTCTCGGTCGGCTTTGTCGGCCGGGAAGCCCAGCTCGCTGTCGTGGCGTCGGCAGCCCAAGCAGCTGCTGCAGGCCGACCGGGAGCGATCTGGGTCGAAGGGGTCGCCGGCTCGGGGAAGACGACCTTCATCCGTCACGCGCTGACGTCCCTACCGACAGATCTCGTCACGCTACGGGTGCAGTGCGACGAAGTTGGCAAGGACGAGGACTACGAGCTCGCCGGGCAGCTCGGCGTGACGGGGGCAGGCAGCCCGTTCGCCGCGGCGCAGCAGCTGCTGGACAAGTGGTCGCACCTGCAAGAGCTCGGCCCTGTCGTCGTCGCCGTGGAAGACGTGCATTGGGCCGACGCGCCGTCAGCCCTCGCTTTGATCAGCGCCATCAGGCGGCTCGATCAGGACCGGATCCTCTTCCTGTTCACCAGCCGGC
Organism: Frankiaceae bacterium; assembly: GCA_036272075.1. Classification (GTDB taxonomy): domain Bacteria; phylum Actinomycetota; class Actinomycetes; order Frankiales; family Frankiaceae; genus DATAZK01. The sequence continues at coordinate 5,684 of DATAZK010000192.1, forward strand.
CAGAAGCGGGTCCGGAATGGGAACGCCTGCGCGGTGATGAGGAACGGTGCAGCCGGGTGACGGTGGGCAGCTTCGACGCTGACGAGGTGGCCCGGTTGGCAGCCTTGGACGACGTCGAGCTGAGCCCGCGCGAGGCCATCCGCCTGTGGTCGCATACGGGCGGGCATCCGATCTGGGTCAAGACCTTGCTTGCCGAGCTCACCCCTGCCGAGCTGAAGGTCCCGGAAGGCGACCTGCCCGCCCCTCGCTCGCTGGCCTCAGCAGTCACCGCTCGCCTCGGTGGGCTGCCCGGCGACGCTCGTGATCTGGTGTCCGCGCTCGCGGTGCTCAGCCAACGTTCACCGCTGCCGGTCGCGGCTCGAGTGGCCGGGATCGCGGCCCCACTGGAGGCGCTGGAAAGCCTGCTGGCGACGGGCTTTGTCCGCTGGGAACCGAATCAGCCCGGTCCTCCGGTCGAGTTCACCCATCGGCTCTACCGGCAGGCGGTGTACGAGGACCTTGCCCCGACCCGCCGTCGGGATCTGCACCGCGCGGCAGCTCGCGTCCTTACCCCGGGAAGCGTGCTGGCGCACCGGGTCGCGGCCGCTGAGGGAACCGATGACGGGTTGGCCGACGAGCTGGAGGCCGTGGCTGAGTCGTCGCTCGCGGTGGGTGCCATCGGCGAGGCGGCACGGACCCTGCTCTGGGCCTCGTCGCTGACCGAAAGTTCCGAGCACGCCGAGCGACGCCTGCTGGAGGCGACGCTCGCCTACCTGGACTCCGGGGATTCGGCCCAGGCCGCCCGATTGCGTAGTCAGGTTCAGGCGTGCCAGTCGTCTTTGCTACGCAATTTGGTCCTCGGGCTCATCGACTGGGAGCTCGGCGATGCGGCCGCTGCCGAACGATGGCTGCGACGAGCCGTCGAACATCCCTTGGCCGAGCAGGACAGGCCCATGCTCGCGCGCGCTTGGGCACAAGTGGCTGAGGTGAACACGCTCGCCGGCCGCGCTGAACAGGCTGTAGATGCGGCCGAGCAAGCGCTGGCACTGGCCGTCAGAGACACGGCCGCGGAGCGCATAGCGTGGCTTCACCTGGCCACCGGCGAAGGAATGCTTCGGGGCGGACCGTCGGGCCTGCGCCGTCTCGCCGAGCGCTTGCCCGAGCGACCGGAAGAGATCGACACCACCGAGCTCGATCTGCTTGTCACGCGCGGGAACATTGCCTACTACTCCGGGCGCATCCCGCAGGCTCGTGCCGACCTCGAAGTGGTCCTCGGGCTGGCGCGCCGCGGGCACGTCCCCGTGCAGCTGGCGCGTTGTCACTACCTGATGGCCTCGATCCTCACCTCCACCGGGGAGTGGGACGACGCCGAACTGCATGCGCGCACCGCACTTTCCGTCGCGACCGACGATCGCCTGGTTTGGATGCAATCCCAATGCCACGCAGCACTTTCGATCCTGAACGGCTATCGCGGTGAGTGGGACGCCGCCGAGTTTCATCGGGAGCGGGGCCGCGGGCTGGCTCACGGGGCCGACAATCTCGAGGCTGCCGCACTCGTGCGCATTGCCGATGCCGCCTTGGGCCGGGCGCGAGCACAGCCCGCCTCAATCATCGATGCGCTCGGAGCGCTGGGTGACGTGACGCCGATGCTGGCGGGCCTGTACTTCTGGTTGCCGCTGATGTCTGCCCTCATCGACAGCGGCGATCTTGCGGCAGCCGCCACACAGATCGACGCCTTCAGTGCTGCGGCAGCGGCGCGCGGCATCGACGTGGGCAGCAGTGTCATCGGGATGCAGGCGCGGCTCGCCGCGGCAGCGAATGAGTCCGACAGGGCCGCCGAACTGTTCGAGCAGGCGCTCGCCGACCCGGGGGAGTATGTCCCCTACCTCGACCAGGCGCTGTGGCATCACGAGTACGCGAAAATGCTGCTGGCAAAGGGCAATCGAGCGCTGGCCACGAGGCACTTTCGATCGGCACGCGACATGCTGGCAGGCGCGAAAGCGGAGCCCTTCGTCGCCCGGATCGACGCCGACCTCGGTGACGCCCGTTTACTGCCACGTCAGCGTTCGGCGAGCCAGCCCGCGTTCGAACTGACCGACCGCGAGCGAGACGTCGCCCTGCTGGTGGCCCGCGGACTGTCGAACCCAGAGGTCGCTGCCCGGCTCTATGTCAGCCGCAAGGCCGTCGAGTACCACCTGAGCAATATCTACGCCAAGGTCGGCATCAGCTCGCGCCGTGAGCTGCGAGAGGCACAACTGGCGCTCTGAGCTGGGATTCAACGGACCTTTCGATCATGGCCGTCAAGGACACTCCGGCGCCGCCGATGCTGATACATGGGCAAACGCGGTCGTTGACGCGCGGGACGGAGCATCGCACTGGCTGCCGCCGTGCTCGTCCCTGCCATCAGCCTGACGGCGTGCGCGAGCACCGCAAGTACGCATGCGAGCGCCCCATCGTTGACGGTGTACGTCCAACCCGGTGGCCACGGCAATGGCTCTGGTACCAATGCCGATCCGTATACCAGCCTCACGATTGCCAGGGACGCATAGCGTTCGCGGCTGGCCTCGATGGACGCGGACGCTCACGTCGTGCTGAAGTGCTGAAGGACGGGACCTACCCGCTGAGCGCCACGCTTCAACTGACGGCGGCCGACTCCGGGCGCAACGGCCATCGGGTCAGCTACGAGGCCGCGCCCGGCGCGCATCCGATCATCAGCGGCGGCTACCATTCTGAAAATTGTCAGACCCTGCGGGTAGGACCGGACCTACGCATTGAAGCGTTTGTTGCCGGAGGTGTTGCCTGATGGAGATCCAGTTCGTAGCGAGTGTCGCGCCGATCGTGCGGGATGCCGATGCCGCTCGGTTGTTCTACCGGGACGGGTTGAACCTGTCTTTCGAGAACGAAGCCGGGGACTACGTGTTCACCCACCAGCTCGAGGGGGCGAAGCACTTCGGGTTGTGGCCGCTCTCGCAGGCGGCAACGGCCTGTTTTGGTAGCCCTGAATGGCCCGCTGACATCCCGATTCCGCAGGCCAGCATCGAGTTCGAGGTCGCCGATGTCGCCGCGGCGGCGGCGGAGCTGACGAGCAAGGGCCATCGGCTGCTGCATGACGCTCGCACCGAGCCGTGGGGGCAGATCACGGCGCGGTTGCTGAGCCCGGAAGGGCTGGTCGTCGCCGTGTGCTACACCCCTGACTTCCACGAGGCCGACGGATGATCTGACTGCTGCTGCGCAGCCGCGGGCTATCGTCCGAGCCGTGCCGCGCTTGTGGGATGACTCGCTGTACGCCGGCAGCGCGGTCTTCTATCTCCAGGGCCGGCTGCCCTACCCCACGCGGCTGGCCGACGCCTTTCGCGCCCGACTCGATCTCGATGGTGCGGGCCGCTTGCTCGATCTTGGCTGCGGTCCGGGCTCGCTGACGCTGCTGCTGGCACCCTTTTTCGCCGAGGTGGTGGCGGTCGATGCCGACCTGGACATGATTCGTGTCGGGGTAGGGGAGGCTGCCCGTCGCGGCATCCGCAATGTGAAATGGCTGCACTGTTCGGCGGAGGACCTTGAAGACGTGGGTCGCTTTGAGGTCGTCACACTTGCGCAGTCGTTCCACTGGATGGATCGTCCTGCCGTTGCTGGCAAGATCCACGGCTTGCTTGAACCGGCGGGTCACTGTGTCCATGTCGGGGCGACGACCCATGAAGGCACCGGTTCCTCCGGCGCATCCCCGCTGCCCACCGTGCCACGCGAATCCATCACCCATTTGATTCGCCAGTACCTCGGACCCGAGAGGCGCGCGGGACGCGGCATCGTGGCGGGTGGTTATACCCCGGACGAGCAGGATGTCATCTTCCGGGAAGCGGGCTTCACCGGGCCTGAGATCGTGCCTGTCGCGGGCGGTGACGTCTTCGAACGTTCGCAGGATCAGGTCGTCGCCTCGGTGCTGTCGCTCTCGGGGGCTGCGCCGCACCTGTTCGGCGACCGTCTCCCGGCGTTCACGGATGAACTACGCGAGCTGTTGCGGAAGGCATCGCCCTCGGGAGTCTTCAGCGAGCAACTTCAGGACATGCGGCTTTTCCTGTGGAGCGCCTAGCTCACAGCAGACCGGCCATCTCGTCACAGCCGCGGGTCGACCGGCTCCGATTCCAGGGCCAGGATCGCGAAGACGCATTCGTGAACGCGCCACAGCGGCTCGCCTCGGGCGGCGCGTTCGATCGACTCCAGACCGAGCGCGTACTCCCTGGCGGCAAGCGAGCGCTTGTGCCCGAGTCCCCGGCTGCGCAGCCGCTGCAGGTTCGCCGGATCGGTGTAGTCGGGTCCGTAGATGATCCGCAGGTATTCCGGTCCGCGAACCTTCAGGCCGGGCTGGACGAGACCGCGCCGGCTGCGGACCACGTTGGCGGCCGGCTTGACGACCATCCCCTCGCCGCCCGCCGCTGTGGTCTCCTCCCACCAGGTCGTCGCCGCCGTCACGGATGCCGGGTCGGTGGTGTCGACGAACAGTCGCCGGGTGGCGCGCAGGACGTCAGGGTCTGCCGCGACGAGCCTGTCGATGAGTTCAAGATGCCAGGCATGCGGTCGGTCGTGATACGTAACGCCCTCGCTTGCCAGGAGCTGGAACGGCGCCACGCTGACACCCGTCAGCCCCTCTGTCGGCCAGCAATAGCGTCCGTACGCCGCAGTGAAGGCGGTCGCGTTGGCGAGCCGGGACGTGCTCCGGGTCAGCAATTCGGAGGTCTCCACGCCGGCGGACAGGGCCTGCTCGAGCAGCCGCACGGCCACCGGCAGCGAGGCGCGGGCGGCGGCGCCGACCGAGGCGTACTGGTTCTTCAGCAGGTCGAGAGCCTTCGCGCTCCATGGCAGGATCTCCGCGTCGAGCAGGAGCCAGTCGGTGTCCAATTCCTCATAGAGGCCGGCCTTTTCGGCTGCCGAGCGGAGTCGCTCCAGCAGCTGCTCGGTCAAGGCCGGATCGAAGAAGGGCCGTCCGGTACGGGTGTAGATCGCTCCTGACGCGCCGGCCGGTGCGCCGAACCGGCGTTCGGCAGCCTTCGCATCACGCGGCAGTGCGACGACCGCCCGCGAGCCCATGTGCTTCTCCTCGCACACGACGGCATCGACCCCGTCGGACCGGAAGGCCTCAAACGCCTGCTCCGGATGCTCCAGCAGCCCGTCGCGCGTCGACGTCGCCACCGGACTCATCGTCGGTGGCAGGTAGAGCAGCCAGCGCGGATCGAGCGCGAAACGGCTCATGACCTCAAGTGCCGCAGCCGCGTTCTCCTCCCTGACGCTGACCCTGCCGTGGTGCGTGGTCTCGACGACTCGAGTGCCCATGACGTCAGTGATGTCCAGGACATCGGGGTCGCGTCGCGCGGCGCTGTCCGCGGCGGGCGTGGCGTCAGGATTGGCCTGGAAGGGCTTGGACGGCGCGTAATACACCTGCGCTGCCGGCACGGAGATGAGCTCGCGTTCGGGGTAGCGCAGGGCCGTCAGCCGGCCGCCGAAGACGCAGCCGGTATCCAGGCACATCGTGTTGTTCACCCACTCTGGCGTGGGCACCGGAGTGTGGCCGTAGAGCACGGTCGCCCGGCCGCGATAGTCGTTGGCCCATGGATAGCGGACGGGCAGCCCGAACTCGTCGGTCTCGCCGGTCGTATCGCCGTAGAGGCAGAACGATCGAACCCGTCCCGACGCCCGGCCCTGGTAGCGCTCACTGATCCCCGCATGGGCGACCACGAGCTTGCCGTCGTCCATCACGTAGTGCGAGACCAGCCCGTCGATGAAGCTCTCGACCTCCGCCTTGAAGTCGGCCGGTTCCGCGTCGAGCTGGGCGAGAGATTCCGCCAAACCATGGGTGATCTGAACGTTGCGCCCACGAAGCGCGCGCAGCAGCTTGTTCTCGTGGTTACCGGGGACGGCGAACGCGTCTCCCGCCTTCACCATGCCCATGGCCAGCCGCAGGACGCCAGGCGTATCGGGTCCGCGGTCGACGAGGTCGCCCACGAAGACCGTCCGGCGACCGTGTGGATGGTGCGCGCCGATGGTCCGGCCGTCACCGTCGCGCTTCAGCGCGTAGCCGAGTTCCACCAGCAGCGCCTCCAGTTCGGTGCGGCAGCCGTGGACGTCACCGATGATGTCGAACGGGCCGTGCTCGCGGCGCAGGTCGTTGTAGAGCGGGGTGCGCACTATGCGGGCGCCATCGACTTCCTCTGGTGTCTTCAGGACGTGCACCGTGCGAAAACCCTCACGAGAAAGACCCCGCATGCCACGGCGCAGCATGTCGCGTTGCCTGCGCAGCACCTGCGGTCCGAAGTCACGATCGGGCCTGGATGCGTTGCGGTCGGCGCACACCCGCTCGGGGACGTCGAGGACGATGGCGACCGGCAGGACGTCATGCTGGCGGGCGAGTTCGACGAGCTTCTTTCGCGCGTCCTGCTGAACATTCGTGGCATCCACGACGGTCAGCCGTCCGGCGGCCAGCCGCTTCGCCGCGATGTAGTAGAGGACGTCAAAGGCGTCGCCGGTGGCTGCTTGGTCGTTCTCGTCGTCGGCGACGAGGCCGCGGCAGAAGTCGCTGCTGAGCACCTCGGTCGCCTTGAAGGCGCGACGTGCGAATGTCGACTTACCCGATCCCGTCACACCCACCAGGGCGACCAGGCACAGCGCCGGTAGGGCAAGCTCGCGACCTTCGGTCATGACGGCGCCTCAGTGGACGCAAATCCCTTGTGGAACAACGCCATTTGCGTTGGTGGGCCCACCTGGGGGTCGTCCGTCCCGATCGGGAGAAAGCGAAC
>DATAZK010000193.1:0-14000 GCA_036272075.1 Frankiaceae bacterium
GTTGCCCTTGCGGTTCGGGTCGCTGCCCATGTCGCCGTGCACCTTCGTCGCGAGGACGACGTCGTCGCGCCGGCCCTTCAGCGCCTTGCCGACGATCTCCTCCGACTCGCCGGCCGAGTACACGTCGGCGGTGTCGATGAAGTTGATCCCGGCCTCGAGCGCTCGCTCGATGATCTGGACCGATTCGTCATGATCGGGGTTACCCCAGGCGCCGAACATCATCGCGCCGAGGCAGAGCGGGCTGACCTTGACGCCGGTCCGGCCGAGGGTTCGCATTTTCACGTCCCTGTCTTACCTGACCGGCCCCGGGCGCGCGCTGATGCCCCTGCACAAACTCATTCAAAGCGGGAGGCTTGAGCCGATACCCAAAACGTAGATGCCGGCGCCAGCGGGTCATTCACAGGCGATCTCTAGGGTCGGCACGTACGCTGTGCCGCGTTAGATCCGGCAGGTCCCCGGCCCGTCAACGTTCGATGCCGTTCCATCCCGTCGACCTCGGAGCATCCGTGTCGCCTGCCGCCGTCCTTGCCGTCCCGCCTGCGTACGACACCACTCCGTTCGACACGGGTGAGCGCGGACGGCTTGGTGTGGTGCCGCTGATCGTGACGCTGCTCGTCGTGGGGCTCCCGGTCGCCGGGGTGGTCATCGTCTGCACTGCCGTGCTGCACAGCAGCGTCACGGCCGTCAACCTCAGCCTGCTGGGGATCTTCTACCTGATCACCGCCATGGGCATCACCGCCGGCTTCCATCGCCTGCATACCCATCGCAGCTTCACCGCGTCTCCGGTGCTGCGGGCGTCGCTCGCCATCGCCGGGAGCATGGCGTTCGAGGGCGGTGTCATCAGCTGGATCGCGGCGCACCGGCGCCACCACGCCTTCTCCGACCAGCCCGGAGACCCCCATTCGCCCTACGAATACGGCGGCGGCCTGGTCGGACGGGTCCGTGGGGTCGTGCACGCCCACATGGGCTGGCTTTTCCGGGCGGATTCGACATCCGTCGAGCAGTACGCGCCCGATCTGAAAGCCGAGCCGATGATGGTGGCGATCGACCGCGCCTTCCCGCTGCTGTGCGTGCTCTCTCTCGGCCTCCCGACGCTTGCCGGCTACCTGCTCACGGGAACCGCCAACGGCGCCCTTACGGCGCTGCTGTGGGGCGGCCTGGTGCGCGTCTTCCTGCTGCACCACGTCACCTGGAGCGTGAATTCGCTCTGTCACCTCTACGGCAGCCGGCCGTTCACGCTGCGCCGGGCGGATCGGGCCACCAACCTCTGGCCGCTCGCGGTCGTCTCGATGGGCGACAGCTGGCACAACCTGCACCACTCCGACCCGACCTGCGCGCGCCATGGGGTCGACCGCCATCAGCTCGACATCGCCGCGGGCTTCATCCGGATCTGCGAGAAGTTCGGTTGGGCGACCGACGTCAGGTGGCCCACCCAGGCGCGCATCGAAGCGCGTCGCGTCTAGCCTCGGGGGCGTGAGCCGCTTCGAGGGCAAGGTCGCGATTGTCACCGGCGCAGCTTCCGGAATCGGACGCGCGTCGGCTATCGGGTTCGCTCGTGAGGGCGCCTCGGTGGTCGTTGCCGACATCGACCCGAGCGGCGGCGCCGAGACCGTCAGGCTGATCGCTGACGCGGGTGGCCGGGCCTGCTTCGCCGAGACCGATGTCGCCGATTCCAGCTCCGTCCAGGCGATGGTGAACACCGCATTGTCTGAGTACGGCCGGCTGGACTACGCGCACAACAACGCCGGCATCGTCGGCGCCGGGGCGACCATCGCCGAGATGGATGAGGAGGTCTGGCAGCGGGGCATCGGCGTCATGCTGACCGGCGTCTTCCTGTGCCTGAAATACGAGATCCCGCACATCGTGGCGCAGGGCCCGGGGGGCGCGATCGTCAACACCTCCTCCGGCGCCGGGCTCATCGGCTTCCCGGGCATGGCCGACTACGTCTCCAGCAAGCACGGAGTCATCGGCCTCACCCGCACGGCGGCGCTCGAACTCGCCACCACGGGCGTGCGGGTCAACGCGATCTGCCCGGGCACCGCCCGCTCCCGCATGGTCAACGAGTGGATCGGCGATGATCCCGCGCTCGAGCAGCAGGTCGTCGACATGCATCCGATCGGGCGCATCGCGGAGGCGGAAGAGATTGCGGCAGCGGCCCTGTGGCTGTGCTCGCCGGAATCGTCGTTCGTCCTCGGACATGCGCTCACCATCGACGGCGGCTACTCGATCCAGTAGCCGGCCGTCATTGATCGCTGACGTTGGGGTAAGTCGCAGATGCCCTCCCAGACCCTTCCGGAGCCTCAGTGCGCGCACAACTGCTCGACCAGGCGCTCTTCTCGCGCGTCGCTTCAGCCCATACGCCGCCATTGGACGGGGTCCTTCCCCGGCTTTCCCGAGCCGCTGACCACGGGCTGCTGTGGTGGGCCGCTGCGGGAGCCCTCGGGGTCAGCGGAGGGCAACGCCGCCGGGCAGCGTTACGCGGCCTGCTGAGCCTGGGCCTGGCGAGCGCGATCACAAATGCACCGGCGAAATTCTCGACCCGGCGCACCCGGCCCTCGCTCGACGACGTCCCTGTGCGGCGACGGCTGCTCCGGCAGCCGACAAGTTCATCTTTCCCGTCGGGTCATTCGGCTTCTGCTGCGGCGTTCGCCACCGGCGTGGCGCTGGAAACGCCGGCAATCGGAGCCGGAGTCGCGCTGGTGGCGGGAGCGGTTGCGTATTCGCGGATCTATGTGGGCGTGCACTATCCCGGCGACGTCCTGGCGGGTATCGCGATCGGCGCCGGCTGCGCGGCACTCACGACGCGGACCTGGCCACGCCGGCCGGCGGGACCCGCGCAGGCGCGGCCGGCATCGAGCGATGCTCCGGCCTTGCCGCACGGGCAGGGGCTGGTCATCGTGGTGAACTCCGGAGCCGGGAAGGCCAGCCGCGGGGACGTCGCCAAAGAGCTGCAGGAGCTACTTCCGCAGGCGCGCATCGTGCAGCCGGGCGACGGCGAGGACCTCGATGAGGTCATGGCAAAAGCGGCCAGTGGCGCGCAGGCTCTCGGCGTGGCAGGCGGCGACGGCACCGTCAATTGCGCGGCAGCCGCCGCGCTCGCCGAGGGCATTGCCCTTGCCGTCTTCCCCGCAGGAACGCTCGACCACTTCGCCCGCGACGCCGGATTGCAGGAGCTAGGCGATACCGCAGCCGCCGTCGAGGGCGGGCATGCATGTGCGGTGGACGTCGCCTGGGTGGAGGGCGATCCCGACCACCCCCAGGGACGGATCTTCCTCAACACAGCGAGTCTCGGGAGCTACCCCGAGCTCGTGGAAATGCGCGAGCGTTTCCAGGATTACGTCGGAAAGTGGCCGGCGATGGCGATCGGGACCGCGCGCGTCCTGCGGCGCAGCGAGCCCCTGGAGCTCGAGATCGACGGTGACCACCGCCGGCTGTGGCTGCTGTTCGCCGGCAATTGCGGCTACCGGCCCGCCGGTTTCGCCCCGACCTATCGCCCGCGGCTCGACGACGACCTGCTCGACGTGCGGCTGCTCGATGCGCAGGCACCCTTCGCGCGCACCCGCCTGGTACTCGCGTTGCTGTCGGGGCGGCTCGGTCAAAGCCGCGTCTACGAGGAGCGTCTGACCCCGCGCCTTCAGGTCCGTGTGCGCGACGGCGCGACGGCGCTGGAGCTCGCGCGCGACGGCGAGGTGGGTTCGCAGGCTCCCAAGCTGACACTGGCCAAGCATCCCCGGCGCCTGGTCGTGTACCGGCCGCTGGACTGACCCAAGAATGTCCGCACAAGACCCTGGCCAGCACTCGCCCGATACGCGTCGCTCGATGCTGGCCGCGGGCGCGGTGTTCGTCGTCGCTGCGGCGGCGTTTGCCCTGCTGGCTGTCGCGGTCGCGCGGCGCGCCGGACCGCTGGGGCCCGATGGGTCCCTTCTGCACGACGTGGTCGAGTGGCGCTCCGGTGCGCTCACCACGCTGTCGAGGGCGCTCACGAAGCTCGGCACCGACCTGGTCGTGTACCCGCTGCTCGTCGTGGGTGCGCTCGTCTGCTGGCGGCGGACCGGCCGGCCCCTCCCGGGTGTGCTGGCGATAGCCGTGTTCGTCACCGGTCAACTGATCCGCTTCGGGATCAACCGCACGATCGCGCGGCCCCGCCCGCCGGCGGGACTTCATCTCGTCAACGCCAGCGGCTACGCGTTTCCGTCAGGCCACACGACCAACGCGACCATGGTCTACGGGCTGCTCGCGGTCTTGCTCACGATGAGTTTCTCCCGCGCTCGCTGGGTGTTCATCACCGGTGCCGCGATCCTGGCGATCGGCGTGGGTCTTTCGCGCGTCTACCTGTCGGTGCACTGGGCCACGGATGTGGCCGGCGGCTGGCTGTTCGGTATTTGCTGGCTCGCGTTCGCTGTGCTGCTCACGTCTGCCTGGGGCCCCCGAGCGAGCGACGAAAACTCAGTGATCGACGTCAAAACTGCGCGTTAACGCGCATTACTGGGTTTTGCGCGCCACCCGGAACCGGCAGGCGGCCGAGCGTTCGCAGGGCTATTCGCGATGCTCGCGCTGCAGTGCTGCCCTCGCGTCGACCTGCTGCTGCGTGATGGCCCGCTGCGGCCGCCCGTGGCCGATGAAGGCGATGAACCAGTTGAAGACGGTGGCCACCCGGTTCTTGAACCCGGTCAGGAAGGTCAGGTGCACGAAGAGCCACAGCAGCCAGCCGAGGAAGCCGGCGACCCGCAAGGGTCCGATCGCGGCCACTGCCTTGAACCGGGAGATGGTCGCCATGTCGCCGAGGTTGCGGTAGTGGAAGGCCTTGATCGGCACGTTCGGATCGTTCTTTTCGATGCGACGCTTGATGGCGTACGCCGCGTGGATGCCGCCCTGCATCGCCACCTCGGCGACGCCCGGGAGCTTGTCCAGGTTGACCATGTCGCCGATGAGGAAGACCTCGGGGTGGCCGGGCAGCGTCAGGTCGGGATTGACCTTCACCCTGCCGGTCCGGTCGACTTCGGCGCCGCTCTGCTTTCCGAGGATCCCGCCCAGCTTCGAAGCTTCCACCCCGGCGGCCCAGACCTTGGTCTGCGCGCGGATACGCAATTGGCCGCCGGCGGCCGGCTTCGCGTCGACTCCGTCAGCATCGACGTTCGTCACGGGCGTATTCAGATACACCTCGACACCGAGCCCCTGCAGCCCGGTCAGCGCCTTGCCCGAGAGCCTCTTGCCGAAGGCCGGAATGAGCGCGTCACCCGCGTCGAGCAGCACGACGCGGGCGCTTGCCGGGTCGATGTGGCGGAAGTTGTCGTGCAGCGAGCGCCGTGACAATTCGGCGATCTGGCCGGCCATCTCGACGCCGGTGGGGCCGCCGCCGACGACCACGAAGGTCAGCCAGTCGCGTCGCTTGTCGGGGTCCGTCTCCCGCTCGGCCATCTCGAAGGCGCCGAAGATCCGGCCGCGGATCTCCAGGGCGTCGTCGATCGACTTCATCCCGGGCGCGTAGCGGCTGAATTCGGGGTGCCCGAAGTAGGACTGGCCGGCTCCCGCGGCCACGATCAGGCTGTCGTACTCCACCTCGACCGGTTCACCGAGGTTCACGACCGTGAGCTTGCGTCGCTCGAGATCGACCTCGGTGACGTCACCGATGAGGACTTCGGTATTGCGGTAATGGCGCAGCACGTCGCGGATCGGGGGAGCGATGTCTCCCTCCGACAGGATGCCGGTCGCGACCTGGTAGAGCAGCGGCTGGAAGAGGTGGTGGTTGGTGCGGTCGATCATGGTGACGGCTACGGGTGCCTTGCGCAGCGAGCGCGCCGCGAAAAGCCCCCCGAAACCGGCCCCGATGATCGCCACCCGATGCGTCGGCGTGGCAGTGCTGGGTGACAGTTCGCTCATGGAGCTTTCCCTACCCCCTCTCGCAGCGTTTCTTGAGCTCCTGACCTTCCTGCTCCATATAGCGCCTGGTCAACCGTCCGAAGAAGATCCACGCCAGCAGGGCGAGCGGCCCGCTCTGGTCGATTTCGCTGCGGGCGCGGGTCCCGCCCTCTTCGCGCGCGGCGACGGTGTGACGGGCCACCGTGGTGACCCCTCGCGAACGCGTAGCCCAGGTGAACGACTTCTGCGGCACCAGCGCCGTCACCCGCCACGTGGACTCGGGAAGGCGCGGCTGCTTGATGCGCGCGCTGCTGCCTGGCCGGAACATGCCGGGCTCCAGTCGCTTGACTGCCGTCATGGTCGGCGACCAGTCGGGCCAGGTCTCGACGTCCATGAGCACGTCCCACACTCGCTCGACCGGTGCTGCGATGTCGATACTCGACCGGTAGGTCACGGGCCTATTCTCAGCACGCCTTCCGGACATTTCGCCGCTCGGAGGGGGTCGAATGTGAATTTCTTGTGACGGGACCGGTTTTTTCGTCACTGGTCATGAAGTATTCGCCGTCCTGTGCCGACAGGCATCCGGTGAGCAATCCGTCGCGGGTGGCGGGACGCCTCCCACGAGCCCGTAGCGGACCGCCTCTCGTCGATGTGTCTTCGCTGCTCGCTCCCGGTGACATCACCGCCGTCACCCAGCCCATCGTGCGCGTGGCCGATGGCGTCACCGTCGGCTTCGAGGCGCTGGCCCGTTCGAAGAGCTTCTCGTTCACCTCGCCCGATCAATGGCTCGCCCGCGCGGAAGCCGCCGGCTGCCGTACGGACGTCGAACTCGCGTGCTTACGCGCCGGGCTCGCTCTCGGGACACCACCCGGCGGCGCGCGCCTGTTCCTCAACGCCAGCGCCGGCCTCCTGCTCGATCCCCGCATCGACGACCTGCTCGCCGCCGCTCCCGAGCACGTCCTGGAAGTCACCGAACACGAGCGCATCGCCGACTACGCACCGCTGAGCGAGCGTCTCGTTCGCCTCGCCCGGGCGGGGACGCTGCTCGCGGTCGATGACGTCGGCGCCGGCTACGCGAACATGGCCCACGTGCTTCGGCTGTCGCCGCACTTCATCAAGATCGACCGCAGCATTGTCAGCGGTTTGCACCGCGACCGGGATCGCCGCGCGCTGATTGCCGCGCTGGTCGCCTTCGGGGTCGCGTGCGGCGCGCAGACCGTCGCCGAGGGCGTCGAGGAGGTCGCTGAGCTGAACGCGCTCGGCGAACTCGGTGTCGATCTGGTCCAGGGCTATCTGATCGCCCGGCCCGCCAGCGGATGGCCCACGCCCGCGCACACCGACGGCGGGGGCGCCGCCAAGCAGGACCTGGCGCTGCTGCCACTCGCGTCGCGTATCGAGCGCGCCGGTGACGTGCAGACGCTCGCCGATGTGGTGACCGGCTGGCTGCATGAGGAGCACCGGCTCATGCCGAGCATCTACGTCGAGCGCGGGGGAGTGCTGCGCTGCCTCTCGCGCCGCGGCCAGTGGATTGTTCACGACGGCATGGCACCGGGTGTGGGCATCACCGGCCGCACCTTCGCCCGCGATCAAGAGGCCTGGGTACCCGACGTGCGCGCCGACCCCTCCTACCGCGCGGCCATCCCGGGTGTGCGCTCGGAGTTCAGCGTCCCGCTGCATGCGGGAAGGCACCGGTTCGGGGTGCTGAACGTCGAGTCCTACAGCGAGCTCAGCTTTGCGGCGCGCGAGGACACCCGGCAGGCAGCGCTCCTTTTCGAACGCCGGCTCGACGCGCTCGGCCCGCGCCACGTGCGCGACAGCCCGCTGCGGGCGCTGAGCCGTTCGGCCCCGGGTCTGGCCAACGCCGGCTCGCGCACCGAACTTGCCCAGCGCGGCGTTCGTGCGGCGATCGACGTCAGCGCGCTCACCAGCGCCGCCCTCTGGTGGTACGGACCCGAGGGTCCCGAACTCGGAGCGGTGACCGGACCGGCTCTGAAGGTCTTCGCTGAACTTGACGCGGCGACGGTCGAGAAGCTCTTCGCCATCGCCGTGGGGGTCACGTCCTGCCACACCGGCGGCGGTCCGCGTGACCTTGCCGCCAGCTTCCTCGGCGCCGACTTCGAGACGGCGGCGCGGGCGATGCTCGTGGTGCCCCTGCGCGGCCACGGATCGACGCTCGGGCTCCTCGTCGCCACCTGTGGGCGCAGCCGTGACATCGGCAGCGATGTGGTCGAGGCGACCGAGCTCCTCGGCCTGCACATCGCAGCGACGGCAGCCGGTTACCCGACCGCGTAACCGTGCGGGGTAGCGTCCCGCCATGCTGTCGGGCAAGAAGATCCTGATCACCGGACCCGCGGGCCAGATCGCGTTTCCGCTCGCCGAGTACCTCGCTCCCGACAACGAGGTCTGGGGCGTCGCCCGGTTCACCGTCGAGGGGAGCCGGGAGCGGGTCGAGGCCGCCGGTGTGCGAGCCGTTGCGGCGGACCTTTCCACCGGCGACTTCTCAGAGCTGCCGACCGACTTCGAATACGTCCTGCACCTCGCCGCAGATCAGTCGCCCGGCTACGACTACGACTCCGCGATTCGCGGTAACGCCGAGGCGACCGGACTGCTGATGGCGCACTGCCGCAACGCCAAGGCCGTCATGGTGATGTCGACGCACTCGGTCTACAAGCCGGTCGAGGATCCGCTGCACGTTTTCAAAGAGACCGATCCGCTCGGCGACGTGAACTCGTCCCTCTCGCCGCCGTACTCGATGTCAAAGATCGGCCAGGAGGCTGTGGCGCGTACCTGCGCGCGGCTGTTCGATCTACCCGTCGTCATCGCCCGGATGAACGCCTCCTACGGCCCCAACGGCGGGCTTCCGGCGTATCACGCTGACGCCATCGCGGCGGGTCAGCCCGTGGTCACGCGCTGGGATCCGTGCCCCTACAGTCCGATCCACCAGGACGACATCAACACCCAGACCGAGGCGCTTCTCGACGCGGCGAGCGTGCCCGCGACGATCGTCAACTGGGCGGGCGACGAGGCGGTCTCCGTACAAGAATGGACCGCCTACCTGGGCGAGTTGTCCGGTCACCCGGCGACGCCGGAGGTCGTATCGACTCCGGGCACGCTGCGCGGCTCGATCGCCGACGTTTCACGACGCCGCGCCTTCACCGGACCGTGCGTGGTGGGCTGGCGCGACGGGTTTCGCGAGACCTGGGAAGCGCGCGCCGGTGCCGCTTCCGGCTAGGGGAGCGCGCGAGCTCATCCGCCGATGCTAAGCCCGCCAGAGCGTAATCATGTGAGAACGCCCTCTTCAATCTCCTGACGCCCCGTCAGGCGGCTGTGAGCGGCTCGTTATGGTGACGGGGTGCTCCTCGGAGAGATCGCTAATGCTGCCGCCGCCGGCCGGGGCAAGCCACTGGATGGTGTCCGCATCCTGGCCCTCGAGCAGATGCAGGCGCTGCCCTACGCCACCCAGCTGCTCTCGCGTCTCGGCGCGGAGGTCGTCAAGGTCGAGCCGCCCACCGGCGATCTGGGCCGCGGATCGACCCCGGCCATGGCCGATCCCGAGGGCCGCCAGATCGGCGCGACGTTCCTGCGCAACAACCTGAACAAGCGCAGCATCAGCATCGACCTGCGCAACCCGCGTGGCCGCCAGCTCGTTCTCGACATGGCCCCGCACTTCGACGTCATCGCCGAGAACTCCAAAGCCGGCTCGCTCGGCCGGCTCGGCCTCGCGTATGAGGACATCGTGGCCGTGCACCCGTCGTGCATCTACGTCTCGATCTCCGGCTTCGGCAACACCACCCCCACGCCGTACGGGAGCTGGCCTGCCTTCGCCCCGATCGTCGAGGCGATGAGCGGGATCTACGAGCTCAAGCGGGAGGGCGACAATCCGCCGCTGGTCTCCCCGGTCGGCGCGCTCGGGGATATCGGGGCCGCTCTCTACGCCACCATCGGCATCCTCTCGGCGCTGCGCCAGCGCGAGCGCGACGGGCAGGGCCAGTACGTCGACATCGCCATGCTCGACGTCGTGGTCGCGATGACCGACATCGTGACGAACTACTGGTCGCTGGGTCTCAAGAGCGGCACCCCACCGCAGCTGATCAACCACGGCTTTCGCGCCGGCGACGGCTGGTTCGTCATGCAGGTCGGACGCGAGGCGCAGTTCGCGAAGCTGGTGGCCCTGATAGGCCATCCGGAGTGGAAAGACGACCCGCGCTTTGCCACGCGTGCGGGCTGGCTCGAGCACCTCGACAGCGTGCTGCGCCCGGCCATCGAAGGCTGGGCCAGTGGACTCACCCGGATCGAGGCGTGCGATGCGCTCGGGCCCGCCGGCATCGCCGCCGGCCCGTGCTTCGTCGATGAGGAGGTGGTCGTCGATCCTCATCTGGCCGCCCGCCACATGCTGGTCGAGATGCCGCGCAGCGACGGCGTCGAGCAGCCCGTGCTCATCCCGGGCAATCCGGTGAAGCTTTCGGGAGTCGCCGAAGGACCCGAGACGCGCGTGCCCTGGCTGGGCGAGCACACCGCCGAGGTGCTGGCCGCCGAACTGGGGCTCAGCGCTGCCGAGATCGACGCGCTACGGGCCGACGGTGTCGTTGCCTGACACAAGTGGCACGATCCGAAGCGTGGCTTCAGATCCCAGTCCCGTGCTCGCCCCGCTCCCTCCGGTCGAGCAGATCCGGCCCGGCTTGTGGGTGGTGCCGGTCCCCATCCCGATGAACTCGCTGCGCTACGTGCTGGTGTACGTCTTCGCCACCGAGCGCGGCGCGTACCTCATCGATGCCGGCTGGAACACCGACGAGGCGTTCGACGCGCTGGCCGAGGGCCTGCGGCAGGCCGGCTTCGCGATGTCTGACGTGCGCGGCGTGATGGTGACCCACATCCATCCCGACCACTACGGGCTGGCCGGCCGGATCCGTGAGGCGTCCGGCGCCTGGATCTCGCTGCATCCCGCCGACGCCCGGCTCATCCAGTCGCGCTACATCGACCCGGACGAGCTGCTGGAGATGGTCAGCGCTTCACTCACCCGGGCCGGCGCGTCCGAGGACGAGCTCGTCGGCATCGGCGCCGCGTCGATGCCGGTGCGGGAGTTCGTCAAGCCGACACTGCCCGACGTGCTCATCGAGGACGGCGACCGGCCCGACGTCCCGGGCTGGAACCTGCGGGCGATCCACACTCCGGGCCACTCACCCGGCCACCTCTGCTTTTACCTGGCCGAGCAGCGCCTCATGCTCACCGGCGACCACGTGCTGCCGCGGATCACGCCGAACATCTCCTATCACCCGCAGTCCGGGAAGAACCCGCTCGGCGACTTCCTCAACTCCCTGGACAAGGTGGCCGCCGAAGACGTCGAGCTGGTGCTGCCGGCTCATGAGCACCGCTTCGTCGGGCTCACGGCACGCGTCGATGCGCTCAAGGCCCATCACCATCAGCGTTTCTCCGAGGTGGTCGCGGCCATCCGCGCGGGCGATGACACAGCTTTCGCTGTCGCCGCGCGGATGAGCTGGTCGCGCTCCTGGGATCGGATCGACGGGTTCATGCGCCGCGCCGCTGTCGGTGAGGCGCTGGCCCACCTCTATGCCTTGCGGGAGCGCGGCATCCTCACCTACGACGAGCCGGCCGATCCGCAAGAACCCATCCGCTGGCGCATCGTCGACGGCGCCATTGACAGTGCCGTAGCAGAAGGACTGAGCGCGTGATCCGCATCGAAGATGAGGGACGGGTCCGCATCCTCACGCTCGACCGCCCCGAAGCGAAGAATGCCTTCAACGAAGAGCATTACGACGCGATGACCGAGGCACTCATGGCCGCGGATGCTGACCCGGGCGTGGCGGTCGTCGTCTTCACCGGCGGTGGCTCGGCCTTCTGCGCCGGCACCGACGTCCGCGAGATGGCGGCCCGGGTCGCCGATCCGGCGGGATTCACCAACGGCAAGCACGGCTTCCCCGGACTGATCGATCAGCTGACCAACTTCCGAAAGCCCTTCATCTGCGCGGTGAACGGCCTCGGCGTCGGCATCGGCGCGACGATCCTCGGCTTCGCCGACTACGCCGTCATGTCGACCGAGGCCCGGTTGCGTTACCCGTTCACGCGTCTCGGGGTGGCGCCGGAGGCCGCGAGCAGCGTCCTGCTGCCGATCCTCATCGGGCGCCAGGCTGCCGCGTGGGTGCTGATGTCGGCCGAGTGGGTTCCGGCTGCCGAATGCGTCGAACTCGGGATCGCCCGCAAGCTCTGCGCGCCCGAGGAACTCATGGAGGTCACCATGCGCTACGCCCGGGTGCTGGCCGCCGCTCCCGTAAGCTCGCTCATCGCGACCAAGCAGGTGATGATGGCGCCGCTGATCGACGCGATCGCCGCCGCCCGCGGCCGGGAAAACGCTGCATTTGCTGAACTTCTCGGCGCCCCGGCCAACATCGAGGCCATGACCGCCTTCGCGCAGAAGCGCGAGCCGGACTTCTCGCGCGTCTGAATTCTTCAACACCAGCATCGAGTAACAGGACAAGGGAGTCATCGTGGCAGAGGTCAGTCAGTACTCGTTGCTGCCCGGCGAGGGCGAGTACGAGGTCAAGGTGGGCTCGGCGCTCATCACGATGGTCGAGCCTCACGTCGGTCACGAGAAGGCCTACAACCGCTGGTATGAGGACGACCACTTCTACGCCGGCGCGATGGCCATGCCGTGGATGTTCGCCGGCAAGCGCTACGTGGCGCCTCGTGACCTGCAGGCACTGCGGATCCCGAAGGACAGCTCCATCGCCAACCCGATCGAGCTCGGCAAGTACATCTCGACGTACTGGATCACCGACGGCCGCTACGACGATCACCTCCGCTGGACCGTCGCCACCAACCAGCGACTGCTCGCTGACAAGCGCGTCTATCTCGACCGCACCCACGTCTTCACGGCGTTCCAGCGTTACCTGGGCCCGGTCTACAAGAGCGACGAGGGCCCGCGCGACATCCACGCGTTCGACTACCCGTTCAAGGGGCTCGTCGTCGAGGTCATCGACGCGCCGGAGGGCTCGAACACCGATGCTGTCGTTGAATACATCAAGAGCGAGCGGGCACCGGTGGTGTTCGGCGCCGGAGTCGGGCTGGGCACCCTGTTCACGCCCTTCCCGCTGCCCGACGACAAGATGGCTTACGTCAAGCAGCCTGACGCGCTCGGCCGTCGGGTGACTGCCCTCTGGTTCACCGAGGGCGATGTGCGCGACTCGTGGGAGGCGGGCTTCTCGGGAGCGGTCGAGCAGGCCGCGAAGTTCGGTGCAGGAAAGGCGGAACTCATCGCGCCGTTCCAGCCGACGATCCCGGGTACCGACACGTACGTCGACGAGCTGCGATGACCGCACTGCCCGGGCCGCGGGAGGGCATGCATCCGGACGACGAGTTCCACCAGCCGACGTCGGATACCACCGACTGGTCGGAGACGTGCTGGTTCACCTTCACCGTTCCCGACCGCAAGGTCAGCGGGCAGCTCTACCCGTTCTTCCGGGGCAACCTGGCGACGATGGCGGCGGGCGCCTACTTCTGGGACC
This sequence comes from Frankiaceae bacterium, assembly GCA_036272075.1. GTDB lineage: Bacteria > Actinomycetota > Actinomycetes > Frankiales > Frankiaceae > DATAZK01. The sequence goes on from DATAZK010000193.1 coordinate 13,380, forward strand.
CCAGCGGCTCGCGTCCCGAAACGTGCTTGTATTCCAAGAACTTCTGGCATCTGCCGATCCCGCAGCAGCCACTCTCCGACATCACCCTCGGCAATGGCATCCACTACAAATGCCTGGAACCACAGCACAAATGGGAGATCGGCTACGACGACCCCGACGACGGCAACGAGATCCATGCCGAGCTGACCTTCACCGCCGTCGCCGAGCCGCACTACCTCGGCCAGAGCCACCTCGACCAGCCCGGTCGTTACCAGGGGACGCTGGTGATCCGCGGCGAGACGATGAAGGTCGACTCGTTCGGCTTTCGCGACCGCTCCTGGGGTCCGCGCACGCAGCACGGCCAGGGGATGACCGGCGGCCCCTGCCCCCACGGCGGCTACAGCTATGCCACCGCCTCAGATCGTGATGGTTTCCACACCATCACGATGGACTGGGGTGAGGGGATGAAGAGCATCCACGGCTACCTCAACCGCGACGGCGTCTGGGCCAAGATTGCTTCTGCAGAGCGGACCGTCGTGGAGCGCAACGCCGAGGGTTTCCCGACGCACGTCCTCATCGAAGGAGTCGACGAGCAGGGCCGCACCCTGACCGCCCACGGCACCGGGCACAACGGGCTGTCGT
>DATAZK010000194.1:0-8981 GCA_036272075.1 Frankiaceae bacterium
GCCGGATCGTCGTCATAAACCTCATACATCGTCACCGCTCGGCGTCGATTGACCACCATGACTCGCTCCATCCGGCGGACGTCGAACTGGTCGGGCTTCGAGAGACGGGTAAGTGTGGCGTCGGAGATGAGAAGTGATGAGCCGTAGCGTTTGTTGGCGCTCTCGATGCGCGCAGCCAGGTTCACGGCGTCACCGATGATCGTGAGGACCATTCGGTTCACCCCACCGACCAGCCCAACCCCGACAGCGCCGGTGTTGATACCGATTCCAACTCGCAGTTCCTCGGAGCCAAGCGCAAGCCGCTCCTGGTTGTGCTCGCGAAGGGACCGCAGCATGGCGAGTCCGGCCCGCACGGCGTTGTCCGGCTCCGACTCGAAGACGGCGACGATTTCGTCACCGCGCACGTCTTGGATCATGCCGTTGCAGGTGATGATCGGCAGTTCGACAGCTCGCAGGAACCCCGCCGCCAAGTTGCTCGCCTCTAGCACGTCCATGTCCTCGATCAGGGTGGTGAACCCCCGGATATCGGAGATGAGCACCGTCATTTGACGCCCGACCCGATAGCCACTGCGGACACGACGCAGGTCGTCTATATCGAGGATCCGCAGCAGTTCGTTGGGCACGAATCTTGATTGCACGTCCATAAGGGACTGCCGATGCTCGTCAGCGGCCCTTAACCGGACCTCGAGCTCGAAGTTCCACAACGGCGCGGCCGCCTGAGCACACAGGAAGGCGACCGCCTCCTCGTCTGTGGAAGAGAAGCTTCTGCCCGGCTCTTGGTGTTCGGCGTAGATCACGCCAATCGTCTTGTCTTGCACAACTACCGGGACGGCGAGGGTGGCCGGGAGCGCCGCTTGGCGCTTGTCCCGTCCAGCTGGACGATGATCCGGGTAGAGCGAATCGGCCGCAACGATGTGCGGACGGCCGCTGTCCACCACCCGCCCGACGATGGAGCAGTCATGGCTCGCCTCGGTCCAAGGGCCTTCGACGGTCGTGGTGGCACCGTGCTCCCAGACGGCCCGGACGGTCAGCTGTTCGCCTTCGCCAGTGAGGAGCAGAACGCGGGCCGCGCCAGTCGTGTCCGCAACCGTGCCGAGCAGGATCTCGGCCAGGCTCCCCAGAGTCCGGGCGGTCGGCAGCGCGTGCACGACCTGATGCGCGCTGACGGGGTCGATTCCTGCCGAGCCCGCCGAGATAAGGTCGCGGCTGAGCAGCCATGGATGAGCCTCCGCGAGCCGCTCCGCACGCACCGCGATGCCCAGACCCAGGTAGCCCTGGTATGCCGACCGCAACATCTGCGCAGAAACCCTCGGACGACCGGTCTGCGTGTTGAGCATGGCGCACTCTTCGTGGGCAAGCGCGTGAATCAGCGGGAGCTGGTACTCCGCTGCGAGCTCAATCGCCCGGGTGAGGAAGCGCTCCGCCTTGCTGTGCTGCCCGCGGGCCCGCGCCCACGCACCTTCGATCAGCGCAAAAGGCGCCGCGTAATTGGCCGGCGAGCTCGCTGCCCAATTGCGGTGCAGCGCTAGCACCTGCCGCACCGATTGCCGGGTCGAGCGGTCATTCGGCGCAACCCGAATCCTGCTCAGGGCGCTGGCCAGATAAAAGAGCTGCAAGCCGGCCATGCCGGCCATACCGCCGAGGTGCTCGACGGCCTCGTCCGAGATGCGGACCGCACCCGCGTAGTCGCCCGCCCAAAAGTGCAGGCCCTCTTTGACGTTCATGGCGACGCTCAGGGCCACGCCGTCGCCCTCGCGGCGGGCCGCCGGCAACACCTGGCGCTCGTCGTAGCCGCTCTCTCCGGCGAGCAGGAAGGGATTCTCGCCGCGGCCCATCAGATTGAGGCAAAGCTGCTGCACAGCCTGGCAAAGCGCCCGAGGCACCGGCTGGGAACGGATCCCAGGGATGAGGGACTGGGCTAGGGCGTCGATCTCGGCCATCGGTCGGCCGACCCAGAACGACTGCTGGAGCAAAACCGCGGCGAGGAAGCCGGCATATTCCTGGTCACCCCGGTCGAGCGCCTCATCGACGGCTTCGCGGAGCTGGCCCAGGCCGTCGTGGACTGGGTGTCGCCAGTGGCGGATGAAAGTCAGGTAATAGAACAACGTCTCCGGGCGGGCGTCCCGAAAATCCTTCTGCTCGGTGAGCAGCAGGCCAACCTCGCCGAAGCGCTGGCTGCCGGCGTGGTCACCAGTTAGGACCAGCAGCAGGCCGCAACTGGCGAGCACCGTAGGTGAGGTGGGGGTGTGGCCGTGGGCCAACAGAAGCTCGAGTTGCCTACGCACGATCAAAGGGAAAAAATTCGGCTCGAGTATGAAGGACAGGCTGCGCAGCTCAGAAAGGATCCGCTGGACCTCGATGACACGCCGGTCCTCGCAATGCGGCAGCTCCAACAGCCGTTCGGTAGTCCAGCGGCGCGTAGCGAACTTAATTCGCATCAGCGCGTTGGCCATCCGAGGTTTGCCCGGATTGCGTGGCAGCGGCTCGCCGAGTTCATCGAGCGCCCGCATCCCAGTTTCCAGCGCCTCTTGGAGGCGATTCTGCGCTACCCGTCCCTTAAGCCTCAGGAAGGCGAGTCGGGCGCGGTCTGCCGGCTCGTGCAGGCCCCCTTCAGCCTCGTCGAGCAGCCCATGCAGGGCCTCCGCGTCGCCCACCAGCAGGGCTGCCTCCGCGGCGTCGAGTTGCAGCTCCCTGGTCAAGAAGAAGTGCGCAGCCCAACGCGATTCACCGAGCAGACCCAGACCGTTTCGGCAGTGCTCAAGGGCGAGTGGGAACGATGCCTGCGCACGGGCCTTGCGTGATGCACGGCGCAGCACGTCGACGAATTGGATGCGCTCGTCTTCGGCAAGTTGGTAACCACCTATGCCGACGTGGCGGGCAGCCTCGAACAACCGATCGTCGCCCTGCTCGGCCAGCCGACGACCGATCCGTAGGTGCGCCTCGCGCCAAGCGTGATCGGGCATGCCCTGCCGAGCGGCCTCGATCACGCGGTCGTGGCTGAAGCGGTACCGGGCGTCGCGGCTGATCGCGTTGGCGATCCGCTGGCCGCGGCTGTCAACGGCCTCGAGCAAGCGAAGCTCGAGACCCGACCAAAGTGCCTGCGCCACCACGTCGGCCGGTTGCGCGGCCGCTGCCGTTGCGTCGGCGAGGTCGAACTCGCCACCGATGCACGCCAGCGAACTCAACACCTCCCGATCAAGCCTGCGCAGCTGATCGAGGTACCGACCGAGGAATTCGGCGGCCGTGGCGGTGATCTCGATCGACGTGAGGACGCGCAGGTCCCAGGTCGGGTGCCCCCCGGCGCCGACGGGAACGAGCGCTCCTTCCCGTTGCGCGCGATGCAGCAGCTGGCGGACCTGCAACGGATTGCCTTGGGTTCGGTGATGAAACTCAGCGGCGACATCGCCTAACTCGACCCCGCGACCGCACACAGTCTCGAGCAGATCTTCAAGATCCCCGCGGGACAGCGGGGCGAGGTCGATGCGCTGTAGACCCGCTGACGTGAAGCCCGCTGCGGTCGGATCGAATTCGCCCGCCCGGTGCGCTCCGAGGACGAGCACATTGCGCACCGAAACCGTCAACAGTTCGGACAGCAGCAGTAGTGAATCCCGGTCAGCCCACTGCAAGTCATCGATTGCCAGGATCACCGGTCGGTAGGACGCCGTGGTGGACACCAGACGGATGGCTGCTCGCTGCAGCCGGCGGCGAGCATCCGCCGCATCGAGGTCAGCCAACTGCGGGGCCGCGCCCAGCACTTCCGCCAACTCGGGTACCAGCGCCTCGAGGATGCCGGTAAGCGCCGACATTTCGCTGACCAGGTCGGCGCGCCAACGGTCGCGCTCGGCGGTGCCGGTGGCCTCCATACTGCGGACAATCGAGCCGAGCGCGGCTCCCAGCGCCGAGTACGGTGCCGCCGCGCCGTCCTGATACCTCCCGTAGGCAAATACGCAGTTGCGTCCGACGACTTCTGCCCCGAACGCCTGCATGAGCGTCGACTTGCCTACCCCTGAGATCCCACTGAGCAGAGTGCATCCTCCACCGGCCCGTCCAGCCTCTTCCACCGCGGCTCGAAGTTCGGCGAGCTGCTGTTGTCGGCCGACCACCCGACCTTCGAAGTCAAGTACCGGGGTAGTCACGGCCCAAGGCCATCGTGACGGGCGCCGTCCTAGGGACGACGTGGCAAAGAAATCGCGAGCTGAGATGCAAGCCGGGTCCTACTCTCAGACGAGGTGTCCGACTTATCGTAGAGTTTGTCCGGGCCGAACGCGCGCGATGGACGCAAAGTCTTACGGGCCGCATCAGGACGTCAGCACAGCAAAGGGCCCAACTTCTTAAACAACCTTACCCAGCACGGCTTCGCACTGGCATCTGCTCGGCGCAGTTAACGGCCTAACCAGGCGCGAGGCCTTGGCGACCCGACGTGTCAGCGTGATGTGAGCGCGTCGGACTCGGACGTCATGTCCACATTCTCATCAGTCGGGCATCCGAGCCGAAACGAACTTCAGCGATGCTCAACGGCGGCGCGGAGCGCGCCCGCCAAATCGCCGCGTTTACCGACGGTCACGCCCGCCAATCCCAGCCAGCCCGCCATCGTCTGCAATTCACCGGCCAGCGCTTCGGCCACCCGCGACGATGGACGACGACCTTCCTCGACGAAGGCGCCCACGACCTGCAACGCGTCCGCGGCGCGATCGGCTTTGAGGTCAACCCGTCCCACCAACTCACCGTCGAGCAGAAACGGCCACACGTAGTAGCCGTATTGCCGCTTGTTGGCCGGTGTGTAGATCTCGATCCGATAGTGGAACCCGAACAGCCGCTCGACCCGCGGACGGAAGAAGATCAGCGGGTCGAATGGACAGAGCAGCGCCGTGCCGCGGTCCCGCCGCGGAATAGTCTGTCCCGCAACCAGATACGCCGGGTTCGACCAGCCCTCGACGTCCACCCGCTCCAGTTCGCCGTCGTCTACCAGTTTGGCGATCGCCGGCTTGGCCTGCCCGGCGGCCAGCCGGAAATAGTCGCGGATGTCGGCCTCGGTCGCCACGCCCAGCGCGGTGGCGGCGCGCAACGTGAGCTCTCGGACGGCGTCGTCTTCGCTGACCTCGCGGGCCAGCACCTCAGCCGGGAGCACTCTTTCGGCGAGGTCGTAATGCCGGGCGAACCCGACCCGGTTCGCCGTCGTGAGGGTGCCGGCGGCGAACAACGCCTCGGCGACCCACTTGGTGTCGCTGCGACTCCCCCACCAATCTCCCCTCGGACCCCGCGGCGCAGTGGACAGATGCGCCTCGACCTGCCCGGCGGTGCTCGGCCCGATTTCAGCAATGGCGGCAACGATTTTGTCGGCGAGCTTCGGGTTGGCTTTGACGATGTGGGTGCCCCATCGGCCGTGCCGATAGTGGCGCATCCGCCAGCGCATCAGCGGCCAGTCGTCGACGGCCATCAATGCGGCCTCGTGCGCCCAGTACTCGACCAGCAGCCGGGGCGAGCGCGCGCTGTGGGCCCACGCCGCCTGGTCCAACACGTCACGGTCGTAAGGCCCGAGTCGGCTGAACACCGGTGCGTAGTGAGCACGTACGGCGACCGACACCGAGTCGAGCTGCAGCACCTGGATGCGCGAAATCAGTCGGCGCAGGTGCGCACGGGTGACCGCGCCGCCGGGCCGCGGCTCGCTAAACCCCTGGGACGCAACGGCTATCCGCCGGGCGTGCGCGGTGGTCAGTCGAACGGGCCGGATCGACACGGCGCCGAGAATACCGCCTGGTGGGGACAGTCTCAGCGGCGAGGCTTAGCCCGCGCTGTTCGGCGGATTCTTGATCTCCTGGTACGCCGACTCGAGAGCGTCTGGAACCTCTTCCAGGTCGCGGTATACGCCCATCAACTGCTCCAGGACCCTGACACGCTGCTGCATTGCCTCTTCGGTCGCCTTCCGGGACTGCTCACGGTAGTGATCAGCCTCGTGTTTAGCGTCGGCGAGCAACTGGTCGCGCTCCTCCTGCAGGTCAGCGCGCATGCCAGCCAGTTCAGCGTCGAGCCGCTTCTTGGTTTCCTGATGCTCGGTTTCGAGTTTGTCGAGCTGGGTGGTCATGCCCGCTAGCAGCTCCCGGTGCTCTTGCTGCGCGGCCTCGATCTCGGCTTTGGACGCTGCGATCAACGCCTCGGCCTCGGTGCGTGCCTCCGCCTGCATCTCGGACACCTCTGCCACCGCATGCCGCAGCATCTTGGCCATCCGTTGTTGCATCCCGTGGGGCGTGGGGGAGGTGTCGGTGAGGACGGCCACCTCCTGCCGCAGCGCGGCCGCCTCATTGCCGCGTTCCTGCAGTTTGTCCCTCAGGCTCTCGACGTCGTCGAGCAGTAACTGCTGCTTGGTGGCCAACATCTCGATGTGGGCGTCGACGGCGGCGGGATCGTAGCCTCTGAACATTCGAGAGAACCTTCGTGCTGGTTCGGTTATCAACGCCAATTCCCCCTTCTGGAAACGCCTGTTGGTCCTTCGTAACGACCCTCGATCGCGGGTATGTCGGGTCATGCCGTCGCCGCAGACCCGACGGTCAGGCGCGGATGTAGCTATGCCACCGGTATCGCAGACCCGCGCGGCTGACCTGCCACTCGCTCGGCGTGCCGACCCACGTCTCGTCGAGTACTGGAGCCACCGCGTCACCGTCGTCGCGAGGCAGGTCGATGTCGATCTCGGTGACCTCGCACCGGCTGGCCCGTGGGAGCGCCAGGATGTAGATCTGTTCGCCGCCGATCACCCAGGCTTCCGGATCGGTCAGCGCGTCGTCAATGGTGTGCATCACAGTGGCACCGTCGGCCGTGAAGTCGGCGTGGTGGGTCAGCACCACATTTCGGCGCCCTGGCAGCGGCCGGAACTTAGCCGGCAGCGATTCCCAGGTGCGGCGGCCCATGACCACGGTGTGGCCCACGGTGAGCTCTTTGAAGCGGGTCAAATCCTCAGGCACGTTCCACGGAATGGTGCCGCCGCGACCGATGATCCCCGATGTCGACTGAGCCCAGACCAGGCCCACGCCGTCGGCGGGGCGCGTCATACGGCGACGGGGGCTTTGATCGCGGGATGCGGGTGGTAGTCCTCGACGACGACATCGTCGTAGGTGTAGTCGAAGATCGCATCACGCTGCGCAAGAACAAGCTTCGGGTAGGGCCGCGGATCACGGACTAGCTGCTGGGTGACCTGCTGGACGTGATTGTCGTAGATGTGGCAGTCGCCGCCGGTCCAGACGAAGTCGCCGACGCCCAGGCCGGCCTGCGCGGCCATCATGTGGGTCAGCAGCGCATAGCTGGCGATATTGAACGGCACGCCCAGGAACAGATCGGCGCTGCGCTGGTAGAGCTGGCAGCTGAGCCGGCCGTCGGCCACATAGAACTGGAACAGCGCATGGCACGGCGCCAGTGCCATCTGCGGGATCTCGCCGACATTCCAGGCCGACACGATGATGCGTCGGGAATCCGGATCGGTCCGCAGCAGGTCCAGCGCCGAGGTGATCTGGTCGACGTGTTCGCCGGACGGGGTGGGCCACGATCGCCACTGCACCCCGTACACCGGACCGAGATCGCCTGTGTCGCTTGCCCATTCGTCCCAGATTGTGACCCCGTGCTCCCGCAGCCAGCCGACGTTGGAGTCGCCGCGCAAAAACCACAGCAGCTCGTACACCACCGACTTCAGATGCACCTTTTTGGTGGTGATCAACGGGAAACCCGCCGACAGGTCGAACCGCATCTGATGGCCGAACAAACTGCGGGTACCGGTGCCGGTGCGGTCGGCTTTGGCCGTGCCCTGCTCGAGCACCAGACGCAGCAGATCCTCGTACGGTGTCACGATCGGCACGCGTTCACCATACGTCCAGACCCGGGGAGTAGAACGGATGGCATGCCGAATATCAGCGACACCGTCACCACCCCCGATGGCTCCTGCCCGGTCCGCCTCTTCACCCCCGAGGGCCAAGGCCCCTGGCCGGGCGTAGTCATGATTCCCGACGCCGGCGGGGCCCGACAGACGTTCTTCGATATGGCCGCCAGGCTGGCCGATTCCGGGTACGCGGTGCTGCTGCCGGACGTGTACTACCGCCAAGGCGACTGGGCGCCATTCGACATGCAGACCGCGTTCACCGACGACAACGAGCGCAAGCGCCTGATGTCATTCATCGGCAGCATCAACCCCGACAACTGGGCATCGGATGCGAATGCGTACTTCGACTACCTGAGCGCTCGGCCCGAGGTCAGCGGCACCAAATTCGGCATCACCGGTTACTGCATGGGCGGTCGCGCGGCGTTGACCGTCGCCGGGCTGGTTCCGGACCGGGTGGCGGCCGCGGCGTCGTTCCACGGCGGTGGGTTGGTCACCGACGGCAGCGACAGCCCGCATCTGCGGGCCGACCAGATCCAGGCCGTCGTCTATGTCGGCGGGGCGGAGAACGATGCGTCGTTCACCAACGACCATGCCGAGCAGCTCGAGAAGGCCCTGACCGCGGCCGGCGTCGAGCACAAGATCGAAACCTATGCCGCCGGGCACGGGTACGCCGTGCCGGACAACCGGTCCTATGACGCCGATGCCGCCGAGCGGCACTGGACGGCAATGCGCGAGGTTTTCGGAGCGAACCTGGGAGGGTAGCTCAGGCGGCGATTCATCCTGCCGCGGCCAGGTCGGTCGCCGTGTGATCCTGATGCGGCCACAGCGGCTGCGGTACCTCGACGCCGAACGGTTTGCCCCAGCCGTTTCGGGATGAAACCTCGTGCACGGGACGGCGATTGGTCGCTACACCCCACTTGCCCAGCGGATAGCCGAGGGTCAGCATGGCCGACATCGTCCAGCCTTCCTCGACGGGCACACCCAGTAAATCGTTCACCCTGTCCGCAAAATTGCGGAGCACCATCGTCATGACGCCGCCGACGCCCTCGGCACGCGCAGCGAGCAACGCACTCCAAATCGCCGGGTAGATGTTGGCACCGCCGAGGTCGTCGATGGCGAA
>DATAZK010000195.1:0-18323 GCA_036272075.1 Frankiaceae bacterium
GACATGAACCCGACGGGGGCGGCACCTTCGAGCTTGGCGGTGTACTCCGCGGCCGGCGTGAACGTGCCGCCGACGACGCGAGTGCGGCGCTCGTCCAGCGCCGTGTAGGTCGCGTCGCGGGCATCGAGCGTGCCCGAGGGCTGCACCAGCCGGTAGGGATCGGCGGTCTCGTAGAGCGTGTGCGCGGCGACGCTGCGCGGGGTGCAGCGCAACGCGGGATCGAGCGGTTCGAGCACGAAGCCCTCATCGTCGAACGTGCACGCGAGGCAGTCCTGGCCCGACCGGTTCTCGGCAGCCGCCGACCCGCACTCGATGATTTTCGCGGCGTTCCAGACGGCGCCGGGATCAAAGCCGCGGGCCAGCGGGATGGCCGCAAAGAGCGCGGCGTCGCTGGCGCGTCCGGCGAGGACCACATCGGCACCTGCGTCGATCGCCTCCTGGATCGGCTCGGCTCCGGCCATGGCCACGATGTGACCGGGCGCGCTGAAGGTCTGCTCGTCGATGGGCGGCGCACCCCGAAGCTCGCGCAGGTCGCCGGCGCGGTATTTCCCGGCGAGCCAGGCGCGGTCGGGCTCGCAGTGGATCGTCGCCACACGGACCCCGATCCCGGCCTCCCGCACGATGTCGCGCACCAGGTCCACGTACCCGTCGACGGCGGCATCGCCCCCGCCGCCGCCGCAGGAGCCGATGATGATCGGCACCCCGGCCTGGCGCGCGGCGAGCAGGCCGAGCCGCAGGTCACGCTCGTAGGCCTCCCGGGCCCAGATCCACTCACCGGTGCCGAGGTAGTACGGGCCGCCGTCGGTGGAGCCCGAGTCAGCAGCGATGAAGTCGAGCGGGCCTTCCAGCGCCCGCTGCAGCGACGTTTCCTTGAACCCGGTGCCGAGGCTGCCGTTCAACGCGAGATACCGCAGGGAACTCATCCGCCACCACCCCTCACCGGCCGCAACCCGTTTGCCCACTGGGTGCCCGGCTCATCAAAGCATGTAATGATTGTGGTCATGAACCCGACCGGCAGCACCCCGCAATATCGCCTGGTCGATGCCGACACCCATGTGAACGAGCCACCCGACTTGTGGACCTCACGCGTTCCGCGGGCGGCGCAGGATCGGGTGCCGCACCTGCAGCGTTTCGAGGAGGGCGACGCGTGGGTCGCCGAGGGTGTCAAGGACCCGATCAACTTCGGGCTGAACGCGGCGGCCACGTTTTCACGTTTCGAGCGTAAGGCGTGGGTGCGCTTCGACGACATCTCCCCCGGTGGCTACGATCCGGCTCGCCGGCTCGAGGAGATGGACGCCGACCTCGTCGACGCCGCGGTGTTCTATCCGACTCCCCGGCTCTCGCAGATCGTCATCACGCATCAGGATCCGGCGCTGCATTTGCTCATGGTCGCGGCCTACAACGACTGGCTCATCGAGTACTGCGCGCATGACCCCGCGCGGCTCGGCGCGATCATCCTGCTGCCCAATCGCGGCGTGGAGCAGGCCGTCGCCGAGATCGAGCGGGTCGCCGGCCGGGCCGGGGTCGTCGGCGCGCTGGTGGGGCTCTATCCCCATGGCGACAAGGATCTTTCCCAACAGGACGACCCCGTGTGGCAGGCACTGGTGGCCGCGGGGCTGCCGGCTCACATCCACGTCGGCCTGGTCGACGAGCCGCCCGAGGACGTGTACGCCCCGGGTCGCATCACCGCCGGACGCGCGGCCGCAGACCTGCGTTTCCTGCAGGCGCCGGCCATCATGGTGCAGTTCCTGAACTCCGGAGTCTTCGATCGCGTCCCCGATCTCGATGTCGGCATGGTCGAGGTCGACGCGGGCTGGGTGCCCTACGTCAAGGAGCAGCTCGACAACCGCTTCCGGCGCCGCGCCACCGCCCGCGACACGAGGCTCAAGCCCCTGCCGAGCGAGATCATCCACCGGCACTTCCACTTCACGTACCTGACCGACCACTACGCGGTCATCAACCGTCATCACATCGGCGTCGACCGGCTGATGTGGTCCAGCGACTTCCCGCACTCGGGCAGCGACTGGCCCGACAGCTGGCGCACCATCGACGCCGACTACGCGACGATCCCGACCTCGGAGCGCGACCAGATCATCGCCGGAAATGCCCTGCGGCTCTACAAGTTCGGCACCCGCTAGCGCTCAGATCACCCCGAGCGCGCGGGCCCATTCCAGGTTCTTGCGCGCCGACCCGACGTGCGCGATGTGCACCACGTGGCCCTCGCCCTGGTTCGCATCGCCGTAAACGACCGACCCGCTCCCCCGGGCTTCCGCTTCGGCGGCCAGCCGGTCGAGATCGGACCAATACGTGAGCTCCTCACGCGTCGGGCTGAAGATCTCGTGCACCAGCGGGACATGCACCGGATTGCCGATCATCATCCCGTAGTAGCCGAGGTCACGCAGGTGCGTGGCCCAGCGGCGCAGCCCGTCGGTGTCGTCGACGGCGCCGCCCCACATGCCGCTGATCGGGTAGCGGATCCCGGCGGCCCGCGCGTCCATCAACACCTTCGAGCGCAGGAAGAGGGTCTCGGTCCCCTCCGCGCTCCAGCGAAAGCCGACGGCCTGGTGGATGTCGCCGAACCGGGAGATCGCGCCGCCCATGTAGCGCACCCGGGGCGAGGCCATGGCGACCTCGTACGCCTGCCGGATCGCCTGCGACGTCTCGAGAATCGGATACATGACCTTGGAACCGAGCGGCAGCCCGAGGTCGCCCTCCATGTTCGTCAGCAGCGCGTCGGCAGCGTAGACATCAGCGGGACCCTGCACCTTGGGAAGCAGGATCCCGGCGAGCGAAGGACCCATGACCGCCCGCAAATCCTTCAGGGACTGACCGGACGACGGCGGCTGGATCCGGGCGAAGACGAGCGGGACGCCCGGCCCGGGCACGAGCCCGTCGATCCTCTCGCGGGTGAGGCGACGGGCGGTCTCGCGTACCTGCTCGGTGCACGGGGTTCGGGGCTCCTCCAGGTCGATCACGACCGAGTCGGCACCGGACTGCAGCGCCGCCGTCACGTCGTCGCGATCGTCGCCGGCGGCAAAGAGAACGGTCCGCAGCGGACGGGCAGGTCGGTCGGCGGCGGGGTCAGTCGTGAGGTCGTTGGCGTCCATGGGGCCGCAGGCTAACTCAACCCGTTTTTGCTGCCGCCGAGGGAGTCGCGGACGGCACCGGTTGGGTGGCCAGATGCGCCGGTGGCACCACCGGCGAAGGCTTGCCGCCGATGAGGCTGATGAGGTGACCCTTGCGACGCTTCCAGGGGGCCGCCCGCAGCGTCGCCGTCTCGCATTTGTCGGCGGTGTACCAGCGCCGCGCCCACGGGCTCTCGGGAGTGGCCATCCGCAGCGCGCCGACCACTCCTACGACGGTGGCGAACGTGCTGAAGAAGGCGACCCAGGGCTTGCCCTTCAGGGCGGTCACCAGCGTCAGGCAGGCGTTGATCGAGACGATGGCGACGACCACCCAGCGGGCTGAGAACTCGCCCGGCCTCGGGTCGTTGGCCCCGAACGGCACGGCCCGCACCAGCAGCAGCACGATCACCAGGACGGCGACGATGACCGCATCGATGGACGAGCGGCCCTCCTTCGTCCAGTAGACGTCCTTCAGGCGCAGCAGCAGCGCGAATTCGTCGAGCACCAGCCCAGCACCGATGCCGAACGCCACGGCCAGGATGTCGCGCCAGGGATGGACACTGGAGATGGCGAACGTGGCCGCCCCGGAGATCAGCATCAACATCACGCCGAACACCTCGTGATGCAGGTGGATGCCGCCGGCGCTGACATTGCCCGGCCACCACTTGACCTGCGCCCGGATCATGCGCGTGCTGGTGCGGATGAAGACGAAGCCACCGATCAGCCCGAGGAGCAGGAGCAGCAGGGGTTGCTTGCCCGACTTCACGATCTCGTCGTGATAGCTGCCGAACAACCAATGCCAGTCCACGTTGGGATCTTGCATCAGTCTTGGCCGCCGTGCCCAATACTCCCGGGACTATTTCCTGCGCGCCAACCCGGCCGTGTCGTCAAGGACGCCTTTCGCGAGGCCGATGCCCTTAGGGATGCAGCGGGCAACCAGCAGGGTGAGGCGACGACACGTGACCGGACGAATGGCGGCTAGGCGATGGTCGGCCGTGACCGGCACCCTGCTGGTGAGCGGCGCGATGGCCTTCGGCTTGGCCCCCTTGGCGACCGCCGGAGCGCCCGCGCCGGCAGCGGCAACTGGCGCACCTGCGGCGCTTGCACCGATCACGCATCCCGACAGCGACTCGCTGGGCTCGACAATCCGGGCCCATGACCCGGCAGCCGTCGGTTCGGCCACCGTGACCCCGAAACTGACGCTCGGGACCAATGCCGTCGTCGCGCCGCCGTACGGCATGGACGTCAGCAACTACCAGGGCAATATCGACTGGACGGCGACCAAGAACCTGGGCGCCGCGTTCGTCTACATCAAGGCCACCGAGTCCACGACCTACCAGAACTCCTACTTCACCCAGCAGTACAACGGTTCGTACGCCGCCGGCCTGATCCGCGGCGCCTACCACTTCGCGCTGCCGGACCGCACGAGCGGTGCGACCCAGGCCCAGTACTTCGTCGCCCATGGCGGTGGCTGGTCGGCCGACGGCCACACCCTCCCACCGATGCTCGACGTCGAATACAACCCCTACGGCACCTCGACCTGCTACGGGCTCACCCCCGCCCAGATGGTGGCGTGGATCCGCGACTTCTCCAACACCGTCCACGCGCTGACCACCCGCTACCCGGTCATCTACAGCACCGCGGACTGGTGGAACACCTGCACCGGCTCCAACGCCACCTTCGCAAGCACGAACCCGCTGTTCATCGCGCGCTACGCAAGCTCCCCCGGTGTCATGCCGGCCGGCTGGTCCTACCAGTCGATCTGGCAGTACAACGACCATGGCACGTTCCCCGGCGACGCCGACGTCTTCAACGGTTCGATGGCCCAGCTGACCGCCTTCGCGGGCACTGCTGCCAACACGCCTGCGCCAACCCCCACACCGACGCCGACCCCGACGCCGACCCCGACTCGTCCGCCGGTCTCGACGCCGCCGCCCAATCCGATCGATGCCTACTTCTCGACGCTCGGCGGATCCTCCAGCTACCTCGGCGCCCCGACGTCACCCGTCTACGCCGTGACCGGTGGCCAGGGCCGGGACTACCGGAACGGGAACATCTACTACTCCGCGGCCACCGGAGCCCATGTGGTGCGGGGCGCGAATCTGGCGCGCTATCGCGCCCTGCGGGGTTCGCTCGGCTACCTCGGCTTCCCGACGACCGACGAGGTCGCTATCACCGGAGGCACGTCCCAGAACTTCAGCGGCACCGGCGGCTCGTCGCTCTACTGGACAGCAGCCCACGGCTCGTTCGAGGTGCTCGGCCAGATCCGTCTGCACTGGCTCGCACTGGGTGGTGCCGCTGGATTCTTGGGTTTCCCGCTGACCGATGAAGGCGCGGCGGGCGTCCCCGGAGGGCGCTTCAACCTCTTCTCGAACGGCGAGCTGCTCTGGAGCGCCGCCACCGGACCGCACGAGGTCCACGGCGCGATCCGGCTCCTGTGGGCCAAGCTCGGCCACGAGCGCGGCCGCCTCGGCCTTCCGACCACGGACGAGTTCTCCGTGCCCGGCGGGCGCCAGAGCAACTTCCAGCACGGTCACGTCACGTGGCTGGCCTCGACGGGCGTCGCCACGGTCTACTACAGCTGACCGCCGCGATGAACGGCAGCGGTGCGGCGGCGGCGATAAGCGTGCCCCGTGCACCTAATTGCCGGCAGGAAGCGAGCGCGAGAAGCACGTCGGCAACGTCACTCACCAGTCCTGACTGCACCCACAGCCGCGAGCCCGACTGGCCGCGGCGCAGCGCAGCAAGCGTTCCGGCGCCGACGACGAGATCGCGTATGCCGATCGTGCGCACCAGGACTGTCCGCTCCGCGTCGCCATTCGTGGCCATTGACGGCACGGCGAGCAATCCGGCGCCCACCGCGCAGCGCATGGCCGCTACGGCAGGCGTGACCCCCGCGTGAAGGCTCAGGGAGCCACCTCTGCGGGGGCGACACGAGCAGTTCGCGGCGGAAGGAAGCGATCCGCGTACCGGGCGAGCGTTCCGAGCGCCAGCCAGAGCGCACCGATGCCGACAGCATTGACGGCGACCTGGAAGTAGCCGGTCCGGCGGGGATCGACGAACGGGTAGGCGTAAAAGTCGACGATCGGGCCTCGGATCAGCGCGAAGACCATCCAGGTGACCCCGAAAAGCAGCGAGAGCAGGACTATGCGCGGGGTGAGCATCCCCCGCGGGCCGAAGGCCAGCCATCCGGCGAACGCCAGGATCGGGCTCACCGTGTGCAGCAGGGTGTCGGCCACCTTCGCCGATCCCTGCAGTTCCTGAAGATGTGCCAGGGCGATGTGAAACAGCACGAACGTGATCGTGATCGAGATCAGCCCGGCGAGCCGGAAGACCCGGAAGACTTCGGACGTGCGGTCCAGCCGCCAGGCCAGCAAACCCGTGGTCACGCCGATCGTGATGTTGGACCAGACCGTGAAGTAGCAGAAAACATTGAAGATTCGGGCACCAGGGCTATGAAACTGGGTACCTTTCAAACCCGCCGAGATCACGAGTTGGATGATCATCCCCACCAGCACGACGAGGCTGTTGAGTCCGAAAAAGCCTCTCGCGATGCGCGGGGACGTCATCTATCGGTCAGGCGCCTCAGGCAGCCGCAGGATCGCGCGGGCCGCGAGCCTCCGACGCCAGCGGGCGCTTGTCCTCGAAGATGAAGCGGAAGCCGAAGCCGGCTATTGCTGCCCCCACCAAGGGCGCCACCCAGAAGAGCCATAACTGACCCATCGCGCCGCTCTGAGCGAACAGGGCCGGGCCGGTCGAGCGCGCAGGATTCACCGAGGTGTTGGTCACCGGGATGCTGATGAGGTGGATCAGGGTCAACGCCAACCCGATGGCCAGCGGGCCGAATCCCACGGGTGCGCCGCGTCCGGTCACCGCGAGGATGACGACGAGAAAGGCTGCCGTCATGAGGATTTCGGTCAGCAGGCCGGAGCCGAGGCTGTAACCACCCGGTGAATGCTTGCCGTAGCCGTTCGCCGCAAGCCCGTCATGCTTGACCGAGTACCCGGGCTTGCCGTCGGCGATGGCCAGCAGCACGCCCGCGGCGGCGATGCCCGCGACCACCTGGGTCACGATGTAGGGCAGCACATCGCGGGCGTTGAACCGGCCGCCGATCCAGAGGCCCACGGTGACGGCGGGATTGAAGTGGCCGCCCGAGACATGGCCGAACGCGTAAGCCATCGTCAGGACGGTCAGTCCGAACGCCAGGGCAACGCCCAGCAAACCGATGCCGACATCGGGAAAGGAGGCGGCTATTACGGCACTTCCGCAGCCGCCCAGCACCAACCAGAACGTCCCGACGAACTCCGCCGCCAGCCTGCGGCCCAGTGCGCTCATGACTCGGCTACCTGCCCCTCCGTACGCGGATTGACGGCCGCGTAGCCCCCGGCGCGGTGAGGGCAGGCTAGCGAAACCCGATCATGTGCGCCAGTTAGGGCGATTTGCGCGTGTCGGAACGTGTGGTGAATTGTGGTGGCCGCAGGACGTAACCCGCGCCGCGGACCGTATGAATCATCGGCGGGCGGCCGGCGTCGACCTTGCGGCGCAAGTAAGAGACGTAGAGCTCGACCACGTTCACGCGCCCGCCGAAGTCGTACTGCCATACGCGCTCGAGGATCTGCTGCTTGGAGAGCACGCGGCGCGGATTGCGCATGAAGAACCGGAGCAGTTCGAACTCGGTCATCGTCAGGGAAAGTCGCCTCCCGCCCCGCTCCACCTCGCGGGTTTCCTCGTCCAGCACGAGATCGCCCACGATCAGCCGGGAGGCCTGCGGCACGGTCACCGATACGCGGCGCAGCAGCCCGCGCAACCGGGCGATGACCTCTTCGACGCTGAACGGCTTGGACACGTAGTCGTCACCGCCGGCGGTCAGGCCCGCGATCCGGTCCTTCAACGTGTCCTTGGCGGTCAGGAAGAGGACCGGAAGGTGCGGGCGATACGCGTGCAGGTGGCCGATCACGGTCAGGCCGTCCAGGTCTGGCAAGGCGACCTCGAGGACCACCACATCGGGCTCGTAGTCACGTGTCATCCGCAGCGCTTCGGTGCCGGTTGCTGCGCTGGCCACGTCCCACCCCTCGAAGCGCAGCGCCGTCGCCACCAGATCGTTGACGTTCGCATCGTTGTCGACCACGAGGGCACGCACGCGGGTGCCATCAGGTCGACGTAGGGCCGGCTGTCCGCTTGCTGGGGCAGTTACGCAATCCACGGCATGAGCATTGGATCGCCAGTCCCTGTGGAAGCTGTGACTCACGCATGCTTTTGCTAGGGATTTTGCTCGCGTTCATAGCCGAAATTCAGGGAAAAAAGAGCAAGCCACCCTAGGTAGCTGTGAATCCCTTCCAGCAGCGGCTTTGCGAAATCGGTGGACGTCCTGCTGTCACGCTGCGTGACTGACGTCGCGGCGGCGCCTGCATCCATCAGAAGTTCATCGATCCGCTCGCTATGGTTCCGTTTCGCCTGGTCAGGAGGCCGGGCGCCGAGCAGCCGCCGCCGAGTCCCGTCCCGGTCTGCTGGGCCCCGAATGGTTCAAGGACGGGATCGGGGTACCCACCGCTACTGCGTCTGTATGCGCGCAGTTAGCACCGGCGCAGCAATGCGCCTAGGGGTGAAGTCGGCGCTCCATCCGCCGACCGGTCACTTTCCGGCCGAACCCGACAGCTCCCCTCGCAGGCGGAAGGAAAGGACGATTGATGCGTGGTTTCAAGGGTTCTACCCGCACGGTGCGGATCACCGGCATTTCCGCAGGGATCGGCGGCGTGCTCGTCGCGGCGCAGTTGTTGGGTGCCGCTGCTGCTTCGGCGGCGACGCTGCCCGCTGTCCTGTCCGCCATCAAGCAATGCGAGAGCGGCGGCAACTACACCGCGGTAAACCCGACGAGCGGCGCGAGCGGTGCCTACCAGTTCCTCACGAGCACGTGGCAGTCGCTGAGTGCCTCGGCCGGCTACGCGACCGCCGCCGCTGCGCCGGCAGCGGTGCAGGACGCCGCCGCCCTAGAGCTCTACAACGAGGAGGGCACGACGCCTTGGGTCTCCTCCGAGTCGTGCTGGGGTTCGTTGGCTGCTGGTAGCTCAGCAACCCCAGCGACTTCGACGGCTTTGGCTCCCGCCTCCGCCGTCACCGCGGCGCCCGTTTCGACTGGGGTGGCTTCGCCAACCCGGCCGCACCCCGGCGGTTGGAATCCCACGTTTGCGGCGTCAGCCCATAACGGCATGACGGCATGCCACGGCCCGGGACCGGGACGCCGCTAGCCAGTCCCATCCACAGAAGGCGAGCGCAACCATGGAAACCGCCTACGCCGACCCGGTCGCTGACGCGAGGTCGATGGCCGAACTGTCCTGGGCCGACTGGCCGACGGAGGAGTTCGCCGTCCCCTTCCGGCAGCCGTTGCCGCGGCGGCGCAGGCGGGTTCCGGTAGCCGTGCTGGCGACCCTGATGCTCCTGATCGGTCTGGCGGCCGGTCTCGGGGCAGCGCTGGCCGTTCGCGGCGCCGCGGATCCTTCCGCGGCGCCGCGGGCTGGTGCCTCGCCCAAAGCTGCGCCGACGCCGAGTCCGACGAGCTATGACGTCAGCGGGACTCTCACTGCGGTCGAAGCCACGTCGATCAGCGTCAGCACCGGAAGCGTTACAGCGACGTATCGGGTGACTTCGGCGACCCGGATCACCCGCAGCGCCGTCGTCATTCGCCTGCAAACACTGAAGGTTGGCGAGCAGGTGACGGTCCGGCTAGGGTTCGCGAATTCGACCTCGAGGGTCCTGGTTGCCCGGGCCATCACCGTGAAGGCGGCGCCCAAGGCATCTGCTGCCGCGACGTCCTCGCCGGCGCAGGCGAGCGCGGCGCCCCAACCGGCTGTCGTCACGCCCAGCCCGCAGGCCGTGGTGCCGGCTCCGGCGACGGTGGTGGCGCCCACTCGCGGGATCGGCTACGGCGCGGGGGTCGGCGGCGGCGTTGTTCAGCCTCGCAGTTTCGGTGGGAGATAGGGCGCCTCAACTGCTCGTTCCGCGTTGGATCCGAACCCAGGATCGAAGTGGAGTTCGGACCGAAAGCAGCGGGGCTCATGCGATGCTCGCCGAACTCGCAGCCTTCGTTTCCTCCGATACTTCTGCGGTGCTGGCGTTCGAGGTGCTGCGGGAAGTGTTGGCCGCGGTACGCCGGGGGGGCTGCTCACGTGGCCGATCGGATGCCGGTCTCCGCCAAAGCATTCGAAGCCGGCCAGAGACCTGTAACGGTGGGCATTCTCGGGTGCTTCGCCTGACCCCGCGTGCCAGCACTGTCTATCTATTCAGGGCGAAGAGGTGCACACTCCGGCGCAGTGCTCGGCGCCTTGCCGCTCACCGGATCGCGATCTCCCGGTTTCTACGGAGATGGGCGTACACGAGGGGGCACGATGAAGGTCACGCGCGCTGATCTCATTCGTTGGGCGGGCTTGTCCGTCCTGTTGGCTGGCCTTTGTTACGTTTTTGTGGGCCTGTTCCACCCCGCCAATGCACCGGCGTCAGTGACCACAACCCGCTGGGAAGTCGTTCATGTCGTCGCGTGTGCAATGTCGTTCTTCGGAGTCATTGGGCTCGCCGGGCTTTACGCCAGGCAAGCCACGAAAGCCGGGTGGGTTGGCTTCGCGGGCTTCGTCGCGTTGAGCGCGTGGATGGTGCTCATCATGGGCTTCAGCTTCGTCGAGGCTTTCGTACTGCCGCGGGTCGCGACCAGTTCGCCGGGCTTTGTCCAGGGCTGGATGGGGATGTTCAACGGCGACCCGAGCCCCGTCAAACTGGGCGCACTGCCAGCGTTGTGGATCCTGACCTCACCGCTGTACATCGGCGGCGGGCTGTTGTTCGGCATCGCAACGTTCCGCGCACGCATCTTGCCGCGCGGCGCCGCTGTGCTTCTGGCCATCGGAACCGTGCTGGCGCCGGTGGCAAGTCAGCTCTCACTCACCTGGCAGCCGAAGATCGCTATCCCGACTGGCCTCGCATTTGCCTGGTTGGGATACGCGCTGATGACTGAACGGCGAACCGCGGCGACGCAAATCGGCACATCGACAGTCCCCACAGGACTGGCCGCCCTTCCCGAGTCGCTCACCGCTGGTTAGCCGCCGTAGCCCACGTGAATGCTGCCGTCGCCGGTGTGCAGCGCCATCGAGGAGGTAGCAGCGGGGTCGGTGGAGACCTGGATGTCGGCTCCCCCGGCGCCTGAGTGCGCAATGGCGTACGGACCGCTGCCGTTGGGGACGGCGATGTCGACGCTTCCGTCACCGATGCTTGCGCTGACCCGTGTGGGCTTCGTCGCCCATTGCAGGTGGACGCTTCCGTCGCCGGAGGTGACCGAAACGTCCTTCGACAGCAGGGCCGTGCCGTCGATGGAACCATCGCCGGTATGGGCCACCACTGACGCGCTGATCCCCTGCAGGTTCAGGCTTCCGTCACCCGTACGTACCTGCAACGCCGCCTGCTTCGGGACGCTGATGACGTAGTTGATCGAGCAGTTCATCCCGAGGATCCCGCCGGGGCAGTGTGCGGTGAGCTGTACTCCGCTCTTCGACGAGCTCGCCCCTACCGTCGGACGCTTGAACTCGTAGTGCTCGGTGTAGTCCACCTGGATGTTCTGCGTGTCGGAGGCTTTGATCACCGCGTTACCCGAGCCGACGTTGAGCGAGACGCTGCCGCCCGACCAGGCATAGCTGGCGTGATGGTGCTCGCTGGTGCGGCCGAGACCGCCGACGAAGCCGAACGCCACCCAGGCGATGCCCCCCAGCATCAGCGGAACGCCGAGCACCAGAGCTACCACGCGGCCCGGGGTCGCACGAATTCGAGTAGGCGTGACAGCAGAAATGGCGGGAGTCGTGGCAGTAGTACTCATGGCAGCTGACCCTCAGCTTTCCAGGTAGCGCAGGACGGCCAGCACCCGGCGATGATCGGAGTCCGCCGGGAGCAGATCGAGCTTGACGAAGATGTTGGTGACGTGCTTTTCGACGGCGCCCTCACCGACGACGAGAGCAGCGGCGATCGCGGCGTTAGAACGTCCCTCGGCCATGAGTGACAGCACCTCGCGTTCGCGGGCTGTCAGCCGCGCCAGCGGGTCGCCGTGGCGACTGCGGGCGAGCAGTTGGGCAACGACGTCAGGGTCGAGCACGGTGCCCCCCTCGCCGACCCGGCGCAGCGCGTCGATGAACTCATCGACGTCAGCCACCCGATCCTTCAGGAGGTAGCCGACGCCGCGGGTCTGGCCCGCGAGCAACTCGGTCGCGTAGCGCTCCTCGACGTACTGCGAGAACACCATGACGGCGACGGCCGGCCACTGGCTGCGCACCACGAGCGCGGCCCGCAGCCCCTCGTCGGTGAACGTCGGCGGCATCCGCACATCGAGCACGGCGATGTCGGGCTGGTGTTCGGCGACGGCGCGGATGGCGGACTCGCCATCGCTGACGGCGGCGACCACGTCGAAGTTCGCCTCGGCCAGGAGCCGGGACAGGCCCTCCCGCAACAGCGCCGAATCCTCGGCAATCACGACCCGCATGGCAATTCCGCCTTCAACGTTGTCGGGCCGCCCGCCGGGCTGGTGACCTCCAGGGTTCCGTCCACTCCCGCGACGCGGTCGCGTAAGCCCGCGATTCCGCTGCCGCGGCCGGCATCTGCCCCACCGACACCATCGTCGGAGACCTCCACCAGCAAGCGGTCACCGCGGCGATAGACACTCACGGCCGCCCTCGAGGCCTGCGCGTGCTTGGCGATATTTGCCAGCGCTTCGCTCACGATGAAGTAGGCGATCGCCTCGATGGTCGGAGTGCAGCGCGGCCCGGCGGCCACGCTCACCGTGACCGGCACCGGGCAGCGTCCGGCCAGCCCCGAAAGAGCGGCGTCCAGCCCGCGATCGGTGAGCACCGCGGGGTGGATGCCCCGGGCCAGATCGCGCAGCTCGGCCAGTGCCTGCTTGGCATCACGGTGAGCTTCGTCGAGCAGCTGGCGCGCCGACTCAGGGTCGTCGTCGTAGTGCGAACGCGCCCGCCCGAGGTTCATCGCGACCGCGACCAACCGCTGCTGCGCACCATCGTGCAGATCGCGTTCGATCCGCCGGCGCTCGGCATCGACGGAATCGACCACCCGGCTTCGGCTGTCACGCAACTGATCGACCTGACGCTCGAGGTCGCGAGCGGTCGGGCCGAGCAGCGCGCGGGCCAGCGCCCCTTCCAGACTGGTGAGTGCATAGGTGAGCAGACCGGCAATC
Organism: Frankiaceae bacterium; assembly: GCA_036272075.1. Lineage (GTDB taxonomy): Bacteria > Actinomycetota > Actinomycetes > Frankiales > Frankiaceae > DATAZK01. The sequence goes on from DATAZK010000195.1 coordinate 13,342, forward strand.
CCCACCATGAGCAGCCCGGCCGCAGCCACCAGCCAGGCGGTGCGCTGATCGGTGACCGTGAGAAACCAGGCGTCGGCGCGGCGGCTCGGCACATGGTGCAACCAGAAGGGCATCGACATCATCGACAACGCTGCAGCCCAGGCCGACACGACGAGCGTGAAGGTGACGACCCCGAGCAGGAAATGCAACAGGAAGTAGCCCATCGCCCGCCAGGTCGGCTTGTGGGTGAACTGCCCGCGAAAGCCCTTGACCGGCCCGGCAACATCGGGAATCTCGATCCCGAGGAACAGCCTCATGCGGCGGCGTTCCAGGCCTGCGAGCCAGCGGCAGACGAAACCGAGCACCACGAACAGCGGCAGCCCCAGCAAGAACGCCGGCAGGGTGCCCAGCGAGACCGTGAGCCCGACAACGACCAGGACGAACCCGACCACCGCGACGACCAGATCGGTCACCGGCATCACCAGCCGCAGCAGCGCTCGCATGACTCTCATCCGGCTCACCTCCTCACGCCGTTCGGGACATCGCCTCGGGTTGATCGAACGCCAGCAACGTTAGTCAGCAACCGCCGCGCGACCTATCCGGTTACCCGACGAATCGGTGGTGGGGCTAACCCCCGCAAGGCTCGTGGGGTCGCCGGAGTGACCCGGATGAGCAGCTTTCCTAGCGTCGAACACACGCCGGATCGAAGAGTCAGGCGCTGATGCGAAGGGATCTCTCCGATGTCTCACCCGCCCCGAAAAATGCGCAATCTGGCCGGCGCCGCCGGCGCCTGGAGCGCGCGCCACCGCTGGAAGGCGGTAGGCCTGTGGCTCGCCTTCGTCTTCGCCGCCATCGCCATCGGCAGCGTCGTCGGAACGACGCAAACCAAGGGTCCAGCGGGCGAGCCCGGCGAATCAGGCCGGGCCGATCGCGTGCTTCATGCCGCCGGCTTCGACGCCCATGCGTCCGAAACGATCCTGGTTCAGTCCCAGCGGCTGACCGCCGGCAGCGCCGCCTTCCGCTCAGCGATCAACGGCACGATTCAGCAGATCAACGCCACGGGACTGGTGCAGGACGTCCGGTCCCCGCTGACACCGGCAGATGCCGGCGCCGTGACAGCCGACGGTCATTCGGCGCTCATCCGCTTCTCTGTCAAAGGCGACAGCGACAATGCCGACTCGCGTATCTCCCCTGTGCTGGCGGCCGTCTCCCGTTCGCAGCAGGCACATCCGGGCATTCGCATCGAGGAGTTCGGCGACGCGAGCGCCGACAAGGCCTTGAACAAGGCGCTCGGCGGAGACCTCCATCATGCCGAGGTGCTCTCGCTGCCGATCACGCTGGTGATCCTGTTCTTCGCGTTCGGCGCGCTCGTCGCGGCCCTGTTGCCAGTCGGCCTCGCCTTCACCGCGTTCCTGGCTGCCGCGGGGCTGCTCGCGCCGCTGAGCAAGCTCATCCACACCAACCAGACCGCGTCCACCGTCATGCTGCTGGTCGGGATGGCCGTCGGGGTCGACTACTCGCTGTTCTACCTGCGCCGTGAGCGCGAGGAGCGGCGCAGCGGACGCTCGCCCGAGCAATCGCTGGCGACGGCCGCAGCAACTTCGGGCAGGTCAGTACTGATCTCGGGCCTGACGGTCGTGGTCGCGATGGCGGGCATGTTCCTGGCCGGGGATTCCACCTTCTCCGCCGTGGCCGAGGCGACGATCCTGGTCGTCCTGGTGGCTGTCGCCGGATCGGTCTCCGTGCTGCCCGCGCTGCTCTCGCTGCTCGGCGATCGCGTCGACCGTGGTCGCCTCTGGTCACGTCGCAGCCGCAAGCTGGTCGCTGGCGCCTACTCAGGTGAGTCGCGCGGACGCTGGGACGCCATCGTCGGTGCGGTGCTGCGCCGTCCGGTCGCCTGGGCGTCCCTCGCCGTGATCGTCCTGCTGGCATTGGCGATTCCGGCGCTCGGCATGCGCACGGCGAGCCCGGGCGCGACGGACATTCCCGCGAGCCTGCCCATCATGCAGACGTATGCGCGTATCCAGCAGGCATTCCCGGGCGGCGCGGGACCCGCGAAGGTAGTGGTCCAGGCTGCTGACGTCACCGCAGCGCCGGTCGCAAAAGCACTGCAAACATTAAAGACTCAAGCTCTGGCGAGCGGTGAGGCGCGCGCGCCGTTCACCGTCGAGGTCAATGCGTCGCACACCATCGCCGTCGCCAGCGTGGGCCTGATCGGCAACGGCACCGACGCGACCTCCACCCATGCGCTCGATACCTTGCGCCACGACATCGTGCCCGCAGCCTTCGCCGGCTCGGGAGCAAGCCGGGTGGGCGTCACGGGACAGACCGCGCAGTCGGTCGATTCCAGCGCCCAGCTCAAGGACGCGCTTCCACTGGTGACCGGTTTCGTGCTGGCACTGGCGTTCCTGCTGCTGCTGTTCGCTTTCCGGTCGCTGGTGGTGCCGCTGCTGGCAATCGCGCTCAACCTGCTGTCAGTGGGTGCGGCGTACGGCGTGCTGGTCCTGGTCTTCCAGCACACGTGGGCCCAGGGCGTGCTGGACTTCACCTCGACGGGCACCATCGCGAACTGGCTGCCACTCTTCCTGTTCGCCTTGCTGTTCGGGTTGTCGATGGACTACCACGTCTTCATCCTCAGCCGCATCAAGGAAGGGCATGACCGCGGCCTGGACAACGCGACGGCGATCAGGGAAGGCGTACGCGCCACTGCCGGAGTCATCACGAGCGCGGCTGCAGTCATGGTGGCGGTATTCGCCATCTTCGCCACGCTGTCGCAGGTCTCCATCAAGCAGGCGGGGGTCGGGCTCGGAGTCGCGGTGCTGGTCGATGCGACGATCGTGCGCACGGTCCTGCTCCCGGCCACGATGGTCATGCTCGGCGAGCGCAACTGGTACCTCCCGCGCTGGCTGCAGTGGCTGCCGCGGATGGGACAGGCAGACGCCGAAAATCCCTTGGCTCCGCAGCATCCATTGCCCAACGATGTCCCTGAGCCTTCACGCCGGCTGGCGAGCGTCAGCAGGTATACCGAGTAGCCGGCCCCACGAAAGGGAGCACAGCATGGATACCCAAACCTCGACCCGAAGCATCGAGAGCACCGCCCCTCCGGGGGCGGTGCTCGACATCCTCGCCGATGCCCGCCGGCTGCCCGAATGGGCGCCGGGTTTCGCCGACACGATTGAGGGCGACCAGAAGCATGGGTGGCGAGTCACCAAGGACTCTGACGCCTTCGAGATCCGGGTCGTCGTCCAGCAGGAAGCACGCACGGTCGACTATCTACGGCAGGTGGCACCCGGGCTCGTGGGCGGCGCCTACCTTCGCGTCACCCCGCTCATGGGTGGTGGCAGCAGCGTCGTCATCACCGTCCCGGTGATCGGCGACCCCGACGTGGTTGCGGCCACCCTCGATGCCGAATTGGCGGCCATCACCCGGCTCGCTCAGGCAGCCATTCCGGCGTGACGCAGGACACGTTGGCGCGGCACCAAAGTCCCTAGCCCATAGGGGCTGGCAGACCAGAATTGATCCCATGGCTGAGATTCCGATCCTCGAACCCCCGGAGCCCATGACGGATCTTTTCGGCCTGCGCTGTCTCGAGCAGGACGGCGTCGCATCGCTCCACGACATCGAAGCCGAAGAAGGCGACGAGCAAGGACTGTGGGACGAGTTCGACCTCGATCACCGCGCCGCCCGTCAGATCGGCGTCGACCTCGACAATTCCGAGGACGAGCCCCGGCTCGATTAGCGGGTCGGGCTCCCGAACACCTGTCCTTCGCCGCCGATCATCAACTCCTTCAACCGGTCGAGGTGCGCAAGGGCGCCGCCTGATTCGGCCAGCCGTCGCGCCTCGGCCGCGAGCTTCCTGGTCGAGGCATCGCCCCGGGCACGAGACAGTTCGACCCGCGCCATTCGGCCCTCGTAATGACCGAGCGGCGGGCCGAGCGCAAGAGCCCGGGCAACAAGCCCTTCGGCGTCGCTGAGGCGCCCCAGAGTGATCGCGGCGAGGGCGGCCCGCGAGGCCGCCCATGAGCCGAAAAGGTCAAGGTTTGCCGAGAGTTCCAACGACTGAAGGAACGCGCTGAGCGCAGCCTCGGGCTCCCCTCGTGCTTGCTCCGCGATCCCTATCGCCCGCCAGGCCGTCGCCATCCAGCCGCGATGATCGAGTTGCTCGGCGATCCGACGAGCGTGCTCGGCCTCGGTGCGGGCCTCGTCGCCCTCCCCCAGTGCCGACAGCGCCTCCGAACGATGCCAAAGCGCGTAGGCCTGCCCCTCAGGATGACCCAGGCTGCGGGCGATCTCCAGCGCCGCCGAGGTGTCGGCCAAGGCTGCGATCGGGCGCCCGAGGAAGACCAACCCATGCCCCCGCGTCGAGCGCGGGGTCACCTGCCGCATCAGGTCCCCGGAGTCTTCGAAGAGGTTGGCGACGCGATGCAAGAGCTCTGTCCCGCCGGTGACGTCACCGCCGAAGAAGGCCGCCATGGCTCGGGTGTCCAGCACCCGGGCAGCACCGCGCGAATCGCCCAGCTGCGTGTAGTGCTCCAGTGCCTCGGCGGCGCGGTCGGCAGCACGCGCATCCCGGCCGAGGTTCATGTCGAGGACGGCGGCAACCTCCAGCGCCTGGGCGCGCGCCGAGCGATCCGGGCCGGCTTCCAGGATCGCCATTTCCGCCAGCTCCGACGCGCGAACGAGATCGTCGGCTCCGGACGCAAGGGTGGCGAGCTGCGCCAGGGTCATGGCGCGCGCCGGCCCGTCACGATGCAGCCTCAGCGCCGACCGCAGATCCCCGCGGGCACCGGCAAGGTCACCACGCCTGCGGCGGGCCTGCGCCCGAACTTCCAGCAACCGAGCGTTGATTTCCGGCCCCAACGGATCGCCCAGCCCGGCATCGGCGAGCGCCTCTGCCTCGCCGTCGGCGAAGGCGTCCAGCGCCTGGCGAGCGGCTTGGGTCTGGGCTTGCGCCGCCCGAGTCACATCGCCGCCCGCTCGCCAATGCCGGGCGCGCTCTGCGG
>DATAZK010000196.1:0-7731 GCA_036272075.1 Frankiaceae bacterium
TCTGTGGCCGTCGCCGGCGGCGCCGGGCACTCCGCAGATCTGATGATCTCGTGGACGAGCGATGAGATGCGGCTCTTCCCGACCCCGTCGGCGAACACCGTCGGGCGCGAAGGGCTGATTCGCTGGACGCGCAAGATGCTCACCCAGCGGATGGGCAGCGACCCGGGGGAGGAGCGCACGCGTCAGCTGGTCGAGTTCTACGCCGATCTGCTGGGCGGCTCGCCCGCAGGAACCGACCTCTGGGCGGCCATCAGCACCGACGGCATCATGCGACTTCCCGCTCGGCGGATCGCCGATGCGCACGCGCCAAGTGCTTCGAACACGTACGCGACGGAGTTCGCCTGGAGCGGACCCGCCGTCGAGGGGGAGTGGGACCGCGGCTGCTTCCACGCCATCGATCTGCCGTTCACCTTCGGCACTCTCGACGTTGCGGGATGGCGTGAATTCCTCAACGCCGGCAGCGATGCGTACGACGTTTCCCGCGCGTTGATGCATGCGCACGCGGAGTTTGCCGCTGACGGTAAGGCGAGCGCTCCGGAGGGCGGGAGTTGGCCGCAGTACGAGACGACCAAGCGGCAAACGGTCGTCTTCGACACCCCTTGCCACACGGCCGACGATCCCCTTGCGTCGATAGCACAGGCCTGGGAAGGCCTGTGGTCACCGGCCTGCCGGGCGCCGGCGCTGGATCTCACCTGATCCTGCTCACCGCGGTCTCGTGCTCTACCCGTGACAGCTTCTCGGGATTGCGGACGACGTAGAGCCCGGTGATCAGACCGTCGTCGATCCGTACCGCGACGACGTTGTCGAGCTCCCCGTCGAGCCGGACGATCAGGGCCGGGCAGCCATTGATCTGTACCGGCTCGACCGTTGCCTGGCCACTGATTCTGGGCAGGCCCACAGCCAGCAGGCGGCCCACGCGCTCGGCTCCCACGATGGGGCGCAGCACGGCCTGCTTGACCCCGCCGCCGTCGCCGAGGAGAACGACGTCCGGTGCCAGCATGTCGAGCAGGCCCTGAAGATCGCCCGTCTCCACCGCGCGTTGAAAAGCCTCGAGTGCGGCGCGGGATTCGGCTGCGGAGACGGCGCCGCGCGGCCGGCGTGCGGCGACATGACCCCGGGCCCGGTGGGCGATCTGACGGACTGCGGAGGCGCTCTTGTCCACGGCCGCCGCGATCTCGTCGTACTCCAGATCGAAGACCTCGCGCAGCACGAAGACCGCGCGCTCGGTCGGCGTGAGCGTCTCCAGCACGAGCAGCATCGCCATCGAGACGCTCTCGGCCAGTTCGACATCCTCGGCGACGTCCGGGGCGGTGAGGAGCGGCTCGGGCAGCCAGGGACCGACGTAGGACTCCTTGCGCCGCCCGAGCGTGCGCAGCCGGGTCAGGGCCTGCCGGGTGGTGATCCGGACCAGGTATGCGCGCCGATCCCGCACGCCGTCGAGATCCACACCCGCCCACCGCAGCCAGGTCTCCTGCAGGACGTCTTCGGCGTCGGCGGCCGAGCCGAGCATTTCGTAGGCGACGGTGAAGAGCAGGTTGCGATGGGCGACGAACGTCTCGGTGGCCGGGTCCATGCCCTGACTCATGGCCGTCTCCTTCCCGTTGCTCTGCGGCTGCCTGACCACATGACGCCGGAGGGGCGCGCCTTGTGACATTCGCGAGCGGTGGCGTACCTCTCAGATCGGTGCTGTCACAGCACCCGGGGTCGCCGGCGTCTTGTGCCCGTCCAGTGCAGCAGCACGCAACTCCACGAGGAGGACGAAGACATGGAACCCCGTATCGACCTGATGACCAACGAACTCGGCGCGCGGATCGGCAAGCGATTCTTCAATGTCAACCTGGCGATCGAGCAGGCGCCGCTGCCCAAGACCACGCTGGAACTGGTGGCGTTGAGGGCGAGCCAGCTGAACGGTTGCGGCTGGTGCATCGACATCCACACCAAGGAGGCGGCGGCGGCCGGCGAGGCCCCGCTGCGGCTCAACCTGGTCGCCGGATGGAGGCACACCACCGTGTTCACCGAGGCCGAGCGGGCCGCGCTGGCGCTGACTGAGGAAGGCACCCGGATGGCCGACGCCAGCCCCGGCGTCTCTGAGGACACGTGGTCACAGGTGCGCAAGCACTACGACGACGATCAGATCGCCGGCCTTGTCTCGGCCATCGCACTGATCAACGCGACCAACCGGATGAGCGTCATCCTGAACTACGAGGGCGGTTCCTACGAGCCCGGCATGATGGCGAGCCTGGCCGACTAATCGTCGGGTAGCTCTGGGTCCCGGCGTTCGGGGGAACGCCGGGCACTCATCGCTTCGCGGAAGACCGCCCAACCGTCCGCGACCGGCCCGACGTGTTTGAGCTTCTCGGGGTTCAGCACCGAGCGGATGGTCTGGATCTGCCCGCCGGAGATGTCGAGCACCCAGGTGGCAAGAACCCTGCCGTCGCGGTCGTGGAAGATGGCGCCCGGCTGGCCGTTCACCTCGTGTGGCTGCACGGCGCCGCCGACGTGGATCAGCGACGGGGCGAGCGCGCCGAGCACCCGGGCGACATTGTCGGCGCCGAGGATTCCGCCCTTCCATTGCGGTGCCTTACCGCCGCCGTCGCCGACCATGTGGACATCCGCGGCAAGCAACTCGCGTAGCGCTTCGACGTCGCCATCCTTGAACGCGTCGAAGAATCGTCCCGAGAGTTCCTCGCGCTCGCGCCGGTCGGCCTCGAACCGAGGGCGGCCGGCATCCATGTGCCGGCGCGCCCGGGTAGCGAGCTGGCGGCACGCCACCTCCGAACGCCCAACAGTTGCAGCGATTTCAGGGAAGTCGAAGGCAAAGACCTCACGCAGCACGAAGACCGCCCGCTCGAGCGGCGAGAGCCGCTCGAGCAGGAGGAGCGCTGCCATCGATACCGAGTCGGCCAGCTCCGCGGAGCGCTCCGGGTCCTGGTACGGGTCGGTCAGCAGCGGCTCGGGAAACCATGGCCCGACGTACTGCTCACGGCGGACGCGCGCCGAGCGCAACACGTCGATCGAGATCCGGGTGACGACGGCGGAAAGGAACGACTTGGCCGACGTGGGCTGCGTCGTGGTCGACGCGTAACGCAGCCAGGTCTCCTGCACCGCGTCCTCGGCCTCGGTCACGCTCCCCAGAATCCGGTAGGAGATCGCGAACAGCAGCGGGCGCAGCCCCTCGAACTCCTCGAGCTTGCCGGTCTCGGTCACGCCAGCGCTGCTTTGAATCCGTCCCGCCACGACGGGTAGCGCAGCCGCCAGCCGAGCTCGCGCTTGGCCTTGGCGTTGGAGAAGCCGCGGCCCTCGGTCATCATCACCACGGCCAGGTCGCCGGCGAGCATCCGGGCCAGCCAGACCGGGACCCGGAACGGCCGCTTGGCTCCTGCGCAGGCCGCGAGATACGGCAGCCACTCACTCGCCGGCGCCGGCTCGTCGTCGACGATGTTGTAGAGACCGCGGGCCTTCTGCTCCACGGCCAGCACGGTAGCGCTTGCCGCGTCGTCAAGGTGAACGAAGGAGGTGTAGCCGGTGGCCTTTCCGACCAGCGGGTACTGCCGCTTGCGCAGCAGTTCGACCTGGTCGTCGATCGCATCCGGACCGTAGAACGAGCCGTACCGTAGGACGGCCCCGTCGGCCTGGAGAACCGCATCCTCCACATGGCGCATGGCGTCCATCTGCACCTTCGCCGGCATTCCCTCCAGCAGGTCCAGCGGGTCCTGCTCGGTCTTCACCCATCCGCCCTGCCGGATGCCGTTCCAGCTCCCGTAGCCCTGCGCGACGAAATGGGGGACGCCCACCGCTTCCGCCGCCGAAAGCAGGTGATCGGTGCCCTCGGTGCGCAGCCGGTTGGTCTTGGCGAACCAGCGATCCGGGTGCTTGAAGTCAGGCTTGCCGGCGTGCGCCACAGAGATCGCCGTCATCTGGTGCACGATCACGTCGGGATGGGCGGAGGCCACGGCCTCGCCCACCGACGCGGCATCCAGCCCGTCCATCACCACTGCCTCGGCGCCAAGGCGTGTCAGCGTGTCCAGCTTGGCCTTGCTCGTCGTCGTCGCCGTCACCTGGTGACCTCGGGCCACGAGCTGCGGCACCAGCCGCCGTCCCAGGACTCCACTTCCTCCCGCCACGAATACCTGCATCGATACCACCTCCAGATCGCAGAAACCTTCCGGCAATCGAGACGAGACAGCGCCTCCGTTGGTGACATGCCGAAGCCGATTTCACCGCGAATCTCCAGGTTTGGCGACGTGAATTCCGATGGCTGATCGCGCCCAATAGCGGCCGGCCGATCAGCTGGAGGGGCCGTCGGTCGGCAAGCCGACGCTCGGAAGGCCGCCGCCATCGGACGGGCTGGCGGTCGCGGCGGCACTGAGCAGGCTGCTGAGATCGGGGTTGGTGTTGCCGCTGCCGTAGATGCGGTTGCACAGCGTTCCCATGGCCTGCGCGATCGTGTCGTAGTAGTTCTCACCGATGTTGTTCGTCGCCCCGTGCGCTTCTTCCAGCGGGCCCACTCCGGGAATCTGGTCGCTGGAGGCGTAGGTCACCGAGCAGAACAGATCGCCCTTCAGCGCGGTCACCCCGCCGTCCTCGGTGTCGCGGCTGGCCTTGTCGCCGACGCCGGACACGGCGACCGGCTTTGACTCTTCGCTGACGGTCTTGGCGTACTCCTGGGCCCCTTGTGAGCCGGGCAGGACCTGGACAGTGATCGCACCGGTGGCGTCTGTGCCCTTCGCGTCGAACTCGCACTGCTGGCCGGTGCCGTCGAAATTGAGCGAAGTGGTCTTCAGGCCGATCACCTTGATGGTGATCAGCGGCTGCACTTGGGCAAAGGTGAGCTGCTTGCAGGTGGCCGAGCCGCCGCCTCCAGAGCTTCCTTTGCTAGCGGCGGCTTTCGACGCACCCGGCGTGACCGCAGCGCTCGCCGATCCCGAACTGCTCTTGGAGCAGGCGGAGCCGAGCAGGCACACGGTTGCGACGGCTATGGCGGTTGAGATGGCGGTTGAGATGGCGGTAGAGCTGGCAGACCGCTTCATGAGGTTCTCCTGGCTAGTAGTAACCGCAGTTCATCGCGTCGCTGTAACGCCTGAGTAATGCCAGCGGTCGTACGGTCATGGCCATGACCGTCGTACGGTCATGGCCATGACGACGGTGCTCGTCCTGATGGGGGTCTCCGGGACAGGCAAATCGACCGTCGCGGGCCTGCTTGCCGCGCGGTTGTCCTGGGATCTCGAAGAGGGCGACGACCTGCACCCAGCCGCCAACGTGGCGAAGATGACGGCCGGCCATCCGCTCACCGACGCGGATCGGGCGCCGTGGCTGGACCGGGTGGCCGGCTGGATCCAGCATCAGCTGCACGCCGGACGCTGCGGGATCATCACGTGTTCGGCGCTGAAGCGCAGCTATCGCGACCGGTTGCAAGCGCCTGGCGTCACCTTCGTCTACCTGCACGGCACGTACGAACTCATCGCCGCCCGGCTATCGGAGCGCCGCGGGCACTACATGCCGCCTGGCTTGCTCGACTCCCAGTTTGCCGACCTCGAGCCGCCGGGTCCTGACGAGGACTCGTTGTGGGTCGACGTCCGTCAGCCCACCGCGGATCAGGTGAAGCAGATCGTCGAGGCACTTCGACTGGTGTGACGCGGATGAAAGGCCGCTGGGGCACCTGCCACCCGCGACGCGCCGAAAGCGCGGTTGACTATTCCCGCATGGGAAGGTCCGACTCGAGGAGCGCGAGATGGCAGAGCACCAGGCAGTTGACATTGACGTAGCGCCGTCCGGAACGGGCTGCGCCGAGTGCCTCGCGCAGGACCCGTCGGGGTGGTGGTTTCACCTGCGACGCTGCGCCCAGTGCGGTCACGTGGGCTGCTGCGACTCCTCTCCGCAGCAGCACGCGCGCGGCCACTTCCACACGAGCGGCCACCGCTACATCCAGAGCTTCGAACCTGGCGAAGACTGGTTCTGGGATTTCGCGACCGACGAGTACGCCGAGGGGCCGGCCCTCTCACCGCCCGACAGCCACCCGATGGATCAACCGGCTCCCGGGCCGGCCGGGCACGTTCCATCCGACTGGCAGCGCCACCTTCATCCGTGACGCTCGGCGCTCTCGCTCGAGGGGGCCCCGCGGGTAATTGAGGCGCCGTTGCCGTGTCGCGCCTCGGTGGTGCGGGCAGGACGCGGGAGGCTGGCAGCGTGCCGTTCGAGAGCGTCGGGATCAGTGATCCGCCGCTGACCCGCCCCGCTCCTGTGCGTCCGACTCCGGCCTCCCCACGCCGCGCCGGATTTCGTCCGGACGTGCAAGGCCTGCGGGCGATCGCCGTGCTCGCCGTCGTCGCCTATCACGCCCGTTTCCCCGGCATGCACGGCGGTTTCGTCGGTGTCGACGTCTTCTTCGTGATCTCGGGATTCCTGATCACGGGGCTGCTCGTCGCCGACGTCGAACGCACGGGGAAGGTCTCGTTCCGCGAGTTCTACGCTCGCCGGGCAAGGCGCATCCTGCCCGCCGCGATCCTGGCGTTGCTGGTGACGCTGTTCGTGTCCTACCTCGTCCTGCCGCCCCTTCAGATCCCGGGAGCGGCGCGCGACGCGGTGGCCGCTGCCGTGTTCGTCGCGAACTTCCGGTTCGCAGCGCAGAGCACCGACTACCTGGGGGCGCACGCAGCCCCCACGCCGTTTCAGCACTACTGGTCGCTCTCGGTCGAGGAGCAGTTCTACCTGGTGTGGCCGGCGCTGCTGCACGTGGCGGCGGTGCTGGGACGCCGGCGGGCGCGGGCCGTCATGACCGGCCTGATGGCGGTGATCGCTGCCGGGTCGCTGGCCGCGTGCGTCTTGCTGACGCACTCTTCCGAACCGACCGCCTTCTACCTGCTTCCGTCGCGGGCGTGGGAGCTCGCCTTCGGCGGGCTGCTCGCGCTGGCGGGCTCGCCGCTGGTCCGGTTGCCGCGCCCAGCGGCGGCCCTGCTCGGCTGGGCAGGACTGGCCGCCATCGTCTGGTCCGTCTTCAGCTACGGCGGGGCTACGGCCTTCCCGGGCTGGGCCGCGACCGTGCCGGTGCTGGGAGCGGCCGCGCTCATTGCCTCCGGCACACGTTCCGGCGGCGCCGCTCGCCACGGCCCCACGGGCCTGCTCGGCACGAAACCCTTGCAATCGCTGGGGAGGGTCTCCTACTCCTGGTATCTGTGGCACTGGCCGGCGCTCGTCCTCGGAGCCGTGCTGCTGGGCGACGGGGTAGCGACCCGGATCGCGATGGTGGCGCTGAGCCTTGGCCTGGCGTACCTGACTCAGCGACTGGTCGAGGACCCGGTACGCCGCGCCCGCGGCCTGTTGCGGGCTCCCCGGGCGACCATCACGGCTGGCGTCGCCCTGAGCGCAGCGGCTGCCCTCATTGGGGTTTTCGCGATCCAGAGCGCGCCGCGACCGGTCGGCCACGCTGCCCCGGTCGCCGCCCCGCGACTGCTGGATGCCAAGTCCGGCGTGAGCGTTCCCACGTCCTCCGAACGGACAGCCGCCCCGTCACGCTTCGCCGCTCTGCAAAGCCTGGAGAAGCCGATTCAACGCGTGCTGTCCGGCGCCGCCAAACCCTCCGGCGTTCCCTCCAACCTGACTCCCTCGCTGTCCGGCGCCCGACTCGATCAGCAGAAGCCCTTCTTCGACGGCTGCGATCTGTCGTTCACCTCGGCCACCTCAGGTGCCTGCACCTACGGTGACACGGCGGCGAACCGGACGATCGTGGCCTTC
>DATAZK010000197.1:0-1900 GCA_036272075.1 Frankiaceae bacterium
TCGCGGCACTGTTTCACGAATGACACCGCCTCGTCGGGGCTGATCCCCGCCTTCTGCGGCTCGAGCCCGATATTGACCTGCACCAAGAGCACCGGCGAGCGCCCGCTGCGGCTCATCTCGGCCCGCAGCGCCACCGCCAGCCGCTCGCGGTCGAGCGTCTCGATGACGTCGAACAGGGCCACCGCCTCGCGCACCTTGTTGGTCTGCAGCGGCCCGATGAGATGCAGTTCTACGTCGTCATAGGAGGCCCGCAGCTCCGGCCATTTCGACGCGGCTTCCTGCACCCGGTTCTCGCCGAACACGCGCTGGCCGGCCTCGAGGAACGGCCGCACGCCGTCGGCCCCAACGGTCTTGCTGACTGCCACCAGCGTCACCGCGGCGGGCGGCGGGCCGAACCGCTGCCGCGCCTTGTCGATCCGCGCGCGGATCGTCCCGAGCCGTTCGGCTGCGTTCTCCATCGCCTGCTGTTGACCGGTTTGTTGTTTCGTGGTGTTGGTCCGCTACGCCATTTTCCCCCGGCTGCGCAATGACCCCGGGGCTTCAGGGACCGACCCGAATTGACCAGACCGATCGAACGCTACAACCCGCGTGTCGAGGAGCCGCGCTGGCAGCAGGCCTGGGAACAAGCCAAGTCGTTCGTCGTCGCCGAGGACGATCCGCGCGAGCGCTATTACGTGCTCGAGATGTTCCCCTATCCCTCCGGCCGCATCCACATGGGCCACGTGCGCAACTACTCGATGGGTGACGTGCTCGCCCGCTACAAGCGCGCCCGCGGCTTCAACGTGCTGCATCCGATGGGCTGGGACGCCTTCGGCCTGCCGGCGGAAAATGCCGCGCGGCAGACCGGCAGCCACCCCAAGGCCTGGACCTACGCCAATATCGACACCATGCGGGCCCAGCTCAAATCGATGGGGCTGAGCTTCGACTGGACGCGCGAATTCGCCACCTGCGACGTCGACTACTACCAGCGCCAGCAAAAGCTGTTCCTCGATTTCCTCAAGGCCGGCCTGGCGACGCGCAAGAGCGCCAGGGTCAACTGGGACCCGGTCGACGAGACCGTGCTCGCCAACGAACAGGTGATCGACGGCCGCGGCTGGCGCTCCGGCGCCGTGGTCGAGCAGCGCGAACTGACCCAGTGGTTCCTCAAGATCTCGGACTATTCCGAGGACCTGCTCGAGGCCCTCGACGGGCTGACCGACTGGCCGGACAAGGTCCGCATCATGCAGCGCAACTGGATCGGCCGCTCCGACGGCCTGCGCCTGCTGTTCGAGCTGGTGCCGTCGCCGGCGACCGCGTCCACCGACATCGAGGTGTTCACCACCCGCCCCGACACCATCTTCGGCGCGAGCTTCATCGCGCTGTCGCCCGACCACCCGCTGGCGGCCGAGCTGGCGGCCCACGATCCGGCGGTGCAGGCGTTCATCGACGAATTCCATCGCATGGGCACGGCCACCGAGACGCTGGAGAAGGCCGAAAAGCACGGCATCGACACCGGGCTGCGGGTCAGGCATCCGGTCAAGGCCGGCGCCACGCTGCCCGTCTACGTCGCCAATTTCGTGCTGATGGAGTACGGCACCGGCGCCATCTTCGGCTGCCCCGCGCACGACCAGCGCGACCTCGACTTCGCCCGCAAATACGACCTGCCGGTGCTCCCCGTGGTGCTGCCCGACGCGGCCGACCCCGAGGATTTCGTCATCGGCGCCGACGCCTACACGGGCCCCGGCACGATCTATCATTCGGCGTTCCTCGACGGCCTGCCGATCGACGCCGCGAAGCAGGAAATCGCGCGTTATTTCGGCGCCCGGCAGGTCGGCAGCCGGCCGCAGGGTACCGTCGAGACGCAGTTCCGGCTGCGCGACTGGGGCATTTCCCGCCAGCGCTACTGGGGCTGTCCCATCCC
>DATAZK010000198.1:0-16665 GCA_036272075.1 Frankiaceae bacterium
CCGGGCGCTGCTGTCGACCTGGCCGCGCAGGACGCCGTGGCGCGCCGAAGTCGGCTCGGCGTGATGCAGGTTGTGCCAGTTCTCGCCCATCCCGATGAAGGCCATCTGCCAGACGTTGGACGAGCGATCGCGGCTCTTGAACGGCCGCTTGCCGATGGTGTGGCAGATGCTGTTCACCGACCACGTCACGTGGTGCAGCACAGCGATGCGGACCAGGCCCGCCCAGAAGAACGCCTCCAGGCCTGCCTCCCACGACCCGCCCCAGAGTCCGCCGATGAGGGCAGGAAGGATCAGGCTCGTCGCGGTGAGCGCGCCGAACATCTTGTGGACGATCACGAGCGAGCGGTCGCGTAGCAAATCGGGCGCGAAGCGCTTCTGGTCGGTCTGCTCGGTGTCGAACAGCCAGCCGATGTGCGCGTGGAACATGCCCTTCAGCAGCGGCCCGAAGCCGCCGCCGTTGATCCATGGCGAATGCGGATCACCCTCCGCGTCGGAGAAGGCGTGGTGACGGCGGTGATCGGCAACCCAGCGGATCACCGGACCCTCCACCGCCATGCTTCCGGCGACGGCGAGCGCGACCCGCAGCGCCCGCTTGGCCTTGAACGCCCCGTGCGTCAGATAGCGGTGGAAACCGACCGTGACGCCGTGACCGGTGATGGCGTAGAGCACGACCATCAACACCACGTCACGCCAGGAGATCCACCGGTTCCACAGCAACGGAACTGCCGCTACGACGGCTGCCAGCGGCACCAGGATGATCGTGGCGAGCAGCACCTGCTCGGCGTGCGCCTTGAACCGGCTGCGCGGAACGGCTGTCAGCGGCTGCGGGGTGCGCCGCGGGACCTGCAGCGGCGGGTGGGAAGCGATGGGCAGGTCGGAAATAGTCAAAGCTGGTAACCACCTGTCATACGGCGAAAGAAAGAACGATCACCGGGAGTGCTACCAACGGTATCGGTAAAGGCGTCCTTCCCGGGACCGTTCAGCGCCTCGCCATCGAGACGGCCCAAGTTGGCCGAGTCATGGCATCGTTGTCGGTGCTCATCCTGCGTGGTGTAACGGCAGCACCGGTGACTTTGACTCACCTGGACCAGGTTCGAATCCTGGCGCAGGAGCCCGCCAGGCCCGCCCGGCGTGTCCGCCCGGAATGTCCTCCTGAATGTCAGGGCGCGTCTCGGTACAGTCAGCGCGTGTCCGACGCCCCTCTTGCGGCCGTGGTCGTGCTGGCAGCGGGTGAGGGCACCCGGATGAAGTCGCAGCTGCCCAAGGTCCTGCATGAGCTCTGCGGGTGCTCGATGCTCGGCCACGTTCTCGCCGCCGCCCTTCCGCTCGGGGCATCCCGCACGGCCGTCGTCATCGGGGCCGGACGCGAGCAGGTCGCCGCGAGCCTGCCGGGTGAGGGCACGGGAGGCGGCACCAGCGTTGTTCCGGTCGTGCAGGAGCAGCAGCTCGGCACGGGCCATGCGGTACGGGTCGCCGTCGAGGCACTCGACAGCGCTGCAGCCCTCGCTGCGGACGGCGCCGTGCTCGTGGTGCCGGGCGATACGCCACTGCTGCGCACCGAAACCCTGGCGGCGCTGCTCGAGCTGCACGCCGAGCATCGCGCCGCCGCGACCCTGCTGACCGCGGTCGTCGACAACCCCACCGGCTACGGGCGCGTGGTGCGCGAAGGCGGGGGCACCGGCCCGGTGCGCGAGGTGGTCGAGGAGCGCGACGCCGATGACGTCACCCGCGAGATCAACGAGGTCGCGACGGGTGTCTACGCGTTCGCCGCCGGCCACCTGCGCGCTGCCCTACGCGAGCTGACCACCGACAACGCCCAGGGCGAGCAGTACCTGCCCGACGTCGTCGCCTGGCTCGTCGGTGCCGGCGAGGTCGTGCAGGCCAGGCAGGCCGACGACGCGTCGGAGACGGCCGGCGTCAACGATCGGGTCCAGCTCGCCGCAGCGGGACGCGTCCTCAACCAGCGCCTCCTGGAAGCTGCCATGCGGGCCGGGGTCACGATCGTCGACCCGTCGACCACCTGGCTCTCGGCAGACGTCGTTCTCGAACCCGACGTCACCCTGCTGCAGGGGGTGCGGCTCGAAGGTCGGACGAGTGTGGCGAGCGGAGCCCTCGTCGGGCCTGACTGCACCTTGTTGGACACCGAAATCGGCGTCGATGCGAGGGTTCGCGTGACTACGGCGGATCAAACGATCATCGGGGCGAAGTGCGATGTGGGGCCGTACACCTACCTGCGCCCGGGCACTGTGCTCGGGGTGGGCGCGAAGGCGGGGGCCTACGTCGAGATGAAGGCGGCGACGATCGGGGCCGGTACGAAAGTGCCGCACCTGACCTACGTCGGCGACGCGGAAGTCGGCGAGGGCAGCAACATCGGCTGCGGCGTCGTCTTCGTCAACTACGACGGGGTGAACAAGTCCCGTACCGTCGTGGGTGATGCGGCATTCGTCGGCAGTGACTCGTTGCTGGTGGCACCGGTGACCATCGGCGACGGCGCCTATACGGCCGCCGGAAGCGTGGTCACCGATGACGTTCCGGCAGGGGCCATCGCGATCGGCAGGGCGCGTCAGGTGAACAAAGAGGGCTGGACGGAACGCCGGCGGCCGGGGACCCGGTCGGCGCAGGCAGCCGCGGCAGCGCGGCAGGCGAAGGAGTAGGAACCGCGATGGGCAGCGTCATCAAGGCGAAGAGCAAGCGCAATCTGATGCTCTTCTCCGGGCGGGCGCACCCCGAACTGGCCGCGGAGATCGGTACCGGCCTCGGAGTCATGCCGGTCCCCACCAGCGCCTACGACTTCGCCAACGGCGAGATCTTCGTCCGCTTCGAGGAGTCGGTACGCGGGTGTGACGCCTACGTCGTCCAGAGCCACTGCGCTCCCATCAACACCTGGCTCATGGAGCAGCTGCTGATGGTCGACGCGCTGAAGCGGGCGTCCGCCAAGCGGATCACCGTCGTCGCGCCGTTCTATCCGTACGCCCGCCAGGACAAGAAGCACCGCGGCCGCGAGCCGATCAGCGCCCGTCTGGTCGCCGACCTCTTCAAGACCGCCGGGGCCGACCGGATCATGACCGTCGACCTGCACACTGCGCAGATCCAGGGTTTCTTCGACGGTCCGGTCGACCACCTCTTCGCGCTGCCACTGCTCGCCGAATACCTCGAGGGCCGGATCAGCGGCGATGTGACGGTCGTCGCTCCGGATGCCGGCCGGGTGCGCGTGGCCGAGCGCTGGACCGACCGGCTCGGCTGCCCGCTGGCGATCATCCACAAGCGGCGCGACCCAGACGTGCCCAACGAGGTCAAGATGTTCGACGTCGTCGGTGAGGTCCGGGGACGCACCTGCATCATCGTCGACGACATGATCGACACCGCCGGCACGATCACGAAGGCCGCCGAGGCGCTGATGGAGAACGGGGCGACCGAGGTCATCGCCGCGGCGACGCACGCCGTGATGAGTGGTCCCGCCGTCGACCGGCTGAAGAACTCGCAGATCAGCGAGGTCGTCGTCACCAACACGCTGCCGATCCCGGCCGAGTCCCACTTCGATTCGCTGACCGTGCTGTCGATCGCGCCGCTTTTCGCCCGGGCCATCCGGGCTGTCTTCTCCGACGGATCGGTCACCGACCTGTTCGGTGGAGTGGCCTGAGCGCGTAAACTGACCGGTCGCGCCCGCCGTTCGGTCGTGGCCCCCTGTTCTTGGGTTTGACATCGCTAGCGTTCGAGGAGTTTTTCAGCCGTGGCCGAGGTACGTATACGCGCAGAGCAGCGCACCGAATTCGGCAAAGGCGGAGCTCGTCGTACGCGGCGTGCCGGTCTGGTCCCCGCCGTCATCTACGGCCACGGCCAGCCGCCGCGCCACATCTCCCTGCCGGCCCGCGAGATCCAGCTGGCCCTGCGTAGCGACGCCAACGTGCTGCTGCGCCTCGACATCGACGGCGGCTCCGAGCTCGCCCTCGCCAAGGACGTTCAGCGTGACCCGCTGAAGCAGAGCATCGATCACATCGACCTCATCGTGGTCCGCCGCGGTGAGAAGGTCCGTATCGATGTGCCGGTCCAGCTGACCGGCGAGGTCGGATCGTCCGACATCTTGCTGAACCACGACCTCACGAGCATCACCGTCGAGGCCGACGCCACGGCCCTGCCCCGCGCTTTCGAGGTGGACATCTCCGGCGTCGAGGTCGGTACGTCGATCTTCGTGCGCGATATCGTGCTGCCCGAGGGCGTGACCCTTGTCACCGATGGCGATGCCCTGATCGTCAGTGGCCTCGCGGCCCCGACGGCCGAGCAGCTCGACGCCGAGCTCTCCGAGGCCGAGGGCGGCGCGGAGCCGGCCGAGGGCGGCGAAGGCGAAGGCGGCGACGAGGCCGAAGCTGCCGCCGAATCGGCCGAGCAGCCCGCCGAGGCGTAGCCCATGGGCCCGACAGGTCCGCGGATCGTCGTCGGGCTCGGCAATCCCGGCCCGGAGTACGCCGGAAATCGGCACAACCTCGGGTTTCACGTCGTCGATCTGCTCGCGGAGCAGCAGGGCGCGCGGTTCAAGAAGGGCGCCCGCGGGTTCGCTGACGTCGTCGAGACCCGCATCGGCGACGAGCGGGTGGTGCTCGCCAAGCCGCGCTCGTACATGAACGAGTCCGGCGGCCGGGTCAAAGCCGTGCTCGGCTTCTACAAGGTCGACCCCGAGCAGCTGATCGTGGTGCACGACGAGCTCGACATCCCGTTCCTGCAGGTGCGGCTGAAGATCGGCGGCGGGGCCGGCGGCCACAACGGCATCCGCTCGGTCGATGCGGCGCTGGGCACCAAGGACTACGCCCGGGTGCGTGTCGGCATCGGTCGCCCACCGGGGCGGATGGAGCCGGCCGACTTCGTGCTGCGCGACTTCTCGGCCGGCGAGCGCAAGGAGCTGCCGCTGGTGATCGAGCGGGGCGCCGACGCCGTCGTCACCCTGCTCCAGCAGGGGCTGGCGGCAGCCCAGAACCTGTTTCACAGCAATGCCTGACGCTCTCGCCGATGTTGCGGCCGACATTGTGGTCATCGGGGCCGGCATCGTCGGCCTGTCGACGGCTCGCGCCCTTCTTGCCGCCTCGCCGCAGTTGCGCATCGTGGTCGTCGAGAAGGAAGCGGGCATCGCCGCCCATCAAACGGGACGCAACAGCAACGTCGTCCACAGCGGCATCTACTACCCGCCGGGAAGTCTCAAGGCGAAGTACGCGATCGAAGGCGGCCGCGCGCTCGAGGCGTACTGCGGCGAGCGGGGTCTGCCCTTTGCGACCACCGGCAAGGTCATCGTCGCCACGCAGGATCGGCAGCTCCCGGGGTTGGCGGCTCTTGCCGAGCGCGGACGCGAGCACGGGCTCGCCGTCCGCGAACTGACGCCCGCCGAGCTCGCCGAGCGGGAGCCGCACGTGAAGGCCGCGGGGGCGCTGCTGGTGCCGTCGACCGCGGTGACCGATTTTCCGGCTGTCGCCAGGGCCTACCGGGATGATGTCGAGGCCGGCGGCGGCCAGCTGTGGCTCGGCAGCGGGGTGAGCGGGATCGCCGCGACGGCTGGCGAGGTCGTCGTCACGACCGAAAACGGGCGGTCCGCAGCTGCACGGATCCTGGTCAACTGCGCGGGATTGCAGAGCGACCGGATCGCCGTGCTGGCCGGCGACATCCCGCCGGCGCAGATCCTGCCGTTTCGCGGCGAGTACTACGAGCTCGTCCCGCAGCGCCGCGAGCTGGTGCGGGCGCTCGTGTATCCGGTGCCCGATCCGCGGTTTCCGTTTCTCGGCGTGCATCTCACGCGCGGGGTCGACGGCGGCGTCCACGCCGGCCCCAATGCGGTGCTCGCGCTGCGCCGCGAGGGATATCGGCGCTGGTCGAGCACCCCGTCAGAGCTCGCGGAGCTGGCGCGCTTTCGCGGGACGTGGGCGCTGGCCCGCCGCTACTGGCGGACCGGGATGGGGGAGTACGGCCGCTCGCTGTGGCGACCCGCTTTCGTGCGTGCCCTTCAACAGCTCGTTCCCGAGCTGAGGGCGGAGGATCTGATCCCGTCGGCGCCGGGAGTTCGGGCCCAAGCGGTCGGCCGCGACGGGGCACTGCTCGACGATTTCTTGATCAGTGAGGGCCCGCACGCGGTGCACGTCCTGAACGCCCCGTCACCAGCGGCGACGGCGTCGCTGCCGATCGGGGCGCACATCGCACGTTTGGTCCTGGCGCGGCTGTCGTCGCACGATTCTCGCTACGCTGGCTGATCATGCGGCTTTTGGTGACCGGCGGCGCCGGGTTCATCGGGGCGAATTTCGTCCACCATGTGGCCGCTGCGCGGCCGGGGTGGGACCTCGTCGTCCTCGATGCGCTCACCTATGCCGGAGACCGTGACACGCTGGCCGGCCTCGGGGAGCGCGTCACGTTCGTGCACGGTGACATCACCGATGCCGCGCTGGTCGACGATCTGGTCGGCGACTGCGATGGCGTGGTGCATTTCGCTGCCGAGTCGCACAACGACAACTCCCTCGATGACCCTTCGCCGTTCGTGACGACGAACCTGGTCGGCACCTTCACGCTGCTGGAAGCCGTCCGCCGGCGGGGCAAGCGCTACCACCACATTTCCACCGACGAGGTCTTCGGCGATCTCGCCCTCGACGACCCGGCTCGCTTCCACGAGGCGACCCCGTACCACCCCTCGAGCCCCTATTCAGCCACCAAGGCCGGGTCCGATCTGCTCGTGGGTGCCTGGGTGCGCTCGTTCAAGGTCGAGGCCACGATGTCCAACTGTTCCAACAACTACGGGCCTTGGCAGCACGTCGAGAAGTTCATCCCGCGTCAGATCACGAACATCCTCGACGGCGTGCGGCCCAAGCTCTACGGCGACGGGCTTAACGTGCGGGACTGGCTGCACGTCGAGGATCACTGCTCTGCCGTGCTGGCCGTGCTCGAGGGGGGCCGGATCGGCGAGACGTACCTGATCGGGGCGGAGGGTGAAGCCTCGAACCGGCAGGTCGTCGAGGCGCTCCTGGTGGCGATGGGACGCGAGCCCGGCGACTACGACCTGGTCTCCGACCGCCCCGGCCACGACCGTCGCTACGCGGTGGATTCCTCGAAACTGCAGGCCGAATTGGGCTGGCAGGCGCGCTACAGCGACTTCGGCGCCGGGCTGGCAGCGACCGTCGAGTGGTATCGCGACAACGAGAGCTGGTGGCGCAAGCAGAAGGCCGCCGCCGAGGCCAAATATGCGGTGCTGGGCCGATGAGCTCGATCACCGCCGTCACAGTTGAGGCCACCGACATCGACGGGCTTCTCGAGATCACGATCCCGGTTCATGGCGACGAGCGTGGCTGGTTCAAGGAGAACTGGCAGGCGCAGAAGATGCGCGACGCCGGGATGCCGGAGCTCGATTTCGTGCAGCAGAACGTGGCGTTCAACGCGACGGCTGGTGTGACCCGCGGGGTCCACGCCGAGCCGTGGGACAAGTACGTCTCGGTGGCGTGCGGACGGGTGTTCGCCGCCATCGTCGAGCTGCGCGAGGGCCCCGGGTTCGGCGCGGTGGTGTGCCGCGAGCTGACCCCCGACAAGGCGCTGCTGATCCCTGCGGGCTGCGGTAACTCTTATCAAGTGCTCGAGCCGGCTACGGCGTACATCTACCTGACCACCGGGCTGTGGAATCCCTCGATCAGCTATCCGTCGGTCTCGCCGCTGGACCCGGCGCTCGCCATCCCGTGGCCACTTTCCGGTGCTGCTGCCGTGCTCTCGGCGAAAGACCTGGCCGCCCCGCCGCTGGCCGAGTTCCAGGCGAGCCGATGAAGGGGATCGTGCTCGCCGGCGGCACCGGGAGCCGGCTCTTCCCGGTGACCCGGGCCGTCTGCAAGCAACTTCTGCCGCTCTACGACAAGCCGATGATCTACTACCCGGTCTCGACCCTGCTGATGGCGGGGATCCGCGAGATCCTGATCATCACCACGCCCGACGACGGCGACGCCTTCCGCCGCCTGCTCGGTGACGGCACCCAGTTCGGCTGCTCCTTCAGCTACACGGTTCAGCCCCATCCGGGCGGTCTCGCGCAGGCGTTCACCCTCGGCGCCGATTTCATCGGATCCGACCCGGTGGCGTTGATCCTCGGTGACAACGTCTTCTACGGCGCCGGCCTCGGCCAGCAGCTGAAGAGCTGGACAAACCCTAACGGAGGCGTCGTTTTCGCCTACCACGTGGCCGATCCCGAGCGGTACGGCGTCGTCACGTTCGACGATGAGGGCAAGGCCGTCGCCATCGAGGAGAAGCCCGAGAAGCCCACCAGCCCGTACGCCGTGACCGGCCTGTACCTCTACGACAACCAGGTGGTCGACATCGCCGCGAACCTGCGCCCGTCCCCCCGCGGGGAGCTGGAAATCACCGACGTCAACAAGGCCTACCTCGGCGACGGCAAGCTCGCCGTGCACACCCTCGACCGCGGCACCGCCTGGCTCGACACCGGCACCTTCGATTCCTTCATGGACGCAGCCCAATTCGTGCAGGTCATCGAGAGCCGGCAGGGCCTGAAGGTCGGTTGCCTCGAGGAAATCGCCTGGCGCGAGGGCTACATCGACGACGGCCAACTCGCGGCCCTCGCGGCACCCCTGGCCGCCAGTGGCTACGGCGCCTACCTCGCCGGCCTGCTCGAATCCGGCCGCCGCTGACTTGGGCGCTCGGCCGTAGGCTGGGGGAAGCGCCATGTCTACTTCATCAACAGCGGTTTCCGCTGCTTCCGTATCGCCCCCGCCACCCGACCTCGCACCCCTGCTCGACGCGGCCGCTGCCGACCCGGCGATCAGCCGCTGGGTCAGTGGCGCGGGGCAGCCCCACCTTGATCTGACCGCCCCGGCGGGCCTGCGTCCGCTCGCGCTCGCGGCGCTCGCCCGCGAGCGTTTCGTGCTGGCGGTCACCGCGACCGGACGCGACGGCGAGGACCTTGCTGACGCGCTGGGCAGCCTGCTCGGGCCCGAGGCGGTCGCGTTCTACCCGTCCTGGGAAACCCTTCCGCACGAGCGGCTTTCCCCGCGCGCTGACACCGTGGGCCGGCGGCTCGCCGTGCTGCGGCGGCTGACCCACCCGGATGAGTACGCCGACGGGCCGCTGCGCGTTGTCGTCGCCCCGGTGCGCAGCATCCTGCAGCCGCAGGCCGCCGGACTCGGCGAGCTGGTGCCCGTACGGCTGCGCACCGGCGATGAGGTGGACCTCGAGGGCGTCGTACGCCAGCTTGCCGGGCTCGCATACGCGCGGGTCGAAATGGTCGAGCGGCGCGGCGAATTCGCCGTGCGCGGCGGCATTCTCGACGTTTTCCCGCCGACCGAGGAGCACCCGCTGCGGGTGGAGTTCTTCGGCGACGAGGTGGAGGACATCCGGGCGTTTGCCGTCACCGATCAGCGCTCGCTCGGCCCGGCACCGAATGGGGTGCTCGCTCCGCCCTGCCGCGAGCTGTTGCTGACCCCTGACGTCCGGGAGCGCGCCGGGGCGCTTGCCAAGGAACACCCCGAGCTCGCGGAGATGCTCGATTCGCTCGCCGACGGCCGTCCGGTCGAGGGCATGGAGGCGTTCGCACCCGTCCTCACCGATCGCATGGTGTTGCTGATCGACGAGCTGCCCGCGGGTGCCCACGTCGTCGTCACCGATCCGGAGCGGGTACGCACCCGCGCGTCCGACCTGACGCGTACCTCCGCAGAATTCCTCGAAGCAGCGTGGTCAGCGGCTTCCGTCGGCGGTGCCGCTCCGATCGACCTGGGTGCCGCGGCCTACCAGCCGTTCGGCGAGGTGCGCACCCACGCGTCCGAGATCGGCGTGCCGTGGTGGACGGTCACCCCGTTCGCGACCGGGGAATCGGAAGACGAGCTCGAGGACGAGGGTTTCCTCGCCGCCGCCAAGGCACCGAACGCCTACCGCGGCGATACGTCGGCCGCCATCGATGACGTACGCCAGTGGCTCGCTTCGGGGTGGCGCGTCCTGCTCGTCACCGAAGGCCACGGCCCCGCCAAGCGGATCGCCGAGGTGCTGCGCGACGCCGGCGTCGGCGTGCGACTGCATGCGGACGAGCCGGGATTCACTCTCGATGACGGCGTCGCGACGGTCACCACCGGCTGCCTGACGACCGGCTGGACCTCAGACCTCCTCAGACTCGCGGTGCTCACCGAGACCGATCTGGCGGGCACCCGCGGGGTCGGCACCAAGGATCTGCGCGGGCGGATGCCGAGCCGGCGCGGGCGCGGGATCGACCCGTTGCAGCTCATGCCGGGCGATCTGGTGGTGCACGAGCAGCACGGTGTCGGTCGCTACGTCGAGATGGTCGCCCGCACCGTCGCCGGCGCCACCCGCGACTATCTGGTGCTCGAATATGCCCGTGGTGACAAGCTTTTCGTGCCGACCGACCAGCTGGAGCAGGTCACCCGTTACGTGGGCGGCGAGGGTCCGAGCCTCGACCGGATCGGCGGCGCCGATTGGGCCAAGCGCAAGGGCCGGGCGCGCAAGGCCGTCAAGGAAATCGCCGCCGAGCTGATCCGGCTCTACAGCGCCCGAATGGCTTCGCCCGGATACGCGTTCGGGCCCGATTCCCCGTGGCAACGCGAGCTCGAAGACGCGTTCCCCTACCGCGAAACACCCGATCAGTTGCGGGTGGTCGACGAGGTCAAGAACGACATGGAATCGGCCGTCCCGATGGACCGGCTGATCTGCGGCGACGTCGGCTACGGCAAGACCGAGATCGCCGTGCGCGCCGCCTTCAAGGCGGTGACCGACGGCAAGCAGGTCGCGGTGCTCGTCCCCACGACATTGCTGGTGCAGCAGCACTTTGCGACGTTCTCCGAGCGTTACGCCGCCTTCCCGGTGACGGTGAAAGCGGTGAGCCGCTTCAACTCCGCCAAGGAGCAGAAGGCCGCGCTCGACGGGATGGCCAACGGCGAGGTCGACGTCGTCATCGGCACTCACCGGCTGCTGTCGGCCGGCACCAAGTTCAAGGACCTCGGCCTCGTCATCGTCGATGAGGAGCAGCGCTTCGGGGTCGAGCACAAGGAGCTGCTCAAGCAGATGCGTACGGCGGTGGACGTGCTCACGATGAGTGCCACGCCCATCCCGCGCACGCTGGAGATGGCGATCACCGGTATCCGCGAACTGTCGACCATCGACACCCCGCCCGAGGAACGCCACCCGGTCCTGACGTTCGTCGGGGTCTACGAGGACAAGCAGGTGGGTGCTGCGATCCGGCGCGAGCTCCTGCGCGACGGTCAGGTCTTCTACGTGCACAACCGGGTCGAGTCGATCGAGAAGGCCGCCGCCCGGTTACGCGAGCTGGTGCCCGAGGCCCGCATCGCCACCGCCCACGGGCAGATGAACGAGGAAACCCTCGAGGCTCACATGCTCTCGTTCTGGGAGCGCGAGTACGACGTGCTGGTCTGCACGACGATTGTCGAGAGCGGGCTCGACATTGCCAACGCCAACACCCTGATCGTCGAGCGGGCCGACAACTTCGGGCTATCCCAGCTGCACCAGCTGCGTGGCCGCGTGGGTCGCGGGCGGGAGCGGGCCTACGCCTATTTCCTCTACGACGCCCAGCGTCCACTCACCGAAACCGCTTACGACCGGCTCGCGACGATCGCGGCCAACACCGACCTCGGCGCGGGCATGGCCGTCGCCATGAAGGACCTCGAGATCCGCGGCGCGGGCAACCTGCTGGGCGGTGAGCAGAGCGGCCACATCGCCGCCGTCGGCTTCGACCTCTACATCCGCCTGGTCGGCGAGGCCGTGGCCGATTTCCGCGGCGAGGCGCCCGAAGAGCTGGCCGAGGTCAAGGTCGAGCTCCCCATCGACGCCAACCTGCCGCGCGACTACATCACCGGCGAGCGGCTGCGCCTCGACGCGTATCGCCGGGTCGCCGAGGTGGCGACGGCGGAGCAGCTCCAGGAGGTACGCGCCGAACTCATCGACCGCTACGGCGCCCTTCCCGAGTCGGTGGAGAACCTGCTCGCCGTGGCGGCGTTCCGGCTGCATGCCCGGACGTACGGCGTCGCCGAGGTGGCGCTGCAGGGCCGCTACATCCGGTTCGCCCCGCTGGAGCTGCGGGACTCCCAGAGCCTTCGCCTGCAACGCCTGTACAAGGGCACGCTCGTGAAGGCGCCGACACGCACGATCCTGGTCCCGGTACCCACGGCGACCGGACGGATGGGCTCGCCGGCGCTGCGCGATCGCGCCCTGCTCGGCTGGGCGCAGGAGTTGCTGGATGCCGTTGTCGGCGACAACATCGGCACGGCAGCAGCGGTCCAGTCGGCTGCCAGCGCGGCTCACCCGTAGGCTCGGACTCGTGAAACTGCGCTCTATCGCCAACCGGCGGTTCATCAGCCGGGCCGGGATTGCGGGTATGGCTCTGGTCGCCCTCCCGCTCGCCACCAGCTGCCAGACCCGGATCGGGCTTGCCGCCTCGGTGGGCAGCCAGCAGATCCAGACTTCCCAGCTGACTTCCGTGACGACGCGTTCGGCGGCCGCCCTCGCCGCGACCGGGCAGAGCGTCCCGGCGAATCAGCAGGCGGCGCTGCAGCGCGGCGTGCTGAATCTGCTCGTGCGTGACGCGCTGCTGGAACAGATCGGCGAGGCTCAGGGCATCACCGCGACGGCGAACGAATTGGCTACCGAGCGGGCCTCCGAGGCCCAGCAGGCCGGCGGCGAGCAGGCGCTGATCACCCAGTCGCAGCAGGGCGGTGTCTCTGCCGCCGACCTCGACATCGTCGTGCGCGAGAAGCTGCTCATCACCAAGCTGCAGAGCAAGTTCGGCTCCAGTGACAGCACCGCCTTCGCCAACAAGCTGACGGCGGCCGCGCAGAAGATCAAGGTGCGGGTCAACCCGCGATTCGGCGCGTGGGACGCGAAGAACCTGACCATCGTCGGCGCCCCGAACGACCTGTCGTCGACGGCCACGAAGAAGTGAGCGAGGCGGTCGGCCGCGCCCTTCTCGAGGCGGTAGCGGTCATGGACCGCTTGCGCTCGCCCGGCGGCTGCCCGTGGGACGCCGAGCAGACGCATGCCAGCCTGGCGCCCTACCTGCTGGAAGAGGCGTACGAGGCGTATCAGGCGCTCGAGGACGACGATTCCGATGCGCTGCGCGACGAGCTCGGAGACGTCCTGCTGCAGGTGCTCTTTCACGCCCGGGTGGCGGCGGAGGAGCCCGGCGGCTGGGACATCGACGACGTCGCCAATGGTCTGGTCGCCAAGCTCGTCAGGCGCCATCCGCATGTCTTCGCCGACACCCAGGTGAGCGGAAGCGCTGACGTCGAAGCCAATTGGGACGCCATCAAGAAGTCCGAGAAGCCAGGCCGCTCCGTCGCTGACGGGGTGCCGCTGGCGCTGCCGGCGCTGGCGTTGCTCGCCAAGCTGCAATCTCGCGGGACCCGCGCCGGAAGCTGGAATCCCCCTGCCGATCCTGGTGCTTTGGTCACGGCGGCCGCTTCGGCGGCGACCGCCGAACCGTCGGAAGAGAACGTCGCCGATCTGCTGTCGGCGACGGTGACGCTGGCGCGACAGGCCGGGCTCGACCCCGAAGCCGTCTTGCGTCGGCGGGCGCTGCGCTTTCGGGACGAGCTGGCCGGCTCCGCCGGGGCTTAGGCGTGCTCCCGGCTCACCTGATCGCTACCGGCGCTGCGCCGCCGGTAGCTCACCGACCCGCGTTACAGTCGCGCCGTCGGTCCCGTGTCTTCATCAGTCCCGACCGTCGCTAGGAGCCCCCTCGTGCCTTTCATCGAACTCGTCACCGCACGCGAGATCCTCGATTCCCGGGGCAATCCGACGGTGGAGGTCGAGCTCGTCCTTGACGACGGCAGCGTCGGGCGGGCGGCGGTTCCGAGCGGTGCGAGCACCGGTGCGTTCGAAGCCGTCGAACTGCGCGACGGCGACGCCCGCTACGGCGGCAAGGGCGTGCTGAAGGCCGTCGCCGGGGTCGAGGACCGGATCGCCGACGAGATCGTCGGTTTCGAGGCCAGCGAGCAGCGCCTGCTGGACCAGAAGCTGATCGAGCTCGACGGCACCCCCGACAAGTCCTCGATCGGAGCCAACGCGATCCTGGGCGTCTCCCTAGCGGCAGCCCGCGCGGCCGCGGAAAGCGCCGGATTGCCGCTGTTTCGCTACGTCGGCGGCTCCACCGCGCACCTGCTGCCCGTGCCGATGATGAACATCCTCAACGGCGGTGCCCACGCCGACACCAGCGTCGACATCCAGGAGTTCATGATCGCGCCGGTCGGAGCGCCGACCTTCCAGGAGGCCGTGCGGTGGGGCGCCGAGGTGTACCACGCGCTGAAGGCGGTGCTGAAGGAGCGCCGGCTGGCGACCTCCGTCGGCGATGAGGGCGGTTTTGCCCCCGATCTGGCCCACAACCGCGAGGCGCTCGACCTGATCATCGTGGCCATCGAAGCGGCAGGTTTTCGACCCGGGCAGGACATCGGACTCGCGCTGGACGCCGCCGCCACCGAGTTCTTCTCCGCCGAGGGCGGCACGTACTCGTTCGAGGGACAGAGCCGCTCGGGCGAGTCGATGCTCAGCTATTACACCGAACTCGTCGATAATTACCCGATTGTGTCGATTGAGGATCCGCTGGCCGAGGACGACTGGTCGGGTTGGCAAGCGCTGACCCGCGCCCTGGGTGATCGGGTACAGATCGTCGGCGATGACCTGTTCGTCACCAACCCGGAGCGTCTCGCCCGGGGAGTGCGCGAGGGTTCGGCTAACGCGTTGCTGGTGAAGGTCAATCAGATCGGCACGCTGACCGAGACGCTCGACGCTGTCGCCCTCGCCCACCGTTCGAGCTTCCGCACGATGATGAGCCACCGGTCAGGGGAGACCGAGGACACCACCATCGCCGACCTCGCCGTCGCGCTGGACTGCGGGCAGATCAAGACCGGTGCTCCGAGCCGCAGCGAGCGCGTCGCGAAGTACAACCAGCTGATGCGCATCGAGGAACTGCTCGGTGACGCTGCCCGTTACGCCGGCCACGGCGCGTTCCCGCGTGCCGATCAGGGAAGCACGTGACGGCGCCCTCCCCGTCGCGTCGTTCCCACGCGCAGACCAAGCGCCGCTACGCCTCGCCGGCGGCGGTGCCCACGCGTGGCCGGCCGCGTCCCACGTCAGCCGCGCGCAGCACCGCGGCCGGGGCCCGCGGCGGCGGAGGGCGTCCACCGGCTACCCCGGCGCGCAGCGTCCGCGGTTACGCCCGGGCTCACGGCGGCGGGCTCACGTTGACTACCCGGGCTGCGCTTCTCGGGCTCGCGCTGTGCGCCGTCGTGCTCACGCTCGCGTACCCGCTGCGCGAGTACCTCTCCGAACACCGTCAGATCAACCAGCTCGCCGCCCAGGTCTCCCAGGACAAGGCCACCGTCGCGGCCATGCGCCAGAGTGGCCGCCAGGACAGCGACCCGGCCTACATCGAGCAGCAGGCCCGGATCCGGCTGCACATGAAGCGGCCGGGCGATCTGGTCTTCCAGCTCCCCGCGCCACTGCCGGCGAAGATCACCAAGCAGAAGGCCGGCGCCGTACGCACCCCGGTCCTACCCGGTCACGCCACCCAGCCTTGGTACTCCCAGCTCTACAGCAGCACGGTCGTGGCCGGGAAGTGAGTGGGCCACCTCCAACGCCGCCCCCGCTCGATCCCCAGGTTGTCGCGGTGGTCGAGGCCCAGTTGGGACGCCGGCCGCGGGCGATCCGGCAGGTCGCCCACGCCTGCACCTGCGGGCTGGTCGACGTCATCGAGACCTCGCCGCGACTGCCCGACGGGACCCCGTTCCCGACCCTCTTCTACCTGACCTGCCCGCGCGCGTCGAAGGAGATCGGCCGGCTCGAGGCGTCAGGGCTGATGCGCGAGATGACCGAGCGGTTGGGCAGCGATCCGGAGCTGGCGGCGAAATATCAGGCAGCCACCGAGGACTACTTGCGCCGCCGCGACGCCCTGGGGGTACTGCCGGGAGCGCCGACGGCGGGCGGCATGCCGGGCCGGGTGAAATGCCTGCACGTGCTCGTCGGCCACAGCCTGGCGGTCGGCCCGGGCGTCAACCCGCTGGGGGACGAGGCGCTCGCCCTGATGCCGGATTGGGGACGCGGCGGTCCCTGCGTGGACACATGAGAGCGGCCTCGTGACCCGGGTTGCTGGCCTGGACTGCGGGACGAACTCGCTGCGGCTGCTGGTGGCCGATCTCCAGCCGGACGGGACGCTGCGTGACGTCGTTCGCGACATGCAGGTCGTGCGGCTCGGCGAGGGGGTCGACCGCACCGGGGAGCTCTCGCCCGCCGCGCTGGAGCGGACGTTCAACGTCCTTCGCGAGTACGCCGAGCAATGCCGCGACCTCGGCGCCCAGCGGGTACGCATGGTCGCCACGAGCGCGACCCGTGACGCGCGCAATCGCGACGAGTTCACCCGCGGCGTGCGCGAGATCCTGGGCATCGACCCTGAGGTGATCACCGGCGAGCAGGAAGCCGCGCTCAGCTTCGTCGGTGCCACCGGGGACCTGCGGGGCCGTCCGGAGCTGGCCGACCCGTACCTGGTCGTCGACATCGGCGGCGGCTCGACCGAGTTCATCCTGGGCGGCCCCGACGGGCCGGTCGCGAGCCGTTCCGTCGACATCGGCTGCGTGCGGATGACCGAGCGATATATCCGCACCGATCCGCCGGCCGCCGCCGAACTGCAAGCGGCCGAGGCCG
>DATAZK010000199.1:0-2300 GCA_036272075.1 Frankiaceae bacterium
CCCGCGCGCTGACCGCGGAGCGGGCGGCGCGATGAACCAGACCTTCCAGAACTCCGCCCAAGTCCTCTCGATCGGCGTCTTCTTCACCCTCATGATCATCGGTCTGGCGTCGACGCTGCCCCAGACCATGAGCGCCGGACTACAGGCCCACGGCGTCTCGGCGGCAGCCGCCCACAGGACCGCCGCGCTGCCGCCGGTGTCCATCCTGTTCGCCGCGTTCCTCGGCTACAACCCCATCAAGCATCTGCTCGGGGCACACGTGCTCACCGGACTCACCGCGCACAGCCAAGCAGTGCTGACCGGCAGCTCGTTCTTCCCCAACCTGATCTCAGCACCCTTCCGCGACGGGCTGCACGCCGCGTTCCTGTTCGCGATCGTCGCCTGCCTCATCGCCGCCGCCGCGTCGCTGATGCGCGGCGGGCACCCCGCCCACGACGAAGACCCCACACTCGTGGGCGCCGCGACCCCCAGGCGGCCGCTGATCGTCGAGCCCGAACAGCAACACGCACACTGAGCCTCCGACACAAGCCGTGCTAAGCAGGCTGTTGCTCTTCCGCGGCGTGAGATCGCACTGTCTCGAGCGTCGCTTGTCGCTCCCACTCCGTCACGAGTCCGACACCCTCGATCTGACTGGCACCGTGCTGACCGTCTGCACGTCAATCACGCGAGCTGACTCGGCGTCGAGCTTGCCTTTCAGTTCAAGCGTGGCAGCGGTCGTGTTGCTCGGGCGGTGAGCGAGGCGGCCGAACAGTCGCTCAGAGAGGACGATCTGTCCTGCTCGGGCGCAGGACTGCAGGCGTGAAGCTGTGTTGACGACATCCCCGAGAGCCGTGAAGTCCTTGACCTCGCCGGCTCCGACATTGCCGACGTAGGCGCGGCCAACGTCTATCCCGACACCGAGCGAGAGCCACGGATCGCCTGAAGTTCCAAAGCCCACCGACACCAGCAGGTCTGTGGCGTCACGGACGATGTCGTCCTCCCAGCCCTCACTCAGCAACTGCGGCAGATAGAGCGCCATAACCTGGTCACCGACGAGCTTGTCGATGATCGCGGACCTCGTCAAAACCCTGGAAGCCACGGCGTAGAAGCGGTTCAGCAGGTGCGCGACCTCGTCGGGTGGCAGCCGCTCGGACAATGACGTGAAGCCGCGGATATCGGCGAACAAGACGCCGATCTCCATCTCCACACCGCCCATCGGAGCCTTCTCAAAACACGTGTTGCAGAGGGTCGGGTTCTTGCGCGACGGGCCGAACCCGAAGCGCCGCATGATCTTCCCGCCAACTCCGCCGTAGGGGGCGTGGCAGAGCCGGCAACGGGGCTCGGAGGGCAGCAGCCGCATCAGCCGTACGAACGCACGAGGCAAGTGCCGACGCGTCATGGCCTCGAAGAAAGCGACATCGGCGGGATCGCCCGTGACGCTGTATGTAGCTGGCTTCGCCACGAGTGCAGCCTAACCAGCGTCAGCAGATGGCTCCTTCATCCGTGAGACCGGTGGCGATTACTTTCGCTCTGGTCTGGAGTCTGTATGTCAACCACCGCCTCGAGCAGCTCGCGGCATCCGTCCCAGGAAAGGAAACAGCGCATGGCCTCACTGGTCCTGAAGATGTCGGTCTCGCTCGACGGCTACGTCGCACCACCCGATGGGAGCACCGACTGGGTCGCCGCGGGCCGCTCCCCCGACGGCGCGAGTTGGACGCTCGAGACCGTGAGCAACGCCGGTCTGCACCTGATGGGGGCCACCACCTACGCCGGGTGGGCCGGCTTCTGGCCCACCGCCCCAGGGCCGTTCGCCAAGCCGATGAACGACATCCCGAAAGTGGTGTTCTCGAACTCCCTGAAGTCCGCCGACTGGCCCGAGACGGCGATCGCCTCCGGCGACCTGACCGAAGCGGTCACGCGACTCAAGCAGGAGCAGACCAGTGGGTACCTGCTCGCTCAAGGCGGTGCACGGTTCGCCCGATCGCTGGTCGAGACCGGTCTAATCGATGAGTACCGCCTGGTTGTCCACCCCGTCGTCTTGGGTGCCGGTGAGCGGCTCTTCACCGCGCCGCTGACCATCGAGCCGATCAGCACCACCGCCTTCAGCGCCGGAGCCGTCGCCCACGTCTTCGCGGCGCACCGGTGACCGAGTGGCCACGGGCGCGGGGCGGCTCCGCCCGAAACAGCATGCGGCAACCGATCCGGCTATAGGGCAATTGCCCGATGTCCGTCGGGCGTCGTCGAGCAGATACTCGGCCCAACCTCGGCGTCGTTCGGAGACGCCGGAAACGTAAGGAGGACCGGGATGCTCCTGGCAACGA
>DATAZK010000200.1:0-21523 GCA_036272075.1 Frankiaceae bacterium
TTCCCGGTCGGAGCTTTCAACATGGTGCAGCTCATTGGTCCCGACGACGACCTGCGCAGCAACATTGAGGGTTTCGTCCAGCCCGTTCTGATTGTCACCACCGCGGGAGCTGGATCGCTGGGCCGCAGCAGCGAATAAGAAGCGCATTCTCGACACATTTCTGCCATGGCATTGCTGATGAAGCCACCCCCAGAGGCGGACCTGATCTCGGGCTATCGGCTCACGTCAGCCGAGGCCGCTACGCGTGTAGTCGAGCGTGAACGTGCGCTCGATCCAGACCGGCCCACCGCGTTCGCCATCGGGGTCGGCTTGGTCGCCCTCCGCGATCCTCCTGCGAATTGCCGCCATCTCTGCGGATCGGTCGGCGATCTCTGTTACGCGGCCCTCGTGTGCGAGCAACTCGACCACGGACTCGTAGCGCCACGCCGGGTGAAACCCCATGTGGACGTACGTGGAACTCACGAAACCCTCGCCGAGGAGCAACCCGCCGGAGAAGGGAACCGGCACGCGCAGACGCCGGAGCTGCAGGCAGCCTGCGAAGAAGCCATCCTGGCTCGGGTGAGCCGGCTGACCCAGCACGCTCGCTCCCGGCTCGATCGCTTCCCCGTCGAGCGTGGTCTCTCCCCCTAGCACGAGCTGGTCCAAGATCAGCCGGTCGTCCCCCACTGCGTACCAGCACACATACCCGCGCCAGCAGGCCGTGTTGATCATGCTTGGGGCAAGACCGTTCGCTTGCGGGTCGAAGAGCCCCTCCCCGCTGACACCGGCCACCGCGAACTCGGTACCGCCCAGGATCACGCAGTCGGAGATCTGAGCTGTCACGGGACCATCTTCTCCCCTTGCCCCGCAGCGTTGGGCGGCCGGAGATTGCAGGCGTTGATCATCTGCGCCTAGCCTGCTGCTCGTACGCATGCGGGGCACCGCCAGGTGATGAGTCCTCAGCGCCGACGGTCCATGGCAGTAAGAAAGCGACGACCCATGTCCGATGCCCTCATCCTGGAATTCAAAGGCGTCACGGCGGACCAGTACCGGGCGGTCAACGACCTGCTCGGACTCGATCAGCACACGGGCCAAGGAAGCAGCCCGGCCGGACTGGTGAGCCATACCGGAGCCACGACGGCCGATGGCGACCTCGTCGTCTTCGAGGTGTGGGATTCGCAGGCGTCGCAGGCGGCTTTCATGGGCAGCGCGCTCGGCGCGGCGCTCGGCCAGGTCGGCCTGCCGCAGCCGGCCCGGATCGAGTGGCTGACTCTCGAGGGCTACCACACCCATTAGCCACCCCGTATGGCCCCGCTGAGGCACGAGCACCAGTAACTTGCACAGGAATTCCTGTTTGAGGAGAACACAAGGTGCTCGCTCGGCTGGCACGCCTGCTGATGGCAGGCGTGACGATCAGCGCCGCACTCGGGGCTCACAGCGCGCACCGCGAACCCGCGCCGCCGCTGCGCGTCGAGCTGTGGGGCGATTCGATGGGCATGCAGTCGGCGCCCGCGTTCTCCTTCCTGCTCGGCCTGTCGGGCAATGCGGTGACCGCCAATCACACGTTTCCCGGGACGGCGATCTGCGACTGGCTCTCCGACATCCGCAGCGAGCTCGACCCGGCCAACCCGAACGGCTTCCACCCGCAGGCCGCCGTGTTCGTCTTCTCGGGCGTCTCCTACACCCCCTGCATGCGGGGACCGGGCGGCACCCAGCTCACCGGCCAGGAACTGCTCGACAGGTACGCGACCGACGCGGCCCAGGCGGTCGCGATCTTCGCCAAGGCCAACGTCCCGGTCTATTTCGCCAGTGTCCCGATCTCACGCGCCGATGCCGCGTTCGGCGCGGTGGGCAACACCCCGCTCGGCAAGCTCTACGCGACGCTGCCGGCCCGCTTCCCCGCCGGGATCGCCCGATTCGTCGACGCTGCCCAAGCGGTCGAGTGGCACGGGCACTACAGCGACACCCTCCCCTGCGAAAAGGGTGAAAAGTGCACGGGTCGCTGGCCTGATGGCACCCCGACCGTCGTCGTCCGTGAAGCTGACGGCCGGCACTTCTGTCCGGTCGCCGAAGTCCCTACGGGTGATGGTTTCGGCTTCTCCGCCTGCCCCGTCGTCATGCCGGGAGCCCTGCGATTCATGGGCGCGATCACGACGAAGGTCCTGCACGACTTCGCATTGCCGTGACATGTCCGATAGCTGACAGGTCGGCTCTGCGGGAAATGTTTGGCGCGGCGGTGCTGCTGAAGAGAAAATGGCCGTCAGGTGAATCAGAGGCGACAGGCCGACCCGGCTAGTCCGTCGCCGCGCACCGAGTTATAGGAGAATGTCGACGTGGTCTCAAACCCCCTGGCAGCCGAGCGGGCTGTCGAGGCGGCCGAAGAGACCCACGACGAGACTCAGATCAAGGCCGCGAAGGCCATTCGCCGGCGAACCTATCTGCTTGAAGCAGCGCTCATCCTGGTCGCGTACTTCGTCTACGGCTGGGTGCGCGGGCTCGTCGAGGGCCACACCGGTGAGGCGATCCACCGGGCGCAGCAGCTCGTCAGGCTCGAGCACTCGCTGCACATCTACCACGAGAAGGCGATCAACCACTTCGTGGCCGGCCAGCACTGGCTGGCCTACATCTGCAATTACTGGTACGCGATCATGCACTTCCTCGTGACAATCGCCGTGGGTGTCTGGGTCTACTGGAAGCACCCCGAGTGGGCTCGCCAGTTGCGTACCGCGTGGTACTCGATGAACGTCGTCGCGATCTTCGGCTTCGCCTTCCTGCCATTGGCACCGCCCCGGCTGCTGCCCGGAGGCGGGTTCATCGACACCGTCATCAAGTTCCACACCTGGGGTTCGTGGGGCAGCAAGAGCGTCTCCAAGGACGCGAACCTGTATGCCGCCATGCCCTCGATGCACATCGGCTGGTCGCTCTGGGTCGCCTTCGCCGTGGTACTCCTGGCCCGGCGCACTTGGGTACGCGTGCTCGGGGCCCTCTACCCCGTCGCGACGCTGTTCGTCATCATCGGCACGGCCAACCACTACTTCATGGACGCGGTCGGAGGTGTGGTTGCCTGTCTCGGCGGCATCCTGATCGCCCGGGTGATCATGCGCAGACAAATCCTGCCGCCGCTGCACCGGCCCAAGCCGCTATCGGTCTATCACTGAGCTGAGCGGCGGGCGTTGTACAGGCGCAGCGACCACAGGTAGCTGACGAACGCGATACCGACGCTCCAGGCGACGGCCGCGATGGCGTGATTGCCGATCGCCGTGCCGGTGATCAGCCCCCGCACGGTTTGCGTGACCGGGGTGAAGGGCTGGTATTCCGCGAACTGGCGCAGCCCTGACGGCATCGTGTCGGTGGGGACGAATCCGCTGCTGAGGAAGGGCAGCAGGGTGAGGAACATCGGAGTGTTGCTGGCGGTCTCGACGCTCTTGGCGGCCAGGCCGAGCGCCGCCGACAGCCAGATCAGCGCGACCGCGAAGAGCGCCAGCATGCCGACGGCAGCGAGCCATTCGAGGGGGTTGGCAGCAGACCGGAACCCGATCGCCAGCGCGACCGCG
This sequence comes from Frankiaceae bacterium, assembly GCA_036272075.1. GTDB lineage: Bacteria > Actinomycetota > Actinomycetes > Frankiales > Frankiaceae > DATAZK01. The sequence goes on from DATAZK010000200.1 coordinate 3,534, forward strand.
ACCACGAGGATCAGCACGGCAAGCGTTTGCACCAGGCTGCCGATGACATGACCGGTGAGCACTGCGGCCCGGGCGATGGACATGGTGCGGAAGCGGTCGATGATGCCTCCGGTCATGTCAGTGGCGACCGAGATCGCGGTTCCAAGGGCGGCGGAGGCGACCGTGATGATCAGGATGCCGGGAACGATGTAGGTGAGGTAGGCGCTGCGGCCGCCTTGCGAGACGCCGGTGCCGGGCAGGCCCCCGCCGAGCCGCCTCCTCGGTTACCTGGCGACCTGCGACCCGCGGGAGCACCATCGGGGCCATGCCGTGTGGGCTGGCGTAGAGGCGGCCGGCGTGGTCGGCGAAGGTGATCTCAGCTAAGAGGCGCACCCCGAGGCTCGCGTCGGGACGGGGCTGACGGAGACCTTCACCGTCCCGGCTTTCTTGGCCTGCACGTAGGTCCACTCCCCCTGTTTGCGCAGGCAGCCGTTGTCGGTCTGCAGCCACCGCGACCAGTGCAGCTGGAGCACCCCGGAGGCACCCGCGCGAGGTGCCTGGAGGGTGACCGACGATCGCCGGACAGAGGTCGCGGTCAACGTCCCGCCCACGAGCGGCGCGGCGTGGCTGACGGCGTAGAGGGTCCAGGCGCCGCCGTGCCAGACGGGCGTCAGGTAGTCGAGCCCCTTGCGCACGAGGCGGGCTTCCGACGTCGCCGCGAAATCGAGCTTCGCGTCCGGCAGCGCCACCCAGCCGACCGCGTACTGGTCGAGGAACTGGCGGTAGCTGGCCGCATCGAGGCGGGCGCGGCCGTAGAAGATCGGATTGCGCGCGTCGTCGACCTGACGCTCCCATCCCCTCGCAATGGGGAACTTCTGCGCGACGTACGCCGAGGACCAGTGAGTACGCGGGTCGATCACCTCGACCCGCCGGGTGCCGTCCCAGCGCTTCTCGAGTTCGGTGATGAGCGGGGTGTAGAAGGATTCCGACGCGCTGGGGTCGCGCGAACGCTTGAGCTCCTGGCCGATGTTGCGCTCGGCCCACCAGACCAGCGGAACGGCGATCAGCACGACGGCGACCGCGGGAAGCGGCGAGTAGGCGACGAGCATCGGCAGGCCCCACAGCAGCGCGAAGCGTTCGGCGTTGCTGCCTATGGGGCTCGTCACGAGATACGCGCCGAGCACCAGCAGCAGCGACGCGACCGCTCCCCACCGGGCGAGGCGCGCCCGCCGCCCGTAGAGCGAAGGGATCAGGCCGATCGACGCGTACAGCGAAGGCTTCAGCGCGTCACGAGTGAAGGGCATCCGGCCGGGATCGGGAAAGAGCACAGCGACGGCGATGACCGGGATGGTCGCGGCGACCCCGAGGCCGAAGGCGCGCTTGCGCCACCCCGGAGCAAAGAGCACGAGCACGGCGGCGACGATCCCGAGGAAGAGCGCGGCGACCGGGCTCGCCAGCCCGCTCAACGCTGCTGGAAGCGCGGCCCACCAGGCGCGCCCGGCCGCGAGCAGGCGCAAGCTCCCGAGCGCCAGGGCGACGCCGACGGCAAAGGTCACGCGGCCGGCCAGCAGGTTGGTGACGAGCAGCAGGGTGAAGGCGATCCCGGCGAGCAGCGGACGAAGTGCCCCGCGCAGCAATCCCGGAAAGAGCGTCGCGGCAATGACGGTGGCGACGGCACCGACGAACGAGACCGAGAACAGGTGCATCAGCGGCGGGACCAGCACGCTGTAGCCCGGTGTGTGGACGCCGCCGAACCAGCCGGTCCAGTACACGACGGCGCCGGCCGTGTCGGCCCTTGCCGTCTGGGCCGCCAAGTCAGGCACCTGCGGGACCCAGAACAGGTAGCCGACGGCCAAGACCGCGCTGAGCGCCCCGGCCACGGCAGCCGGGCGGTGAGCCGGACTCGTGGCGGACGTCAGGAGGTGAGCAGGACTTCGCACAGCAGAGCCGCGACGAGTGGGGCCGCGGCCAGGTGCGGGGCGGAGCCGATACCAGGGATCGTGATCATGTCGACGGTCGTCGGATCGACGCATCGGCCCAAGGCGCTCACGACCTTCTCGCCATAGTGCGGTCGGGGCCGGCGCGCCTGGGCACCCCAGATGACCCGGCTGCGTTCGGGATGCGGGAGACCCGCCAGGTCCGGATCAGCGGCGAGGTAGGCGCGCTGGACGGGGTCTGGCCGCGGGCCGGCCTCCGCGAGCAGCCGGGAGCGCTTGAGCCCGGGCGCCGGATCAGCGGGTCCGGCGGGCAACCAGGGAGGCCAGCCGCCGCCGATGACCACGAGCCTGCGGACCAGTTCCGGTCGGGCCGCCGCCAGCGCGATCGCGATCGTGGCTCCCCAGCCGTGACCGACGAGATCCACCGGACCGTCGACCTCTTCCAGCACCACGGCGGCCATGGTGGCGGCGACCGCGGAGAGCGCGTAGCTCCCGCGGGCCTCGGAGCCGCCGAAACCCGGTAGGTCCGCCGCGAGCATGCGGAGCGACCTCGGCAGGTGCGACGCCACCTCGCGCCAGGTGTCGGAAGTCTCGTCGAGGCCGTGCAGCAGCAGCGCGGGGACCGGTGACGCGGCCGCGTCCGAGGCGCCGGCCCCCATCCGACGTAGCGCGATCCGTCGCCCGTCCGCAGCGACCGGCTCGGGCTCGGTCCAGCACGCGAAGGCGAGGGTCACTCGCCGACCCTACGAAAGACCTCTGTGGCCACCGCGCGGGCGCGCCGCCCGCGTTCTCGATGCTCGGCCAGCAGAGCCTCACCGTCGGACCCGTAGCCGAGCACTCGGGCGACCGCCGCAAGAGGGCGCCCGCTAGAGGGCAGCACGTCAGATGAGCGTCCGGTAGTAAGCACCACAGCATTGCGGGCCCGCACCACGGACGACCACGCCGTGCGCAACGTCTCCTCCTCCTCGGCTGACAGCAGGCCGGCGTCAGCCGCCGCTGCGAGTACCGGAAGCGTCGCCGTCGTGCGCAGGCTCGCCACCGTCGCGCCGTAGCGCAGCTGCAGCAGCTGCGCCGCCCACTCGACATCGGTCAGGCCGCCGGGACCGAGTTTGAGATGCAGCGACCGATCGACACCGCGCGGCACCCGCTCACGTTCCATCCGCCCGCGCAACCGCAAAACCTCCGAAACAGCTTCGCGTGAAAGGGATTTCGGGAAGCGGATGTCGTCGGCGAGCGCGGCGAAGCGCAGGCCGATGTCCTGGTCGCCGACGATCGGCAACGCGCGCAGTAGCGCCTGTGCCTCCCACCCGAGCGACCATCGCTCGTAGTACGCGGCATAGGACGCCAGCGACCGGGTCAGCGGCCCGTGCTTGCCCTCCGGCCGCAGCCCGGAATCGATGACCAGCGGCGGGTCGGGGCCGGGCACCGCGAGCAGCCGGCGCATGGTCTCCGCGACCTCGTGGGCCGCTGCCGCTGCGACGGAATCGGCGGGGAGCGCCTCACCATCCGGGGCGTACGGCTCGTGGACGAAGAGCACGTCGGCGTCGCTGCCGTAACCCAACTCGCGGCCACCGAGGCGGCCGACGGCGATCATCGCCATCCGCATCGGCAACCCGCCCGGGCCGGAGTTGCGCTCACCCTCCACGGTGCGCAGGGCAACCTCGTACGCGGCCTCCAGGGTCGCCTCCGCTGCGGCGGACAGCGCCGTACCCACTTCGGTGACGTCGAGCTGGCCGAGCAGATCGGCGCAGGCCACCCTGAAGAGTTCGAGGCGCCGGGCCGCCCGCGCAACGCCGACGGTCGCCTGCCAGGACTGGCCGAGACCATCCCGGCGGCGAACCCCGGCAAGCAAGCCGACCTCGAGCTCGGCCCGGGTCTTCGGGCGCAGCCGCTCTCCCCCGGCCAGCAGCCGGACGGCTTCCGGCGCTCGGGTGAGCAGGTCCGCCACGTAGGGGCTGGTGGCGAGCAGGCGAGCCAGCCGCTCCGCCGTCCCGCCGGCGACAGGAGGACCGACCCCGCCCTCGTCCCGCAGCAGCCGCAGGTACCACGGCGTGCGCCCGAGCGCGTCCGACACCCGCCGGTACGCCAGCAGACCGGCATCCGGATCGGCCGCGTCAGCGAACGATTCGAGCATCGCGGGAAGCAGCACTCTTTGAACCGCAGCCGTGCGGCTGACCCCCCGGGTGAGGGCCTGCAGGTGACCGAAAGCCGTTGCAGGGTCGGCGAATCCGAGGGCTTCGAGCCGGGTCATGGCGCTGCGCTCGGACAGCCGCACGGACTCGTCCGACGCATCGGCGCTGGGCATGGAGAGCTCTCCCACCGGCAGGCGAGCGACGGCCGTCAGCAGCGGGCGGTAGAAGAGCTTCTCGTGCAGCCGCCGCACTTCGCGGGCGTGGCGCTGGCGTTCCTGCTCGAGCGACGAACCGTCACGGAAGCCGAGGCTTCGGGCCAGCCAGCGGAGCGTGAAGGGCTCGGTCGGGATGATGTGGGTGCGCCGAAGTCGCTGCAATTGCAGGCGATGTTCGACGCTGCGCAGGAAGCGGTAGGCGGCGGCGAGCGTGACGGCGTCGACCCGTCCGACGTAGCCGCCCGCAGCCAAAGCCGCCAGCGCGGGCAAGGTGGCCGCCTGGCGGATGCTCTCGTCGCTACGCCCGTGCACGAGTTGCAGCAATTGCACGGCGAATTCGATGTCGCGCAGCCCTCCGGGCCCGAGCTTGACCTCGCGGTCCACCTCCGATCGCGGCAGCGACTGGACCACTCGGCGGCGCATTGCCTGCACATCGGGCACGAAGTTCGGACGCGACGACGCCGCCCAGACCAGGGGCGTCACGACCGACATGTAGCGCCGGCCGAGCTCGACGTCGCCGGCCAGCGGACGAGCCTTCAGCAGCGCCTGGTACTCCCACGTGTGGGCCCAGCGCAGGTAGTACGCCTCGTGACTGGCCATGCTGCGCACCAGCGGACCGGCCTTGCCCTCTGGGCGCAGACCCGCGTCGATCGGGAAGATCGAGCCCTCGGAGGTGACGGCAGAACACAGCCGGATGACTTCCTCGGCGAGTCGGGTGGCGATGGGAACGGCATCCGCTTCGCTGGTGCCCGGACCCGCCTCGCAGACGAAGATGACGTCGACGTCGCTGGAGTAGTTCAGCTCCAGCGCCCCGCACTTGCCCATGGCGATGATGGCAAAGCGCACATCAGGCGTGTCCTCGGGCAGCGCTGCCCGCGCCTGCGCGAGTGCAGCCTCGATGGCGGCACCGGCCAGGACCGCGAGCTTGTCGGCGACCTCCTCGAGGCGCAGCTCGCCGGTGAGGTCGCGGGCGGCGATAGCGAGCAGCCCGCGCCGATGGGCCAGCCGAAGCCCGTCAGCGTCGCTCGGGCGTCCGAAGGCCGGCAGCTCGTGCCTGCCGGGAGCGCTGCGCAGGATGCGCCAGTCCCCGGTGTGGCGGACCAGGTGATCGCCGAGCGCGGCGCTTGCTCCGAGAACGGCGCAAATGCGTCGGCGCAGCAGCTCGTCCTGGCGCAGCGCCGGCATCAGCGACGGATCGGTCTGCACGATCCGGTCGAGCGTCGCCAGGGCCAGGTCCGGCGAGGCAGCCGCGGCGACGGCGTCCAGGACCTCCCGCGAAAGGTCCAGATGCTGGGTCAGCGCGATCGCGAGAGGCGCGTCCTCGAAGCCCATCCGAGCCATGACGGCACGCGGGGTTGTGGTGCGGCCGGGCCCGCGACGCAGGGGTAGCGGTCCTGCCTGGAACACAGGATCGGTACCGGCCACTGCCCCACCCTAGAGATGAACAGGGGCGGCGAAAGTAGCCTTCAGTCCCTACCTCCCAGGAGATTCGAGCGCCTTCTGACCCACGTACAACTCGCCACCGCCTCAGTGTTCGAGCGACTGCGCGTCTGGTCCGATGCGCGGTTCTCGGGGCGTTTCTCGGCGCGAGCCCTCATGACGATCCTGGCCCTGCCGTTCGTCATCATGATCATCGGTCTGCCGGGTCGCAGCTACGTGCCGATCGGCGACGAAGCGTCGATCCTCTACCGGATCCAGCAGGTCGGAACGGCGCATACGCCGTTGGTCGGCGTCTACTCGACCAGGGGCTGGGCTCACCCCGGGCCGATCCTGTATTACCTGCTGGCCGTGCCGTATCGGCTGTCGGTTGGACAACCGCTGGCCGCCTTCGCCGGCGCCGTTCTGATCGCCCTCGCGAGCTTCGGGCTCACCGGATACCTCGCGTACCGGCGGCGGCAGCTGGCGGGATTCATCGTCTTCGCAGCCGCCGGCGCGACGCTGGTCTACGGCCTGATTTCCGAGTCGCTGCTGCAGATCTGGAATCCCAATGTCCCGCTGATCCCCTACCTGGCGTTCTGTTTCGCACTCTGGGGGGTGGCCGAGCGGGACTTCGCGGTCACACCGGCGGCGGTCCTGCTGGGGTCTGCCATTGTCCAGATGCACGTCAGCTACCTGCCTCTGGTGGTGGTCGGGGCGTTGAGTGTCGGTGGCTGGCTGGCGCTGACCCGACGGGCCGGGAATCCCGCGCTGACGACCCTGTCCCGCCGCGGGAAGTGGTGGACGTTCGGCGCTGCCGCTCTGCTGTGGCTGCCGCCGCTGATCGATCTCCTCTTCGGCGACCACAATGGCGTCCACGTGCTGCGCTACTTCCTGCACAGCCACGGAGAAACCAGCGGCCTGTCCTACGGTCTCGGGCTGCTCAGCGGACATGTGAAGCTCACCGGCCCCTGGGCCGGAGGCGCCGAGCACTATGCCTTCGAGAACCTGTCGCCGGCTGCCCTCGCCAGCCTGCTGCTCCTGGTCATTCTCCTCGTGGTGCTGGCTGCCCTGAACGTCGCCACCAGTCGTCCCGGCGCGGCCATGGCGGTCGTCGCACTCGGGCAACTCGCCGCCGGTGCCGTCGCTGCCGCGAAACTCCAGCCGCCCTACCTGGGCTACCTGATCGTCTGGACCTACCCGCTGGCGGCCTTCTGCTGGGCCGCCGTCGCGCTGTCTGCTTTTGATCTCGCCTCGGGCCGCACCGCCCGCGTGGTCCGGTGGATCCGCTCCCCCGCCGTGGCACTGGTGCTGCTGGTCGTCGCCGTCGTCCAGACCGCGCGCACCTGCCAGCAGGCCTTTCGGCCGCCGCTGCCCCGCCAATCCCAGGCCCAGCTGGTGAGCACCCTGCTACCCGAGGTCAAGGCTCGCATTCCGGCGCAATCACTGATCCGCGTGGAAGGCGCCGGTGACTCCTTCAACGACGCCTGGGTCGGCATCCTCTACGGCCTGGCAGAGCGCCATCAGCCGTTCCTCACCAGCGACGGCGCCGCCGGCCAGAAGTGGGGTCCCACCCACCGCTGGAGCGGGCAATCCGTCGCGCAGACGGTGACGATCGCCAGCGACGAGTCCGACCTCCGGCAGGGTGCGGTCGTCGCGTGCGAGCGGGACTCCGGCGAGACACCGATAGCCACCTGGCAGCTGCTCTCGCCCGCGGAGCGTCAGGAGTACGCAGGCCTGCTGCTGCTGAACGTCGAGCGCAAAGGCCGGATCGGCCAGTCCCAGAAGACCCAGCTGGAGCGACTGTCGGCGCGCGCCCAGCGCGTGGTGGTGTTCACCGGCGACCACGTGTGCGGGAACTAGCGCAAACCGTTGCCGTCGCCGGGCCGGGCCAACTTTTCGCGAGTACAGACAATCCGATGTAGGCAGCCAACGCTTACAACAGATCGTCTGTAGAGCTAGAAAACATGTCGGCCACCCCCGACACATCGCATTGTCTGTACGAGCAGCGGGCGGCTACAGGATCGCGAGGTAGCGGTCGAGCTCGAACTGCGTGACGTTGCGCCGGTACTCGTCCCACTCGGCCCGCTTGTTGCGCAGGAAGTAGTCGAAGACGCCGTCGCCGAGCGTCTCGCGTACGAGATCTGATTGCTCCATGCGCACGATCGCGGCGGCGAGCGAGTCGGGCAGCGCCTCGATGCCGAGCGACTCGCGCTCCGCGCGGGTGAGCGTCGAGACGTCGGTCTCGGCTCCCGGCGGCAGCTCGTAGCCCTTCTGGACGCCCTCGAGGCCGGCGGCGAGGACGAGCGCGAAGGTCAGGTACGGGTTGCAGGCGGAGTCCGGCGCGCGCAGTTCCACCCGGGTCGACTGGCCCTTGTTCGGCTTGTACATCGGGACCCGCACCAGAGCGCTGCGGTTGTTGGCGCCCCAGCTCACGAAGGAAGGCGCCTCGCCGCCCCACGAAAGTCGCTTGTAGGAATTCACCCACTGATTGGTGACGGCGGTGATCTCAGCCGAGTGCACCAGCAGGCCGGCGATGAACGATTTCCCGACCTTCGACAGGTGCAGCGGGTCGTCGGGGTCGTAGAAGGCGTTGCGGTCGCCCTCGAAGAGCGAGACGTGGGTGTGCATCGCCGAGCCGGGCTGATCGGTGTACGGCTTGGGCATGAAGGTCGCGTAGACCCCCTGCTGGAGCGCGACCTCTTTCACGACCAGGCGAAACGTCATGATGTTGTCGGCCGTGGTCAGCGCGTCGGCGTAGCGCAGATCGATCTCCTGCTGGCCGGGAGCGACCTCGTGGTGGCTGAACTCCACCGAGATGCCCATCTGCTCGAGCATCGTGATCGCGTCACGCCGGAAGTCGTGCGAGACGTCATGCGGGGTGAGGTCGAAATAGCCGCCCTGATCGACCGGCGGGGGCACCGCGAGACCACGCTGAGGGCGGTCACGGAGCAGGAAGAACTCCACCTCAGGATGGGTGTAGAAGGCGAAGCCGGCGTCAGCGGCGCGGCGCAATGCGCGGCGCAGCACGTAGCGCGGATCAGCCGGCGAAGGGGTGCCGTCGGGCGTCAGGATGTCGCAGAACATGCGGGCCGTGCCGGGCGATTCGCCGCGCCACGGCAGCACCTGGAACGTCGACGGATCGGGCTTGGCGAGCACGTCGGCCTCGAAGACGCGGGCGAAACCCTCGATCGCGGACCCGTCGAATCCAATGCCTTCCTCGAACGCGCCCTCGAGTTCCGCCGGGGCCACCGCCACCGACTTGAGCACGCCCAGCACGTCGGTAAACCACAGCCGCACGAAGCGGATGTCGCGTTCCTCGAGTGTGCGCAGCACGAACTCTTGCTGCCTCTCCATGCGCGCAGCCTATTCGGAGCTGAGGTCGGTTCTGTTACCGGCGCGCAGGTAGGTTCGCCAAGTGTCCCCCCGGCGACCGGCAGTTTCGTCGCTGCGCGTCGCCACCCGGCTCGCCATAGCCGGCCTGGTCGCCCTCCCGCTGGCGTGCGCGTCCGGCACGGAACACGCGGGATCGCCGCCTCCGAAGGTCACACCGGTCGCCTCGGCGGCCACCGCGGCATCAACATCGGCACCAACCTCGGCGCCAACCTCGGCGCCAACATCGGCACCTGCACCGGTCACGACGCACACCCCGGCTGCGCCCGCGTGTCACCCCGAGCCGCTCGAGCGGTTGGCGGCCGAGACGCTGATCGTCGGGCTGCCGGACACCGTCAGCCCGGACGATCCGCTCGCCCTCTCGGCGCCGGCGCTCGGCGTGGGCGGAATCCTGCTGGAGAGCGCCAACGTGCAGAGCGCCGACCAGGTGCGCACGCTGATCTCGGCAGTAAAGACGCGTCGGGGCGGACCGTTGCTCGTCTCCACCGACGAGGAGGGCGGGCGCGTCACGTCGTTCTCCTCGGCAATCGGCTGGGAAGCCTCCGCGCGATCGACGAGCCCACTCGGCCCGGTGGCACTGCAGCAGCGCGCCAAGGCGCTCGGGACGGCGCTGCACAACCTCGGGGTGACCCTCGACTTCGCCCCGGACCTCGACGTCACCGGCGGCCCGGACGTCGCGCCGATCGGTGACCGCTCCTACTCGAACGATCCGGCGACAGCGTCGGCTGACGCCCTCGCGGTCGCTCGTGGCCTTTCCGAAGGCGGCGTCACCCCTGTCATCAAGCACTTTCCGGGGCTGGGCTCTGCCGACGCCAACACCGATCTCGCGTCCATCGTGGTGAACGACCCGGCGTGGTCGCTGATCTATCGGGACATGCGGCCCTTCATCGACGCGATCAACGCCGGCGCCCCCGCGGTGATGGTCGGGCACGCGCAGTACCCGGCGCTCGGTGACCCGAGCCTGCCGGCCAGCCTCTCGCCGGTGATCTACCAGAAGCTGCGTGACATCCCGTTCCACGGCGTGACCATCACCGACTCGCTGGGTGCAGGCGCGGTCAACCTGCGCTTCGACTTCCCGGTCGCGGCCGTCAACGCGCTCGCGGCCGGCGTCGACGGGCTGCTCACCACCGACGCCAACCAGGCGCTGCGGATGCGCGACGCCATCGTCGGGGCCGTGCAGACCCATCACCTCCCAGCGGCCCGGGTGGCCGACGCGGCCGCCCACGTCATGGCCCTGGCCGGAGCCGACCCCTATCCCCTGACCTGCGTGCACGTCTCCTTGCCCAAGCTGCACTGACCCGCACTAGGCTTGAGGTGTGCCACAGCTGCGCGTCGCCCTTGCCCAGATCGACGTCACCGTGGGCGATCTCGACGGCAATGCCAACCTCATCCTCGAGTGGAGCCATAAGGCGGCCGACGCGGGCGCCCACCTGATCGTCTTCCCGGAGATGGCGCTGACCGGCTACCCGCCTGAGGATCTCGTGCTCCGCAGCTCGTTCCGGACTGCCAGCCAGGCCGGGCTGCACGCGCTCGCCGCCCGGCTGGTCGAGGAGGGCCTCGGCGAATGCGGCGTCGTGGTGGGTTATCTCGACACCGCCGACGAGCCCGTGGCGCGCGTCGGGCGGCCTGCCGGCGAGCCCGAAAACGCGTGCGCGCTGCTGTACGGCGGCGAGATCGTCGCCCGCTACGCCAAGCACCACCTCCCCAATTACGGCGTCTTCGATGAGTTCCGCTACTTCGTTCCGGGCGATCGCTTCCCGGTGATCCGGCTGCACGGCGTCGACATCGCGCTCTGTGTCTGCGAGGACCTCTGGCAGGACGGCGGCCCGATCGCGGCGGCCGCCCGGGCGGAGGTCGGTCTCGTCGTGTGCATCAACGGCAGCCCGTACGAGCGCCTGAAGTCCTACACGCGGGTCGAGCTCGCGGCCCAGCGGGCGCGCGAGGCGGGGGCAGCGCTGGCATACGTCAACCTGGTCGGCGGCCAGGACGAGCTCGTCTTCGACGGCGACAGCCTGATCGTCGACGCCCATGGCGAACTCATCTCGCGGGCGCCGCAATTTGCCGAGACCTTGCTCATCACCGACCTCGAATTCCCTTTGGCTGCAGGCAGTTTCAGCGGACCGGTCGATGCCAGCGACGGCACGCGGATGCACGTCGAGCGGCTCACGCTTTCCAACGACGCGGTGCCGAAATACGACGCCTTGCCGGCGACGGTCATCGACCGGCTCGACCCCGACGCCGAGCTGTACGCGGCGCTCGTCCTCGGCACCCGCGACTACGTCATCAAGAACGGATTCCATTCAGTCGCGCTCGGCCTTTCCGGCGGCATCGACTCGGCGCTCGTCGCCACGATCGCGGTCGACGCCCTCGGCCACGACGCGGTACACACCGTGGCGATGCCGTCGGCGTACTCCTCAGGTCATTCGGTCAGTGACGCCGCAGAACTCGCCGAGCGCCAGCACACCCACCATCAGGTGCTGCCGATCGCGAGCGTGGTCGAGGAGTACCAGAGCAAGCTCGCGCTGACCGGGCTGGCAGAGGAGAACCTGCAAGCGCGCGTGCGCGGCACCGCTCTCATGGCGCTGTCCAACCAGTACGGCCACCTGATCCTCACCACCGGCAACAAGAGCGAACTCGCCACCGGTTTCTCGACGCTCTACGGCGACAGTGCAGGCGGCTACGCGCCCATCAAGGACGTGCCGAAGACACTCGTCTGGCAGCTCTCCCGCTGGCGTAACGCCGTCGCCCAAGCGGCCGGCGAGCCCGAGCCGATCCCCGTGCAGATCATCGAGAAACCGCCGTCCGCCGAACTCGCTCCGGGTCAGCTCGACAGCGATCGGCTGCCCGACTACACCGAGCTCGATGAGGTGCTCGACGGCTATGTCGAACGCGACCTCGGCCACGACGAACTCATCGCCGCCGGCTTCGACGTGGCCCTCGTCGAACGCGTCATACGGCTCGTGGACCTCGCCGAGTACAAGCGTCGCCAGTACCCGCCGGGCCCGAAGGTGACGGGTAAAGCGTTCGGACGCGATCGCCGCCTGCCCATCACGTCAGCCTGGCGCGAGCCCTCCGCCCAAAGGTCAGGCGCGGGCTAGCCCCTCGTCACGGGCCGCCTGCGCAACGGCCGCCGACACCGCGGGCGCCACGCGCTCGTCGAAGACGCTCGGGATGACGCACTCGGGGGCCAGGTCGTCGCCGACCACGGCGGCCAGCGCGTCGGCTGCGGCGAGTTTCATGCCTTCGCTGATACGCCGAGCGCGGGCCTGGAAGGCACCGCGGAAGACACCGGGGAACGCCAGCACGTTGTTGATCTGATTGGGGAAATCCGAACGCCCCGTAGCCACGACGGCGGCGTACTTGGCGGCGATCACGGGGTCGACCTCGGGGTCGGGATTGGCCATCGCGAAGATGAGCGAGTTGGGCGCCATCGTGGCGATGGCCTCCTCGTGGATCTTGCCGGCGGACAGGCCCAGGAACACGTCGGCCCCCGCGAGAGCGTCCTCCAGCGTGCCGGTGAACCCGGCCTTGTTTGACTGCGCGGCGAGATCCGCCTTGACGTCGGTCAGCCCGGTACGCGAGGTGTGCAGCATGCCCTTGGAGTCGGCCACGCCGATGTCGCCGATGCCCGCGGCGAGCAGGATCTTCGCCACCGCGATACCGGCGGCGCCGGCGCCAGAGACCACGACGCGAAGGTCACCGAGGCTGCGCCCGGTCAGCTTCGCCGCGTTGCGCATCGCCGCCAGGACCACGATCGCGGTGCCGTGCTGATCGTCATGGAAGACGGGGATGTCCAGCGCGTCCTGCAGCCGGCGCTCCAACTCAAAGCAGCGGGGCGCGGAGATGTCCTCCAGGTTGATGCCGCCAAAGCTCGGGGCAAGCCGGACTACGGTCTCGAAGAGCTCATCGGTGTCGGTGCAGTCCAGGCAGATCGGGACCGCGTCGACGCCCGCAAAGTGCTTGAACAGCAGCGCTTTGCCCTCCATCACCGGCATCGCGGCGGCCGGCCCGATGTCGCCGAGGCCGAGCACGGCGGTGCCATCGGTGACGACCGCGACCGTGTTGGCCCGCCAGGTGTAGACGTCAGCCAGCTCGGGCTCGACCGCGATCGCCATGCACACCCGGGCGACGCCGGGCGTGTACGCCAGCGACAGGTCGTCTCGGTTGCGCAGCGGCGCGGTGATCCCGAGCTCGATCTTGCCGCCGCGATGCATCGCAAAGGCGGGGTCGGTGTCCAGGATCGGAGCGGCGATCCCCACGGCCACATGGTGGTCGGGGTGCGGCGCGTGAGGGTGGCTGACGCTAGCGCCATCGGCGGTCTGGCCGTTGCCGTCGCTGTGCGCGGCGGACCGGGCGGAACCTGAGGCGGTGTCAGATGCGGTGTCAGGAGCTGAGGCGTTCATCGGCCGTAGTCTTTCACGACCGGTGACCAACCTTGCAGCAGCAAGATCGTCGGCTTCAACCCAAGCGGTCAAACCAGGCGAAAGGTAGCCATGATCCGTCCCGCCCGGCCCGCGGATGTCCCGACAATCCTGACCCTGATCCACGACCTCGCGGCGTACGAAAAAGCGCCGGATGCGGTGCACGCCACAGAGCAACAGTTGCAGGACGCCCTCTTCGGATCCGACGCCGTCGCGTCGTGTCTGCTGGCCGAAGACGATGGTCCGGACCGCGACCGAGGGGTCGTCGTTGTCGGCTTTGCACTCTGGTTTCGCACGTTTTCGACCTGGAACGGCACCGCCTCGATCTACCTCGAGGACCTCTTCGTGAAGCCGTACGCGCGCGGCGGCGGACATGGCCGGGCACTGCTCACCGAACTCGCCGCGATCGCGGTAGAGCGCGGCTACGGGCGGGTCGAGTGGTCGGTGCTGAACTGGAATGAACCCGCTCACGGTTTCTACCGACGGCTCGGCGCCGCCCCGCAAGATGAGTGGACGGTGTGGCGGCTGACGGGCGACGCCCTCGACGCGCTCGGGAGCCGATCCGCGATCGCGCTTGACTGAGGGCGCGCCGTGCCGACGTTTCCTCGGTAGGCTGGTTGATGCTCGAAAACACCCGCGTGCAGCAGCGCCGCGCGGGAACCCGTACAGCCTTTTGGGGTACGTGAGTTGCTAGAAGGAGCGACGTTGCCCGATTCCCCCGGTGATCGTGACGTGGTGCGGCTGAAGCTGCCCGCCATCGGCGCCTATCTGTCCGTGCTGCGGACGGCGACCGCCGGATTGGCGGCACGCCTCGACTTCACCCTGGAGGAGATCGAGGACCTCCGGATCGCCGTCGACGAGGCCTGCGCACTGCTGCTGCCGTCAGTGGTCCCAGGAGCGGAGCTGGACTGCGTCTTCGAGCTGGCCTGGGATGAGTTGCGCATCACCGTCTCCGCGCTGACCCTGGACGGCGCCGAGCCGGCGCGAGACTCCTTCGCCTGGACCGTCCTTTCCGCGCTGGCGGGCGAGGTCGACAGCGCGGTCGATGCCGAATCGCGCGTCAGCATCACCCTCGTCAAACACCGCGCTGCGGTAGTCAGCTCATGACGGTCACCGGCGGCGCGATGTTTGACGAGCCGGTCGGTCCCTCGCACCAAGCCTCCGCCGAAGTGCCGAGCCCGCAGCAGCCCGAAGCCCCGCAACCTGAGTCCCAGCAACCTGAGTCCCAGCAGCCCGAAGCCCCGCAGCCCGTCAGCGAAGCCCCGGCTCCGGCGCCGACGAGATCCACCTCCGGCGATCGCGTACGAGCCCGGGGGTTGTTCGCCGACCTGGCCGCTTGCGAGCCCGACACACCTGAGCGCGGAGGCATCCGCGATCAGCTCGTGGAGATGCACCTGCCCCTGGTGGAGTACCTGGCACGCCGGTTCCGCAATCGCGGCGAGCCGCTCGACGACCTCGTGCAGGTGGCGACGATCGGGCTGATCAAGTCCGTCGACCGCTTCGATCTCGAACGCGGTGTGGAGTTCTCGACCTACGCGACCCCGACGATCGTCGGCGAGATCAAGCGCCACTTCCGCGACAAGGGCTGGGCGATCCGCGTTCCGCGCCGTCTCCAGGAGCTCAAGCTCTCACTCACGAAGGCAACCAGCGAGCTCTCCCAGCGCCTCGGCCGCTCGCCGACGGTGGCGGAGCTCGCCGGGCATCTAGGGATGACCGAGGAGGAGGTGCTGGAAGGCCTCGAGTCGGCCAACGCCTACTCGGCCGTCTCCCTCGACGCGCCCGACGGAGGCGACGAGGACTCCCCCGCGGTCGCTGACACGCTCGGCGTCGAGGACGAGTCGCTCGAGGGCGTCGAGTACCGCGAGTCGCTGAAGCCGCTGCTGGATCAGCTGCCCCCGCGGGAGAAGCGGATCCTGCTGCTGCGCTTCTTCGGCAACATGACGCAGTCGCAGATCGCTGCCGACCTCGGGATCTCGCAGATGCACGTTTCGCGATTGCTGGCACGAACGCTCACTCAGCTGCGGGCCGGTCTGCTCGCCGACGAGTAATCAGTCGAGTAATCATTCGTCGGCCGGCACCAGCAATCCGGCCAGGCCCATCAGGACGATGACGGCCACCGCGACGACGGCGAGCGGCACCCCGACGTACCAGCGTCCGCCCTGGATGGTGGTGATGGCGATCGGCACGCAGATGATCTCCAGCACGAGCAGCGGCGAGCGCACCCGGTGCCGGCGCGCGCGCACCAGCCGAGCCGTCGCGACGATCACCAGACCGACCACGAGCGACAGCGCGCCGAGCACTTCCGTGGACGCCCGGTGGGCGGCGTCGGGCTCCAGCGCCCGAACGATCAAGTACCCGCCCGCGGCAATCAGGCCCGCCCCCTGCAGCCCCACCAGAGCCGCGGCAGCCTTCGCATATCCGGCGCGGGATCCGGGCTCGGCTCCGGTCTCATTGGCGTGCGGCATGTCACCTCAGCTTAAGGCGCGCGATCTCGATAACATTCGTTCATGAGAGCGGTGCTCATCGTCAATCCAAATGCCACCGCGACGACACTTCGCACGCGTGACGTTCTGGCCGCGGCGCTCAGCTCCGATCTGCGGGTCGACTCCCACCAGACCAAGGGTCGCGGTCACGCGATCGAGCTCGCGACGCAAGCCGTCGAGACCGGTGCGGATCTGGTCGTCGCACTGGGCGGTGACGGCACGGTCAACGAGGTGGTCAACGGCATCCTCAGTGAAGGCGTGCGTCCCGGGCTGCCGGATCTGGCAGTCGTGCCGGGCGGCAGCACCAACGTCTTCGCCCGCGCCCTCGGGATGCCGTCCAGCGCGGTCGAGGCGACGGGCCAGATCCTCGAGGCGTTACGCGAGGGACGCAGCCGCCGCATCGGACTCGGCAAAGCCAACGACCGGTGGTTCACCTTCTGCGCCGGGCTCGGCATCGACGCTGCCGTGGTCGAGCGCGTCGAGCAGAAGCGGGCGAAGGGCAAGCGCTCCACCCACAGCCTGTACGTGCGCAGCGCGGTCAACCGGTTCTACGTGGCGACCTCGCGGCGCAAGCCACCGCTTCGGTTACGGGCGCCGAGCCTGCTCGAGTCGCGTGAGGTCTACGCGGCGCTGGTCTGCAACACCGATCCGTGGACCTTCTTCGGCGATCGGCCAGTGCGCCCCTGTCCCGATGCGAGCTTCGACCTCGGACTCGACGTGCTCGCGCTGGCCCGGATGTCGACACTCGCCACGCTGCGGGCCGCGGGCCGGTTCTTCGCCGCGGACTCCCACCCGCATTCCAAGAACGCGCTGCTGCTGCACGACCAGTCGGAGCTGATCGTCGAGTCGACCGGGGAGCCGCTGCCGTTCCAGGTCGACGGCGACGCGCTGGGCCCCCGCGAGAAGCTGGTGCTGACCTCCGTGCCCAACGCGCTGCGCGTGATCAGCTAGCGAGCAGGCGCACCGCACCCGCGGGGTCGTCACAGATCGCGACGTCGACCCCGAGCTCGGCCAGCGGCCGGACCTCACTCAGCGTGGTCACGGTCCACGCCACCAGGACGAGCCCGGCGTCGTGCACGATCTGCGCAGACCCGTCCCTGATCGTGCTCACGTGGGCATGCAGCTCGCTGTACCCGCGCTGGGCGACGTAGTCGAGTCCCTCCCGCGTTGACACCCCCGGGATGGTCCGCAGGCCCGTCGGCCATCCCGCGGCCCGGGCGAGGTCGAGCGTCGTCGGGTCGAAGGAGGAGACCAGGATGGCGGCGGGAGCGGCCAGCCGGCCGAGCTCGGCGACCAGTAGCTGCGCCGCGAGCGCGTCTCGGGAGTAGTCGGGTTCCCCCAGGATGTTCTTCACCTCGATGACCAGCCGGCCGCTACCGGCGGCGCCGATCACGTCGGCCAGCAGCGGGATGCCCGCCGCCGTCAAGGCGGCCGCGGTCTGCTCGATCACCGGGCGCCGGTCGGGTCCCGCCACCGGGTCTTGCACGCACACCAGAGCGCCATCGGCACTGCACCGGACATCGATCTCCGAGCCCAGCGCACCTGCCGCGAGAGCACCGCGAACCGCGCCAGGGCTGTTTTCTGGCCCGGGGATGCGCGACCCCCGATGTCCTAGCACGTGCATATGTATCAGCTTGGACTTTGACAGGCGCCCGCATCAAGGTTCAGACGTGACATGGATCACGCTTATGACGGGTCGTCAGAAACTCGGCTGCCAGGGGATTGCCAAGCGTCCGAAAGTAGTGAGAGGTTCGAGATCCACGCACTCCGCCCCAGTTGGCTGACTCCCCAGCGGACGGAAGCGCGCGGTTCGAGGCATACCGGCCTTCGATCCTGCGAATGGTTTCGCAGGCGCAAGGCGACGCGACGACGCGACGAGGAGTAGCCGGATGGACTGGCGCCACAGCGCGCTTTGCCAGGACGAGGACCCAGAACTTTTCTTCCCCATCGGGGCGGTAGGGCCATCGCTTCGGCAAGTGAACGATGCAAAATCCATCTGCCGCCGATGTGCGGT
>DATAZK010000201.1:0-6115 GCA_036272075.1 Frankiaceae bacterium
CTTACGACGTCTGCACGATTGCATAGTGAGCGCTTCGATTCCTATCTCAAGAGCGTGCGCGGCTCCTGATCCAGCAGGCGCTGAATCTCTTGGCGTAGCAGGAACTTCTGAATCTTGCCCGACTGCGTTTTGGGGAGTTCAGGGACCAGCTCCAGACGCTCGGGGTACTTCTGCTTGGCCACGTTGAACCGGTCGAGAAAGGTGGTCAGCTCCCCGAGTTCTGGCAGGGTGCCCTCGCGCGGGACGACGAATGCGCAGGCCCGCTCGACCAGGACTGGGTCGGGCATCGCGACAATGGCTACCTCGACCACATCAGGGTGCTCGAAGAGCAGTGCCTCGATCTCGGTGACGCTGATGTTCTCCCCGCCGCGCAGCACGATGTCCTTGCTGCGCCCGCGGATCGACAGAAACCCGGCAGCGTCCGCCGAGGCGAGGTCGCCGGTGCGAAACCAGCCGTCCTTGGTGAAGGCGTCGGCCGCATCTGACGGTTTCAGGTAGCCGACGAACGTCTCCGGGCCCTTCGCCTCCAGATCGCCGATCGTGCCGTCGGCGACAGGAACACCGGCGTCGTCCACGATCCGGAAGGCGGCCGTTCCGATCATCCGGCCGTCGGTCTGCGCCCCTTTCTCCGGCGGATCGTGCGGGCCGGTCGTGGACAGGGTCGGGATCTCGGTGGAGCCGTAGATACGGGTGACGTAGCAGTCGAGAGCGGTACGTGCACCCCGCACCAATCCGGGCGGGACGTCGGCGCCGCCGCAGGCAAAGAGGCGAAGCGCGGACAGGTCGAACCGGGCCAGTTCGGGGTGATGGGTGAGCCCGTGCAGGAACGGGGTGGCCGCAACTGTGACGGTGCAGCGGTGCTGGGCCAGCAGCGCGAGCGCCTCACCGGGTTCCCACACGTCCTGCAGCACGGCGATAGTTCCGAGCATGGCGGGAAGCTGGATCCCGTAGAGCAGGCCGGTGATGTGCGAGAGGGGTGAGGGCATGAAAACGCTGTCGGCGCCGTCCAGCTCGAAGATCTCGACGATGCTGCGGTTCTCGTAGTCCAGCGTGTTGTGCGTGTGCAGCACACCCTTGGGCCGGGCGGTCGTCCCCGAGGTGAACATCAGCAGCATCGGATCGTCGGGACTACGGGTGACGTCGAGGCGAGGCCCGTCGCCTCCGGTCAGGTCGGAGAAGGTCAGCTCGCGCGGCTGCTGCGGGCGGGCGATGACGACGTGCGCAAGGTCTGGCAATGCTGAGCGCATCTCGCCGGCCATCGCGACGTAGTCGAAGCCGCGGAAGCTCTCGGGAATCACGAGCACCCGGCTGCCCGCCTCGCGCAGCATGTATTCGACTTCGTGCCGGCGGTAGATCGGCACGATCGGATTGCTGACCGCGCCCGCCCGCAGAATTCCATGATGCAGCAGGAACGCCTCGTGCCAGTTGGGAAGCTGCCACGAGACGACCTCGCCGGCCGTGACCCCGAGGCGGTGCAGGTTGCGCGCCATCGCGTCGATCGAGCGATCGGCCTCCGCATACGTGAGCGTGCCCGAACCATCAATGATGACGGGCTTTTCCGGGCTCACGCGCGCGGCATCGGCCACGTATCCGTCGATGAAGCGATCGAGCCACGCGCCGCTCGCCCTCTCACGCCGGCCGCGCTCGGCAGAGATCGCTATCCGGACGGGCATCGCGTCCGCCTCAGGAGAACTTGGCCACCTCCGAGGCGACGGTCGGCGGCGCGAAGAGGTGCTCGGCGAACCAGGAACCGGCCGCCTTGGCGGCAAGGTCGAGTGCGGTGAGGTTGCTGTAGAGCGTCATGTGGCTGGTGTCGGGGAGCGTGACGAGCTTCTTGCGCGCCGACGGAATCGACTCGTAGGCCGCGGTTTCCAGGTCCCACAGCGTGATGTCGTCCTCATTGGCGACGATCATCATGACCGGCTTCTGGACCAGCCGGGTCGCGTAAGGCGCTGCGTTGTACTGCATCAGAAGCTCGACCGACTCGATGGTGCTCCAGTGCTCGTGGCGCGGAGCCTGGGTGCGCTTGAGTTCCTCGAAGACTGCCTTGACCTCATCCAGCGGCCAGGCGACGAGTTCCGCGTCGGGACCCGTCGGCGTCCCCGACATCGGCAGCGTTCCGCCGACCCCGCTCTCGAGCCGCTTGCGCCGGTCTTCCAGGCACAGCGCCTGCAGCTTGCGGAACCGATCAGTCCCGTGCACGCGCCACATGTTCGTGAAGCCTTCGATCACCGGAACGTTGCTGACGATGACCTTCACCCGCGGGTCGATGACCCCAAGGATGAGGACATGACCGCCGCTGTAGGAGATACCCCACGCGCCAATGCGGTCGGCGTCGATGTCGGGCCTGGTCTCCAGGTAGGAAATGGCGTTGCGGTAGTCCTCGATCTGCTTCCAAGGGTCGAGATGCTGGCGCGGCTCGCCGTCGCTGGCGCCCATGTAGCGGTAGTCGAAGATCAAGGCCGCGAAGCCGCGCCTGACGAACTCCTCCGCGTACTGCGGCTGCCGTAATTCCTTGACGTAGCACCATCCACCGGCCATGACGACGACCGGAAACGGGCCCTCACCTTCCGGCAGGTACAGATCGCCCCGGACGACCTCTCCGCCGCTGCGGAACTCCACTGCTTGACTGCTCATTTCGGCAACTCCTCAGCCTGGTCGGTCGGGATGGTCAGGAGATGGTCCAGCCGCCGTCGATCATGTAGGCGGCGCCATGGATGAACGACGCGTCATCGCTGGCCAGATAGGCGGCGAGGCGGGCGATCTCGATCGGCTCGGCCCAGCGGCCCGCCGGCGTTCCGGCGACCGCCGCATCGACGTGCGGCTGGCGCCCTTCCTCGGTGAACAGGTGCTCGGTCATCCCGGTACGTACCGGGCCCGGGCAGATCGCATTGACCCGAACGCCTTGGCGCCCGTAGTCGAACGCCATCTGCTTGGTCAGGCCGATGAGGCCGTGCTTGGCGGCGGTGTAGGCCGCCCCGCCGCCGCCGGCGATGAATCCCGAAATGGAGGCGGTGTAGACGATCACGCCGCTTCCCTTCGCGAGCATCCCGGGGAGTACTGCGCGGGCCATCAGGTAACCGGCGGTCAGGTCGGTGGCGATGATGCGGTTCCACAGTTCCAGCGGGGTGTCCAGCGCGGTCGCGTAGTCATCGAGGACGCCGGCGTTGCTGCAGAGCACGTTCACTTCCGGCAGCAGTTTCAGCGATTCCTCGAGCCCGTTCTGCACGCTGTCCTGATCTCCGACGTCAGCGGTGACGGCGATACAACTGCCCGCCGGGAGCCGGTCGGCGGTCCGTTGCGCGGCGTCGCCATTCATGTCCCAGGCGGCGACCAGATCGCCGCGCGAGACGAATTCTTCCGCCATGGCCGCGCCCATGCCCGACCCGGCTCCGGTGACGATGACGCCTCGGGCACTCATGCCTTGGCCGGCCCGTCGATGAGGGGATTGGTGTTGGCTCCCGGCAGGATCAGGTGTCCGGAGTCGACCGGTAGTGCGACACCGGAGATGCGCGAGGCGGAATCCGAGCAGAGCCAGACGACCGCTTCGCTGATGGCTTCGACGGGAAGCATTCCTTGCCCGGCGATGGCTGACCAGCTGAACGCCCCCACCCGGCGATCCTCCGGCGTGCCGCCGGGTCCGCCGATCATCATGTCGTGGGCGCCTTGCCAGTCGTTCATGGCAGTGTCGACGAAGCCCGGGCAGACGGCGTTGCAACGGATGCCGAACTGCCCGAGTTCCAAGGCGGTATTGCGCATCAGGCCGATGACGCCGTGCTTGGCGGAGACGTAGTGCGCGTATCCGGCGCCCGCTTCCAGGCCGTTCACCGAGGCCGTCAGCACGATGGCGCCGCTCTGCTGGCTGATCATCGTGGGAATCACTGCCCGCAGCGTGCGCCAGACGCCGGTGAGGTTGACGTCGATCATGTCCTGCCACTGCGCTTCGGTCATTTGCCAGAGCGGCGCGAGGGCCCAGATTCCGGCGTTGGCGACGAGGATGTCGATGCGTCCGAACTCGTCCTTCGCCGCAGCGACGGCACCCTCCAAGTCAGCGCTCGAGCGCACGTCTGCTTCGACGGTGACGAACCGGCGGCCGAGGTTCTCCACTTCCGCCGCGGTCGTCTTGAGGTCGTCCAGGGTCGCCATGTCATACGGGATGGTGTCGATCGAGCGGCAGATGTCGACCCCGACGATGTCGACCCCGGCGCGGGCCAGCGCCAGGGCATGCGATCGACCTTGCCCGCGTCCCGCTCCGGTCACCAGCGCAACCCGCGATTTCCCGTCAGCCATGTGCATTCCTGCTTCCCGATCGGTCGCTCCATTGCGAACGTTGGTCGCCTGTCTTGTTGCGGACGGACCATAGGCCCGTCGCCGTGGCGGACCCGCTCCGGTTCACGAACCTGTGCGGCCGGGTCGAGTCGAAGGACATCGAGTCGCCGACTTTCAGCACCGTCTCCTCGAAGCCGACCTTCACGTGCAGCTCACCGCTGGTGATGTAGAAGTACTCGAAATCGTCATGGCGCAGCAGCTGCGAGGAGGTGCTGGACGACGATTCGGGCGGGTACGTCACCAGCATGAAGGTGAGGTCGTGGTCGACCTCGGGGGTGAGCAACTCCCACGTGACGCCGCCTTCGAGCGTGATGACGTCCCGCTCACCAACGCGGGCGACCCGCGCCTCCAGCGGCGACCATGCTGCGCTCTGCTCGGCGTCTTTGAAGAGATCGTCCAGGGAAAGCTGCAGCACGCGCGCCACGGCCAGCAGCGTCGCGACCGAGGGCTTGGTGCGACCGGTTTCGAACTGCCCGATGAGCCCAGCAGAGACGCCTGCCTCGGCAGCGAGCTGGCGCTGCGTCTTGCCGGTGTCGAGGCGTGCGGCGCGCAGGATCCCGCCGAGCGAGGCGTGCAGCGAAGGGTCGGCCAGGGCGCGCCGGGCCGCTCCGCTGTCGTAGGACATGTATGCGCACTCCGGTTGTCGGGCGGGCCTCGCTGGGGCTAAGCAAACCTAGAGTTCGGGCCGCATCAGGGTCAAGATGCTTAGCCAGACTCGTTTTGCGGGCTTGCCGGACTAAGCAAGCTCTTGTAGAAGAGTCCCATGTCGCCTACCGCCGAAACCGAGTCCGGACGCGTTCAGGGCCTCACGCGCAACGCGGGAACGTCAGGACGGGCGGTCCTCCAGTTCCTCGGGATCCCGTACGCCGCGCCGCCGGTGGGTCGCCTGCGCTTCCGGGCGCCGGAGCCGGCACCGGGCTGGGCCGGCACCCGTGACGCCACCAGCCACGGACCCGCTCCCGTTCAGTCGTTGGACAGCCCGTTCAGCGGCGTCATCCCCGGCAATTCGGTCGCCGCGGCGGACGAGGACTGCCTCACGGTCGACATCTGGGCCCCCGCCGAGCCGGGCGAGTACCCCGTCATCATGTGGATGCCCGGCGGCGCCTTCCTGACGGGAGGAAGCAGTCTCGCTACCTACGACGGCGCCGCACTTGCGGCCGACGAGAGCGTCGTCGTGGTCGGCGTCAACTACCGGCTCGGCGTCTTCGGCTTCGGCTGGTTCGGCGAGTCGATCGGCGATAGCAACTGCGGTCTGCGCGATCAGCTCGCCGCCGTCTCGTGGGTGAAGCGCAACATCGGGGCCTTCGGCGGTAGCGCGGCCGCGGTGACGGCGATGGGGGAGTCGGCCGGCGCCGGCGCGCTGCTGCACCTGCTCGCGTCACCCGACAGCGTGGGCGTGATCGATCGCTACATCCTGCGCAGCCCCGGCGTCGACCACACGCTCTACCCGGACGACGTCGAACGCGTCAGCGACGCACTGCTGCGTCAGCTGTCTTTGACTCGCGATGACGTCACCACCCTGCAAACCCTCGATGCTGCAGCGCTTTTGAAGGCGCAGGAGGCTGTCGTCCTGGAGATGATGCCGCTGCTGTCGTCGATGCCCTTCCACCCGTTCGTCGACGGTCAGCTGCTTTCCGCCAGCCCGTCTGTGGCCGTCGCCGGCGGCGCCGGGCACTCCGCAGATCTGATGATCTCGTGGACGAGCGATGAGATGCGGCTCTTCCCGACCCCGTCGGCGAACACCGTCGGGCGCGAAGGGCTGATTCGCTGGACGCGCAAGATGCTC
>DATAZK010000202.1:0-57772 GCA_036272075.1 Frankiaceae bacterium
CGGGACTGCGACCCGACGCGGAGCAGACCATGCAGCGCCTCATCCCGGTCGCGCAATCCGACGCGGCGGCCGATTGGTTGGACTACGCCGGCATCGACTCAGAGACCCTCACTCTTGGGTGATGCGCGCAACTACTGCTGCTGCCACTTCGCGAAACGTACTTCCACTGCTGGCCGCCCGGTCCCGCAACGTCAGGTAGGCGGCGTCAGCCGTGAGCCTCTCACGCTGCATCAGGATGCCGATGGCGACTTGGATCTGCTGCTGGATGGCGAGTGCTTCGTCAACCCCCGAAAGCAATTGCGCGCTCCCGGCGTCCAGCATCCAGCGATGACTGCGGTCTTCGCTCGCTTCACCTGGCATCTCGTGCTGATGCGCATCGAAGATCGTGACCATGGCCTTGGTCAGGGGTGCCAGCGCCGTGGCGTCGCGGGCGTAGAGGTTCAGGGCGGCGATGGGATGCCCGCTGCCCGCGAACAACGGAATGGACAGCGACGCCTGAAGCCCCAGGGAGTGGGCCGCGGCACGAAAACCCGGCCACGTCATCGTGGTGGCGATGTCCGCGGCGAGGGGGATCCCCTGCTCTAGAGCGTCCAAGCAGGGGCCCGACTGCTCGGCGTATTGAGCCTCATCGACCGCCAGCGCGGTCTCGTGGGTGGTGGCGACGGTCGTCAGGACTCCCGTGCGTTGTGCCGTCACCGAGGCATAGTCCACCGGCGACACCAGAGCCGCCACCAGCGAGGCGATCCACACCAGCGCTTCGTTGATGCTGGAGACGTCGTCAGGGGTTTCGGCGAGCGTGGTGAGCGCGTCGTACAGCGGTCGCGGCGCAGTTGAGTCGTTCATCGCTCGGTGAAAGGCCGCGGCGGCTCGTAGGGGTGCCCGGAAATGTTTTGGATGACTTCCTGAGCTACCGCGTGGAGCTTGACGTTTCGTCGCTGGGAGGCCTCCTGCAGGATGGCGAAGGCCGCCGCCGTGCTGATGTCCTGTCGGCCGGCGATCATTCCGATGGCCTGGTCGATCATGGCCCGGCTCGCGAGCGCTTCCCGCAATTGACGTTCGAGTTCGATCTGGCGTGCTCGATGCATCACGATGCGCATCGTGGTGACGATCTGGCGGGCGAATGCCTCGGCTCGCCCGGTCGGCGGTCCGTCGAATTGCGAGAGGGAGGTTCCGTAGAGGTTAAGCGCGCCGAGCGCCCTGCCTTCGACCATCAGCGGAAGTGACAGCGAGCTTCGCACCCCCTCGGCGACGGCGTACGGCCGATAGGCCGGCCAGCGTTCGTCTTCCGGGAGGTTCGGGACCGTCCGGCGGGTCCCGGTGTGAAATGCCTCGAGGCAGGGGCCCTGACCGCGTCCATATTGGATCTCGTCGACGGCGAGGGCCAGGGGATGGCTGCTGGCCGCTGTCAGGAGTTGGCGGTCGCGGCGCATGGTGATGCTGCACGCAGCAGCAGGTACGACGGCGGCAGCGAGGGAGACGGCCTGCTGGAGGAACTCCGTGACATCGTCGGCCTCCAGCAAGAGATTCTGCAGTTCGACGTAGGCATCAAGAAGTTCCAGGTGCTCGTTGGGACTGTCACGGAAAGGCGGCTCTGGGTTCACAACCACGACACCAAGGAGCGGCTCGAACAGCCACACCGAGCCTTGCCAGGCAGCCGGGCACTTATCCGTACCGCAGATAGATGTAGCCCATCCGCCGCCCGTCAAACACCCGGAACGATGCCGTTCCGCGTGGACAGGAAGTCGTCGACGCTCTAACGTCAATCCCAGGTGCGGACAGGTGCCGGACGCGTTCCCAGCGTCGCCAGCCATGGCTGAGGATTCGCCATGACCTTTGTGAAGAGCACGCCGCCGATCGCGCATCGCGACGGCAAGGAGCACCGCCTGGAGCTGGCGTTCGTTCGTGACAGAGCTGAGGTGCGGATCCTCGGCGAAATCGATGTGCTCGCCGCG
Source organism: Frankiaceae bacterium (assembly GCA_036272075.1). GTDB lineage: Bacteria > Actinomycetota > Actinomycetes > Frankiales > Frankiaceae > DATAZK01. The sequence goes on from DATAZK010000202.1 coordinate 1,953, forward strand.
CCCGACCTGACCCGCCTGCTGGAAAGCCTCGATCTGCTGGCCACCACAGTCCATGTCGATCTTGGGCCCGTCACCTTCATCGACTCCGCCGGTCTGAAGCCACTGATCGAGGCGACTCGCCGACGTCGTCGCGACGCGATGCCGCCCCTGGTTTTCGACGCGTGCAGCCGGCAGGTCCGCCGGCTGCTGGACTGCGCCGGTCTCGGCGGTGACCCGCTGCTGGACGTGGATGCCTGGGACACGCTCGCGGTGGCTGCGCTCTACCCACCGGGGAGGTACGCCGCGAAGCGCCGCCGCTGCACCCGTCCGTCGCTTTCATGATCCCTGTGCGGGGGCGCCTTCCCCCGATGATCTAGGCTGCGCAAGCGTGTCCTACGGTCCGGCGCCGGGTAGCGGGTCAAGATGACCGAGATCGGGTTGCCGGACGGAATTCGAGCCTGCCTGTTCGACCTGGACGGTGTGCTCACCGACACCGCGGCAGTGCACAGCAAGGCCTGGGCCGAGATGTTCGACGGCTACCTGCGCGAGCGCTCACGTAAGACCGGCGAGCCCTTCGTCGCCTTCGACCCGGCCGCCGACTACGAGTCCTTCGTCGATGGCAAACCGCGTGAGGCGGGTGTTCGTGACTTCCTCGCCAGCCGGGGAATCACATTGCCGGAAGGAAGTCCCGAGGATCCCGCGGACGCGCAGACGGTCACCTCCCTCGGCGCCCGAAAGAACGACATCGTGCAACGGCGGATCGACCAGGACGGCGTCCACGTCTTCGAGGGATCGCAGCGCTTTCTCGAAGCGACGGTGAAGGCTGGGCTGCGACGGGCGGTGGTGTCCTCCAGCGCCAACACCGAACGCGTCCTCAAAGTCACCGGCCTTGACGTTTTCATCGAAGCGCGCGTGGACGCCATCACCGCAAAAGATCAGCATCTGCAGGGTAAACCGGCACCCGATACCTACCTTGCCGGAGCCAGCGCCTTGGGGGTGACCCCTGCCGAAGCGGCGGTCTTCGAGGATGCGCTCGCCGGCGTGGAAGCGGGACGCGCAGGAGGGTTCGGCTGGGTCGTCGGGATCGACCGGGTCGGCCATGGCCCGGCGCTCAAGGCGCACGGCGCCGACGTCGTCGTCACCGACCTCGCCCAACTCCTGAAGGGTCAGGCCGGCACTTGATAAGCCATTCCGCCTTTCCGGTCGAGCCCTGGTCGCTACGCGAGACCCACCTCGATCTGGACCTGCTGGCGCAAGCCGAATCCTTGTTCGCCCTGTCGAACGGCCACATCGGCCTGCGAGGAAATCTGGACGAGGGCGAACCGCACGGCATTCCGGGCACCTACGTCAACTCGTTCTACGAGGAACGCCCCCTGCCCTACGCCGAGGTCGCCTACGGGTTTCCCGAGTCGAGCCAGACGATCGTCAACGCCACCAACGGAAAAATCATCCGGCTGCTCGTCGACGATGAGCCACTCGACGTGCGCTACGGGCAATTGCACAGCCACACCCGCGTGCTCGACCTGCGCGCCGGAACGCTGCGCCGCGAGCTGGACTGGACCTCCCCCGCCAACAGCCGCATCAAGGTTCGCTCCACGCGGCTCGTGTCGTTCCGGCAGCGGGCGGTCGCCGCAATCGAATACGTGGTCGAGGCGGTCGACAACGAGGTACGGCTCATCGTCCAGTCAGAACTGATCGCCAACGAGTTCATGCCGGAAGCGTCGAAGGATCCCCGAGATGCGGCCGCGTTGGGTTCTCCCCTGGTCGCGATCGACCAGGACATGGACGACAGCGGCGCGACGTTGGTGCACGAAACCCGGGTGAGCGGCCTGCGCATCGCGGCGGGGATGGATCACGTGGTGGAGAGCGACGCGGCGGTCGAGGTAGCACTGCAGACCCGGTTGTCCGACGACTGGGCGCGCACGTCACTCGTCTGCACCCTGAAGCCCGGGCAACGCCTGCGGCTCATCAAGTTCCTGTCCTACGGCTGGTCGGCGGTGCGCTCGGCCTCCGGCCTGCGCGACCAGGTCGCCGGCGCGCTGACGGGCGCTCGAAGCAGCGGCTTCGACGGGTTGCTGCAGGAGCAGCGCGACTACCTCGACGCCTTCTGGGACGTCGCCGACGTGCAGGTTGACGGTGACCCCGAAATCCAGCAAGCCGTTCGTTTCAGCCTGTTCCACGTTCTGCAGGCCGGTGAGCGCGCCGAGCGCCGATGCATCCCGGCGAAGGGTTTGACCGGTCCCGGCTACGACGGCCATACGTTCTGGGACGCCGAGGGCTTCGTGATCCCCATGCTGGCCTTCACCTCGCCCCGGGCGGCAGCGGACGCGCTGCGCTGGCGGCACTCGACGCTGGACGCCGCACGTGAGCGCGCTGCCGCCCTCGGATTGCAAGGAGCGGCTTTCCCGTGGCGGACGATCGCCGGTCCGGAATGCTCGGGCTACTGGCCGGCCGGCACCGCTGCCGTTCATGTGAACGGTGACATCGCCGCCGCCGTCGAGCGCTACCGGTTGCTGACCGGCGATGACCAGATCGAGCGCGAGGTCGGCCTGGAACTTTTGGTGGAAACGGCCCGCTTGTGGATGTCGTTGGGCAACCACGACGCGGACGGTGCGTGGCACGTCGTGGGTGTGACGGGTCCCGACGAGTACACGGCCATCGTCGCCGACAACGTCTTCACGAACCTGGTCGCCGCCGAGAACCTGCTCGCCGCCGCCGACGCGGCCCTCAGGCATCCGGACTTGTCGCGAGGCTTCGGCGTCGACAGCGAGGAGATCGCCGGCTGGCGCGACGCTGCCGCCGCCGTCTACATCCCCTACGACAATCGCCTCCGGGTGCACCAGCAGTCGGCGAACTTCACGCAACTGCCGGAGTGGGACTTCGAGCGCAACACCGACTACCCCCTGCTGTTGTCCGCCCCCTATTTCGACCTGTACCGCAAGCAGGTGATCAAGCAAGCCGATCTGGAGCTCGCGATGCTCTGGTTCGGCGACCGGTTCTCGGCGCACGACAAGGCTCGCAACGTCGACTACTACGAACGAAGGACCGTTCGGGACTCATCACTTTCGGCCTGCGTACAGGCAGTTCTCGCCGCCGAGGTCGGCCATCTCGAGCTCGCCTATGACTACACCTACGAGGCGTGCGCCATCGATCTGCTCGACCTGCACCACAACACCCGCGACGGGCTGCACATCGCGTCACTGGCCGGAGCCTGGACGGCGCTGGTCGCCGGCTTCGGCGGTTTGCGCCATCGCGGTGAGCAACTGCTCTTCGATCCGCATCTGCCTCAGCACCTCACGCGACTGCACTTCAAGCTTCGCTACCGGGGACGTTGCCTCAGCGTCGACATCGAGCAGGAAGCCGTGACCTACACCGTCGAGGGAGATGGACCCTCGGTGCAGATCTGGCACGCCGGCCAGCAGATCGACCTGCCGGCAGACGTCTCGCAGAAACACCGGATCCATCGCCGAAAGCCGCTCCTGGATCGACCGTCGCAGCCGCCCGGACGCGCGCCCATTCCTCGGGGTGAGACGAAGGAGCAGTAGCACCGGGAGCAGTAGCACGGGCGTGCAGGGGCCTGCCATCCCCCCTTGTGTTTGCTGGTAGGGGTCGCGTCTGGTTCATTTGGGGGCACCATGCGGCCAGAATCAGAGCGGCCCGAGCCAGGCTTTCCGAAGCCGCGCAGGAGTCGCGATTCCGCGCGGCGAATTCGCGATCTGATCCGTGCCGAGATGCATCGCGGGGCCTACGCAGACGGCATGCTGCCGTCCGAAGAGTTGCTCATGCGGCAGATGCACGCCTCCCGCTCGGCCATCCGCGGCGCGTTTGCGCTGCTGCGGGAAGAGGGCCTGATCGATCGCATCCAGGGCATCGGCACTGTGGTGGTGGCAGAGCTGAAGATGATGACGCTGGAAGAATCGCAGGGCGTCGCACCGTTCGAGCCGAGCAACCCCCTTGCGGTGAGCCGTCCACGGATCCTCGCCCACGACGAGATCGAGCTACCCCCTCCCATCAGCCGGCATCTCGGGGTGGCCGCGCGTTCCCCCGGAATCCGGATCGAATACCTGCCGATGTTCAACAGTGTCCCGCTGGGGATCGTCACGAATTACCTGCGGATGCCGGAAGCGGCAAGTCTCGCCAAGGCACGGTTCACCACGGACTACTACCGCTACCTGGCCGATGCCGGGCTCGACACCACCGAAACCAGCTATCTGATGGAAGCGGCGGTGGCCGATGACACCGACGCCGCCCTCCTCGGACTGCAGTCGGGCGACGCCCTGATGGTCGCCGAGCAAACGCTGCTGAACGAGAAAGGCGAGGCGTTCAACTACGCGTTCGTACGCGCCCGGGGTGACATGTCAGCGCTGCTGTCGCGGGCGGGGCGCGCTTCGACACACGCGCCGAACGGCGAACCGCCCGCAGATCGGTCGTAAATACCGGCGTTGCCTGCGGGGCGCACGCAAAAGGTGCTGCTCACAGGCCCTGTCGGCGGACCGGAAAATGGCGTAACCACGGCGTTACCGGGCGATCTGCTGGTGGAAACCGGCGGACATCAACTATTGCGTCATGTCGCAAGCCGTTCCGGAGCTGATGCGCACCAGGCGTGATCACGATGCTCGCCGCCTGCGGGATCTGCTGCGCTCAGAAGTGCTCGCCGGCCGCTATACCGACGGCCTCCTGCCGTCCGAGGCCGCGCTCATGATCGAGTACGGCGCCTCCCGCGCCACGGTGCGCAGCGCCTTGAACCAATTGCGTCTCGGCGGTCAGGTGGAACGCATCCAAGGCACCGGAACCTTCGTCGTCGCCGAGCGCTATGCCCTGCGGCTCGTCGAGTTCCATGGCGTCGAACGGGCCATCAGTCCTGACGCGATGCTCACCGCTGACGTGCTGGACAACCGGGTGGTTCCGATGCCGGCTCCGGTGGCCGCGCAGCTGGAGGAGACCACCGGTGCTCCGTGCCTTCGACTGGAGTACCGCGGCCTCAGCCACGGGCGGGTCATCGCGCTCTGCACGAACTATCTGCGCTTCCCCGAGGCCGCGGCCGTGATGAATCTGCCGTTCGACAGCCACTGGTATGACCTGATGACGGCCGCAGGGCTGGACGTCGCGGGCACCGATCTGCTCATCGAAGCCGTACTCGCCGACGATTCGGACCTCGCCGGACTGCTGGAGGTCGAGGTCAACGCGCCGCTCCTGGCGGCGCAGCAGGTCATCCGCGACGGAAACGGCCGGCCGTTCGACTTCGCGATACTGCGCCTTCGCGCCGACCGGATCGCGTTGCTGGCCCGCGGAGTCGCCCAGAAAGATCAGAGCGAAGCGTCATGATCGGCTTCCTCGGCCGGCGGCTGGCGTATGTCATCCCGGTGCTGCTGGGCGTGACGATCGTGGTCTTCGCGACGGTGAAGATCATCCCCGGGGACCCGGCGACGCTGCTGGCGGGGCCTGGCGCGCTGCCATCCACGGTCGCGTCCCTCAGGCAGCGGCTGGGACTCGGCGGTTCGATCTTTTCTCAGTACTGGCACTGGTTTTCCCATGCGCTGCAGGGTGATCTCGGACTGAGCATCGCCCACCAGCAGCCCGCGTCGAACCTGGTGTTCAGTGCTTTCGGGAACACGTTGATCCTGGCGGCGTATGCGGCCGTGATCGCGATCGTCTTCGGCCTGGTGATCGGCGCACTCGGGGCGCTGCACCCCCGCGGGATCATCGGCCGGCTGACGTCAGGGATCAGCGCGGTCTCCATCTCGATTCCGCAGTACTCGCTGGCCGTGCTGCTCATCATCTATCTCGCGGTCAACACGGGGTTCTTCCCGGTTTCGGGGATGCATGGGAACGGCGGCGGCGGGTTCGGCGACCTGCTCTGGCATGGCTTTCTGCCGGCGCTCACCGCAGGCCTGGTCCCGGGCGGCGTCATCGCCAGAATCTTTCGATCGGCGTTACTGGACGTGCTGAGCATGGACTTCGTGGAAGCGCTGCGGGCCCGTGGCTTCAGCCGTCGCCGCATCCTCGCGCACGCCGTCCACAACGCCGTGCCTTCGCTGCTGACCATCGCCGGCCTGCAGATCGGCTACCTGCTCGGCGGAGTCGTCTTCGTCGAGACGATTTTCACGTGGCCGGGCCTCGGGCTGCTGGTGTACCAGTCGATCTCCGCTCGCGATCTGCCCGTCATCCAGGCCGGCGTGCTCCTGTCCGCGGTCGCCTTCGTCCTGATCAACATCATCGTCGACACGATGCACGCGCTGATCGACCCCCGCGTGCGAACGAGTTGAGGAACTCATGACCATCCTGGGAAACGACCTCTCGCTCAGCGGAGCGAGACTGCCGAACGCGGTCGAAGCCGGCGCCACGCCCATTCCGCTGAAACGGCGCCGCCGAATCCGCTGGGCGCTCTACGTCTGCGGGGCGTTCGCCACTGCACTCGTCCTGCTCGCCGTCATCGGCCCCTGGATCGTCGGAAACCCGGCGGCCGGTTCGATCACCGACCGCTTGCTGGGGGTCGGGCAGCGCGGCCATCTGCTCGGGACCGACGGCCAGGGCCGCGACATCCTCACCCGCCTCGTTGCGGGCGCCAGACCAAGCATGATTGCGGGCGTCACGCCCGTCCTGATCGCGGGGCTGATCGGTACCGCGGCGGGCATCACCGCCGCGCTCAGCGGCAGAGTCGGCCACGCCGTGATCATGCGGACCCTGGACGTGTTCTACGCGTTTCCGGCCGTACTGCTCGCGATCGCGATTGCGGCCGCTCTCGGCCCGGGCACGACGAATGCGGTCATCTCCCTTTCCGTCGTGCTCATCGCACCCATCGCACGCATCGCCGAGACCGAGACCGCGCGACTACGGGAGATGGACTTCATGGAGGCGGCTCGCGCCAGTGGCGCGCGGGCCCCGTCCATCGCCATCAGGCAGGTGCTGCCCAACATCGGGCCGGCGCTGCTGGTCTACTGCACCGCGGCGATCGGCTTGTGCCTCGTGTACGCCGGCGGCCTGAGCTTCCTCGGCCTGGGAGTCGCCCCGCCGGCGCCCGAATGGGGCTCGATGATCAACGAACTCCGGCAGTACATCTTCACCAATCCCGTCCTGGCGTTGATTCCGGCATTGGCGATCTCCGTTGCTTCGATCGTTTTCAACGTGCTCGGCGACGCACTGCGTGACGCCCTCGACGTGCGCCGGGAGGCGCGATCATGAACACGGTCATGAGCTCGGCGACCAAGGCGCTGACGGTCACCAACCTGCGCACTGTCTTTCGCTCAGGCGGCTTCGACATCGCTGCGCTGCAAGGGGTTTCCTTCGCCCTTGATGCCGGCGGGGTCATGGTGCTGCTCGGCGAGAGTGGAAGCGGCAAGTCCGTGACAGCCCGTTCGATCATGCGGTTGTACGGAACCCAGGCCGAGATCAGTGGCTCGGTCCGGCTGGGCGAGCGGGAATTGCTGACCCTGCCCGAGCCGGAGATGCGCCGCGTCCGGGGCCGGACGATCGGCCTTGTCCCGCAGGACCCGACCGGCGCACTCGACCCGCTTCGCAGCATCGGCTCCCAGCTTGTGGAGATGCTGCGCACCTCCGGCACCGTGACCGACCGCCGGGCCGCGAAAGCGAGGTCGCTGGAGCTGCTGGCGATGGTCGGCATTCCCGACCCGTTACGGGTAGCTCGCAGCCGTCCACATCAACTTTCTGGAGGCATGCGTCAGCGCGCAGTCATCGCGATCGCCGTGTCGTGCGAGCCTTCGATCCTCATCGCCGACGAGCCCACCACGGCCCTGGACGTCACGGTCCAGGCTCAGGTCCTCGAGCTGTTCCTGGACCTCCAGCAGCGCCTGGGGATGGCCATGATCCTGGTGACTCACGACGTCGGAGTAGCGGAAGAGATCGGCGGCACGGTCGGGGTCATGTACGCCGGACGAATGGTCGAGGTAGGACCGTCCGCGGACGTGTTACGGACCCCCCACCACCCGTACACCAAGGGATTGCTGGACTCCCTACCCATCCCCGGCATCGAACGCGGGAGCCTTCCGGTCATCGCCGGACGGCCTCCGCTGACCGGCGAGCAATTGCCGGGTTGCCCGTTCTCCCCGCGTTGCCCTACAGCAGTGACGCGATGTAGCTCGGACAGGCCGCCGCTGGTCGCCGTCGGACCGGACCGTTCGGCAGCCTGTCCCGTGGTCGGCGGCGCGGATGGTGCTCCGAGTCCTGCGCACGGTGAGGAGGTCAAGGTATGACGGCTCTGCTGGAAGCGCAGGGATTGACGAAGACCTTCGGCAACGGCGTGAAGGCGGTGTCGAATGTCAATCTGTCGGTCTCGGCCGGGGAAACTCTCGGGATAGTCGGTGAGTCCGGCTGCGGCAAATCGACCACCGCCAAGATGCTGCTTCGCCTCCTCGCGCCTGATGCGGGCGGTGTGTATTTCGACGACGTGGAAGTGACCCGGGCCAAAGGGAGCCGGCTTCGGTCGCTTCGCCGGCGCCTGCAGGTCGTGCCGCAGAATCCGCAGACGAGCCTGAACCCGCGCCTCACCGTCCAGTCGTCCATCGAATTCACCATGCGGGCACAGGGATTTGCCCGGACAGCGCGATCGAGGAAGGTCCCGGAACTGCTCGACCGGGTCGGGCTCGACCCCTCGTTCGCCGGTCGGTATCCACATCAGCTCTCCGGTGGCCAGCTGCAACGGGTCGCCATCGCCAGGGCCTTGTCGACCGAGCCTGACGTCGTCATCTGCGACGAGGCGGTCAGCGCGCTCGACAAGAGCGTCCAGGCACAGGTTCTCAACCTGCTTTCCGACCTGCAACGCGATCTCGGCGTCGCCTACGTCTTCATCAGCCACGACCTGGGGGTGGTCGAGCACATCGCCGACCGGGTCGCCGTGATGTATCTCGGTCGCATCGTGGAAGAGGGCCCGGCTGACTCGCTGTGGTCAGACCCCAAGCATCCGTATACGCAGGCGCTGATCTCGTCGGCTCCCGGCACGGATACCAAGCGCATCGTGCTGACCGGCGAGCTGCCCAATCCCGCGGACCCGCCGAGCGGCTGCGGATTCCGTACGCGCTGCCCGATCGCCATCGACGACTGTGCGCAGACCTGGCCGGATCTGCATGTGGTCGGGCGCAGGCATCTCGTGTCCTGCGTGCACCACCGAGACGCGCCCGAGGCGGAGTTCGTCGACTGACCTCTTAGGACGAGCCGCACCAACCCTCATATCAATCCTGCAAAGCAGTGGGGCCACGCCGCCGTGCCCTGCCGCGATGCCCCCTGCCCGAAAGGCAATACATCCCATGAAGTATCGGCAATCAACTCTCGGCGCGACGATCGCCGGCGCGGCGACGATCGCGCTCGTGGCGTCGGCATGCGGCGCCAAATCCGGCGGGGGCGGTGCCTCTACTTCCGGCCAGTCCGGGGTGCTGACCATCGGCATGACGGCTTCCGACATCCCCAGTGCAGACACGGTTCTCGCCTCCGGTCAGGGCTACGAGGGCTACCGGTTCGTCGGCAATTCCCTCTACGACAGCCTGACGAAGTACGACCTGAAGCAGGGCGACAAGATCCCCAGCATCGTCGGCGGGCTGGCGACCTCCTGGACGCACAACGCGACGGCGACGGCATGGACCTTCAAGCTGCGCAGCGGAGTGTCGTTCAGTGACGGCACGCCCTTCAACGCCGACGCCGTCCTGTTCAACCTCGACCGCTACACGAACAAGAAGTCACCCAACTACTACGCCCCGGTCGCCGCATCAGCAGCGCTGTCGGTCGGCAGTATCACGAGCTACAAGAAGATCGACTCCTCGACAGTCGAGATCGACACCGCCGCCCCGGCCTCCCATCTCCCGAGCGATGTCGTCTTCCTGTACATGGCGAGCCCGACCGCTGTGAAGAAGTACGGCAACGTCAACTACGCGAATCACCCCGCCGGCACCGGGCCCTTCACGATGAAGTCGCTGACGCGAGGCCAGCAGATGGTGCTGGCCGCCAACCCGAAATACTGGGGCGGAGCGCCCAAGGTCTCCGAAGTGATCCTCAAGCCCATCCCCGACAGCTCGACCCGATTGGCTGCGCTCAAATCGGGAGAGGTCAATTGGATCGAGGCACCGGACCCGGACACGATCGCGTCGCTGAAGAGCAGCGGCTTCCAGGTCTTCACGAATTCGTATGACCACGTGTGGCCCTGGATCTTCAACGAGAAGACCGGCCCGCTCAGCAAGCTGCAAGTGCGTCAGGCGCTGAACTACGGCATCGACCGCCAGACGATGGCGACCGATCTGCTCCAGGGCACCGCCGACCCCGCGTTCCAGGTCGCGCCGAAGGCCAGCCTGGCCTACCAGCAGACCAACAACGTCTACTCGTACAACCCGACAAAAGCCAAGCAACTACTGGCACAAGCCGGCTACCCGAACGGCTTCAAGCTGACCGTCTCCTACCCGACGAGCGGCTCCGGAAATATGCAGCCCGGCCCGATGAACCAAGAACTGCAAAGCGATCTGGCCAAGATCGGGGTCAAGGTCGAGCTGAAGCCGATCGAGTGGGCGGCCATGCTCACCTCCTTCACCGCAGGCAAGATCCCGGACAACGCCGACGCGATCAACATCTCCTTGACGTTTATCCAGGAGAGCTTCTGGGGCCTGCTCTTCAGTTCTCAGTCACCGTTGAACATCGGGCACTATGCCGATCCGGCCGTCGACGCGCTCATCGCCAAGTCGGCCACCGAGGCCGATGACGCGGCCCGCAATGCGACTTACTCGCAAATGGCCGCACTGATCACCAAGGACGCCCCCTGGCTCTTCGTGGTGAACGACCGCAACCCTCGCGTCCTGGCCAGCAACGTCAAGGGATTCATCGAACCGAAGTCGTGGTTCGTGGATCTGACGACGGTGTCGGTCAGCTGACTCCCCTCCACCTCTCATAGCCCAACACCCACGGAAAGCAGAAGACGAATGACCGACAAGATCGATGACGAGACCACCGTCCGAGCCTTGCTCCAGATGGCGGGAGTGACCCCGACTGAGGAGGAAATCACTGGCCTCGTAGCCGGATTCGCCGGCACCCGCGCCATGGTCGACGCCCTCTACAAGATGCCTGGCGTGCGCTACGAGGAGCCGGCAGTCATCTTCCACGCCCGTCCCTGACCAATCCCTCAGAAGAAGGCGAGAAGAATGAACAGTTATTCGACGATCTGCGAGGCGGCCGACGCGCTGCGCTCAGGTGAGACGACGGCGGTGGCACTCGCCGAGGCGGCCATCGCCGTCGCGGACGAGCACGACGAAGCGGTCGGAACGTTTCTCAGCCGCTACAACTGCGAAGCACTGAAAGCAGCCGAGGCCGCCGATGCAGCCTTTGCCGCCGGCATCGACAAGGGTCCGCTGCAAGGAATCCCACTGGGAATCAAGGACATCATCACCACCGCCGAGGGCCCGAGCACCGCCCAAAGCCTGGTGCTGGACCCGCAGTGGGGCCTGGACATCGGCGACGCCGTGGTGGTCTCCCGGTTGCGGGACGCTGGCGCCCTGATCATGGGCAAGCTGACCACAATGGAGTTCGCCATCGGGATGCCGGACTTCGACCGCCCGTTCCCGATCCCCAGAAACCCTTGGAATCTGGACTACTGGCCAGGCGGATCCAGCTCCGGCTCAGGCAGTGCGGTCGCCACCGGAATGGTGCTCGGCGCACTTGGCACCGACACCGGCGGGAGCATCCGCATTCCGGCCGCGTTCTGCGGAGTCAGCGGACTGATGCCGACCTTTGGACGGGTTCCCAAATCAGGGTGCGCTCCCCTGGGCTACAGCCTCGATCACATCGGACCCCTGACCCGATCCGCGCGTGATGCGGCGCTGATCCTCGCAGCCATTTCCGGCGTCGACGCTGGCGATCCGGGCTCGGCCGACGTCCCGGTTCCTGACTTTCTCACTGGCCTCACCGGCGACCTCACCGGATTGCGCATCGGCGTCCAGCGCCTCGAGCAGTTTGCGGCCGAGGAAGACCCGGCGATGGCCGCGGTTTTCGCTGACGCCGTCGATGTTCTGGCCGCTGCTGGTGCCGATGTGGTCGAGGTGCAACTGCCGCTCTACAGCGAGATGACGTCGGCAGCGTTCCTGCTCTTTGCAGCGGAGGCACTCGCGTATCACATGCCGGATATGCAGAGCAGATGGGCTGACTACGCACCGGGCACCCGAAAGATGATCGGGATGGGATTCGGCTTGTCTGCTGCGGACTATGTCCAGGCTCAGCGGGCTCGGCGGGTGGGACAGAAGGCACTGGCGCACCTGTTCACGAAAGTCGATCTGGTGGTCACGCCGACGACCTCGACCGTGGCGCCGCGGATGGACCACATCGCCTCGATGATGGCCGAGGGCCTGACGTCCATCCACACGCCCTACTGGGACACCACCGGCAACCCCGCGATGTCGATCCCGATGGGCTTCGGCGACGCCGGGATGCCGTTGGCCCTTCAGATCGCCGCCCGTCCCTTCGACGAAGCCATGACCCTGCGGGTCGCCGATGCGTTCCAGCAGCGCACGACCTGGCATCAGCGGAAGCCCGTGTTGACGCATGCGCCTTCGCTGGCAGGGGTGAATTGATGAGCGGGTATCTGACGATCACGGACGCAGCCAGGGCATTGCGAGCCGGCGAGACCACCAGTACCGAACTCGTGTCGGCCGCCATCGCCGTGGCAGACCGGTGCGATTCGCAAGTCGGCTCCTTCATCGTGCGCTACCAGGAGAGCAGTCTCGCGGCCGCGGCCGCTGCCGACGAGCTGCTGGCTACCGGAGATCCAGTAGGCCCACTGCACGGCATTCCGCTGGGAATCAAGGACATCATCAGCACGGCTGAGGGGACGAGCACCGCCCAGAGCCTCGTTCTCGATCCGCAATGGGGAATCGACGCGGGTGACGCCGTAGTGGTTTCCCGCCTGCGAAATGCCGGCGGGATCGTGATGGGCAAGCTCACCACGATGGAATTCGCCTGCGGGATGCCGGACTTCGACCGGCCGTTCCCGATCCCCCGTAATCCATGGGACCTTGATAGGTGGGCCGGTGGATCGAGCTCCGGTTCGGGAAGTTCCGTCTCCACCGGAATGGTGCTGGGAGCTCTGGGGACTGACACTGCCGGCAGTATCCGGATTCCGGCGGCGTTCTGCGGAGTCACCGGCGTTATGCCCACCTTCGGCCGGGTGCCGAAATCGGGCTGCGTTCCACTGGGCTACAGCCTCGACCACATCGGCCCGCTCACGCGCAGCGCCCGCGACGGCGCGCTGATGCTGTCGGTTCTGGCGGGCTACGACGCAAGCGATGCGTGCGCGGTCGACATCCCCGTGCCCGACTACCTTTCCGGACTGAGCGGGGAGCTGACCGGGCTCCGTATCGGAGTCCAACGTCTCCAGCAGTACGGCGGGGACCGGGAAGACCCAGCCCTCGCATCGGCCTTCGCTGCGGCTGTGAGCGCGCTTTCGGCGCTCGGGGCCGATGTCGTCGAGGTCGAATTGCCTTACTACACCGAAATGATGGCCGCGAACATGGTGGTCATGGCCAGCGAAGCGGCGTCCTACCACATGCCCGATCTGCAAGGCAGCTGGTCGGATTACGCACCTGGTACTCGTGGTCTGCTGTCGATGGCTTTCACGATCTCCGCGGCCGACTACGTGCAGGCCCAGCGAACCCGCCGCGCCGCGCAGCTCGCCATCGCCGAGAGTTTCAACGACGTCGATCTCATCGTGACTCCGACGACCGCCGGCGGAGCACTCGACTTTGCCGAGCTCGCCGCGCTGCTGGGAGAGGACGGCTTCAATTCGATCTACACCCAGTACTGGGACTGCACCGGCAATCCGGCCACCGCGCTACCGATGGGCATGGGCGCCAGCGGGCTGCCATTGTCACTTCAGATGGCCGCGAGACCTTTCGGTGAGGTCACCATGTTGCGTGCCGCAGACGCTTTTCAGACCGTCAGCGACTGGCATCTCCAAGTGCCGGCGATCGCCGCGGGCGAGCAGATCGGGGCAGCCTTATGAGCACCTCGGTCGCCACCGGCCTCACAACACCGATCACCACCCCGATCACGATCTCCGAGGCCGCTCTCGCATTGCGCGATGGCTCCGTCACCAGCGTCCAGCTGACCGAGGCCGCTATCGCCAAGGCCGATAGCTTCGATGCCGATCTGGGCACCTTCCTGCTGCGCTTCGAGCAGCAGTCCCTGGCCGCCGCCATGCTCGCCGATGACGAACTGTCGGCCGGGTTCGACCGCGGGCCGTTGCAGGGAATTCCGCTCGGAATCAAGGACATCATCACGGCCAAGGAAGGTCCGACCACCGCGCAGAGCCTGGTTCACGACCCTGGTTGGAACCCGCGCGACGCTGTCGTGGTGGCCCGGCTGCGCGAGGCCGGCGGCATCGTCATGGGCAAGACCTCCACCATGGAGTTCGCCGCCGCCAACCCCGATGCGCAGAAACCGTTCCCCCTTCCTCGTAACCCCTGGGATCGGCGCACCTGGCCCGGTGGCTCCAGCTCGGGTACCGGCAGCGGGGTCGCGGCAGGGATGTTCCTGGGGGGCCTAGGCACCGACACCGGCGGCAGCATCCGTATCCCCTCCGCCTTCTGCGGCATCACCGGCCTCATGCCGACCTTCGGCCGGGTGCCCAAATCCGGATGCGTGCCTTTGGGCTACAGCCTCGATCACATCGGCCCGATGGCGCGGTCCGCACGCGACTGTGCCCTCATGCTCTCCGTACTGGCCGGGCACGATCCCAGCTGCACCGGCTCGGTCGAGGTGGCCGTTCCCAACTACACGGCGGGACTGACTGGTGATCTGACCGGCCTGCGTATCGGGGTCGACTTCCTGCAACGCGCGGCGACGCCTGCCGACGATGCGAATGTCCAACCGATGATCGAAGCCGTGGCGGCGCGGCTGGAATCTCTCGGCGCCGATGTCGTGGAGGTGCAGGTTCCGCATTACGAGATGGCCATGGCCATCCTGCTCTCCATCTGCGGCGGTGAGATGTTCGCCTACCACGCCCCCGACGCCCGAAGCCGGCTGGCCGACTACTTTGCGGGCAACCGACGCCAGCTCGCGTCGGCCGCCTTCTGTTCGGGGGCGGACTACGTCCAGGCGCAGCGTGCTCGGCGGGTTCTGCAGAAGGACCTGGCCGCGCTCTACGACGACGTGGATCTGATCCTGACGCCGACGCTGGCCATCGGCGCCATCTCCCACGACGTGCTCGGCCCCGACCTCGGGGCCTGGTTTGCCCAACTCCACACGCCCTATTGGGATGCCACGGGCAATCCCGTCATCTCGATTCCGGCGGGCTTCACCGCTTCAGGGCTGCCGCTGGGAGTGCAGTTTGCCGGCAGACCGTTCGAGGAGGGCTGCGTGCTGAACGCGGCCGACGCGTATCAAAGGCAGACGGACTGGCACCTTCGTCTGCCTCCCCTGCTCACCGCCTGAGCCGGGGGGTCACATGGAGTGGGCTTCGTAGATCCGGACGCTCTCGATGATCGGCATCTGTGCCACGAGGCGCTCGGCGTCTTCGAGGCTCTCGGCGTTGAGAATGCAATAGCCGACCAGCGGCGACGGCGATTGCAGCGTCAGTTCGGTACGGGCGTCATGGGTGAGTTCGACACCGCGCCCGAAGGGGTTTCCCGGGTCAACCAAACTGGGCGCGACGGAGGTGAACCACTCACCCCAGGCCTGTCCGATCTCAGCGGTCGGCGGCACGAAGCCGTAAGTCAGGACCAGGAACTTCTTCATGGTTTCTCCTTCTGGCTGGGGTCATTCGCGCGGGCAGGCTTGCCACCGGCCGAGAGGTCAAGGCTCGTCAGGCGAGTGAAAGGAACAGCTTCTCCAGCTGCGCGCTGTCGATGTTGTCGGCACCGCCGCTCTCCGTCAGGCACTGCTTGAGCCCGGTCGCGATGATGGCGAAACCCGCTCGGTCCAGCGCACGGCTGACCGCAGCGAGCTGCGTGACGATGTCGGCGCAATCGCGTCCTTCATCGATCAGACGAAGCACGCCGCCGATCTGGCCCTGGGCCCGGCGCAGGCGGTTGACGACCTTGTCCATCTCGTCACGCGGTATGGCGACCATGGTGCCTCCTGGAGCGTTTGCCCAAGAGTACCCCGACGGGTATAGCCGTCCTGCGGTAGCAGGACTTTCCGAGACCTCGAGTCCCCTCCGGACCAAAGTCCTCGGATACCCCCACCCGTATCTGCTACGGTCGGCACACGCAGCCGTGCAATGCCCCAAGCAGCCGACTGCCATCGGAGGAAATCGTGACCACGACCGCCGCTCGGCCCACGAATTCACCTGTCGAAGACGCAGCGACGCCTGGGTGGCTTGCCCGCCTCGGAGCATGGTCCGGCAGCCATCTGCGCGTCGTCCTCGTGGCGTGGCTCTTGCTGCTGGCGCTCTTCGGCGCCTTTGCGCCGCAGGTGATGTCCGCACTGTCAGGTGCTGGATGGCAGGACAGCGGCAGCTCATCGGTGAAGGCCCGAGACATCATCGCGAAGGACTTCGCCGGGCTGGGCTCCACCGCGCTTCAGGTTGTGGTTGTCGACAAAAGCGGTCCGATCGCGACTGACCCGACCGCACAGCTGGTGATCAGCAGGGCAAGCGCGCTGCTGAAGGCGGACAAGAGGGTCAGCACCGTCGTTGCGCCGCAAGCAGGTTCAAGCATTTCACGCGACGGTCGTACCGCCATCATTCAAGCCGGAGCCAAGGCGAACGCCAATGCGATGGTCCGAGCGGCCGATGACCTCATGAAGCCGATCACGAAGCTGTCGACGAACACCGTGTCGGTTCAGTTGACCGGTTCCAGCGCCCTATGGGCAAACTTCAACAAAGTCAACCATTCCGCCATGATCAAGTCCGAGGTGCTGTCGTGGCCGGTGACGATGATCGTGCTTGTCATCGCCTTCGGAAGCCTGGTGGCCGCCGGCCTGCCGCTGATGCTGACCCTGGTCGGCCTGCTGACCGCGGCAGGCGCACTCGTGCTGACCACGCACATCGCCCCGGTCAGCATCTGGGCATTGAACTTCGCGATGATGTTCGCGCTCGCCCTCGGTATTGACTACGCCCTTTTCATCGTGGTCCGGTTCCGTACCGCCCTGCATGCGCGTGCTCATAACCCCGACCGCGTGAGCGCGTCCGTCGACGCGATCGCCGAAACCATGGGCACGGCAGGGAAGGCAGTCGCGTTCAGCGGGCTGACGGTGCTGGTCGCCCTCACGACCGTGCTCATCGTTCCGAGCCCGGCGTTCCGGAGCATGGCGTTGGGCATCATGCTCTCGGTGGTCGCGGTGCTGGCCGCCACGATGACCCTGCTGCCCGCCGTCCTGGGCAAGCTCGGAAGGCGGATCGATGCGGGCCGGATTCGCCCGCCGGGGGCGGTTCGGCGGGCGCAGGCACGCGCTGATCGCCGGGAAGCCGCCGCGGCTAGATCGGTCCCTGACGCGAAGACGGGCTCGCACCCTCACCTGCACCACACCGTGGGTGGGCTGGAGCGTCTGCTGCACCACTGGGGCGCGCTGCTGCACCGCCGGCCCTGGGTCGCCGGCGGCATCGTCATCGTCATCCTGGGGGCGCTCGCTTGGCCGGTGACGTCGCTGCGCACCGGCATGCCCAGCATCACGATCATTCCGCCGAGCCAGACCGCGCGCGCCGGCTACTACGACGTCGTCAACGCCTTCGGCCCGGGCGCGCCTGGAACGCTGTCCGTTCTCACCCCTTCCGCCTCTCAGGCGAAGACGGCCGCCGTGCTCACCCGCGACAGGGGTGTCGCGGCCACGATGCCGGGCGGCTCATCCGCCGGGTGGACCATGACACTGGCGATCCCCACCACTGACGCGTCGTCAAAGGCCACCGGGACGACCATCGATCGGCTGCGCGCCGAACTGCCCACGGGTTCTCTCATCGGCGGCGCCGCAGCCGAGAATCACGACCTGGAGAAGGTCCTTTCCGCTCGCACACCCCTCGTTTTTGGGCTGCTCGTCGGGCTCGGTTTCCTGCTGCTGCTCATCGCCTTGGGTAGCCCGCTGGTGGCGTTCGTCGGCGTCGTGACCAACCTGGCGTCTATTGCCGCCGCCTTCGGTGTCGCGAAGTGGATCTTCCAGGACGGTCACCTGTCCGGCTTCCTCAACTTCCAGCCGCAGGGCTTCGTCGACGCCTGGGGACCGCTCTTCTTTGGAGCGATGCTCACCGGCGTCGCCATGGACTACACCCTGTTCCTGCTGTCAGCGGCCCGCGAGCACTACGACCTGACGAATGATCCGCAGCACGCCATGCGGATGGCGCTGCGAACGTCGGGACGCGTGGTCGTCGCGGCCGCAGGCGTCATGGTCGCCGTCTTCCTGACGTTTGCACTGTCCGGCCCGCTGGCCCCGAAGGAAATGGGCATCATCCTTGCCGTTGCGGTCTTTCTTGACGCGCTGTGCGTTCGCTTGATCCTGCTGCCGGTTGTCCTGCGACTCACCGGCCACGGCGCCTGGTATCAGCCGAAGTGGCTCGGACGCATCCTGCCCAACGTCCACTTCTCACACTGAAGGAAAGGCCGACTCCCATGACCACCAGCAAGCCACAGACCCGCATCCTGTTCGGGATGGCAGGGACTTTTACCCTTGTCGGGACTGGGCTCGGCGCGTTCGCCGGCAAGTGGTTCCTGCTACTCCCGGCGCTCGTCAGCGCCAATCAGCTCCTGATGGCAGCGCGCGGGTGGTGCCCCATGTCACTGCTGCTGACCCGGCTTCACGTCGGAACGGACGACCCGGCGCTCAGTGACCCCTCCGGATCCTCCGCAGCGGTCAGCTGACCCCAGCGGATGCCATAGGCGCCTGAACTGGATGCGCAGCCGCGTGAAACTCCAGGAATGCAGCGAATCCGCGAGGTCCATAGACAGTCGCGGGGCCTCCGGCCATGAGGATCGCGACCCCGATCGCTTCCGCTGCTTCCTGCGGGCTAGCTCCGTGGCGCACCGCGGCGTGGGCATGCGCGGCGATGCATCCATCGCAGCACTCGCTGACGGCTATTGCGAACGCGATCAGTTCCTTCGTTTTGGTATCGAGCGCACCGGGGTTCAACGCACTGTCGTGCAAGGCCGCGAATCCCTTGTACACATCGGGAATCGCTCGACGAAGATCCCTGGTCGGCCCGCGCAACGCCTCCTGCACCGAGCTTCCGTATCCACCATGTCCCGCGTGGTCAGCCACTGGACGCCTCCTTCGATGCGCGGCATCAGTCCCGACTGAATCCTCCCCGACTTGCCTCCGCCACGACAGAGAACAAGGTCCCCCTTCAGCCCCCGGGCAACGGCATCGCACGCACACCGCGATCGCCACTCATGCCGACCCGATCAACCCCGATCTGCCGGCCTTCATCCAATCCTGACGCTTGGTGTCCCTGCCCGCGTCGGTCATCGCCATGAGAACCTGCTCAGACTGCTGGTGTCCGCTCACCCCGGGGAGGAGACTCGCAGGAGAACCGGGAAGGCAGGCATATCTGATGGCGTACTCACTCACTGTTCCAGGGCGTACAGCCACGGCGCGCGACCAGGCGCGCTCGCTTTTCGCCCAGACCATGGGTTACGTGGCCATGGCTGCCGCGCTGTTCGCGCTGGGGGCCTACCTCGGACGCAACCTGCGCGGCGGCGTCGGAATTGTCGCGTTCATCGCCGCATTCGGGTGCCTCATCGGCATGCGCGCCGCGAGCCGCCGTTCCCAGCAACTCACCGTGGGACTGCTGGCCGCCGTCGGACTCCTGCTCGGCGTCGCGGTAGCGCCGACCCTCGCTTACTACGCCAGTGCTGACCCGCAGGCACTGTGGCAGTCAGGCGGTGCGACGGCGCTCTTCATCGGGGGCTTGGGGTCGGTCGGCTATGCCACCCGACGTGATCTCACGGCTCTCGCTCGGGTGGCGTTCTGGGCGCTCCTCGGCCTGATCGTCTTCGGCATCGTGCTGATCTTCGTCAACATTCCCGGCGGCTCGGTGCTGTACTCGGTGTTCGGCCTGGTCATCTTCGCTGCCTACACCGTCATCGATTTCCAGCGGGTGCGGCGATCGACAAACGCCGCCGCTGCACCGCTGATTGCCGCGTCGATCTTCCTCGACATCCTGAACGTCTTCCTGTTCTTCCTGAATCTTTTCGGCCGCGGCGACTGACGCGGGCGAAGGCAAAAGGAGCCTGCAAAGGACAGACCGGCCGATAGCGGTACCAGCCCGCCCTGGACCTTGGCTCCTCGGCCGTAGATCTACGCATTCAGCAGACGGCGGCGTGCGGGTCGGGCCAAGATCGCTGACGTCGTGTCCCTGGACCAAAGGAGTTTCGTCATGACCGATCGCGTGGAGCTTGTGCGAGGCGCCTACGAGGCTTTTGACAATGGAGACGTGGCCAAGGTCGGGGCGATGCTTGCCGAGACGGAGTGGCACGAGGCCGAGGGAATGCCGTATGGCGGCGTGTTCCACGGCGCCGAGGAGATCTTCGGCAACGTGCTTGGTCCGATCGCCCAAGACGTCGAAGGCTTCCAGGTGACTCCGGAGGAAATCCTGCCCGTGGGAGACGACCGCGTCATCAGCCTCGGCCGGTACAGGGGCAAGGGCGCCAACGGCCCGGTGGACGTGCGCTACGCGCACCTGTGGACCGTCCGCGACGACAAGGTCGTGAGGTTCGAGCAATTCGCTGACACGAGGCTGTTCGGCGAAGCTGTGGGCAAGTAGTCGGCTCGTGGCCATGCAGCCGGCGAGGATGTCGCGCGTGTGAGCGACTGCCCGGCCGGGTCAGCTGGCGAGCAACTGCGTCAGCTGACCGTCCCTGCCGAATAACGCCTGCCGCCAATCGGCGATCAGGTGCCTCGTGTCGCGATCGTTCGGGTGGAAGCCCGGTCGGTGGTACTGCGCCAGGATGCGTGCGGCCCGCAACGACACGAACGGTGACGCGGGCAGGCGTGTAAGGCTTCGGAGCATCTGCACTGGGTGACGCCGAACATCGCGATCCTTGACGATAGAGATGACGCCCATGATCGACGTCTCGAAGATGAACAGCAGGTCCGTGAGGACCATGACGACGATCCGCATCGTCTCCCCTCCGTCGACGGCCTTGTAGACGTCGAAGGCGACGGCCTTGTGCTCGGACTCCTCCAGCGCATGCCACGTCAGGATGTCGCGCGCCCCAGGGCGACCTACGGCCTTGCGCGCCTCGTCGTCCGTCAGCAACAGCTCAGCCAGCGTCGCGGTGTAGTGCTCGAGCGCCGCGGTGAACGCCAGGTTGACCTTCGTGCTCTGGATCCGCTCCCGCACCCAGTACAGCCCGCGCACATAGCGGTCTATCCCGCGCGTGGGATAGCCGTATGCCGCGAGGCGATCATTGAGGACCTTGTGCTCGCGACCGTGCATCTGCTCCTGACCGATGAAGCCGTCGACATCCGCGAGGAGCCGTGGATCTGTGAGCTGATCGCGCACCGCCGCCACCGACCGGACGAAGAACTTCTCGCCTTCCGGGAACGTCGACGACAGCACCGTCAGGACATGACTCATGACGACGTCGCCGTTCGCGGCGAAGTATTTCGGCAGATCGGCGACCCACTGGTCGAACTCCATGGGCCGCACAGGCACCGCGTCAGACCCTTGCCCCGTCCGGCCGACCGTGACTTGAAGGTCGTCTCTTGTCTGGCTCACGCGCCCCCCCGATGCGGTCGCTCTCCCCTCCGCTCGTTCCCCCGACAGGCGAGCCTGAACCGTATAAATGCCGCGTAACGGGCGGAGCGCTAACGATCAGGTCAGCGGCGACTTGCCGGCGGGTGTTGGCGACGTCGTCCCCTTGAGCTCTGCGTAATCGTCGGGCTCAAGCTGCGAGCGACCCGATCCCGGCCGGCGACTTCTCCATCGGCTCGGCGCTGTGCGAGCGACCGGCTGAAGGAACACCAACACGACGATGGCGGATAGCAACGCGACGAAGGCCGAAACCAGCGATGCCCAGTGCATCGCGTGAACGAAGGCTCGCTCTGCCGCCGGCAACAAACCGGCAATGTCGTGCCCGTGCGCGGCGGCATCGGCGATGGCCGCGCGCGTCGCACCGATGGACTCCCCTGCTTTCAGCCGTGCGTCAGCCGGCAGCACGCGCAAGGACGGCGTGACGTGCGCGCGGTAAATCGAGGAGATCAGCGAGCCGAGTATCGCCACCCCGAGCGCCTGGCCGACGTTGCGGACGGTGTTGTTGAGCGCAGAACCGGCGCCTGCCTGCTCGCGGGGCACCGTCGACATCACCGCGGCGGTGGACGGAGCGAAGACGTGTGACATGCCTGCACCCTGAACGAACAGCAGCAGTTCGAGGTACCAGATCGGAGTCGACTCGGACACCAGGTGGATGCCAAGGAACGCCAGCGCCACAACGACAAGTCCCGACGCGCATACGGCACGGGTGCCGAACCGCTTCACCAGCGCCGACGCCCGCGGGCTGAAGACCATCTGCGCGACGGCGGCGGGAACCAGCGCGAGGCCCGCCGCCAGCGGCGAGAAACCACGCACGAACTGCAGGTAGAAGACCAGGTAGAAGGTCGCGCCGGCGAGTGCGAACATCGTGAGCCCCGTCGCGGAACTGGCAACCGCGAACACAGGATTGCGAAAAAGTGACACGTCGAGCATCGGGGCGCTGCTGACCGCCTGCCTCCACACAAAGCCCGCGAGCAAGACCAACCCGGCAAGCAACGGCGCGACCACACCTGGGCTGAACCACACCCCGTGCTCGCCGCCTTTGATGATGGCGAAGATCACGAGCACAAGGCCGAGAATCGACTGCAGTACCGGCAAGCTTTGCAGTTCCCGGCCGGCAGGGTCGCGTGATTCCGGCACCAGCCGCCAGATCAGGAGTATCGCCACCAACGACAGCGGAACGTTGACCAGGAAAACCGAGCCCCACCAGAACCCGGATAGCAGCAGGCCGCCCACGATCGGTCCCGCCGCCACCGACGCGCCGATCAGCCCGGCGTAAATGCCGATCGCCCTGGGCCGATCGGCATCACTGAACACGTTGCTGATGACCGACAGCGTCGTAGGAACGACCGCCGCAGCGCCGATCCCCATGACCGCCCGGCTGGCAATAACGAAATACGGAGACGTCGCCATCGCACACGCCAGGCTCGAGATTCCGAACAGCGCGAGACCCAGAAGCATGAGCCGCTTACGTCCGAACCGGTCGCCCATCACCCCCGCGGCAAACATGAAACCGGCGAAGGTCAACGTGTAAGCGTCGACCATCCACTCCTGCTGACTCTGGCTGGCGGAGAGTTCACGCTCCATCGACGGCAGCGCCACGTTCAGAATGGTGGTGTCCAGAACCACCACCATCATCGCCGACAGCACCACGGCCAGAATGGTCCATTGACGCGGGTGGCCTTGAGTGACCGGAGCCAGCGGCTGCCCTCGACCTTTTCCAGCCATCATCAAATGCCCGAGCCTGGCTCTCCCGGCATTCGCCGAAGTTCTGACTGATGCCCGATCAGCATAGGGCGGCGGTGCCGCCGCGGGTCCGGCGACCTCGCAGGAGGAAACTTCATCGGATTTCCCACCGGCTGACTGAGCGGCCAATGCCCAGCCAAAGCAAGAAAGCCCTTGCGCAGCAGGAGCTTTTGCGATCTGCCCTGGATCTCATCTGTCAGGGGCTGCTCAAGATTTCATAGGCGTCGAAACCTCTTGCACGAATGGCAGCGGGCACGAGATGCCAGGCGGGGTGTTCCGAGTCCTCGAGAGCCCGACCATCAAGTACCCGTTGCCGGTCTTTGTGCGTCATCTGCTCACTCATGTCGAAGGGATCCTCGATCAAGGCGCAGAGCAACTCCAGATCGCGTAGGTGACGTGAGTTGTCACCCGGCAGCGCGCAGGCGGCGCCTTTGGAAACGACAGCGCCAAGCAACGACGGCCGCGGAACGGTTCCGCGGCGCTTTTCGTGATTCACCTCTACTCGTTCGGTCCGGGCCAGTGCCTCGTCGAGGTCGAGCAGTAAGTGCCAAAGCTGATCGACCGGAGCAGCCAGCGGCGGCAGGACGACGCTCACCGCGCCCCCCAGCGAACCGTCAGGGCGTTGAGCAATCCCAACCCGGCGGCAACCGCCCGGGGTTCCGATGACTCGAGCAAGTCCGCAGCAAGCACGGCCGAGCCAACCGCTGACCGCCCATCGAACGGCCACACCGCGGCTGGCAAGCGTACGAGCAGGTTGGCGTCCGCCTCAGCGGGTTGTGCGTGCCAGGTCCGCACAAACTTCGGCCAATCACCTTCCATGATGTAAACCTCGGCCATGGCGTCTAGCACAACCAGGTCCGCCCCCGCCGCCGCAGCGCGGGCAGGACCAGCCCATAGCACCGGAAGCTCAGACTTCTTGCCGACGCGCGACAATGCAGCCGGGTGAACCCGGACCGGAATCCGGCTGCTGCGGCGACGAAGCGCGTCCCTCCACCGCCTGGCATCGCCACCCGCGAGCAGGCGCACCTGCCGCCGGACCTGACTGCGAGCGACCGGTGACAGCCATGGCGCGGTCCCGCCGTCGAGCAGATCGAGCAACCCCCAGGCCCGCGCCGGCGCCATCGGGCGCCCACCTCGGTGTGGATTCGCGGCCAGCTGCGCAACAGCCACACCGTCTACGAGCCATTCCCGGCCCAAGCGACGCCCGGGTAGCGCACCATCACGCAGCATCCGCTGCACCCGCGAGCGATCAACACCCAGACGGGCCGCGGCTTCTGCCACCGAGACGTCCACGAGAATCCCTTTCGCTATCGATCCGCTTGAACGGATAGTTCCCGTAACAGTGTGAACCTAGAAACCCGTTACTGCAACTATCCGTCCAAGAAGATAGTTTCCGTAATCCGCCGGCGAGCGAAGCAAACCCAGCTATCTCTGAGGCAGTGCGAGGGCGAGAGCCGGCGTGCGATCCTCGTCGTGTGCGGGTACGTCGACTTCGAGGCCGACGGCCGGCGGATTCGCGCGAACCTCGAGCGCGGTGCTCTTCACAGCTCGCACCAGATCGAGGACGCGACGGTTCTCCAGCCAGACCTGGTCGTCGAGGAATCGGCGCAGCTGCTCCGAGATCTGCAGGACGGTGCGTGCGCCCGCTCGGCGGCCTCAGACCAGTCGTGGTGAATACTGCGGATTCGCCGTTCCTCATCGACCGTGTCGCTTGCTAGAAGGTCTGTGAGCTCTTCCTGCCGTGATTTCGAAGGAAGGAACTCGTAGAAGGCTTGGAAGCTCCTACCTTGATAGCGCGGAGTTTCCGGCGCGCAGCAGACGCCAGGCAGCATGGCGCTCCCGCAACGCATCGATGGATTCGTACTGCATGGGGTCAGCGTAGGGAAGCCCACCCACAATTTCGGACGACCGCACCGTCGATGGCGCCCCGCCGTTTACCCGGAAACGGACGCCATCAGGCGAGCGCCGGAAGTCGTCCTGCACGCCCGCTCATGAAGTCGGCCCAGCCGTGTTCGGTGATCAGCAAGAGGTCGCCGACGAAAACAGGAGCGAGATGGTTGCTGTAGCGCCAGCCCGTAAGCCATGAGAATTCGGATGGCCCGAACACGGCCCACCCGCGTCGCGCCGTAATCGTCATCACCGAATGGCTGGGCGGCTCCCCAAGCTTGCACGCCGGCACCTGCAGTTGCTCCACGATCTGCCTGAGGAACTGGGAGCGTTCCCAATGATCCACCTGGGGAGGCGGTGTCTCCGTGAACCGGACAGTACGAACGATCTGTTGATCGACGGACGGCTCGCGGACCAACACCAGCACCAAGTCGTGCTCAGCCAAGACGTCGCCCGCCATCACCTCTGCCAGCAGTTGCCCTGGGTCGCGGTACTCATACGGGCGTAGCTCCATGGCTCCACAGGATGGCAGGCCGATACCAACGTGGCGGGCGTTATCCACAGCTGCTCGCCCTCCTGTGGATAACGCCATGATTTGGTGGCTTGACAATGCAGGGTCGGCCTAAACAAACGCGACATCGTCATCACTGAGCGAGTGACTGCACACCGACACCCATGGGGCGCCTATAAGTCGCATCGCGGAAATCGTTGCATCGGTCAAAAGCCAGTCGCGGCTCAACGAGGTCGAGTAGTCACGTCTGCTTGCCTCTACAGCCAGTCTCCGGCCTCTGGATCCGAGACATGCTAGGTGAGCCCGCCCCGGAACCGGACGAAATCCCCGCCATTGTCGAGGGATGAAACGCCGTCGCGCTGGGCCAGCATCGTCGTGGAACGATAGGAACCGGCTCCTAGAGTCCCACGACCTGCGGAGCCCCGAAAATATCGGGTAGAGATCAGACTGGACTATGACTTTCACATATTACTTATCAGGTTGTACTCTGATAATCGGGTACAGGCAACAGAGTAGAGGCTGACATGACAGCGGAGCGGGCGCTACGGGCACGGCGGGCGCTGGACCGACGCCTGGACGTGCTGCCGCCGGCGGCTTCGTTGCAACCGCCACACGACGGTTGGGTGCGGGCGATCAGGGACGCGCTCGGGATGAGCCTCGCTGATCTCGGCCAGCGGATGGGTATCGCCGCGCAGAGTGTCGCCGCCCTGGAGGCCGCCGAGCGCAGCGGCGGGATCAAACTTGATTCGCTGCGCCGGGCAGCGGACGCGCTCGACTGCGATCTGGCCTACGTCCTGCTCCCCCGCCACAGCCTGGAGGCGACGGTGCGAAAGGCCGCCGTCGCCGTCGTCGAACGGGAAGCCGCCGCCGTACAGCAGACGATGCGGCTGGAAGATCAGGACACCGTCCTGGACGACACGGCGCTCGGCGAGGCAGCCCAGGCGGTGATCCGTTCCGGCCGGACCTGGAAATGATCCCGCCGGATGACCTCACCGAGCAACCACCGGGTGCCACCCCACTGTCGGAGGAAGACCTCGAAGGCCTCATTCCGACGTGGGTGACGACCCGGGCCGACCTGAACGCTGTCGAAGCCGAGAACATCCTCCGGGCTCGCATCTGGGCATTGCAGTCGCGCCGCCGGCCGCGTGATCCGGACGCGGTGCTGCACCTGGACCGGCTCATCAACCTTCACCGGCGCATGTTCGGGGACGTGTGGCGCTGGGCAGGAAAGCTGCGCCGTCGCCAAACGAACATCGGAGTCCCCGCCCCGCAGATCGCGACCGACACGCACGCCTTGTGCCTCGACGTCGCCGCCCAAATCGCCGACCAGTCCCCTGCCGCTTGGCCGCCGGATGAGATCGCCGTCCGGTTCCATCACCGGCTCGTCAGCATTCACCTGTTCCCGAACGGCAACGGCCGCCACGCCCGCCTCGCCAGCGACCTGCTACTGCGCATCCTCGACGCCGAGCCGACGACGTGGGGTGCTACCGACCTCAGTGCCGACACGGACACCCGCGACGCTTACTTGAAGGCACTTCGCGAAGCCGACGGCAAAGGCGACTATCAGCCGCTGCTCGACTTCGCCCGCTCCTGACGCTGCCATTCGCCAGCTCATGACCCCTGCTGCCACCGGTTCGGACGCCTGCGTCTTTCCTGGGTTCGCTCCAGCGAGCAAAGAGGCCCTCCCCGGCAAACCGGAAAAGGCCTCTGAGCTGCAACTTCTTGGTAGCGGGGGCAGGATTTGAACCTGCGACCTCTGGGTTATGAGCCCAGCGAGCTACCGAGCTGCTCCACCCCGCGTCGGTATCGTCACGTTACCCAGGCGCAACGTCGATGGTCAAACGGTCGGCAAACGCCCCGGAGCCTGCCCGATACACCCGGCAGGTGTCGCCGCCTGCGTCTTTTGCCTCGTAGACAGCCAGATCAGCCCAGTGCAGCAGGTGTTCGTGCGTCAATTCGAGAGCCCCGTCACTGATGGCAATGCCCACGCTCGCTGTGATGCGCAGATCGGTCCCCTCGTACTCATCAGGCTCCGCGAGCGCAGCGACGACGCGCTCCCCCACCGCCAGCACGAGATCGTCGGACTCTGCGGGCGCCAGCAGGATCACGAACTCGTCACCGCCGAGCCGGCAGACCGTGTCCGCGGGGCGCACGACACCGCACATCCGGGCCGCCGCGACTTCAAGGACGTGGTCCCCCGCGCGATGACCCAGGGTGTCGTTGCATTCCTTGAACCGATCGAGGTCGACGAACAGGACCGCGACCCGGGTGTCGTCGCGGTAGGCGTCCGCCAAAGCCCCGCTCACGAGCGCCTCTGCTTCGGAGCGGTTCGGCAGGCCGGTCAGTGAGTCATGGCTCGCCAGATAGGAAAGCTGGCGCTGGAAGGCTTCGCGCTCGCGCATCGCTCGGCGCACGCTCTGGATCGACGTATCGACGACGGTGCCGAGCGGGCCCGCCGTCACTTCGTCGAGCTCTGGTGCGCTCAGCTCCCCGCCGGCCAGCTTCTCGGCCTTGCGCACGAGCTGGCGCAGCACGGCAGCAGCGTCGTTGAGGGCCAGGGTCACCGTGGCGATCTCGCGCGGGCCCCTGATCGTGACGGGTGTCAGCTCCCCCCCACGCAGTTGGCCCGCTTGGTCCGCCAGTCCCGCCAGCCGGCGGTGAATGAGCACGCTGACCGAGATCAGCACGAGAGCCGTGAGGAGCAGCAGCAAGACCGTCATCAGGGCAGTCAGCCACGCCCGCCGTTCGGCCTGAGCGCGTGCCGCCTTCGCGGCCCGGGTACCTTCCTGGACGGCCGAGTGCAGCAGCCCGCGCACCGACTTGGAAAAACGCCCGAGCGCGACGGTGTCACTGGCTACCTGTTTGGACGCCACAGCGACGGCAGGTCGGCCCTTGACTATCCAGCGCGACACGATCGCCTGAAAGGTCGCTTGGTCACCGCCGCGAGCAATCCGCTCGTACGTCGCGCGCAGCGCCGGCGACAGGTTTGGCGACAGGTCGTCCGCGGCCGACTCGTACGCGCCCCGCACGGTGTCCAACTGCTTCACCAGGCCCGGGAAAGTGTTGTCGGGCGCGACGATGATCAGATAAAGCAGATCCCCCTCACGCGCTCCGGCGAGCGTGAGGTCGCTGACCTCACGCAACTGGGCGGCTGCGAACACCACAGAGTGCGGCACCGAACCCTGGCCCTGGACAAGCTGGTTGGTGACGGACTCCTCGAGGGCGCCCGCGGCCTCCAGGACATCCGTGAAATCCAGGGCGGTCTGGGAACTCGCCGCGAGCGCATTGGCCGAAGACGCGAAGCTCAGGTCGAGGGCTCGCCTGGCACTCAGGAGGTTCTCCTTGAGAGCCTGCAGCCCGGCCAATGAAGGGAACGATCGAGCCACGGCGGCTAGCGAGACGTCGGTCGCCCCGCGAGCCACCGAGAGCGGTGCCGCCAGGCTGACGCCGAACGCCTTGTCCACCTGGTCTCGAGTCAACTTGAAAGCCACCGCGGCATCCTGCAGAGCCGTCGAGCTCAGTTCGGACGCGAGCACGTTGCGCAGGTTGTCCAGTTCCGCAACCTCGGTCATCGCGCGCTCCGCCGCACGCGACGCGTTTGCTTCGTTGATGCGCTCACCTACCAGCACCGACCCGGCGATCGCCACGACGATCATCGGGATCAGCGCGAGCACCAAGAGGTAGGCCCAAACCGGCAGTCCCAGCGGACGGCGTTGGGCACCGTCGAAGGAGGCACGGCCGGCTCGCACCTATCGCCTATCGCGTGGTCAGCCGCCTCCGTTGACGGACCTTAGGCCCGACTGCGCCGACTGACCAACCGGTAGTGAGCCGATTGCCCGATAGTGAGGCCCAAACGGCCGGATCGCGCTACGGAGTCGGGCTCGGCGACACCGTCGCTGAGGCGCTGGGCGAGGCCGAGCTACTAGGACTCGCCGACGCCTTACCCGACGGTGAGGGCGTCGGGCTGGCAGTCACCTTGCCCGCAGCGACCAGCTTGTCCAGCGTCTGCTGCAGCTGGGTCTCGTACTTGCCGTAGGCCGTGAAGTCGCCGGAACCGAAGGCCTGCTGGGCCTTCTGGAACAGGGACGCCGCCTGCGCCGCCAATGCCTGCACCGCGGGCGAGGCACCGTTCGTATTCGAGCCACTACCGCTTGGAGTCGGCGAAGGCGTCGGTCCACTGCCGTTGCCGGTTTGCGTCGTCGAATTGCCGGCGCCCTGCCCGAAGAGGTTCGTCAGCGCTCCCTGCAGCGTGCGCGCGAAACCGATGCGGTCCCCGTACGCGACGGCGATGTCCTGCAGTGTCGGATATCCCTGGTCGCTGGTCGCCTGCACGTAGTAGGGCTCGACATAGATCAGCCCATCGGCCACCGGCAGCGTGAGCAGGTTGCCGCTGATCGTCTGGCTGCCCGACTGTCTCAGCAGGCTCAGGGCAGACGACACCACCGAGTTCGACTCGATCGTGGCCTTCGCCTGCACCGGGCCATTGATGGTGACGCCCTGTGGAAGCTCCAAAACCTTTATCTGGCCGTAGTTTTCGGGGTCGCTGGACACGTACATGAACGCCGAGAGCTTGGGTGCGCGCTGCGCGTTCATCGGGCTCGTCAAGTTGAAGTCGGCCTGCGACTGACCGGGCAGCTGAGCGAATTGATAGAACGGCGGCTGCTGGGTCCCGGCGTTGCCCGGCTCGTCCGGGACCGACCAGAAGTCTTCCTGCGTGTAGAACCCGACCGGATCGGTCACGTGGTACTGACCGATCAAGTCCCGCTGAACCTTGAAAAGGTCCTCGGGATAACGGAAATGCACGCGCAGGTCTTCGGGGATGGTCGTTTTCACCGTGCCCGGGAAAGCCTTCATCCACGTCTTCAGAACCGGGTCACTCGGGTCGAACGCGTAAAGCGTCACCTCGCCCGTGTACGCGTCGACGGTGGCCTTGACCGAGTTGCGGATGTAGTTGATCTCGTTGTTGGCCTGAGCCGCCCGGTTGCCACCGGTGTTGGCGTCAGTGGTGACGTCACCCAGCCGCGTCCGCTCGGAATACGGGTAGCCGCTGGACGTCGTGTAGCCGTCGAGAATCCACTCGATCCGGCCGTTGATGACGGCGGGATACGGATCGCCGTCAAGTGTCAGCCAGGGCGCCACCTTCTGGACGCGCGTACGCGGATTTCGGACATAGAGAATCCGCGACTTGTTCGTGATGGCACTCGACAGCAGCAGGTTCTTGTCGCCGAACTTCAAGGCAAAGACCAGCCGGTTGAAGGTTCCGCCGACCGATACGCCACCAGTTCCGCTGTAGTGGTTGGTCTTCTGGTCGTTGCCGCTGGCGGTGTTGCTGCCGCTCGGCCCGTCGATCTCTGCCTGCTTGGTGTCGACGATCGAGTACTTGGGCGACTGCTCGCCGAAGTAGATGTCGTCCTGCGTGATGTCCAGCGGCCCGGTGACGGGCAGATCCTTCTCCGCGAAGACCGGCCGGCCGGTGTCATCGACGGTATTGGCCGGCGCCGCCACGAATCCCTTGCCGTGCGTGTAGTTCAGATGCAGGTTGATCCAGTTGCGCTGGTTGGACGACAGCCCGGTCTGGTCCAGTTCCCGCACCGAAACGATGTAGTCCTGGGTCTTGCCGTCGACGCTGTAACGGTCGATGTCGAGGTTGGGCGGGAAGCCGTAGTACGAGCGAATCTGCTGCAACTGCTCGAAAGTCTTGGAAAGCACGACGGGGTCGAGCAGTCGGGTGTTGGGGATCGTCCCCTTGTCGGCACCGATCTGCGCGGCCGTGACGTTCTGGCTCGCCGGATACGTCGAGATCGACACCTTGTTCGTCCCGATCCCGTATGCCGCCCGGGTCGCGGTGATGTTACGAGCGATGTAGGGCCGCTCCTTGACCGACTCGTTCGGGCGCACCGAGAAGTACTGGATGAGAGTCGGGTACAGACCGCCGATCACCAGGGAACTGATGACCAGGATTCCGAACGAGAGCGCCGGCAGGATCCACCCGCGCTGGCGGATGTTGTAGATGAAGAGCACCGCGCAGAGCACGCTGATGAACAGCAGGATCGTCTTGGCCGGCAGCACGGCGTGGACGTCGGTGTAGGACGCGCCGGTTACCTTGCCCCGGGGGCTGAAGGCGAGCCCGAAACGGTCCAGGTAGTACGCGACCGCCTTCAGGAGCACGAACAGGCCCAGCATCACCGACAGGTGCACCTTGGCGGCGGGGATCACCTTCTCGACCCGATCCTGGGTCTGCAGCCGGACGCCGCCGAAGAAGTAGTGCGTGAGCGCAGCGATCACGAGGCAGACGACAACGACCGTGAACGCAAACCCGAGCAGGAAACGCTGGAATGGGTAGGTGAACATGAAGTAGCTGATGTCGCGGTGGAACTGCGGATCCTTGACGCCGAACTTCTGGCCGTTCACCCAGAGCAGGTACGTCCGCCACCGGCCCGAGGCGGACAGGCCCGCGAAGATGCCCGCCAGCCCCGCGATGACGATCAGCAGCCAGGTGTGGAAGGGCTCCAGAACCAGCCTGTAACGCTCGAGGTTCTGCTGCTCCAGGGACATCGGCCGGATCGACGGCCGCAGCCGGTAGGCGATGACGATCGTCGTCGCCACCGCGATGGCCATGATCAGCCCGAAGATCAGAAACAGCACCAGCCGGGTGCCGAGCACCTTGGTGAAGACGCTGCTGAAGTGCACCGAGCGGAAGAACAGCAGATCGGTGTAGGAGTTGACGAAGATCGCGCCGAGGATGATCAGCACGATGATGGTCAGGACGATCGGCACCAGGAAGCGGGGCCGCCGCCGTCGCAACGGATTGCGGACCGCCACGAGTGCGCCTCCCAGGAGTGCCGGCTGATGGGGCCGGGGATGGCCGGCGGCAAGTGGCCGCTGGCCCGTTACAGGTTGCCGTAGGGCCTCAAGGTAACTGAGGCTGACTCAGACAAGCGCGCTCAGCATCCTGGCTGGCTCGTGTCGCCGCTGCGAATACCGTCCAGGGATTTGACAGCCTGGGCAAGCGATGTGACCTTGACGAGTCTCAGCCCGGAGGGCACGGCGGCGCTCGCCTCACCGCAATTGTCCGCCGGAACGAGGAAGGTCGTCGCACCAGCCCGCCGCGCGCCCACCAGCTTCTGCTGGATCCCCCCGATGGGGTCGACCGTGCCATCGGCCTCGATCTCCCCGGTGCCGGCGATGGTCTTGCCGCCAGTCAGGTTCGCCGGCTCCAGCCGGTCGACGATGCCGAGGGCAAACATCAGTCCGGCACTCGGGCCACCGACGCCCTTGAGGCCGATCTTGACGGTGAAGGCCCGCTTGTCATTGGGCGTTACCCCGATCACCGATTTCGTGGGGTCATCGGGCGCGGCGACGGTCTTGAGCGTGACCTCCTGCGTTACGCCTGCGCGGCGAAACTGGATCGTGACGCTCGTGCCGGGCTTCAGCTTGCGAATGTCGGCGCGCAGATCGACGGAGTCGAGCACCTTCTGGCCGTCGACGGCCAGCAGCACGTCACCCTTCTCCAACTTGCCGGCGGCGGGCATGCCCTTGCCGGTCGACACCACGGTCAGCACCGCGGGGCTGCGCAGGAAATGCAAGGCGGCGGTGGTCGCGTTCTCCTGCGACGCGACCATGTCCGCCTGGCCCTGCTGATTCTGCTGCTGCTGACTTTGCCCGTTCGGATTGACGAGCTCCTCAGGCACCACCGCGTTGTGCGACGACAGCCAGTAGCCCACGGCTGAGAACAGCGTGAGCGTCGGCTGCTCGGACACGGTCGTCAGCAGCAGCTGCCCGGTCACGGGATAGGTCTTGGTCGCCCCCGTGATGGAGATGAGCTGGCTGCCGCCGACCTTGCCAAGCGTGTTGGTCGTCGGCCCGGGCTGCAGAGCCACGAAGGGCACCGGCAGCGTCAGACCGATCGTCGCCAACGCGATGATCAGCACGGACGTCACCAAAAGAGTGGTCGTCCGCCGGGTCACAGCATCGGAGTCTAGGCAACCGATGCTGCGAGCCCGTCACTCAGCGTGCGAAGTACCCCAGCGAATGCTCCGCCTCGGCGTCCGAACGGCTCGCCGGAATGGCAGACGCCTCGGGCATGAGGCCCGCGACCTCCATGTCGCTGTGGCCATCGAAGAGGAAGTCCCCGTCGGCGGTTGCGTCCTCGCCGGACTCCAGGTCCTCGTCCAGGTGCGGCAACTCGGCCGGCGCCAGCTCCAGGCTGGACTCCGGGGCGACGGGAGCCGCCTCAGCAACCTCGGGGGCGGGCTCGGGAACCGCCTCGGAGACCGGCTCAGCAACCGGCTCGGGGGCGGAGGGAACCTCGACGCGGTAGTACGTGCGGAACGCCACCGGAACCGGCGTCAGGGCAAACACCGAAGGATCGGTGATGCCGAGGTCGTTACGCAGGTGCTCGACGACGCGCACCGCCTCTTCGAGGGTTGCGACCCGCCGAAATTCCTCGCCGGCGCCGTTCTCGGCTGCCGAGAAGACCACGTGTTCCATAGCGTTTCCACCCTTAAGAGACGAAGTACTGACCGACAGCACCAGAAGAATTCCCCTACTGGCTCGGCACCCGGTCGGTGTGTTCTTAAGCGTGAACCGGCCAGATCAACACGCGGCCACCCATTCGGCCCTACCGTCGGTGAACGTCTGATGCTTCCAGATCGGGACCTCGTGCTTGAGCCGATCGATCAGCAAACGGCAGGCGTCGAACGCCTCCCCGCGATGCACCGCCGAAACCGCCACCACCACTGCGACATCCCCTATCGCGAGCTCACCGACGCGGTGGATGGCGGCCACCGCCACCACCGGCACGCCGGTCACGACCTCCTGCGCGATCTGGCGCAATTGCTCGAGTGCAGACGGATGCGCGGAGTAGGCGAGCTTCTCGACGCTGTGCCCGCCGTCGTCGTCCCGGACCACTCCGAGAAACAGGTCGACGCCGCCCGCGCTGGGATCTGCGACGAATTTCAGGCACTCCTCAGCCGAAAGCGGCGCGTCACGAATATCGAGCAGGAAGCGGACATCACGGCCATCAGCCACCCCGGCACGTTATGTCAGCGCCATCCCGGCCGCTGCGCTCAAGGCGTAACACCTCAGGGCCTTTGCCTGCCTCGCATTCGGTTCATGCACAGCACCGCGGACTACCGTGGGCAAGCATGAGCGGGCAGTTCCCCTTTGGATTCGGTCCCGACTCGGGCGGTTCGGGTGGCCCGGGCGGATTTGGCGACGGTGCACCCTTCTTCCGCGAACTGGAGAAGTTGCTGTCCTGGCAGGGCGGCCCCATCAACTGGGAGCTTGCTCGCCAGATGGCGGTGCAGGGCGCCTCCAGCGAGAGCCGGCCGCCGGACAAGAAGCAGCAGGCCGCGGTCCGGGAGTCGGGGCGCCTCGCCAACCACTGGCTTGATGACGTCACGACCTTGCCGGGCCTGTCCGGTACGGCGGAGGAGCTCGCCAGCTGGAGCCGCACCGAGTGGGTGGAACGCACGCTGCCGGTCTGGCAGACCATCTGCGACCCGGTCGCCGCGAAGGTTGTCGACGCGATGGGCTCAGGGGTCACCGGCGGGCTCGCGAGCCTGGGCAACCTGGGGCTTGGAGGCTTGGAGCTGCCCGAAGGGATGAAGCTTCCCGAGGGTGTCGATCTGTCCTCGATGCTCGGCGACCTGACCGGCCCCCTGACCGGGATGCTGCGCCAGATGGGTGGCCTGCTGTTCGGCGCCCAGGTGGGCCAGGCCCTCTCGGCGCTGGCGAGCGAGGTCGTCGGCGCCACCGACGTCGGACTCCCGCTGGGCGATCCCGCCTTGCTCCCCCACAACGTCGAGGTCCTCGCCGCCGGCCTGGAGGTTCCCGAGGACCAGGTACAGCTCTACGTTGCAGTCCGCGAGATGGCCCACCAGCGCCTCTTCCAGCACGTCCCGTGGCTGCGCGGCCACCTCCTCGGCGCCGTCGAGGAATACGCCCGCGGCATCACGGTCGACCCCGAAGCCATCAGCCGGGCTGTCTCCTCGATCGACCCGTCAGCGCTCGATCCCAGCTCGCTCGATCCGGAGCGGCTCTCGGAGATGCTCGGCGCTGACGCGTTCACCAGCCCCCAGACCCCCGAGCAGCAGGCCGCGCTCGCCCGCCTGGAGACGGCTCTGGCGCTCGTGGAGGGCTGGGTGGACGAGGTCACCATGGCGGCCGTCGCCGGACGCCTTCCAGCCGCCGCCTCGCTGCAGGAGGCCACCCGCCGGCGCCGAGCCAGTGGCGGACCGGCAGAGCAGACCTTCGCCGCGCTCGTCGGGCTCGAGCTGCGCCCGCGGCGGTTGCGTGACGCAGCAGCGCTGTGGCAGGCGCTGCGCGAGCAGCGCGGCATCGAGGGTCGCGACGCGATCTGGGCGCACCCGGATCTGCTCCCGAGCTCCGCCGACCTCGACGACCCGGCCGGCTTCGTCGCCCACCCCGGCGATTCCATGGACCCGCTCGCGGAGATCGCCAAGCTGGCCGGCGAGGCGCCCGCGGAGGGCACAGCTCAGAAGCGGGTGCAGGACGCTGCTGACGAGCGGGACGGGCGCGACCCGGGCGACGACACCCCGCCCGAAGCCTCCTAGCCCCAGTAACCAAGCATTCACTCGGCGTGATGGGCAACTTTTCTTTGTCCACAGCCAGAGGTGCTGGTCATCACGCCGCACCCCAAGTTATCCACACCCTTGCGAGCAGGCTTTCCACAGCTAAAGCGGACGTTCCCCCACCGTGTCCACAGCGTTATCCACAGGGTGTGACTTTGGCCCGTTGACGGGCCCGAGCGAGCTCCCTAGCGTCTTGCGATGAGGCCTCGGCCGTGTGGGATCCGGAAGGGGAAGCCGGATGCGATGCGGCCGGGGCCTGATTAATCTGATCGGCCCAAGCCGGTCTTCGAGGGCCGGGTCAGCGCCCCTCGAAGACCGGCTTGCGGCGCTCACCCTGAGCGGCCAGGCCTTCCCGCATGTCGGCCGTCGCCATCGTGATCGGCTGCGCCAGCGCCTCCCATTCGATCGCTTCGAGATACGAGCGCGGCCCATGGCGTAACGCCGCCTTCGTGAGCTTGATCGCCACCGGCGCCATCGCGGCCACCTTCTCGGCGGTCGCGATCACCTCGTCCAGCAGGCTTTCCGCGGGCAGCACCCCGTTGATCAGGCCGACGTCGACGGCCTCCTCGGCCCGATAGATCCGCCCGGTGTAGAGCATTTCCCGCGCTCGCGGGAGCCCGACGGCCTCGGGTAGCAAGTAGGACGCCGCCATTCCCGGATGCATACCGAGCGCAGCGAAGGGAGCACCGAACCGCGCGTTCGGCGATGCGTACCGCAGATCGCAGGCCAGCGCCAGGCAGAGCCCGGCCCCGATCGCCGGTCCGTTCACGGCCGCCAGCACGGGAACTTCAAGGTCACGGATCTGCAGCCAGGTCAGGTAGAACGCGCGCATCTTGGTCCGGAGCGCGTCGACCTCCGCGCCCCCGGCCTCGATCCAGGACAGGTCGCCGCCGGCGCAGAACGCGCTGCCCTCCCCCGTCACGACGACCGCCCGTACGGACCGGTCGACTGCCAGCTCCGTGACCGCCGCGGACCAGGCCGCCGTCAGCTCCTCCGTCATCGCGTTGCGGCGCTCGGGCAGGGCCAGCGTGAGCACGACAACGCCCGGGGACGGACGCTCCACACGCAGTGGGCCGGTATCAGCGCGATCGGTCATCAAGCAACTCCGGTCATTTCGGGACAGATGGACGGTCGGATCTCAGGTCGAAGTCGTTCCTAGCCGATAGCTCGCTAGGTAGGCGTGCATGCGGTGCTCCGTTTGGCGCAACACATCCTGCCTTCGATTGATCCGAATGGCCCTCCACGGGGTGTCACTCGCGCGACGACGCACATGACGAGCAGCGCTTCAGGAGGCAACACCATGACGCAGACGTCGTCGCACTCGTCGATAGCCACACCGGCGACGAGCACATCGCGCAAAACCGCCCGCCGGGGCAGGGTGGTCGCCGCCGCGACAACCCTCGCCATGACGGCCGTCACCCTCGGGGTGGCCGGCGGCACATCGGCCCAGGCCAGTTCCGCGACTGCCAAGACCCCGAGCGGCTCCGTCATCGTCTTCAAGTGCGCGAACCCCGCCGCCGCCGTCAAGGCCGCCGGCGGCAAGGTGATCGCCGACCTGCCGCTGATCAGCGGCGTCTCGGCCACGCTGCCCAAGGGCGCGAACCTCACGAGCTGCACCGTCACCGCAGACCAGTCCATGCACGTCAGCAGCCAGAAAGGCAAGGACAGCCTCAGCGACCCGGTCTCCACGGCGCGCCGAACGCTGGGCCTGACCAGCAAGTCTCCCGACGGCTCCGGCGTGACCGTCGCCGTCGTGGACACCGGTATCGACAACTCCAAGGACCTCGCTGGCCGCGTCATCCACGCTGACGTCACCGGCTCGAGCTGGAACAGCGACCGGGACGACTACGGACACGGCACCTTCGTCGCCGGCCTCATCGCCGGAGACGGCGCCGCCTCCAACGGGGCTTACGCCGGCGCCGCTCCCGGAGCCCGCCTGCTCGACGTCCGGGTCGCCAAGGACGACGGCAGCACGTCGCTCTCCAGCGTGCTGCGCGGTCTGCAGGCCGTCGCCTGGACGCAGAAGGCGTTGAACATCAAGGTGCTCAA
The DNA here is from genome assembly GCA_036272075.1 of Frankiaceae bacterium. Lineage (GTDB taxonomy): Bacteria > Actinomycetota > Actinomycetes > Frankiales > Frankiaceae > DATAZK01. The sequence goes on from DATAZK010000202.1 coordinate 40,378, forward strand.
CCTGTCGCTCTCCTCGGGCAGCCCGATCCCCTTCCAGTTCGACCCGCTGAGCCTCGCGCTCGACGCGCTCTGGTCGCACGGGATCGTCGTCGTCGTTCCCGCCGGCAATGACGGGCCCGGCGCAGCCACCATCAGCTCGCCCGGCAACGACCCGACGCTGCTGACGGTCGGCAGCCTCGACGAGTCCGCGACCGCGTCCCGCCTCGACGATGTCGTGTCGTCCTTCTCCTCACGTGGCCCGGCCGCTCAAGGAATCGCCAAGCCCGACCTGGTGGCCCCCGGTGCGCACCTGATCTCGCTGCGAGCCCCAGGTTCGGTGGTCGATGAGGAGAACCCCGGCAGCCGCGTCGCGAACAAGTACTTCCTCGGCAGCGGGACCTCGATGTCGACCGCGCTGACCAGCGGGGTCGTCGCCGACCTGCTCGACGCCCGTCCCAACCTGACTCCTGACCAGGTCAAGGCCATCCTGGCCAGCTCGGCTTACACCGCGGCCGGACTTACCGACCCGGCCGCCGCCGGCGCCGGGGGGCTCGACCTGACTGCTGCGCTGGCCACACCTGCCCCGGTCATCGACCCGGCCCCCGACACCTGGCCGGCCGGCCAGGACCAGATCTGGGACAAGTTCAGCGCTGCCCTGCTCGCCGGTGACCGCGCCGAGGCCTACAAGTGGTGGCTGAAGCTCTCCCCGGAGGCACGCTCCTGGACCGCCCGCTCGTGGACCCAATTGAGCCCGGATGCCCGCTCCTGGACGATCGCCGCCTGGTCGGCCCGCTCCTGGACGGGTGCTGACGGCACGGCTGAAGAGTGGCTCGCCCGCTCCTGGGCCGCCCGCTCCTGGACGGCACGTTCCTGGACGGCACGCTCCTGGACCGCCCGCTCCTGGACGGATGATGGATGGCTCGCGCGCTCCTGGACCGCCCGGTCCTGGACCGACGACAACTTCCTCGCCCGTTCCTGGACCGCCCGCTCCTGGACCGCGCGTTCCTGGACGACGCTCGACTGGTCATGACCGATACCGCGAGCGGAGTGGCTCCGGCCGCTCCGTCGCGCGTCAATCGGGTCGTCGCAAGTACCGCACTGCTCGGAATCGTCGCGGCGGTGGGCGCCTGTTTGGGCTGGTCCCACCGCACCGTCCCGCCGGTCAAGGCCGGGATGTCCGAGCACTGGCTACCGCTGCTGCTGCTGCTCATCACGTTCGTCGCCGAGTTCACCGCGGTACGCCTGCGCCGCGGTGACGACGTCGAGGCGCTGACCCTGCTCGAAGCCGCCATGGTCGCGGACGTCCTGCTGCTGCCCCCGGCGATGGCCACCATCATCGCCATCACGGGGCTGGCACTCGCCTCGCTCGTCGATCCCCGGCGGGCGATGGTCAAGAAGATCTTCAACCTCGGCGCCCACGCGACGGGGACCGCCCTGCTGGTCACGATGGTCAGCGCCATCGCCCGCCCGGGCGAGGGGCTGACCGGCACGATGGTTGTCGCGTTGCTGGCCGGCACGCTGACGTTCGCGGCACTCAACCTGCTGCTGCTGTCCTGGGTGTTGTCCGCCGCCAGCGGCGCGCCGATCAAGGAAACGATGTCGGACGGATGGCGGCTCTCGCTCGTCATGGCCGTGGGCACGTGCGGAATCGGAGCCGTCGCGGTCGGGGTAGGAGTCAGCGCCCCGGCACTGCTGCCCTTCACCCTGCTTCCGGCTGCCGCACTCACCTACGCCTACCGCGCGGCCGCACAGGAGGCCGACGAGCGCGAGCGGACCGAGAAGCTGGTTGCCCTGACTCAGGTACTGGCCGGCCGGCTGGTCGCCGACGATCTGCTGCTGTCCTTCCTGGAGCGGCTACGTGAGGCGTTCGCCGGCGTCAGCACCCGGGTCGTGCTCGAAGGTGATGACGAGAGCGGCGGCGGCGTCGTCCTCGCCGATGAAGCCGGCGTCGTCGTCACCGAGCTCACCGCCTTTGACGCCGCGCTGCTGGCGCTCGCCGGCGCCACCCCCGAACTGGTGAAGAACGGCCTCCCGACGGGTTGGGGACGCACTCTCATCGCTCCGCTCGAGGCCGAGGGACGCCGGCTGGGGGTCCTGGTTCTGGTGGGCCAAGGCAACCGGCTCCGTGGGCGCGATCTTGCCGTGCTCAGTCCCCTGGTCAGCGCGCTCGCGGTGGCACTGCGCGGCGCCGAGCACCTCACCCGGCTCATCGAGGAGACCGGCAAGCTGCAGGCGGTCGTCGATCACTCCAGCGACGGGATCCTCGTCGTCGACGGGAACAGCCGCGTGCAGGTGTGGAGCCCCTCCATGTACGTCATGTCCGGCCTCCCGCCCGCGCTGGCGACCGATCGGATACTCGGCGAACTGCTGCCCTGCCGACCCGTCGCTTCGCCCGACGAAACCTCTGCCGCAGGCTCGCAAGAGCCCGAAGAGGAGCTGGACCTGATGGACGTCGCCTCCCTCGGGCTCAGCCCGGAGGACCCTCGCCGCACCGTGGAGCTCGCGCTGCGCCGGCCCGACGGCGAGGAGCGCTGGGTGCGGATGTCGCACAACGCGGTCTTCGAAGGCGGCCATCTGACCCAGGACGTCGTGCTGGTCTACGACGTCACCCGGGAGCGTCAGGTCGAGCGGCTCAAGAGCGACTTCATCGCCACCGTCTCCCACGAGCTGCGCACCCCGATCACGCCTATCAAGGGCTATGTGGAGCTGCTGCGCCGCCGCGGCGAGGACATGACACCCGAGCGCCGCCGCGAAATGCTCGACACCGTCGCCGATCGCGTCTCGCATCTGGCGCGTCTGGTGGAGGACCTGTTGCTGGCCTCGGGCGTCTCCGCGCCGTCGGCAGCCGTCGTCATGCAAACCGCCGACCTCGCTTCGCTGACCCGCCGCACGGTCGACGACTTCCCCGGTGACGCCTCACGACTCACGACCGTCGCGCCGACCGCGCTGGTACTCGTCCAGGCCGATCCCACCCGTGTGATCCAGGTGCTCTCCAACCTCATCAGCAACGGGCTCAAGTACTCCCCGGATGGTTCGCCGGTGGATGTCGAATGCCGGGTCAACCATGACGAGAGGACCGCTTCAGTACGCGTGAGCGACCACGGCCGCGGCATCCCCGCTGACCAACTCGACCGCGTCTTCGACAAGTTCCACCGGGTCGAGGACCCGCTGCGGATGACCACCAGCGGCACCGGCCTGGGCCTGTTCATCGCTCGCCGCCTGGCCGGCGCGATGGGCGGCACCCTCTCGGTCGAATCGACGCTCGGCAAGGGCGCAACTTTCTGCTTCCAGCTTCCGCTCGCCCCCGAGGGCGCCGCGCTACCGACGGTGACGACGCGTCCAGACGTCCCGTTCGGACTCCCGGGTCCGCGCAGCCGTGCGCGCCAGCGTCCGCCGCATCCGGCGCCGCCCGGGACCGTTCCCCCGGTCCCCCCGAGCGACACGCAAGGGGAGTTGAGTCACTCGACGTGATGCTCAGCCGTCCCAAGACGCACTATGGAAGGTGTGAAAGGACTCTGTGGCTGACATCCCGCGTCGTGCCGTAACCCGCACGGCCAAGCTGGCGGCGCTCCCGCTGGGGATGGCCGGACGCGCCACGCTCGGCTTCGGCAAGCGCCTCGGCGGCCGCCCGGCAGAGCTCGTCGCCCTCGAACTCCAGCAGCGCACGGCCTCCCAGCTGTTCAAGGTCCTCGGCGAGCTCAAGGGCGGGGCCATGAAGTTCGGGCAGGCGCTCTCCGTGCTGGAGGCGGCCCTGCCCGAGGAAGTGGCCGGTCCCTACCGGGCCGCACTCACCAAGCTGCAGGAATCCGCCCCGGCGATGCCCGCCCGCAGCGTCCACCAGGTGCTGGCCCAGGAGTTGGGAGCTGACTGGCGAACGGGTTTCCAGTCCTTCGACGACCATCCCTCCGCCGCCGCCAGCATCGGGCAGGTGCACCACGCGGTCTGGCACGACGGCCGTGAAGTTGCCGTCAAGGTGCAGTACCCGGGCGCGGGTCCGGCTCTCATCTCCGACCTGAACCAGCTCGCCCGCGCCGCCCGGCTCTTCTCGACGCTGTCGCCGGGGATGGACGTGAAGCCCCTGCTGGTGGAGCTGAAAGCGCGGGTCACGGAGGAGCTGGACTACCGGCTGGAGGCCGGCTGGCAGCGCGCCTTCGCCGAGGCCTACGACGGCGACCCGGACATCCTGGTTCCGAAAGTGGTCGCCGGCTCGGGCCGGGTCCTGGTCACCGACTGGATCGACGGCGTTCCGCTTTCGGCCATCATTCGCGAGGGCAGCCAGGCGGATCGCGACCGCGCGGGGCAGCTGCTCGTGCGCTTCCTCTATTCAGGTCCCGGGCGCGCCGGGCTGCTGCATGCCGACCCGCACCCCGGAAACTTCCGGCTGCTGGGCGACGGGCGGCTCGGCGTCCTGGACTTCGGGGCCGTGAACCGCCTTCCGGAAGGGTTGCCCGAGCCGGCCGGACGGCTCGCTCGCCTCGCGCTCGAGGGCGACGCTCAGGCGGTCTACGACGGGCTCCGCAAGGAGAAGTTCATCCTTCCGACGGCGAAGCTCGATCCCCAGCCGCTGCTGGATTTCCTGCTCCCGCTGCTCGGCCCGATCGCGACCCCCGAATTCAGCTTCACCCGGGCATGGCTGCGCAGCGAGGCGACGCGCATCGGCGATCCGCGAAACCCTGCCTCCGCGCTGGCCCGCCAGCTGAACCTGCCGCCGTCCTACCTGCTGATCCATCGGGTCACGCTCGGCATGGTCGGCGTCCTGTGCCAGCTCGGGGCGACGGCGCCGTTCCGCGGTGAGGTCGAGTACTGGCAGCCGGGCTTTGCGGAACCAGGCTCCAAGGCGGCGGCTCACGCCGCCAAGGCCAACCGCCCGGGCCGCCCGTTGCCCAGCACGAGCGCCGCTGCCCAGGCCGCTCAGAAGTAGAGCGCCCCGTACCCCTCGTCGCGGACCGCGATGCCGGCCTCGGCGAGCGCGTCGTCCCAGTCACCGCGGCAGCCGGGGTCGGCCGCTTCGCTGCCGTGATCGGCGGTCAGCAGGATGGTCGTGCTCTCGAGCAGGCCCCGGCGTTCGAGGATCTCGAGCGCGACCCCGAGGCGGGCATCGGCGTCGCGCATGGCCGCCCTGGCTTCCGCCGAATACGGGCCACCGCCGTGGTGGCCGGTGTCGGTCAGCGTGGTGTTCCACCAGAGCAGGGCCGGTGGACCTGCTGAATCCTGCAGCAGCCCGGTGACCTGCTCGAGCCCGAAGGCATCGACCTGGGTCGACCAGGCGTAGTCCGGGTCGGCCGCCACGAACTCCTGCGTCGCATACGGATCGTCCTCGGGGGGTGGCAGCGCGCTGCGCATGCTCTTGGCTCCGTCGGCCGGGCCGGCCTGCCGGATGAGCTCGAAGGTCGAGTAGTCGGCGCCGCGGTCGATCGGCTCGTTGACGCTCGCCGTCGCGAGGTCGTGACAGGCTTCGAAGACGGTGCTGACGCCGGGCCGAAGCAGATCGCAGGCGTGATGCCAGGTACTCGCGTCGTTGGCGAGGTAGCGCAGGCCGGTCGCACGGTCGAAGAAGACGTTGCCGAGGATGCCGTGGCGGCCCGGGCCCACGCCGCAGAGTGCACTCGTGTGGTTGACCAGCGTCACGCTCGGGAATTCCGCCATCGCTCCCCCGCTGAGCGCGCACCCGCGCTCGAGCAGCCGGCCGACATTCGGGAGGGCTCCGGAAGCGGCGAGTTCGAGCAGATCGTTGGAATTGACCCCGTCCCAGAGCAGCCCGAGAACGTGGCGTGCGCCCGGCTCGACGAGATCGCTGAGCGCCTCGCCTTCGGCGCTCTGCATCGATCGTCCGGCCGCGTGGGCGAGAGTCGGCCCGACGTCGATGACCCGGGCGGCTCTCGCCAACACCCCGCAAGAGGTGACCCCGGCGCCGGAGAGGACCAGCGGCGCCCGGCTCTGACCGGCGTCGAGGCTGCCGTGCTCGCCGAGGTGGCCGCCGCGCTCGGGCCAGTAGTGCCGCGGGGTGTGGATGACGTGCAGATCAGGGCTACGGCTCGGGTCGGCGAAGGCGGAGGCGAGCCGGCGGACGGCATCGGGGTAGCAGTTGCGCTCGTTGGGCGGGCTCTGCTCGCGGCGAAGCCCGTCCTCGTAGGGGACGCCGTGCATCGGGTTCTGGCAGGCGATCGGCGAACGACCCGAGAGGACCTCGAACGTCGCGCCGGGCTGATCGTGCGGCGCGCGCGCCGAGCCGGCTTGGTTGGCGACCATCACGTACGCCCCCTCGCGCCAGGCGACCAGGTCGACGATGTCAGCCAGGTCGGGCTGCAGGAGTACCCGCAACGCCGCCGCGCGCGGGTCGTCGCCGGACGCACCTGGCGGCACCGACGTCACGCGGGCGGACGTATCACGATCTGGGCTCGGCACGACTGCACGCTACCGAGCGGGGCGCCGGCGGCCGGCCACCGCGAGAGTGGCCGGGCGCCGGCGCGTGCTGCCCTAGGTCAGCTGCGCCCAAGCAAGGGTGGCTTGAGTCGCAGCGTGCGCGGCGGCACGGGAAGCCCGCTGTGCGCGTATGGCGCGGCGGGACGCCCGGCGCTGCAGCCGGGCAGCGGCAACAAGACGTTGGCGACTGGCTTGCGCCTCGGCTTGCCTTCGGGATAACTCGCAGGCCATCCGGGCCTGCTCAGGGGCGATCATTGGCTCTCTCCTTTGAGAACGTGCGAATCTGAGAATGTGCGGGTCAGGCCGCCTCTTTGCGGGGGCGACCCCGGGGACGCTTGCGAGCGACGACGGCCCCGAGGATGACCAACTGGCCACCCCAGACGCCATAGGGCTCGCGGCGGTCGATCGCGCCGGACAGGCACTCGCGCCGCAGCGGGCACTGCGAACACACGGCCTTGGCGGTCTCGACCTCATGTGGGAGCTCTGCGAAGAACAGCTCGGGGTCGTGCTCCCAGCAGGGCAGGTCGATGCCTTCGTGCTCGATCCGGGAGATCGTGGACGTGTCGAACATCGGGGGTCACCTCCTCGAAGGACGTAAGTATCGGAGTGGGGTACGACAAAAAGGCCGCGGATCCCGGAGAGGGGATCCGCGGCCTCGAGTCGGCTGCTGCGTCTGCTAGACGCGCGGTCGCGCTCGAGGCGGGCGGGTGATCCCCGGGAGGTCGTGGACCCAGGTGCCGCTGGAAGCGGTCATCTCGAAGCTGGCATCGGTAAACACCGGGAGGCCGGCTCGCGTACGCGGGGTCCACAGGACGTGGGCATTCTTCACCGTCACGTGGCACCTCCTCCGCGTCATGTCACTCGATGTCGCTAATTGCCGACGCGATGAAACCTAGCGGCATCGACGTAAAACGCGCAACGTATTTATTTCGCGAAAGTTTTTTTCGTCGAAAAGGGCTACGACGAAACGGACTTCAGCACCTCGAGCACACCGGGTCCGAAGCGCTCGAGCTTGGTGGCGCCCACTCCGGGCAGCGCGCGCAGCTGCTGAAGGGTCGCCGGACGCTTGCTCGCGATCGCCTCGAGCGTGGCGTCGGTGAAGACGCAGAAGGCCGGCTGCTTCTGCTCGGCAGCACGCTCCGAGCGCCACACCCGCAACGCCTCCCAGAGCTTCGGATCCACCTGCGCCGGCGGGCCGCCCCTCTTGGAACGCGAGGGCTTCACACGCTCCTCGCTCGCCGGCGCGATCCCCGCCAGGAAGCGCGAAGGTTTACGCGGCCGGCGGCCGGCCTCCCGCGCCTTCGCCCAGGACAGGGTGAGCTGCCGCCGCGCCCGGGTGACCCCGACGTAGAGCAGCCGGCGCTCCTCCTCGAGCGCTTCGGGGGTCACCGCGTAACTGATTGGCAGCACGCCCTCGACGAGGCCGACGAGGAAGACGGCGTCCCACTCCAGGCCCTTCGCGGCGTGAAACGAGGCGAGGGTGACGCCCTGAACCGTCGGGACATGCTGCGCTGCGGCGCGCTCGGCCAGCTCCGTGGTGAAGGTCGCCAGCGTCGGGAGCGGTGCGCCCGCCGCCTCGGCGTCGCTCTGTGCCTCCTCGGCCAGCCGCACCAGCGCTGCCACATTCTCCCAACGCTCGCGTTGCGCGCCGACCCCGGACGGCGACTCGTCTGCGCGCCAGCCGCCGCTGGCCAGCACCACGCCGACCGACCCCACCAGATCGGGCGAGCCGGCGTCTTCCTCGGCGCGGGCGGCACCCCGCAGGCGCACCATGGCCTCGCGCACTTCGGGACGCTCGAAGAACCGCTCCCCGCCGCGCAGGATGTAGGCCACCTTCGCCCGAGCGAGTGCCGCTTCGTAGGCCTCCGTCTGCGCGTTGACTCGCACGAGAATCGCGATCTCGCTTGCCGGGGTGCCCGCGCCGATCAGCTCGGCGATGCGGCCGGCGACCAACTGCGCTTCTTCGGCTTCATCCTCGGCGATCAGCCAGCCCGGCTCCGGGCCGGCCGCCGACTGCGCCTGCAGCGCCCCCGCCTTGCCGGTCCGCGAGATGACGGCATTGGCCAGCCCGACCACCTGCGGGCTCGACCGGTAATTGCGTACGAGCCGGATGACCTCGGCCTCCTCGTGACGCTGCCGGAACGTCTGCAGATACGTCGAGGACGCGCCGGTGAAGGAGTAGATGGTCTGCTCCGGATCGCCGACCACGCACAGGCTGCTGCGCGAGCCGAGCCACGCCGTCAGCAAGCGGTGCTGCAACGGGTTCACGTCCTGGAACTCGTCGACGACGAAATGGCGGTAACGCGCGTGAAGCTCATCGGCGACGAAACGATGCTCCTCGATCAGCCCCGCCATCAGCAGCAGCAGATCCTCGAAGTCGATCATCCCCGCCTGTCGCTTGACCTCCTCGTAGGCCGTGTAGATACCGGCAGTGGCGGAGGCGTCCAGCGGCAGATCACGGGCGGCGCGAGACGCCGCCGCCGGGTAATCGGCCGGGCCGACCATGGTGGCCTTCGCCCATTCGATCTCGGACGTGACATCGCGCAGGGCCGGACCTTGCAGCGTCATGCGCGCTGCCCGCGCCGCCTGCGCGACCAGCCGCGCCTTGCTGCTGACGAGCTGCGGCAGCTGACCACCCATGACCTGCGGCCAGAAGTAGCCGAGCTGGCGCAGCGCCGCCGCGTGAAAGGTGCGCGCCTGCACTCCCTCGGCACCCAGCTGACGCAACCGGGTGCGCAACTCCCCCGCCGCACGGGCGGTGAACGTGACGGTGAGCACCTGGCCGGCGGCAAGCTGACCGGTCACCACCTGATACGCCACGCGCCGGGTGATCGCCCTCGTCTTGCCCGTACCGGCACCTGCCAGCACGCACACCGGCCCGACGGGCGCCAGGACTACCCGCCGCTGCTCCGGATCGAGTCCCTCCAGGACGGCGTCGGGCGCATCGCTGCTCGGATCCTCGGCAAGTGCGCTCACACCCCGCGACGCTAGCCGCTGGGACCGACAGGAAGCAGGCGGCGCGGGCGGTTGTTGATGCAGAAGAAATATTCACCTTCGAAGGAGATAGCCCGTGCCGAACCCGACTCCTGCCGGGAGCACTGAGCAGGTCCCGTTCACCGTCTACTCCACCCCCTGGTGTGGCTATTGCACGCGGCTGAAGCGCCAGCTCAAGGGTGAAGGGCTGACGTTCGCCGAGGTGGATATCGAGCTGGAGCCCGCAGCGGAGGCGATCGTCAAGGCGGCAAACGCGGGCAACGCGACCGTGCCGACCCTCGTTTTCGCTGACGGAAGCTCGCTCACCAATCCGTCGCTGCGAGAGGTTCTGGCAAAGCTCGAAACCGCCGCGTAACTGACTGATCGATCAGTTTCGTGACCGAACTCTCATAGCCCTTCGGGTATCTCGGGGTGACCGCGAGTGATCTTCATAGGTTCACCTGACAGGCGCTCTGAACGCGTGAGAGTGTCTGGACACTTCCTGAACAACAAGCCTGAATAACAAGACCGACGGAGTGCAGTGACCATCGCGCCGACCGCCACCCCAGCGGCGTCGTCGCAGCTCATCGAGACCGCCCTGCGTGCCGCGTCGGGGGCTACCGGCATGCAACTGGTCTTCGTGTCAGCCATCGACGCGCAGACGTTCACCTGGCGAGCCCTTCACGGCAAGCTGGACGGCGTCCAAGCCGGCGCCACCCTGCCCTTGGACGAAACGTTCTGCTCACGCCTGCTCGCCGGCGCTCCCGCCGCGACGGCTGACGCCGCGATCGACCCGTCCTACGCCGACGTCCCGCTTCGCGAGGCGCTGGCCATCACCTCCTACGTCGGGGTCCCGCTGCGCCGCGGCGGCGTCATCACCGGCACTCTGGGCGGATTCGACGCAGGTGTCACTCCCGTCGCAGCCGCCGACGTGAGCGTCCTCGCCGCGCTCGGTCGGATGGTGAGTGCCGAGGCAGCGCGTGACCCGGAGGTCCGGCTACGTCGCACCGCCACCGGCTGGGAGGTCGAGGACGCCAGCGGGATTTCCTCCGCCGCGGATGACCTGACGACCGCCATGAGCCTTGCCGACGTGATCGCCGCCGAGAGCGCCGACCCGGTCCCGCCTCAGCGCCCCTCCCGTCCGGCTGACGAGCTCTCCGAGAGCGACCGCCTGCGGGTGCAGATCAGCCAGCTCGAGCATGCGCTGAGCGCCCGCGTGGTCATCGAGCAGGCGATCGGCGTGCTCTCGCAGCGCTTCTCGGTCGCGCCGCGCGAGGCGTTCGACCGGCTGCGCAAGTCCGCGCGCAGCCGCGGCCAGCGGGTGCACGACCTCGCCATCAGCATCGTGCATTCGGCCCGCGACGAGAGCGTCAACCTGCCTGCCGATCTGGTCTAACTCTCAGCTTCCAGCCAGTCGTCGATCAGCCCCCGGGCGATCGAGACTGCGGGTGGCAGCCCCAACTCCCGCGTCGCCAGCCCTTTCGTCACGTCGTCGCGGGTGAACCACGCCGCGGCCGCCAATTCCGAAGGCTGCGGATGCAGCGCGCCGATGTCGGCTACTGCGCTGAATCCGAGCATGAGTGAGGACGGGAACGGCCACGGCTGCGACGCCTGGTAGCGCACGTCACGCACCGCGACGCCAACCTCTTCGGCGACCTCGCGCACCACGGCCTGCTCCGCCGATTCCCCGGGCTCGACGAAGCCCGCCAGGCACGAGAAGAACGGGTGCGGCCACTGCGCTCCCCGCCCGAGCACGGCCTGGCTCCCGTCCGGCGATTGCACCAGCACGATCATCGCTGGATCGACGCGTGGGAAGTGCTCGGAACCGTCGTTGGTACAGACCCGCACCGCGCCCGCCATCGACGGCTCGGTCGGCGAACCGCAGCGCGGGCAGTGGGTGTGGCTGCGATGCCAGGTGAGCACGCCGACCGCATGAGTGAGCAGTCCCGCGTCGTGGGCGGAAAGCTGCTGACCGACATCCCGCAAACCCACCAGCCGAAGCGGCGCGTGTCCCGCTTCCGCCTCGTGCGCCGGGCGGTCCAGCGCCCAGTAGGAGCCGGCCTCGTCGGCGCCGAGCAGGATCGCGTCGGCGGGTGGCTCGTCCTCGGTCGCACTTGTCCAGACCAGGCTCGGCTGCTGGGCCTCGCCGTCCACGGTGACTCGAAGGTCGGCATCGAGCGTCAGCACTTTCCCGCCGTTGCGCCACGCGTCTCGCAGCCAACTCGCGTCGCCTCGTGAATCGCTGCAGCGATCAACCGTGCTGCGGGAAAGCGCCGGCTGCTGCACCGCTCAGCGACCGGACGAGAGCGGCCGGATTGCCTCCACCGATTCGGTGATGACCGACGCGTCGCCGAGCAGCACGGCGGCTAGCTCGGTCGGGGCGAACTGCTGGGCCACCGCAGCGACCGCCTCCGCATCGACCGCTCCCAGTGCCGCCGAATGCTCGCGCAGATACTCGGGGCCGAGGTTGCTTCCGGCGAGCATCGAGAGGGTCGACGCCAGCCCCGAAGAGGTCGCGGTCGACAGGGCGAGCGTGCCGGCCGCGTAGCGCTTGGCTGCCGCCAGTTCATCCTCACCGAGCGGAAGCAACGCCACCTTGCCGAGCTCGTAGAGGATCTCCAGCAGCGCGGGGCCGGTGACCTCCGTGGCGACGTCAGCCGCCACGACGAAGCGTGACCCGACGGCCGCGTGCTCGATGGAGCTGCGCGGGGAGTACGTGTAGCCCTTGTCCTCGCGGATGTTGTTGACCAGGCGGGAGGAGAAGTAGCCGCCGAAGACCACGTTGGCCACTTGCAGCGCGGCGTAGTTCGGTGCGGTACGGGTCAGCGACGGCCCGCCGAGGCGGATGTTCGTCTGCACGGCGCCCGGCCGGTCGGAGATGGTCACCCCGCCCGGCACGTGCTTGGGCAGCTTCGGCAGTGCCTTGGCGGCGCGCCCTGACCACCCGCCGAGCGCCGCTTCCACGGCGTCGAGAGCAGCCGCCGGACGCAGATCGCCGACGAGCGTCAGGACCGCTCCCTTGGGCGAGACGGTGTGCTCGTGAAGGGTCCGCAACTCCTTCGCGGTGACCGCTTCAAGCGCCTTCGGCGACGGGATCTCCACGGCGTACGGATGCTTGCCGTACAGCCGTGCCAGGAACGCCTCGCGGGCCTGCACCGCCGGTTGGCTGCGGGCGATCGCGAGTTCGGCGACGAGCCGCTCGCGCTCCCCCGACACCTCGCGCTTGGGATAGGACGCCGTCGCGATGACTTCGCTGAGCAACGCCAGCAATTGCTTGAGATTCGGCGCCAGCACCGAGCCGATGAGCGCGAGCCGGTCGTTGTCGATGCTCGCCGAAAGCCCGGCACCCAGTGTCTGCAGCTCGGTCGCGAGCTGGCTGCGATCACGGGTCTCGGTGCCGGCCAGCATCGTCTCGGCGAGCAACGTGGCCGCGGCGCGTTCCCGTCCGGATTTCGCGCCGGAGCCCTTCGCGTCCGGAGGTCCGACCGGGATGCGCAGCCGCAGCTCGACCACCGGGACCGAGGCGCGGCGCACCGCAAGCACCCGAAGTCCGTTGGAAAGCAGGCGTTCCTGCACCGGGGGAACCTTCAGGGCCCCCGGAGCGGCGACGGCCGGGATCACGCTCATGCCTTGCCCCCATTGGATCCGGCCGGACCGGGATGCAGCACGAGCAGGCTGCGGGGTTGCACCCGGATGCTCGCGGCAGCGGATGACAACTGCGCGGCTGTCACTTCGGCCAGCCGATCGGGCAGCGCGTTCAACAGGGCGGGATCGCCGTGCAGGAGCTCGAAGACCGCAATCGTCAGGGTGCGCCCGAGCACGTCGTCCACCTCGCGGAACAGGCGCGCCGAAAGGCGGGCACGCACCCGGTCCAGTTCCCCGGCGTCAGGTCCGTCGCTCGCCAGTCGGTCGAGCTCCTCGTCCACTACGGCGAGCACGTCGTCGGCGGAACTGCTCGGCGGGTAGTACGTCTCGAGCGTCAGCAGCAGCGGGTCACGCTGATCGAAGGGATCACCGAAGGTTCCGAGATAAGTCTCGACGCTTGTCACGAGCCGGTCCTTCTGCACCAGCCGCTGCTCGAGCCGGCTGGCGTCGCCGGACGTGAGCACCTCGGTCAGCAACACGTAAGGCAGATAGGCAGCGAAATCTGCGACGGGGTCGGGCACCCGATAGCCGGCCGCGAGCGCGGGCTGAGGAGCCAGCGGGTCGGGCTCGTCCAGCCGACGCTCGGTCGGCGGCGGCGGCTCGCCGAAGGCCGGGCGCTTGGGCACGGTGCGGGCCGGGACGTCGCCGAAGTGCTTTTCGATGAGCGCCGTGGCACCGGCGACCGTGACGTCACCGGCCACCGTCAGCACGGCGTTGCCCGGCGCGTAGTACGCATCGAAGAAGCTGGACGCGTCCTTCAAGGTCGCGGCCTGCAGCTCCTCGAAGGCGCCATAACCGTTGTGGGCGTTGGGGAATGTGGTGTAGGCGACCGCTGGAAGCCGGATCCACGGGAAACCGCCGTACGGGCGATTCATCACGTTGACCCGGATCTCCTCCTGCACTACGGCGATCTGGTTCTCGAGGTTCTCCTGGGTGAGCTTGGGAGCGCGCATCCGGTCGGCTTCGAGGAACAGCGCCAGGTCCAGCGCACCGGAGGGCAGCAGCTGGAAGTAGTTGGTGTAGTCGGGGTGGGTCGAGCCGTTGAACGTCCCTCCGGCGGCCTGGACGTACTTGGGATGCTCGGCCTTCCCGACGTTCTCCGAACCCTGGAACATCAGGTGCTCGAAGAGGTGGGCGAACCCGGTGCGGTTCGTCGGCTCGCTCCGGAAGCCCACGTCGTAGTGGACGGCCACGGCCACGACCGGCGCGCTGCGATCGGGGGCGATCACCACCCGCAGGCCGTTCGGCAAGGTGAACCGCTCGACCTGGTAGGACGGCGACGGGGTGCGGCTCCCGGATCGGGGCGCGCGGGGAGCGCGGGTGGCGGCCGGAAGGGCTCGCTTGGCTGGTACGCGGCGTGTTGTCGGCGGCACAGTCACAACCTAGACACCCAACGGGCGATTCGTGGTGTTGGGCCAGCTACGAGTCACTTACGGAGCGTCGGCCGCGCGAGTGCGCCGAAGCCGTGCCACTCTCGAAGCGTGACCACTGCATTCGTGCTGGCCGGTGGCGGCAGCCTCGGTGCCGTCCAGGTCGGCATGGCAGGCGCCCTGCTACGTGCCGGGATCCGCCCTGACCGGGTCTACGGGTCCTCCATGGGTGCCCTCAACGCCGCGGCCCTGGCAGCGCAGCCGACGGCCGCTGGCGTCGACCGGCTGGCCGCCGCCTGGCAGCACCTCTCGCGGCGCGAGGTGTACCCGGCCGATACCCGGCAGTTGCTGGAGGCGGCGGTCCGCTCGCTCCCGATGCTGCCGCTCGGGCTGTTGCGGGCGATCGGGGGTCGCAACGAGGCGTACCCGTTCCGGCCCTTGTCGGTACTCGCTGGAGCCGCGGGCCTGGCCGATGCCCTGGTGCCGCGCCGGGCGCGCGAGCGCATGATCGCCGGGCTCGTTCCCCTGACGCAGCTCGACCTGGCCTCGCTTCCGCTCGAGGTCGAAGCGGCGGAGATCACGACCGGCCGCCTCGTTCCCCTGTCGGTGGGTGCCGCCGTGCCCGCCCTGCTCGCGGCCACCGCACTGGCGGGACTCTTCCCGCCGGAGCACGTCGGCCCGTCGACGCTTGTCGACGCGAGCCTGGCGGAATCCACGGCGCTGGATCGGGCTGTTGAAGGCGGCGCCGATGAGGTCTACGTACTGCCGAGCGGGTTCGCCTGCGATCTCGACGATCCTCCGCCGGGCGCGTTCGGCGTGGCCGTGCACGCATCGACGGTGCTGATCGAGCAGCGCCTGATCACCTCCATCGCCCGCGCCGATCCGCGCGTGGCGGTTTACGCGGTGCCGCCCCTGTGCCCGCTCTCGGTCGTTCCGGTCGACTTCTCCCACACGGTCGAACTGATCCTGCGCGCCGAGGAGGCCACCCGGCGCTGGCTGCGCAGCGGCCACCGGCCGGTGCCCGGCCTGTCGCGGGCCCTCGGTGCTCACGGAGCCAGCGGCGTCCTGGACCTCACCGCAGCAGGGCTGAGCGTCCCGCCGCACTGAGCACCTTCGACGCGGGGATCAGAGCGGGAGCCGGGCTTCGGTGGTCTCCAGTTCGAGCAGGGCGCGCTTCTGGTCGAGGCCACCTGCGTAGCCCACGAGGGAGCCGTTGGCACCCACCACCCGGTGGCACGGGACGATGATCGCGAGCGGGTTGTCGTGATTGGCCGCGCCCACTGCTCGTGCCGCTCCGGGCGCACCGATCGCGTCGGCAATCTGCCCGTAGCTGCGGGTGCTGCCGTAGTCGATGCGGCGCAGCGCGTCCCAGACCTGGTGCTGGAACGCCGTGCCGCGGGCCGCCAGCGGCAGGTCGAAGTCGGTGCGCTCGCCCGCGAAGTACTCGGCGAACTGGCGGCGTGCGGCGGCGAGCACCGGCAGGTCATCGCCCCGAATCCAGCCGGCCTCGGGGTGCGCCGGCGGGAGCCAGACCCGGCTGAGCGCCGCGCCGTCCTCGGTGGCGACGAGCAGCTCACCGAACGGACCGTCAACAAATGTGTAGACAGTCATGCTGATCCTCCTGACCAGAGATGTAGCACGGCGTAAGAGCGCCAGGGCGACCACTGGGCGGCGTCGACCGGACCGCCCTCGGCGGCCAGCCGAGCCATGGCCTTGACGATTTCGAGGTCGGCGGCGAGCCAGACGTCGGGATCGCGCAGTGCCCGCATCCGGATGTAGCCGGCGGTCCACGGGCCGATGCCGCGCATCGCCAGCAGCCGATGCTCGACGTCACCGCGCTCGCCGGAGCCGTCGAGCACCAGATCCCCGACGGCCAGCGCGCCGCACAGCTCGATGAGTGCCCGGGCCCGGCTCGCGGGCATCGGAAGCTCGCTCGGGTCGGCCTTGGCGAGCTCCTCGGGCCGCGCGAACGTATGCGTGACGGCGTCGCCGGGCCCGCCGGGTGCCGGCAGCTCGCGTCCGAACCGCTTGGACAGACGGCCGGCGAGCGTGCGGGCTCCGGCGACGGAGATCTGCTGGCCGAGCACGGCTCGGATGGCCAGCTCTGCTCCGTCGACCGTTCCGGGCACCCGCAGCCCGGGGCGGGCGGCCACCCGGGCGGCCAGCGGGCCTGAACCCAGCACTGCGTCGACCGCCACCGGATCGGCGTCCAGGTCGAGCAGCCTGCGGCAGCGGGCGACGGCGACGGTGAGGTCGCGCAGATCACTCAAGGTGAGGCTGGCCCGGACGTAACCGGCACCCGGAGGTCCTTCCGCCAGCCCCACGATCGCGGTCCCGTGCGGAAGGTCAAGTGCCCGCACGAAGCTGCCTGATGCACCGTCGAAGGCCTCGACTCCGGGGACCGCCCGCAGGCGCAAGAAGTTCAGGGTCGCGGTGACGTCGCACGGCCGGCGGTAGGTGAGGCGCAGATTGACCGTGCCCGGTTCAGCGAACTCGCGGGTGCGGCGGCGCTGACGGATCGCCGTGGGGGTCGTCGCGAAGATCTCCCGCACCGTGTCGTTGAACTGGCGCAGGCTCGCGAACCCGGACGCGAAAGCCACCTCGGTGACGGGGACGTCAGTCGTCTCCAGCAGCAGGCGCGCCGTCTGCGCGCGCTGTGCCCGAGCGACGGCCAACGGCCCGGCGCCCAGCTCGTCGGACATGACGCGGGTCAGGTGGCGAGAGGTGTAGCCCAACCGCGAGGCGAGCCCGCTGACGCCTTCGCGGTCGACGACCCCGTCACCGATGAGCCGCATCGCGCGGGCCACCAGATCTGCCCGGATGTCCCACTCCGGCGACCCGGGGCTGGCGTCGGGTCGGCACCGCTTGCACGCCCGGTATCCGCCCTGCTGAGCAGCGGCGGGACTGGCGTAGAAGCGCACTCCCTCGAAACGAGGCAGCCGCGCCGGGCAGGAGGGCCGGCAGTAGATCCGGGTGCTGCGAACGGCGGTGACGAACCAGCCGTC
>DATAZK010000203.1:0-5120 GCA_036272075.1 Frankiaceae bacterium
GAAGTCGACGAACGGACGGTGCGGTTCCGTCATCCGCTGATGCGCTCTGCGATCGTCCAGGCGGCCGCGCCGGCGCAACGTCACGCGATTCACGCGGCACTCGCCGCGGTCCTCGACGATCAACCGGATCGCCGGGTATGGCATAGGGCCGCGGCGACCGTAGGCGCTGACGAGGCCGTGGCCTCCGAACTCGAGGCCACGGCATCCCGGGCTCAACGGCGAGGCGCACTGGGCGCGGCGGCCGCAGGGCTGGAAAAAGCTGCGCGGTTGAGTCGGCCCGGGGAGGAAGGGCCACGGCTCCTGCGTGCGGCCGGGATCGCGCTGGAGCTCGGGCGGCGCGACACGGTGCGGCGCCTGGTTCGCGAAGCCGAGCTGCTTCAGCTCTCGCCCCTCGACCTGGGACGCCTGGCGTGGATCGTCGAAACCATGGACCCCGGGATCACGGGCGACCCGAGGGCTGTCCTTCCATTGGTTGAGACCGCCGACCGGGTACAGGCCCACGGCGACGTCGATCTCGCACTAAAGCTGCTCTGGGCCGCAGCGTCGAACAGCTTCTGGGCCGATCGAAGCGAGCAGACACACGACGAAATAGTTGCCGCCGCGGAGCGCGTTTCCGTCCACGCCGGCGACCCGCGGCTGCTCTCGATCCTTGCGTACGCCGCCCCCGCCGCGGACGAGGCCGCACTCGTCGAGCGGCTATCGCGCTGGCCTGCCGACCGCGGCGTCGATCCGACGTCGATGCAGCTGCTCGGCAACGCCGCCTTCACACTCGGCGTCCACGCGCTCGCCTCGGGCTTTCTCACCTCGTCGATCGACACGATGCGAGACCAGGGTCGGCTGGTGCAGTTGGCCCAGTCGCTGGTAATGCGCGCCTGGTCAGAGATCAATCTGGGGCGCTGGACCGTCGCGGCTCCCGATGCGGAAGAGGCCGCACGGTTGGCGCATGAGACCGCGCAGCCGATCTGGGAGGCGGGTGCTCACGCAGCCCAGGCGTTCCTGGCCGGCGTCCGCGGCGACGAGACCACGGCAGAAGCGCTTGCCACGCGTGCCGAGCGAGTGGTCGTCCCCGCCGGGGGACGTGCCGTGATCGCGGCGGTGCAGCTGGCGCGAGGTGTAACCGCGCTCGGGGCCGGCCGTTACGCCGATGCACACAGGCACCTGTTGCGCATGCTCGACCGCTCTGACCCCGCTCACCACCGGATGACGTTTTCGTGGGCGCTCGGCAGCCTCGCCGAGTCCGCCGTCCGCGTCGGAGAGACAGAAAACGCACGGGCGATCGTCGCCGAGTTCGAGCAGCGGGCTGCCCAGACGCCCTCGCCGGCATTCCAACAGGCGATGCGGCACGCGCGAGCGATACTGGCCGACGACGCCGAAGCCGAGGCGTTCTTCGAAGGTGCATTGGACGGCGAGATATTCGGGGGCCCGTTCGAGCGGGCGCGGCTCCAGGTCGCATTCGGAGCTTGGCTTCGTCGTCAGCGCCGGATCGGGGAGTCACGGGGTCCGCTGCGCGCAGCGCGCGACACATTCGACGCTCTCGGAGCTGATCCCTGGAGCGAGCGGGCACGCGAGGAGTTGAGAGCAACGGGTGAGAGCAGTCGCGAGCGCGAGCCCGGGGCGCTTGAGGAACTCACCCCGCAGGAGCTGCAAGTCGCCCGGATGGCGGCCGAGGGACTGTCCAACCGGGAGATCGCTCAGAAGCTTTACCTCTCCCACCGCACTGTTGGCTCGCACCTCTACCGGATCTATCCGAAGCTAGGAATCAACTCGCGCTGGGAGCTATCCGCGGTGCTGGAACGCTCGGCCACAGTGGACGTATAGCCGCCGCCGGCACGCGGGCCCGCCCTGGTCAGGTCGTGCTCGGCTCGAGCGCTGTCATCTGAGTAAACGACCTAACCGCTCCCGCAAGCCCGCCATTAACCACCGTCGTGTGACAGGCGCCAGACGTGCCTCCAAGCCCTACCTTCGGGTCTAGGCGCCGAGCTCAACTGCAAGCCCGCTTCAACCAGGAGGAGGTTCAGAGGGAAGGCGGGCTAGCCGCCGTCGAGACCGGCCAACTACGGCAGACCCTGAAACCGACCGCCGCACGAGGCGACGGTCAAGAAAATGGAGGAAACAATGTCCGTATCGGCAGCTCCCCCGACTGTCGACGAGCAGGTCGAGCGCGCCAACGCGTCCGGCCTTGCGCCGCTCGTGTTCATCCACGGACTCTGGCTGCTGCCGAGCAGCTGGGACCGCTGGGCAACGCTCTTCGAAGAGGCCGGCTACACGACAGTCAGCCCGGGCTGGCCCGACGACCCCGACACCGTCGAAGAGGCGAA
Source organism: Frankiaceae bacterium (assembly GCA_036272075.1). Taxonomy (GTDB): domain Bacteria; phylum Actinomycetota; class Actinomycetes; order Frankiales; family Frankiaceae; genus DATAZK01. The sequence continues at coordinate 2,319 of DATAZK010000203.1, forward strand.
CGCGCACCCCGAGGTCTTCGCACACAAGACCGTCGGCCAGGTCGCCGACCACTACGCCGAGATCATCGCCCGGCTCGAGCAGAAGCCGGCCCTGATCGGCCACTCGTTCGGCGGGCTGCTCGTCCAGATGGTCGCCGGCCGCGGCATCGCGGCGGCAACGGTTGCGATCGATCCTGGGCCGTTCCGCGGCGTCCTGCCGCTGCCGATCTCAGCGCTGAGGTCGGCTCGGCCGGTGCTTGGCAACCCGGCAAACCACGGGCGGGCCGTGCCGCTCACCTACGAGCAGTTCCGCTACGGCTTCGCGAACGCCGTCAGCGAAGAAGAGGCGCACCAGCTCTACGAAAAGTTCGCCGTCCCGGCGTCCGGGGCGCCGCTCTTCCAGGCCGCGACGGCAAACCTCAACCCCTGGACAGAGGCGAAAGTCGACACCAAGAACCCCGACCGCGGACCCCTCCTCATCATCTCCGGTGAGAAGGACAACACGGTTCCCTGGGCGATCGCGAACGCCTCCTACAAGCAGCAGAAGCGCAATCAGGCGGTTACCGAAATCGTCGAAATGCCCAACCGAGGCCACGCTCTGGTCATCGACAGCGGCTGGCGTGAGGTGGCCGACACGGCGCTGGCCTTTATCCAGCGGTTCGTCTAGTCGTTCCTCGTCAAGTCACAGGCGGGAGGACACAGCCCGAAAAGCGCCCGCTCCGCCGGCTGAGCGGGCGCTGCCGCCTGAGAACTCGTTTCGGAATGATCACGCGCTGACCGGGTGCGGGCCGGGCGGCCCGTGCCTCACTTCTGTCGCGCGGGGATCGCCGAATTCTCACCGAGGCTTCAGGGTGCGTTCACACGCGTCTTAGCCCTACCGGCTGAAGTTACTGGCACGCCCGGTCCGTCAAGCGACGTTGCCGGGCGGCCAATTCCCGAAAGGAGCTGAGACGTGTACCTGACCTATATTCGCCGCGAGCTACGGCGTCGCTTCAAGCAGTCGCTCGTCATTGCACTCGGCCTCGCGGTCGGGATCGCGCTGGTGGTGACGGTCTCGTCCGCCGCCGCCGGAGTGAAGAGCGCGCAGGGCCAGGTGCTGCATTCGCTGTATGGCGTTGGCACGGACATGACGGTCACGCGTTCGCTCGGTCGCGGGTCTACTGGGCCGCAGCGTTTCGGCGGCTTCGGGAGTGGCCCGTCGCAGGGCGGCACGCGTCGCATCTCGCGCGACGTGCTCCGCCCACAAGTCGGCTCGGGGACGCTGCCTTCCTCTGACGTAGCGAAGGTCAGGGGGTTGAGCGGCGTGTCCGCTGCGAGCGGCGGCCTTGTCCTGACCGACACGTCGTTCTCGGGGACGCTCCCGTCGGCTGGCGCCGGCGGTGGCTTCCCCGGCGGTGGCAGCTCAGGCTCGGGCGGCTCGCCGTCGTTCTCGATCAAGACGTTCACCGTCGACGGCATCGAGACCGGCGCGAACGCGGTCGGGCCTTTGACCGCCTCACAGGTCACTTCCGGCAGTTTCTTCAGCGCGAGCGACTCGTCGGCGCGCGTCGCGATCGTCTCGACGACCTATGCGCGCCAGCACTCGCTGCACGTCGGATCGAAGATCGAGATCGCCGGCAAGTCGCTGAAGGTGATCGGGCTTGCGAGCGTCTCGAGTGGTAGCGCCGACGTTTTCGTGCCGCTCCGGACCGCCCAGAAGCTGGCGGGGATGGGCGGCAAGGTGACGACCGTCTTCGTCTCGGTCGGGACCGCGTCGCGGGTGTCAACGGTCGCCTCCGAGGTCAAGGCGGCGCTGCCGTCCGCGACCGTCTCGACCTCGGCCAGTCTGGCGAAGCAGGTGAGCGGCGCGCTGTCGAGCGCCTCGAGTCTCACCTCGAGCCTCGGACGCTGGCTGTCGATCGCAGCCCTGGCGGTCGCCTTCCTCGTCGCCGGGCTGCTGATGATGGCCGCTGTCTCGCGCCGGGTGCGCGAGTTCGGGACGCTGAAGGCGATCGGCTGGCGCACGCGCCGCGTCGTCGCGCAGGTCGTCGGGGAAGGCATGGCCCTCGGCCTCCTCGGCGGCCTCGCCGGCGTCGCGCTCGGGGTTGCGGCAGCGGCGGCGATCAGCGCGGCCTCCCCGGCCCTGAGTGCGACCGTCGGCTCGACGTTCGCGACCGGTGGTGGCGGCTTCGGTCCGTTCGCCGGCGGGGGGGCAGGCGGCGCTACGGCGGGCAGTCGGCCGGGGGGAGGAGGCGCGCAGAGCGTGCTCGTCCACCTGACGGCGCCGCTGCAGGCGCACACGATCTTGTTCGCGCTCTTGCTGGCGGTCGCCGGCGGCTTGGTCGCGGGGGGCTTCGGCGCCTGGCGTGCTGCACGCCTGCGTCCGGCGGACGCCTTGCGAAGTGTCGGCTAGGGCTTTGACCACGAGAGGAGAGAGATGTACGAACTGACCGACGTCCGCAAATCCTTCCGCAAGGGCAGCGCGACCGTCCAGGCGCTCGACGGCGTCAACCTGACGATCGACACGGGCGAGTTCCTCGCCGTGCAGGGTCCGACGGGCCAGGGCAAGTCGACGCTGCTGCTGCTGCTGGGCGGCCTCGACCGGCCGAGCTCGGGCAGCGTCATGTTCGAGGGGCGCGACCTGGCGAGGCTGGCGGAGCACGAGCTCGCCGGGCTGCGCGCCGCCGAGTTCGGCTTCGTCTTCCAGACGTTCAACCTGATCCCGACGCTGACGGCGCAGGAGAACGTCGAGACCGCGCTCGTGGCCACGGGAGTCCCAGCGAAGGAGCGGCACAACCTCGCGCTGGCGATGCTCGAGGAGCTCGGGCTCTCCGACCGTGCCGG
>DATAZK010000204.1:0-2519 GCA_036272075.1 Frankiaceae bacterium
CTTGTCCAGCCACTTGGTCATCAGGTCGAAGCGCTTCTTGTCGATCAGCGCGGCCGGATACGACTTGAATGCGGTGTGCGAAAAGAACAGCGGGACAACGTCGTTGAACTCGTTGACGGCGGTGATTCCGAGCCGGTCAGCTAGCTTCCGCAGCATCTCGATGCTCTGATAATGCTGCTGAAATCGGATGGCCATGGCCTGCCGTTGCAGGGATTCCAGCTCGTTGCGGTCGATGCTGTGCATCTGCGTATAGGACTGGACGAAGAAGTTGATCGGGTCGTCCATGAATTCGGTCAGCGACTGCGCTGTCCTCTGCGTGACTGTCACCCGGGCAAGGGTAGACCATGATTGCAGTGAAACGCAAGAGTGCAGTCAGCTGCAATCCATCGACTTGGTGGAGTCAGAAGACGCTCAGCCGCCGAACGACCTCGAGGGTGGCGTGGTCGCCATGTGCGTTGACGCCAAGGGATCCGTGTTTTCGGGCCCTCGATTCCGGGTAACTGACCGGCTATCGGATCGTGGGGAGACGCCGGTGACGGGCGGTGAAGAGTTGGTCGGCCACGATTGTCCCAAGCGCATGCAGTTCGGACCATGCGGTGGCGTCAAGCCCGATGGCCAATGTGAAATGCGTTCGGGACCATGCTCTTTTGATGATGTAGTGCCATGGCCGGGTGGTATCAAGCGGCTGCCGCCGGTGCCTGCGCCGCTTATCCTCACCGATTTCAGCTGCGCGCCGTTCGACCCCGCGGATGTGGCGGCGATTGCCAACATCTTGGCGCCGAGTTGTGACGCAGTGCTCGTGGGCGATCACCAGAATCGGCCGGACTTTCCGCCGACACTGATGAGCCGGTTAATTCTCGATCAGGGAGTGACGCCTTGGATTACGTTGTCCTGCCGGGACCGCAATCGCATTGTGTTGGAGCAGGAATTGCTTGGCCTACACTTCACCGGCGCGAAGACGGTGTTCTGCGTGACCGGCGACGGTCGCGGCTACGACGTTCGGGCTGACGTCACCCAAACCTTCGACCTGGACGGTCCACGGCTGGTTGCGCTAGCCGCGTCGCTGGACATGGTCGCCGCCGTGCCCGAGACCCCGACCGCGCCCCCGACTCATCTTCGGGCGGCTCGGCTGGTCGAGAAGCAGCGGGCCGGCGCGAGTGTGGCGGTGCTCAATCACGTGTCGTCCGCATCGATGTTGTCGGCATTCATGCATGATGCGCGCGCGGCCGGGCTGCGCATCCCGGTGCTGGCCTCGGTCGCGGTGTTCACCGACGTGGTCTCGGCCGCCGTGCTGCAGGGTCTGCCCGGGCTGGAGCTGGACTCCGCGCTGGTTGACGAGGTGGTCAACGCGCCCGATGCGATCGAGGCCGGCATCGATACAGCAGTCGGGGAAGCGCGAAAGCTATTGGCTATCAACGGTATTGACGGCATCAATTTATCCGGCCGGGCGTCGGCGTCCGGCACGCGGCGCGGGGCGGAGATCAAGGCCGAGGTTGCCGCTCGGATCCGGGCGGCGCGTGGCGCGTGACCGAATCAGCGGACGCCGAGTTTGACACGCTGGCCGAATGGACGGCAGAAGTCGCCACGGATCTGGGTCACGAGTTTTATATCCCAGCCGGGTGCCGTGGTAGCGGAAGTCCAGCGGTCCTGGACTGGCTTATCGACCAGCTGGATCTCAGCGCAGGTGAACTGTTGTTGGATTGCGGTGCCGGCGTCGGCGGGCCGGCAGCTTACGCGGCGCAGCGTGGTGTTCGGCCGGTGCTGGTGGAGCCGCAGGCCGGCGGGTGCCGCGCCGCGCGAGTGCTATTTGGTTTCCGGGCCCTGCAGGCTGACGCATCGGCGTTGCCCGTAGCCGATGAGGCATTCGATGCCGCGTGGGCTTTGGGCGTGCTGTGTACGACCGAAGCACAGTTGGAGTTGCTGAGCGAACTTCGCCGCGTCGTGGGGCCGCCCGGTCGTATCGGGTTGCTGGTTTTAGTGGCGCAGGACTTGTCGCCCGCAGGCGAGCCCGACGACAGTTTCTTCCCGACTGCTGATTTGTTGAGGAACTTGGTGCGTCGCGCGGGTCTGCGTGTCGACGCTTGGCGCAGCGCCGCGGACATGTGGGATCCCCCGGCGCCGTGGCGGCAGCGGGTAGAGAGGGTAGAGGCCGAAATGCGTGCCAGGCACGCCGAGGACAGTGGGTGGCAAGTAGCCGAGCATCAATCTGATCTCATCGCGCAGCTACTCGAAAGATCCACTATCGTGCCGAATTTGCTTTCGTTACGGCACGATACGGCTGTCTAACTCAGCGCTCGGTGGCGAAGGCACGCAGTGAGGCGAGCTGACCGGGATCCAATGAAGGATGGACGTTTTCGCGCGCGGCGGCGACGTCGGCAGCGGTGATCTCCGCGGCGTCGACTGAGCGCCGCATGGCGGTAAGCGCGGCCTCGCGCAACAGCGCCACGCAGTCCGCGGCGCTGTATCCGTCCAAGTCGGCCGCCAACGCGTCCAGGTCCACGTCGCGCAGCGGAATCGAC
>DATAZK010000205.1:0-9846 GCA_036272075.1 Frankiaceae bacterium
GCCATCCAGACCAGGCTGCTGCTGCCCGAGCACCTGCTCGACGCGTACGTAGAGGGAGCCAAGAAGTCGGCGTCGTCTCTCAAGGTCGGCGACCCCCGGGAGCCCGACACGCTCATCGGCCCGCTGATCCGAGAGCGGCAACGAGCCCGAGTAGAGGGATACGTGCAGTCCGGTCTCGATGAGGGAGCCGAGCTGGTCTTCGGCGGCAAGCGCCCCGAGCACCTAGCCAAGGGGTTCTTCTACGAGCCGACGCTGTTCATCAACGCGCGAAATGACATGCGGATCGCTCAGGAGGAAATCTTCGGTCCGGTCCTCACCGTGATCACCTACAAGACCGAGGACGAAGCGATTCGCATCGCCAACGATTCGATCTATGGACTCGGTGGGGGCGTCATCACGGGCAATACCCCGCGCGGCTTCAACGTCGCCCGTCAGATCCGGGCCGGAAACGTCTCGGTGCAGACGGTGGGTTCGCCTACCGTCAATGCCGAGAATCTGGGCAGCTCCGGTCCCGGCTGGTCGGCCGACGTGCCCAGCGGGGTCGGCATCACCGGTGTCTTCGGCGGATTCAAGCAGAGCGGCATCGGCAGGGAATGGAGCCACCACGGGATCGAGGAGTTCACCGAGCTCAAATCCATTGCCTGGAGTTGAGGGGTGTGAAGTGGGTGCCGGCACGATAGGCGGGCTGGCTCTGCTTTAGCATGTTAACCTCGTATGACAGCACCTTAGCGTTTCGCACTAGTAGAACGTGATGGGCGCAATGCAAGAATTTGGTAGACGTGAGCCGAGCGCTTGAGGGAGACAAATGAAGGCTCAATCGGCGTCGTCTGTCTCCGAACGAACGTGGGGCCTGCCGCTGAACGAGGACCATGTTGTTGAGGGGCGTCCATGACTGAGCAGCTGGGCACGTCTCGTGCCTTCACCTATCAACACGATGGGTTGACGTTGGCCTATGCATTGGTCGGCGACGGACCTCAGCCGATCTTGTTCGTCCATGGCGCGACCGCCACGGGCGAGTTCGAGTGGGCTGGCCTGGCCTCCACCCTGGGGCCGGGCTATCGCTGCATCCTGCCCGATCTACGCGGCCACGGTCGATCGGAATTCCGGCCGACGGCCACCACAGGGACCGCAATCCGCTCCGACCTGCGCTATCTCATCGAGTATCTGGACATGGGTCGCCCGCACATCGTTGGTTTCTCCTACGGCGCGGAGATTGCACTGACGCTGGAATTGGAGAACCCGGGAATGGCCCAATCTTTGATCCTCATTTCTCCCGGGACGGGACGCCCCAGCGACTATCGCGCTCCGCGGCTCGAGCATCTGCACCGTACGTGGCCCTTCGCGCTGCGACGCCTGCACGAGGCCACCCATGGTCCCGAGCACTGGCGCGACCTGGTCACGGCGATGCACGAGGACAGCGTGTCCTGGCCTGAATTGAGCGATGAGGCGTTGGCTGGCATCGCGTGCCCGATTCTGCTGATGGCAGGTGAGCGGGACGAACTCACGCGTCAGCAGCAGGGTCGGCGGTTCGCGCAAGTTAATCCGCTGGCCCGGTTTGTCGAGATCGTGGGCGCGGCGCACTCGGCACACCAGAAGCGCCCGGATACGGTCAGCGAGGTCATCGGTGACTTCCTGGCCGAAGTCGACCTAGAGAGAGCGGAGAGTCATGGCGCGGTCAACTGAGCTGAAGGCGAAGAAAAATCATCAGCCGGCGGAGGCGCACGAACCCAGTTGGCAGAGGGACAGTGTCGACCGATCGCTGCGCAACGCCCGCGCGCGTGCCCAGGCCCGCAGCGACCGCTTCGTCTCGGCGGCGATCGAGCTGCTCGGGGAGCGAGACGAAAGCGACTTCACCATCCAGGACGTCGTCGACAAATCCAACATGTCGCAGCGCACGTTCTACACGTTCTTCGACGGCAAAGACAGCCTGCTGTTGGCGGTCTACGAGACGATTCTGCGCACGACGGCGATGCCGATGATGCGAGAGCGGTGCGAGGGCATCACCGATCCCGTGGTGCGGCTGCGGACCCTGATGGAGGCCCTGTCCGAAAAGACCGCGATGCCGGCCCGACTGGCGCGCGGACTCAGCGTTCTGCACCTGCGGCTCACCGAGTCCCGTCCCAATGACCTCGCTTACGCCCTGGAACCCCTGCACTCTCTCATCGTCGAGTTGCTCGAAGGGGTCGCTGACGCCGGATTGCTCCGGGACGACGTCCCGCTGGCCACCCAGGCCGCGCTGCTTCAGGAACTGCTGCTGGCGACCTTGCACTCCGCGGTGTTGTCCGGTGGGCAGTCGACGAGTGCCGATCACCTGTGGGCGTTCTGCTCGGCGGCTATCCTCCGCACGGCGACCTGACAGCCGCGGCGGCTTTTCTTCAGGTCACCGCACCACTGATCTTGAGGTCGATCAGTTCGTCGTCCGACTTGCCGAGAGCGCGCAAGATGTCGTCGGTGTGCTCAGCGAATTGTGGTGCGCGCGTTAGCTGTACCGGCTTCTCATCGAACTGGACCGGGTTGGCGACTAGTTCCCGCGGAGTGCCATCGGTGTCGAGCACTTCAGCGATCAGTCCATTGGCCCGCAACGCCGCGTCCTGGCCCACTTCCCACGGATCCTGCGCGACGGCCCACTGGCCTTCCATGCCGGCGAACCGGGTGACCCAGTCGGTGAGGGGCCGTGCGGCGAGGACCTCCTGCACGATCTCGGCGGCTAGCGACGCATTGCCCATCAGTGCCTCAGCGGTGGCGAATCGCTCGTCGGTGATGAGGTCCTCGCGGTCGATGTGCCGACAGAACTCGGGCCAGTATCGCCCGGGTTGGAGCATGGCCAGGACGAGCCAACGGTTATCGGCAGTTCGGTAATTGCCGACCAGGGGGTTCGTTGGCGCCGAGTTGCTGGGCAAGCGGGACGCCGGCGGTCCGCCCTCTAAAAGTGCGAAACCCACCGGGAGCGCGTTGGCCCAGGCACCCACTCCGAGCAAGGACACGTCGATAAGGGACGTCTCACCGGTGCGCTGCCGGGCGAACAGTGCGGCGGCGATACCTCCGGCGATGGTCATTCCGCCCAGCGAATCACCGTAGGCACCGGCAGGCATCTTGCAGAGGCCGTCGTAGTCCACCGGGGTGGTCCCCAACGCGCTGCCGGCCCGAGCCCAGAAGGCGGTGCTGTCATAGCCGCCTTTCTCGTTGTCGGGGCCGGTGGCGCCGAAGCCGGATCCGCGAACGTAGATGATGTCCGGATTGATCTTGCGGACGTCGTCGAGTTCGATGCAAAGCCGCCGGCGCGCCCCGGGCAAGAAGTTCGTCAGGAACACGTCGCTGGTGCGGATCAGTTCGTGCAGGACCTGCAACGCCCCGGGCTGCTCCAGCGCCAGGCCGATGCTGCGTTTGCCCCGATTGGGGTGCTCCATCAAGGGTGCGAAGCATCCGCTGCCGACCGGCATGCCCATCAGGGCACTCAGGCCGCGCTGGGCGTCACCCTTTTCGGCATGTTCGACCTTGATGACGTCGGCGCCCCAGTCGGCCAAGACCGCACCCGCGGCAGGAACGAAGGTGAACTGCGCGACCTCCAACACCCGGACGCCGTCCATCGGTCTAATCACTATGTCTCCCTTGCGGTTTTATTTTCGGCCCGGAGCGAGCCCGTTGGCGCCGGTGGCGGGTCAGCTGCTCGCTGGCCGGACGTGGACCACGTCCATCATCACTTCGCGTGGCCGGGTGATGACGTCGTGCAGCACCTCAGCGACGGTGGCCGAGGTGAGGAGGTGGGTGCCACTCATTCGGGTCAGGTAGCCGTCGGCTTCCCACAGCGGCCAGGCCTTTTCGAGGTCGCCCGGGCCGAAGTTCTCGTCGATTCCGGTATCTCCGACCGCGCCGAGAATGACCAGGGTTACCCGGATGCCGTCGCGTCGCAGCTCCTTGCTCATTGCTCCGGTGAAACCGTTGAGGCCACGCTTGGTGGCGGCGTAGAGGGTCATCATCGGCATGTCGTCGAGGGTGATCTCCGAGGAGATGTTCATGATGTCGCCGCCGCCGGCCGCGCGTAGCAGCGGAATGGCTGCGCGCGTGGTGTACATGGGAGCTATCAGGTTGGTGTTGACCGTGACGGCGATGTCTTCGTCGCTGGCTTCTTCGATCAGCCGAATCCGGCTGGCACCTGCGGAGTTGATCAGGACGTCGATGCGGCCGAACTGCGCCGCGATCTGATCGAAGGCGGCGTGCACATCGTGGCTGCTGGTGACATCGGTGACGATCGGGACGGCGCTGGGCCCGATGATCTCCACGACCTCGTCGAGCAGCAATTTGCGCCGGGCCAGCAGCACTACCGTCGCGCCGTCCTGCCCGAGGCGAATTGCGGTGGCCCGGCCGACGCCCCTGGATGCGCCGGCTACCACGGCGACTCGGCCCTCCATGCTCTGCGCCATCACGCTCCTCATGTTTGCCAGTTTCGGCCCTATCAAAATACGCGGATCATGGTGCGTTTCCAGTGCACTTGTTCCTTGCACTTAACGCACATATCGTTCTACCATGACGCGTACGTGATAGTCATCACCTGGCCCGAGAAACTCGCGTCCGGCCAACAGTGCAGAAGGAGTCGGTTGTGGTCACAGCTGTCACCGGCAAAGAAGCGAAGGACTGGGCGTCAGAACACCTGTGGGGCAACTGCAGTTCGCTCTACACCCCGTTCTGCGGTCTCGACGGCGACGAAATCGACTACGAGGCACTGCGCGCGTTGGTGCGGCGCTGCCTGGTCGAGCTGGACCAGGACGGTATTTGGCTAACCGGCGGCATCGCCGAATTCTGGTCACTGACCACCGACGAACTCAAAGAAGTAGTCCGGGTCGCGATCGAGGAGGCCCGACGGGTCAAACCCGGCGCGCTGGTGCAGGTGATGTCGAGCACCGACACCGCCAAGCAGGCCGTCGAGCTCACACTGAACGCCCAAGAGCTGGGCGCCGACATCTGCTACATCCTGACGCCCTACTTCGAGTGCTCCGGCAAGCCCGGTGTGCTGGAATACCTGCGCTACGTTGCCGATCGCACCGACATGCCGCTGGGATTCTTCAACTCCCACTCGACAGGGCTGGTACTAACCCCCGAGGAATGCGTCGAGCTCTACCGCGAGGTCCCCGCGTTGTGCGGGCTGAAGAACGGGCTGCTCGACGCGGAGCACAGCCTCGCGATTCACAAGCTGGCCCCGGACATGGTGTTGTGGGAAGCGGCAGATGAGGCCGGGATCCGGTTGGGGATACCCCACCCAGGAGCGCTGGGTTCGGCGCTCTACCTCTACGAGAAGCCAGGCGCGCAGCTGTTCAGCCAATGGCGAGCACTGCTGGTACAAGGCGATTTCGAGCGCGCCGACGCCTTCGCGGCCGACACCGGTTTGACCGCCATGCGCGAGGCGAGCCGCCGCTATCAGTCCCACCCCGCCCGCCCGGGAATGTTCACGCACTGGGGAGCCGGATTCAAATTCGGCGCCTCGTTGCTCGGGCTCCCCATCGGCGACCACCCGGCCCGGCCGCCGCAAACTGCGTTCCCCGACGACCTGAAGCAGCCGATCCGTCAGGCCTACGTCGACTCTGGGTTCATCGAGTCCTGAGAACGGAGAGCTGTAGTGGAGGTGCGCGAATTTCGCGCCGGGGTGCGGGCCTGGATCGACGAGGTAGGAGAGCCGCTGGTCCCCGCGATCGAGGACCAAAGTGTTGACGCCCAGCTGAACCACCAACGTCGAGTGCAGCGGCTGCTGTTCGACGCCGGCTGGATGCGCTGGGGATGGCCGACCCGGATCGGTGGCCTGGGCGGCTCGCCGATCCTGCGCGCCGTCCTCGGCGAGGAGCTCACCAGCCGAGCACTGGTGCACACCACGTCGTGGTCGATGCACGAAGTGCTCGGGCCGGCGGTGGCCGAGTTCGGCCGATCCGAACTGGTCGAGGAGATCTTCCCGCAGCTATTGCGCGGCGAGGAATTCTGGTGTCAGGGGTTTTCTGAGCCCGATGCGGGTAGCGACCTGGGATCGATGCGAACGACCGCGCGCCCGGGCAGCGACGGCTGGGTGATCAACGGCGAGAAATTGTGGACCAGCTGGGCTCACCACGCCACCCGGTGCATCGTGTTAGCCAGGACCGGCAGTGTCGGATCGCGGGGTGTCAGCGCTTTTCTGGTGGATATGGACGCACCGGGCGTGATGGCAAGCCCACTGGAGACGATGGCCGGTGTCGACGAATTCTGCTCGACGTCGTTCGTCGACGTTGCGGTCCCCGCGCAGCGTCTGCTCGGTGAGCTCAACGCCGGCTGGCGAGTCGCACAGTTCATCTTGTCCTGTGAACGGGGCCCGATCTTCTGGCAGCGCGGCGCCTGGCTCGCTCACCATCTCGGTCTGCTCCTTGACGCTAACCGCGACGGGACGTCCGCGTCGACGCTCGGCGAGGCCTATCAGTTGTTGTGGGCCTTTCGTGCCACCTCGAAGAGCACACAGGACCGCATCGCTGCGGGTGATCTGCCCGGCCCCGAAGCGTCGGTGGACAAGATCATGATCGCTGCCGCCGATCAGGCCGTGTTCGACGCGGCGCGCGAGCTACTGCGCGGCGACATGGAAACCGATGACACCGCGCGCAGCCGGGCGTGGCGCCGCGAGTGGGCGTACTCGCGCGCCGCCACCATCTACGGGGGCACCAGTGAAATTCAGAAAGACATCGTGGCTACGCGGCTGCTCGGATTGCCGAGAAGCGCGTGACCGAGGCTCACACCATCGACGCGGCCGAGCGGACGCTGATGGCGACGACCATCCGCGGACTGGCGGAGGAACTCGACGGGACCGAGCTTGCTCAGGCACTCGATACGTTCGGGTTCGCCGACCTGCTCGCCGAGGCGCCACGGGATGCGGTGTCGGCGCTATTCACCGCGCTCGGTCGCACCGGATCGATGTCGACGTCGCTGCAGGATGTCCTGCTGCGACCGCTGGCCGAATACCTGCCGCCGGCGACGACAGCATGCAACGTCGTCCTGCCCGGCATCGGCGCCGAGCTGGTCGGCGCGACTGACGGCGAGCTGCTGACGGTGCGCGGCCTGGTCATCGGGGCACAGGCGGCCCCGACATATTTGGCGCCGGTCACGATCCGCGGGGAGCTGGCCTGGGTTGGCCTGCAAGAGATCTCGGGCGTCTCGACGCGGCGGATCGAAGGTCTTGATCCGGGATTGGCGATGACCGAAGTCACCGGCGTCGACGTGATGGCCGACGTGATCGTGGCGGGCAAGCAGGCTGTTGCGGCCTGGGACGCGGTGGTGACGGCAGGCCGGCTGGCACTGGGATACCAGATCCTCGGAGCAGTCGGGCAGATGATCGACCTTGCCGTCGGCCATGCCCGCAGCCGAGTGCAGTTCGGGCGGCCCATCGGCTCCTTTCAAGCGGTTCGCACCCGCCTGGCTGACGCGCACGTCGCTCGCGAGGGTGCCGCCGCGGCCCTCGCGTCGGCCTGGGATGCGGACGACGCCGTTTTGGCGGGTCTGCTGGCGAAATCGTTGGCGGGGCGCGCGGCCCGAATCGCCGCCACCCAATGCCAACAAGTGCTGGCCGGCATCGGCTTCACCGCCGAACATCCCTTCCACCGCTTCTTGGCCCGCGCGCTGGTGCTGGATTCGGTGCTGGGTTCGGCCAGCGAACTGCCCGCGGTGATCGGTGCCCGCTTGATCTCGGCCGGGACGATCCCCCGCTTGGTAGATCTGTGAGCGGCGGCGATCCGTCCTGCACGGATGCACATCCGGCCGTCGTCGTCGACCGTCTCGGGTCGGTGGCGCGCGTGACGTTGGCCCGGCCCGAGAAGGCCAACGCCATGGACGCCGAGATCACCGATGCACTACTCGGGGCGGTCCTGGCGCTGCGTAACGACCCCGACGTGCACGCAATGATTCTCACCGGTCAGGGCGCCGCGTTCAGCGCCGGCGGGGACTTCGAGATCATCCGCGCGATGCGCGATGACCGCTGGCTGCGCGACACCGTGCTGGCCGCCCACCAAGAGCTGTTCTGGGTGATGACGCGCCTGCCGTTTCCAACCGTCGCCGCCGTCAATGGCGCGGCAGTCGGTGCCGGCGTCACGGTGGCGCTGCTGTGCGATCTGGTCGTGATGGCCGAAGACACCTTCCTCAGTGACCCGCGGGTTTCGCTGGGACTGCTCGACGGCGCCGGCGGGCTGCTGCTTTGGCCGTTGCTGACCAGCCTGTCTGCCGCCAAGGAACATCTACTCCTGGGAGACCGGGTCAGTGGCGTCGAAGCCCATCGCCTGGGGCTGGTGAACCGCGCGGTTCCCGCCCCCGACGTGTTGGGGGAGGCGCTGCAGCTCGCCAAACGCCTCAGCGCGCTCCCGCCGCAGGCCGTCCGGCAGACGCGCCAGCTGCTGAATTTCCACATCGACCGGGTCGCCGCGTTACTGCCACAGTGTGCCTACGCGGAAAGCGAGTGCTTTGACACCGAGGAGCATCGCGTCCTGCTGGAGCGGCTGAGCGCACGAGTGGCGGCCAAGAACGTGAGGACCCCGTAATGGGCCGTGTCGCACTAGTCACGGGCGGAACCCGGGGGATAGGTCGTGCCATTACCGAGCGGCTGACGCACGCCGGCGTCGCGGTGGCCGCGGCGTACGCCCGCGACGACGTCGCTGCGCATGCGGTGCACGACCAGGCTTCGCGCTGCGGGACCGCCGTGACCCTGCATCAGGCCGATGTCGGGGAGCCGACTTCCTGCCAGCGGCTGGTTGCCGAGGTTCTCGAGCAGCACGGGCGGCTGGATTATCTGGTCAACAACGCCGGCATGGTCAACGAGCAGCGCCTCAGCGATGTCAGCCCCGAGGACTGGCACCGCCAGGTCGCGGTGAACCTGTCGTCGGCGTTCTTCCTCAGCCAGGCCGCTCTGGCGCACATGACTCAGCAGCGTTTCGGGCGAGTGGTCAACATCGGCTCAGTCACGGCGCTGCTGGGCAGTCCCGTGCAGGTCGCCTACGGCGCCGCCAAGGGTGGCGTCGTCGGCCTGACCAGATCCTGCGCGCGTGCCGTCGCGCGCAAGGGCATCACTGTGAACTGCGTGATCCCGGGCAGCTTCGACACCGATCTGTCAGCCGAGCTGGTGTACACCGACCGGGACGCGGTGACGTCGATGATCCCGGTCGGGCGCTGGGGCCGTCCCGAAGAGCTGGCGCACGCCGTCATGTTCCTGCTCGACGACCTCGCCTCCTACGTCACTGGAGCGGTCCTGACTGTCGACGGCGGAATGAGCATGGGCGGATGAGGATGGATCGATCTCGACTCACCGCGACCGATATCGTGGCGCCTCCGGTGGCCCCGGATCGCCTCGCGGAATATCGGCGCTTTGGTTACGTCAGCGACCTGACGATGTCTGCGTCGGTCGTCCGTGCCGCACGGCAGTGGGGTTCGCGGCCGGCCATCATCGAAGGTGGCCACCAGCTGACCTACCAAGAGCTGCGCGAGGTGGTCGAACGGGCTGCCGCATGGCTAGCCGGAGCGGGCGTCGGGCCCGGCAACGTGGTGTGCTGGCAGACGCCGAACTGGTGGGAAGCCCACGTGCTGGGCCTGGCGATCTGGCATGCCGGCGCGGTGAGCTGCCCCATCGCTCCGTTCTACCGGGAACACGAACTGCGCCAGGTTATCGAGCAGGTACGGCCGGCCGCGGTGGTGACCGCCGAGACGTTTCGCGGCTTCGCTCACGCCGAAGCGTTCGACGACCTGCTCGGCGGGGCCGGCCTCGGCGACGTCGCCCGCGTGGTGCTGCGCGGAACCCGGCCGGGCTGGTCGCCGTTCGACGTGGTCGTCTCGCACGGCCGACGCCAAGAGTCCGCCACCGTC
>DATAZK010000206.1:0-31600 GCA_036272075.1 Frankiaceae bacterium
TACGCGACGAGCTGCGCGGCCCCAGCCGGCTGAGGGCCGAGGCCGCTACAGCTCAAGACTGCGGATCAGTAGTAGTGGCGGCGACCGCCGACGGCGCGGCCGGCCGATCCGAGCAGCGCCAGGATCAGTCCGGCGAGCACGAGGATGATGCCGATCGTCCAGAGCACGGGAATGCTCGCGACGAAGCCGATGACGAGCAGAATCACACCGAGTGTGATCATGGGGGAGCCTCCTGGTGCGGCGACGTCGCCGCCTAGTTGAGACCTGGCCAGTCCCCGGTACAGAGGATTCCAAGCCTTAACGGGCGAAAGCGTGCCGCACCGGACAGAGATCAGTAGCCGTAGCCCCCGCCAACGGACGAGCCGGCCGACGTGGTGATCTTGTCTCCGGCCGGGCTCAGCAGCCACCACTTGGCGCCGAAGGCGGTGCTGCCCTGGCCGTTGGTCTGCCCTGCGGAGGTGTCACCGGAGAAGTAGTAGAGCGGGTGGCTCTTGTAGGTGACCTGCAGGCTTCCGTCGGATCGGGTGAGCGTTCCGATGTCACCCGCGTTGACCCCGCTGCCTGCCGTGGCGGCAGAACTCGAGATCACCGGCGGCCAGGCGCTCACGCAAGCGCCGGTGCAGGTCGACTTCGATCCGGTGTCCGACGCGAACTCATACAGCGATTTGCCGGAGCCGTCGGTCAGGTAGGTCCCAGGCGTGCCGCTCTTCGTGTCGAGCGTGACTGACGAGCCACTCGCACCGGATGACGAGCCCGTCACGGCGGCGGCTGGCGTGGTCTTCGCGCCGGAGCTTGATCCGCAGGCGGCCGCAGCGAGCGCGATCGTGGCGACCGGGATGGCGACCCGCAGGACCGGCGATCCGAGCATTCGGTGGGCAGACATGGCGGGAGTCCTTTCATCGGGGTGGGCAGCAAGTGCCCTGCACCGGGGAAGACGCCAATCCGGTAGGAACTGTTCAAACGAAGAAAGTGGTGTGCGTCACTTCTGGAAGTTGAACCAGGGCCCGACCCCGAGCGTCTCAGGGGTATGCGATCCGCCTGCTGCTCACGGCGCACCTGCGGCGGAGCATCATGACCGCCGTGGCCGTTGGGCCCCGCGACGGGGAGCTCCTGAGGGCGCTGCATGATCAGCACGCTGCGGCCTTGTGGTCCTACGTCACCGGGCTTCTGCACGGTGATCGGGTCCGCGCCCAGGACGTGGTGCAGGAGACGTTGTTACGTGCCTGGCGCAATCCCGATGCGATCGCCGACCCTTCGACCTCGCGCAGCTGGCTCTACACCGTCGCCAAGCGCATCGTCATCGACGATTGGCGGGCTGCGCGCCGGCGCCCGGAAGTCGTCACCGACGAGGTGCCCGAGATCGCGGTCGCCGACGCGGCCGAGCAGGCCGTCGACCGCCAGCTGGTGCTTTCCGCGGTGCGCACGCTGTCCAGCGAACATCGCGAGGTCCTGCTCGAGTGCTATTTCCGGGGGCGGAGCGTCGCCGAAGCCGCCCTGGCGCTCGGGGTTCCGGAGGGAACGATCAAGTCGCGTACGCACTACGCCTTGCACGCCATGCGGGCCGCGATCACCGAAATGGGAGGAGCGTCATGAGTCATCCCGACCCCTTTGAGCATGACGACGCCGCCTACGTCATGGGTCTGCTCTCCGGTGACGACCTTGCCGCCTTCGAGGCTCACCTGCTGACGTGCGAGGCCTGCCGCAAGCGCGTCGCCCAGCTGCGTCCGACGACCGGACTGCTCGCCGCGCTCAGCGCCGAGGATCTCATGGAAGCTCTGGAGCCGGACCCGACGCCGGCGCCTCCCATGCCCGACACCTTGCTGCCCGGGCTGCTGCGCCGGGCCGGCGTCAGGCGGCGCCGTGAGCGCTGGCTGGCGACGGGAATCTCAGGACTCGCGGTCGCGTCTCTGGTCGCGCTCGTCTTCGCGCTGTGGCCGGCCGGCAGCACCGGCAGCGGGGGCAATCCGCAGGCGCTCACCGCACTTACCAGCACGCCGCTGCGGGCCACAGCAGCCGTTACGAGCACCAGCTGGGGAACCCGCATCAGCCTCGACTGCGACTACTACGGCGCTCCGCAGAGCTCGGCGAACGGGGTCGCGTACGCGCTCACCGTCATCGCGAAGGACGGCTCCCGGCACACCCTCGGGACGTGGACGGTGGCACCCGGGCGGCACACGAAGTTCACCAGCGGCACGGCGCTGCCGAACTCCGCGCTGCGCAGCATCCAGATCACCAGCAACAACGGAACCCCCGTGCTGGCACTGGATCTGTGACCCTGCTAGCGCGCTGAGATCACCGAGAAGTCAATCCCGTTCGCTACCAGACGCTCGCGCAGCACCGGGCCCATCGCGACGGCGGTCGTCACCATGCCGGCCGTCTGCGGAAGGTCGTCGAACGCGAGGCAAAGTGCCGATTCCGCAAGCATTTTCGACGTCTCTCCATAGCCGGGGTCGCCGCCGCGCACCTCGGTTTCGACCCGCCGGCCGCCGCCCTCGCCGACAAACCGCACCCGAAACCACGACTTCTCGATCTGCTCGGGGGACGGGCCCTTGCCTGAGGGCAAGGCCTTGAGCAGCAACGGCCGCGCCGGAGGGAGCTGAGCAATCGCGACGAAGGCGCCGACCCCGCCCACGGTCGCCGCCGCGAAGGCCGGATTCTTGAACGACACGAGGTGGCTGTAGCGGAAATCCGGGCCGTAGCGCTCCAGGACCGCCGCAGAACGCAGGACGATCTGCGGATCGACCGTGGGCATCGGCAGGACCCAGCGCCCGATCCGCTTGTCGTAGCCGGGCCGCGCGGCGCCGGAGCCGACCCGGCGCCCACCCGTCGGCGCGGGATCCGCGGCCCGTCGCTCGCGGTGCGCCGCGCTCGCCTGCCGCAACCGTGACATCGCCGCGACGGTCGACGCGAAGCTCCCCCCTGACGGGCGCGCGCTGGTGCTGACGTACCCGTGCAGGTCGATCGGCACGTCCTCCGGCAGCTGCTCGACGGTGAACTGGGCGCCGAGATCATGCGGGATCGAGTCGAACCCGCACGCGTGCACGATCCGGGCACCGGTGCGCTCCGCCGTCTCGTGATGCGCGAGGAACATCCGGTCGACGAACTCCGACTCTCCGGTGAGGTCGACGTAGTCGGTGCCGGCGGCCGCACAGGCGGCCACGAACGGCTCGCCGTGGTGCAGGTAGGGCCCGACCGTCGTGATCAGCACCCGGGCTGATTCGGCGACCCTAAGAACCGAGGACTCCTCGGTGACGTCGACGTCGAGCAGATCGACGCCGCCCGTCTCCGTCAGGAGCGTGCTCAGCCGGTCGCGGACCGCCTCGAGCTTGCCGCGATTGCGACCGGCCAGCGCCCATCGCATGCCGACCGGGGCGTGCCTGGCCAGGTACTCGGCGGTCAGGCCGCCGGTGAACCCGGTCGCACCGACGAGCACGACGTCGTAGGTGCGATCAGCAAGGGCAGCGCGGCGCGACGAAGATGCCATGCCCCGACAAGCTAGTGACGGTCAGGTCACTGCGCGACGAACACTCCCGGAGCGGCCCAGGTCGTGCCGCCCGCGTTGGGGTTCGGGTTGGCGAACGGCAGCACGGCGTGGCTGGTGACTCCGGCACCGTTCCAGTTCGCCTCGTAGAGCGAGCCGGAATGCTTCGACGCGAGCCACAGGTGGCCGTTGGCGATCCACATGCCGCCGGCGTTGCTGAAGTCCACCAGACCGCCGTGAGCGGAGTCGGTGACCGTCACGCGCAGCGGGCTGATCACGCCGCCGGTGTCCTGCCCGTTGGTCGGCGAAGCCGCCGTGCCAGGCGAGAAGGCACGCCGGAACAGCCGGTTGTCGCCCGCGAGCGTGTAGTAGATCGAGCGGTTCGCGTAGAACATGCCGGTGATGTTGGGGATCTCGGAGTAGAAGCCCGTCGTGCTGCCCTGGTACGTGCCACCGGAGCCGTTGAGCACGCTGTCCCAGGTGGGGTCGTTGTACGGGTCGATGAGGACCTCGGGCCCGTACGTGGGCGTGGTGTGGTTGGCCAGGCTGAACGTCCGGTAGTAGAACTTGCCGTTCGTCCTGCCGTAGTAGATGCGGCCGTTGAGCATGAACGCGCCGCGCACCAGGCTCCAGTCAATCCCCCCGCTGCTCGGCGGCAGGATCGCGCGACCGGCGCCCGTCGCCGGGTTGAAGCTATTGGCCGAGACCGTGGTGACAGCGGGGTTGTTCCAGTTGCCCGCCTTCCAGATCTGGGTGGCGCCGCCGACGACGTTGGCCGCCGGCGTGGTGCCGCCGACGTAGGGGAAGAACGCCAGCTCATCGTGCTCGTAGGTGCCGTTGCCGATGAAGTTGGTGTCGCTGCCCACCCAGATACCGGTCCGCGTCCCGTAGATCACGTCAGCACCGTGGCCACGGGGGTTGCGACCCGGGTTCCAGGCCAGCGGGACGCCGTTTGCCGGGTCGAGGGCACCGAGCCCCGGACGCGGTACCGCACCGGCCTTGGCGTTGTCGGAGCCCAGCGGGTTGTTCAGCCAGCGCTGGTGGCCACCCACGTAGACGGCCGCGGAGGTGACGGCCACCGAATAGAGCGAGTCCTTGCCGGTGAAGTCGATCCACGCCGGCGGCACGTTCAGGCCGGTCGAGGAATTGTTGAAGCGGACCGCCGAGTCACAGGCCTGCAGGCTCGCGCCGAGATAACCGCCACTGTCGACGACGACGAAGAAGCTGCCGTCGGGCGACCACTGCACCGCCTGGACGTAGGAGTCGAAGGCGTTGGAAGAGCACTTGTTCGTGAAGACCGGGGTGGCCCAGTTGGGGTCGACGGTCGGTAGCGCGGTGCTCATCCGGATGTTGACGATCTGATCGCGTGTGTAGCCGACCTTGCCGTTAGCCGAATCCTTCACGTTGGTGAAGTTGCCGATGACGATCACACGCGAGCCGTCGGGAGAGACCGACATGCTGATGGCGCCGACCTGGCCCTCGACGGTGCCGTGGTTCACCGAGTTGAAGTTGTGGTGGCCGTTGAGCTGGATGTTGAAGAAGGGTTCCAGCGCACCGGTCGCGTAGTTGACGGAGGCCAGGCCCTGGCGGGCAACGCCGTCGATGCGGCTGAAGTAACCGCCGAGGAGCAGGTGGGTTCCCACCAGCGCCATCGTGTTGATGGTCCCGTCGGCGACGACCGGTGCGAACGTGGTGACCCGGGCGCCGTTGGAGATCGCGAAGAGGGCGACGTTGGTGGTCGTCGTGCCCACGTGCTTGAAGTGGCCTGCCGCGTAGAACCCGGTGCGGCCCAGGGTGGGCTCGATGGCGTCGACCTCACCGTCGGGGGCCGAACCTGCGGCAGGCAGTGCCGTGTCGACCGCACCCGCAGGACCGGTCCAGGCAGCCAGGAACGGCCGCGCTGCGCTATTGACCATCGTGAAGTTGCCGCCGGCGACCATCAGGCTGCCCACCTGCGCAACCGACGTGACCTGGGTGCCGAAGCCGCCCGGCGGAGGGGTGGGACCCGTGAAGTTCGGCGTGTTCGCGAACGGCACCACGTTGGCGATGGTCCCCGGGGTGTCGACCGGGGGGTTCGCCGGCGGTGTGCAGGCCGCGGCTACCAGGCCCATGACGGCGACCGCCGCGGTAAGCGCTGCAATTCGACGTGGTCGACGCATCGTTTCAACACTCCAGCGCAGTTGGAAACCGGTAACGGTCGGTCGTATGCCCGTAGGAACAGTACGAAAGTCTCACGACTTTTCCTGCATATTCTGCGCAGAATCACCCGTCCGCGCCGCATCGGCCCCAGAAATCCCCCTAGCAGGCCAAACTCGACAGCCAGCTGTGCAGTTGCTGATAGACAGCGGGATGGTTCAGCAATTCCAGGTGATGCATACCTGTGAGCCGGCAGATATCGGCATCCTGGAACGCCAGGCGACGCTCGTCCCCGGTATCGCCGACGGCACTGACCGGGCGCACGAGAAGGTCACCGACCCACTGACCGAGCCGGGTCTCATGCGTCCCGACGAGAGTGGCGAGCACCACGAAATGGCGCGCACCTTCATGCAGCGCCACATGGCCGCGACTGCTGACCCGCGCGTCCGGTCGCGCATCGACCCAGTCCGTCTCCAGCAGGTTGCCGAAGCGCAGATCCTTGATCCCGACGCTGCGCCTGGCCAGGACGTTTCCGAGCCCGCGAGTCTCGGGTAGCCGGTGCAGGGCGTGGCCCAGTTTGTTGACGCTCACCTCGAGCGGCGCGCCGAGGTGCGGCGTCCCGAGGGTGACGGTTGCATTCACCAGAGCCGGCCACTGCCGTAGTCCCTCCGCGGCGCCGTCGCCGGCCTGAGCCAGCGCACTGCGTGCCACGAGACCGCCCATCGAATGCCCGATGAGAACGATCTCCGAGACCGGCACCGGCCAGCTCAGTACCAGCGAGGTGAGCAGAAGATCCAGGTCACGGCCATTGTCGGAGATGTGGCGCCCGGAGTTGTACCGGATCCATACCGGCGTGTAGCCGAGATCGCGCCGCAACATGGACCCGTACGTCGTCGAGGGATCTCCGTAGTGCTCGGCGGAGCGGAAACGCCACGCGTCCTCTGTCTCGACAAGACCGTGCAGGAAGACGGCGATTCGCGAGGCGGCGTCAGGGAAGGCGCCGCGCAGAGCCGCCGGTTCCAGCGCGACATCGTGGCCGTCGGACCGCACGGTCATCCCCAACGCCAGCGCCGGGTAGTCGCGTTCGAGCAGGTCGCCGTGAGCGCCGTTGAGCACCCCGACGACCTGGCGCGCCCGGGGTGCGTCTGCCAGGCGCGGCGTCCCTGCGATCCGGGCGCGTTCTGCGGCGACCAATCCCCCGGCCCGGCCGGCGGCGTTCAATCCGGCGCCGACCGCCTGATACGTCGCCCGAGCCACCCCGTCGTGAACTACCTGAACAGCAGCGCCTGCAGGCCCGACGAGATCGAAGACGCGCGTGGCCACGGCCGCGTGGACATCGTGAAGGCCGCGCACGAAACCCCTGACCGAAGCACCGGCGAGCCGTCCCAGGTGATGCGCTTCATCCGCGTGCATAGGATTTCTCCCTGTTCGCCGTGATTGGGCTGTGCCCTGACCCGTTGCCTGATGGCGGGACGTTCTCACGTCAGGGCTGTCCCGGCGGGGCGACGTGCCGCATGCAGACCATCCGCAGTCGAAGGAGCGCCGCCGGTGCCGCCGCAGGATGAACCGGACGGTGGCGATCCGCGCAGCGGCGCGGCTCAGCCTTCCGGCCCGACGGCGTTCGTGCTGGGCGGCGGCGGTCTGCTCGGCGCCGCCGAGGTGGGGATGCTGCAGGCGCTGACCGAGGCGCAGATCGCTCCCGACCTGGTGCTCGGCACCTCCGTCGGCGCGTTGAACGGGGCGGCGATCGCGGCTGCGCCCACCGCGGACACCGTCCACCGGCTCACCGAGTTGTGGTCAGCGCTCGGCACCGAGGACGTCTTTTCCAGTTCCCTGTTCGGTCAGGTCCGCACCCTCGCCCGCTCTCGGACGCACCTGCACACCAATACCCGGCTACGCGCGTTGATCGAGGAGCAGTCGCCGGGTCAGCTGATCGAGGACTTACCGGTCCCTTTTCAATGCGTGGCGGTGAGCATCGAATCCGCCCGGGCCCGCTGGTTCGACAAAGGCCCGGTGAGCGACGCCATCCTCGCTTCCTGCGCCGTGCCGGGTCTGCTCCCGCCCGTCCTGATCGACGGCGAGCATTATCTCGACGGCGGCCTCGTTGACAGCCTCCCGCTGGGCCGGGCGGTGACGCTGGGCGCGCGGCGGATCTTCGTCCTTCATGTGGGGCGTATCGAACGCCCGTTGCAGCCCCCGAAATGGCCGTGGGAAGTGGGACTCGTCGCCTTCGAGGTCGCGCGCCGGCATCGCTTCGTCACCGACCTGGCCGACGTCCCGCCGGGCGTCCAGGTGCACGTGCTGCCTGCCGGCGACGAGGAAACCCCGCTGGCCAGCCTGCGCTACCGCGACAGCCGCAGCGTCCGCACCCGCATCAGCCGCGCGCACGACGCGACCGCCCGCTACCTCGCCGTCATGGGTGTCGGCCCCGGGTCGGAACCCGCGGGGTGAAGGGCCTTCCGGTACCCCCGTGGATCGTGCGCCGGCTGCTGATCGCGCCGCTCATGCCCCTGCTGGGCCTTGTTGCACTTGTGCTGCTCCCGGTCGTGACCGTAGGTCAGGCGATCTGCGCGCTCGTGGTGATCGCGGTGCGCCGGCGCCGGGTGCGGTGGAGGCTGCCCCGGGTCTGGGCTTTCGCGATCGTCTACCTGCTCGGGGAAACGGCCTGCCTGCTGGCGTGCCTGGCGCTGTGGATCGTGTCCGGCTTCGGTGCGCGCTTGCACACCGAACGCCAGTTGCGCTGGCACCTGTCGCTGCTTCGCCGCTTCCTGGCGGCTCTGGTCGGCGCCGCAGGCTTCATGTTCCGTTTCCGGCTGGAGGTCGAGGAGCCGGTGACGCATCCGGACGACGCGACGCGCATGGCCGCCGCCAGGCCGCTGCTGGTGCTGGCCCGTCATGCCGGACCCGGTGCGTCGTTCGTCCTGGTCCACCTCCTGCTGACGCGCTACGAGCGCCGTCCCCGGATCGTGCTCACGGCCCGGCTTCGCCTCGACCCTTCCTTCGACGTGCTGATCAGCAGGGTGGGAGGGCGCTTCATCGAACCGGGCAAGGGACCCGGCGGCGAAGCGGCGAAGGCCGTGGCCGAGGTCGCCGCTGATCTGCAGGATCGCGACGCCCTCCTGCTGTATCCCGAAGGTGGTGACTGGACGCCCACCCGTCACCGCCTCGCCATCGCCGGGCTGCGTCGCCGCGGCCGGCGGGCGCAAGCAGCCCAGGCCGCCCGCAGGCCTCACGTGCTGCCGCCCAAGCCGGCCGGCACGCTCGCCGCGCTTCGTGCCGCCCCTGGGGCGGATGTCGTCGTCTTCACCCACACCGGCCACGACGAGCTGCTCGACATCGTCAGCATCTGGAACGCGCTTCCGCTGCGCGCCCGGCTTCGGCTTGTTTGGTGGCGCGAGCCGGCCGCGGAACTGCCCGATGACGACCGCGCCCGCGAGGACTGGCTGCAGGGCGTCTGGACGCGGATCGACGCCTGGATCGGTGAGCAGATCGAACTGGCGCGCCTGACCGAACCGCGCGAATCCCCGCAGCCCCCACTAGCGTCCGGAGGGTGAAACTGCGGCCCGCGGGATGGAGCGCCGTCACGAGCCGCCTGCTCTCCCGCGCGTTCGCGCTGGAAGGACTGCCACCGGCCACTCGTGACGTCAGTATCCGGCGCGATGTCGCCGTCCCGATGGATGACGGGGTGATCCTGCTCGCCGACCACTACGCGCCGAGGCCATTACGTCTCGGGCAGGACGCCCCGCCGGTCGTGCTGATCCGCAGCCCGTACGGGCGAGGCGGGGTGCTGGCGGCGATCTACGGCCGGGTGATCGCCGAGCGCGGATTTCAGGTGTTCCTGCAGAGCTGCCGGGGAACGGGCGGGTCCGGCGGCGCCTTCGTGCCGCAGGCGAACGAGCAACGCGATGGCGTCGCGACGGTTCGATGGCTGCGCGAGCAGCCCTGGTGCGACGGGACGATCGCCACTGCTGGCATGAGCTACCTCGGCTACACGCAGTACGCGACCGCGACCGCTCCAGGCAGCGACATCGCCGCGATGGCGCTGTCGGTCACGATGGCCGATCTCGGCGAACCGACCTTCGCCACCGGCAGTTTCACCCTCTCCGGCAGCCTCGGCTGGGCCCGGATGATGAGCCTGCGATCACGCCGCGGCGGCGCCCTTCGCCTCGCCGCCCGACGCGGCGAACTCGACCAGGCACTGGAGGCGCTGCCGCTGGCGACGGGTGATCGGGCGGCCAGCGGTCGCACCATCGGCTGGTATCAGGACTGGCTCGCCAATCCCTCGCCCGAGACCGACTACTGGCGTCAGCAATCCCACCGCGACGCCCTCGCGGATCTCACCGCGCCCGCGTCGATGCTGACCGGCTGGCACGACCTGTTCCTGCCATGGATGCTGCGCGACTACGCGGTCCTGGTGGCGGCCGGCAACGCCCCCGAGCTGACCATCGGACCGTGGTCGCACTCGTCCATCGGCCACGGCCGGGCCATCCCGGCGACGACGATCACCTTCTTGCGCGAGCAGCTGCTAGGAGATCCGCCCAGCCGTGCACAGCCGGTCCGCATCTTCTTGACCGGCGACGGCGGCGGATGGCTCGACCTCCCGGCCTGGCCGCCGCCCACCAGCGAAAAGCACTGGCAGCTCAGCGGAAGTGGGCTGCTTCGGGCAGACGCGCGGCGGGTCGTGGCACCCGGCGACCGGGCCTGCTTCACCTTCGATCCGGCCGATCCGACTCCCTCCATCGCCGGCCCGACGCTCACCGCCCGCCAGCCGGTGGTCGACAACGCCGAGCACGAGCAACGCGGCGACGTCCTGACGTACACCAGCGCAGCCCTCGCCGACGCCATCGAGATCGCCGGGAGCGTCGTCGTACAACTCGAGGTCGATGCGGACAACGGCCATCACGACGTCTTCGCGCGGCTCTGCGACGTCGACGAGCAGGGACGTTCGTGGAACGTCTGCGACCGTCTCACCCGGCTGACGCCCGAGTTCCCCGCGCCGGGAGTTGACGGTCACCGCACCGTCCGGCTCGAGCTCTGGCCCAGCGCCCACCGGTTCGCTCCCGGGCATCGGCTGCGGTTGCAGGTCAGCGGCGGCGCCCATCCGCGTTACGCGCGAAACCTCGGAACCGGTGAGCCGCTCGCGATCGGGACGGCGATGCGGTCCGCGACGGTCACGGTCCACCACCGCAGCAGCTGCCTGAGCCTTCCCGTCACCGATCCGGGTCTGGTGATCCGGGCGCCGGGTCCCTCCTGAGCGCCAGCTCCAAGCACGCCTGCGCGTACTCCTGCGACGCCAGCCGGACCGTCGAGTCGAGGTCCTCGCCGCCCGAACGCGCCTCCTCTTCCAGCCGGACCAGCACGGCCGTCAACACCCGGGCGCCCAGTTGCGCGCTGCCCGAGCGCAAGGCGTGTGCCGCCGTAGCCACCGCAGCGAGGTCACCACGATCCAGACCGTTGCGCATCGCCGGAATCTGAATGCCGCCTTGCTCGGTGAACGCGTCGATCAGCGCTGCCCGGAGTCCGTGGGCCTGGCCGCCCATCATGTCGAGCAGGTCCTCCAGGACTTTCGGGTCGACGCAGTTCCAATCGCCAGGCCGCACGCGATCGAGCGCGGTCCGCAACGCCGCCGCGCGGACGGGTTTGGTCAGGTAGTCGTCCATCCCGGCACGCCGGCAGGCCTCCCGATCCTCGACGCGCACGCTCGCCGTCATCGCCACGATGTGCGGCTGACCGCCGGGAGGCTTGCTCTGGCGGATCAGCCGGGTTGCCTCGAGCCCGTCCATCTCGGGCATCTGCATGTCCATCAGCACGACGTCGTAACGGCTCTGGCCGACCGCGGCCACTGTCTGCACGCCGGTCGAGGCCACGTCGACGTGGTGGCCGAGCCGGCGCAGCAGGAGCGCTCCGACCCTTTGATTCACCGGGTCGTCCTCGGCCAGCAGCAGGCGAAGCGGACGGCCGGGTAGCTCGGATTTCCGGGCGGCCGGGACGCCCGAGTCCGCCGCGCCCATGGCGCGGTGCAGCGCCTCCTGCAGCGCGCCTGCACGCACGGGGCGGTTCAGCCTCGCCGGAAAGAGTTCGTGATGCCGATCGCCGAAGCGCGATTGCACGGCGCTCAGCAGAACCAGCCCGACCGGCCGGCCCGCCGATGCGCGGTGCATCGCTGTACCGACAGCGAAGCTGTCCACTCCGGCGGCACTCGCGTCGACGACGGCAACGTCGAACGCCTCGCCCTCTGACAACAGCCGCACGGCATCCTCGGCGCCGGCCGCAAGCTCGCAGGACATCCCCCAGCCGGCCATGAGCTCCCGCATCACCTCGGCTTCGGTCGGGTTCCCCAGCAGAAGCAAGGCCGACGAGCCTTCCAGCACGCTGGGGACCGGCGGGATCACCAGTTCTGCCGTGCCGCGCAGGACCTGCAAGATCGAGGTGAAAGTGAACGTCGAGCCGGCGCCGTCGCTGCTGTCGACCTCGACGGTCCCGCCCATCGCCTCGGCGAACCGGCGGGCGATGACCAGGCCCAGCCCGGTGCCGCCGTATCTGCGCGTCGTCGAGGGCGCCGCCTGACGGAACGGGACGAAGAGCCGTCCCAGCCTGTCCGCCGGGATTCCGTTTCCGGTGTCACGAACCGCGACGCGCAGGCGCACCCGCCCGTCGGCACGACCGACCCGCGGATCAGCCGACACCGACACGGTGACCTCACCGCGGTCGGTGAACTTCACCGCGTTGCCGACGAGATTCACGAGCACCTGGCGGAATTTCGCGAGGTCGCCCACGACCCACGCCGGACAGCTCCCATCCAGGTGCGCGACGAGAGTGACTCCCTTGTCGCCGGACGCGAGGGCGAAAAGCATCAGAGCGGATTCGACGCATTCACGCAGATCGAAAGGATGGTCATCCAATTCAAGAGCGCCGGACTCGATCTTCGAGAAATCCAGCACCTCATTCGTGACCATCAATAGCGCGTCGCCACTTCGTCGCATTATCTCGACGAATTCGCGCTGTTGGATGTCGAGTTCGGTGTCCAGCAGCAGGCTCGTCATCCCGATGACGGCATTGAGCGGGGTACGGATCTCGTGACTCATCGTCGCCAGGAAGGCGGACTTGGCCTCGGTGGCCGCCAGCGCGGCATCGTGTTCGTTCTCCCGCAAGCCGCTCTGCTCGTAAGTGGTCAGCAAAGCGCCGCGAACGCCTGCATCAGGGACCGCCTTCGTACGCAGCGTGAGACGTTCGCGGCTGCCGTCAGGTCCGGAGAACACCACATCCCGGCTGTCACCCGCTACTGGCGCGGGAGTCAGGAAACTGCCGGGCCGGAGTTCGCTGAAGTACGCCCGCGCCGCGCGGTTGGCGAGCAGCACCCCGCCGGCCGGATCGGTAAGGACGGCCATCACGTCGAGGCTGTCGAGAACGACCGCGCTCAAAGAGGGCGGATCCCCATCGATTGACGTCACCTGCCCATGCCATAAACGCGGGTGAGAGGCTTGGCGACCTCCACCCGGTTGCGGCCCAGGCGCTTGGCCTCATACATGGCGCGATCCGCGGCACCGACCGCTTCGTAGGGATCGGTGAGCTCGGAATCGATCTCGGCAATCCCGGCGCTCAGGGTGAGGATGCCGCCGTCAACCGCAGCGGGATGTGGGAGGGCCAGCCGGGCCACGCTTTCGCGCAGGCGTTCCACTGCCGCGAGTGCGCCAGGAACCGTCTGCTCCGGGTACAGGCAGAGGAATTCCTCACCGCCATACCGGTAAGAGGTGTCACCGACACGTGACAGCGAGAGAAGCGCGCGGGCCACGGATTGCAGCACCTCGTCACCGCGCAGGTGACCGAAGGCGTCGTTGTAGGCCTTGAAGTGATCGATGTCGAGCATCGCGACAGAGCACCGATGTCCGTAGCGACGCATCTGGTCACCCACGACGACCAGGTCCTCCGAGAGCGACCGCCGGTTGCCGAGACCGGTGAGCGGGTCGCGGCGGGCCAGCGTGCGGAGTTCGTCATGGGTCTCACTCGCCTGGCGATGCAGCGCGGTGACCCGCTCCGCTGCGATGAGGCGCAGTTCGAGGTCGTCCAGCAGGGTCGGCTTGACGAGGTAGTCATCGGCCCCGGCGCGCATTCCTTCGCGGGCGTGCTCCACCGAGCCGAAGCTCGTCGCGAGAATGACGTACACGTGACGGCCGTTGAGTTCGGTGCGCACCCGCCGGCACAGTTCTAGACCGTCGATGACCGGCATTTCGCGATCCGCGACGAGCACGTCCACCGGTTCGCTCTGCAGCAGGCGCCAGGCCTGGCCGCCGTCGGCCGCTGTCAGTGGCTCATGCCCCAGCGAGCCCACCATCGCGTGCAGGGTCAGCCGGCAGACGGGGTCATCGTCCACCACCAGAACCCGCATCGGCTTCTCCCTACCGAAAAGCTCGCTCACAGTCCCCGCCGTCACGCGCATCAGTCGCTGCGGGCATCCTTCGACCGTCAGCGCCGAAATCGTGAGTGTCTCGGGACCTAAGACCCAGGCAAATGACTAATCGGTCTACCGACCGTCGGAGAAAATCCGAATTAGCACGAATGGGGTGCTTTCCCGGTCAAGCCTCGGCGGGCTCGCCGTCCTCGACATCCGGCCGCTCTGGATCGCTCGCGCGCTTGCGGCGCAGCCGGTCGGCGTCCACCTGATGAATGGTTCCGAGGACGTGGTCGCGCTCGTCCTGGGGAAGGCCGGCAAGTAGGACTGTGGCCAGATCGTCTCGATACTCCATGGCACTCCGCCTCAACGATGAGGCGGGCACACCCAAGCCGCCTCATGGCTTGGCTGTTCTCTGAGCCGAACTCCAGCTTAGATCGCGGCGACCGTTAAGTCGCGCTGCGACGATTTCAACCCTGGATCGCGGCTTCCGCGGCCGCCTCCCGCTCACGCTCGTGCTGCTGCAGGCGCTTGCGGCTGGCCAGGATCTCCGCCTCGGCTTCGGCGCGGCCGACCCAGTCGGCACCCTCGACGGATTTGCCGGGTTCGAGATCCTTATAGACCTCGAAGAAGTGCTGGATCTCCAGCCGCTCGAACTCGGGCACGTGGCGGATGTCGCGGATGTGCTCGCGGCGGATGTCGGCGACCGGGATGCACAGGACCTTCTCGTCGGGACCCTTCTCGTCCGTCATCCGGAACATCCCGATGGTGCGGCACAGGATGAGGCAGCCGGGGAAGGTCGCCTCATCGAGCAGGACGAGAGCGTCGAGGGGATCGCCATCGCCGCCGAGCGTCCCCTCGATGAAGCCGTAGTCCGACGGGTAACGGGTGGCGGTGAAGAGCATGCGATCGAGCCGCAGGCGCCCCGTCTCGTGGTCCATCTCGTACTTGTTGCGGGTGCCGCGGGGGATCTCGATGAACACGTCGAACTCCACGCGGACCTCCATTTGGTGTCACTGGTCTTGCAAGGGGTGTGGCGGCGGCTGTGGCAACCGAACCGCACCTAGTCTCCCGTACGTGCGAGGTGCCGCAAACAGACTCCGGAGCGGTGTTGCCATTGGCACTCTCGCAGGCACCTTGCTGGCCCTGACGGCAAGTGCGGCCACCCCGGCCCCGGCCGTTCCCGTCCTGGGGCCGCTCGCGTCCTCAGCGCCACTGCCCACAGCCGGTGGGGTGGCTCGGGCATTGGCCGGGCCACTCGCCGATCCGGGGCTGGGGATCGACCCTCACGTCGAGGTGATCGACGCGCTCAGCGGCGCGGTCCTGCTCGATCACCGCGGCCAGTTGCCCGCCACACCGGCGTCGACCCAGAAGCTGCTCACCGCCGCGAGCGCGCTGCTCGTGCTCGGCCCCCAAACGCGCCTGACGACGCGGGCGCTCTCCAGCGGGGCCAACCTTTACCTGGTCGGCGGAGGCGACCCCACGCTGACCACCCAGCCGCTGGTCACCGGCTATCCGCCGGCGGCCGACCTCACGGCGCTTGCGCGGGAGGTCGCGAGTACGCACCCGGGTCAGGTCGGGCAGGTCATCGGAGTGGGATCGGCCTACGGGGGACCGGACCTCGCCCCGGGGTGGTCGTCGTACTACCTGGTGGAGGGCGAGGTGGCGCGGGTGCGCTCGCTGGAGGTCGATGAGGGACGCTTCGAGCCGGGTCTGCTGCAGATCGGCCGCCACGACGATCCCGTCCTGGCGGCGGCGCAGACTTTCCATGACGCGCTGGCCGCGGCCGGCGTGCAGACCGGCGAAGCGGGCGTGGGCACCGTCCCGGCCGGCGCCCGACTGGTCGCTTCTGTCGTCAGCCCGCCCGTCTCCGCGCTCGTGGAAAGGATGCTCGACTACAGCGATGCCGACCTGGCTGAGGGGCTGGGACGGCAGGTCGCGATCCGCAGCGGTCTGCCACCGACGTTCGCCGGCGTGTCAGAGGCGCTGGGGCGCGTCGCCCGCAGGCTGGGCCTCCCAGCGGGCCAGAACATCTCCGATGCCAGCGGCCTCTCGCGTTCCGACGCGATTGCCCCGGCAGCGCTCACCAAGCTCCTGCGTCAGGCCGCGGTCGGGCCCTACCCCCAGCTGCGTCCCCTGGTCGCCGCTCTCCCGATCGCCGGATTCACCGGCACCCTCGCGCTGCGCTTCACCCTCGACGCTCCCGGTGGACTCGGGCACGTACGGGCCAAGACGGGCTGGCTGAACGGGGCCGCTGCGCTGGCCGGATTCGTCACGACGGCGAGCGGGCGGCTGCTCATCTTCGCCGCGCTTGCCCCGGCGCCCGGCCGGGGAGCGGGCGAAGCCGGACTCGACCGGATCGCCGCCGCGCTGGCGGGATGCGGCTGCGCCTGAGGTACCGGACGTACCCTCAGCCCATGCCTGGAGAGCTGGTCGACTGGGACCTCGCGACCTCCACCGGGCGCCGGCTGGCCCGACCCGGGCCGGCGCTGAAGGCGGAGGCCGCTGACGCCGTTGTCGCTGCCCTGCGCGTGCTAGCGGCGGAAGCCGAGGGACACGTCGTCGACTACACCAAGCTCGAGCCGAGCGGCCCGCAAGCGCCCGTGGCAGTGGTCGACCGCAGTGACTGGATCGGAGCCAACGTCGCCGGTCTTCGTGTCATGTCGCGCCCGCTGCTGCGCAAGCTCGAGGACAAGCAGACCGGCCGACTGGCGGGAGCCGCCGGCCGGCGGGTTTCCGGCGTGCAGGTCGGCGGCCTGCTTGCCTACCTTTCGAGCAAGGTGCTCGGCCAGTACGAGGTTTTCGGTGAGGTCGCCGAGGAATCGCCGGAAAAGCCGGTCGGCCGGCTCCTGCTTGTCGCGCCCAACATCGCCGACGTCGAACGCCGCCTCGACGTCTCGCCCCGCGACTTCCGGATGTGGGTCTGCGTTCACGAGCAGACGCACCGGGTGCAATTCACCGCCGTGCCGTGGTTACGCGACCACCTGGAAAGCGAGCTGGCAACCTTCGCCGAGGTCACCGATCTCGACCCGACGGCGCTGGCATCACGGTTGCGGGCCGCCGCGGGCACCGTGCGGCGGCGCGAGGGGGCGAGCATCCTCGAGCTGCTGCAGACGCCGGAGCAGCGCGTCGTCCTGGACCGGCTGCAAGCCCTCATGACCCTGCTCGAAGGCCACGCCGACCAGGTGATGGACGCCGTGGGGCCAAGCGTCGTACCCAGCGTCAAGGCCATCCGCGACCGGTTCGAGCGCCGCCGCGACGGCGGCTCCCCGCTCGATCGAGTCGTACGCCGGCTGTTGGGCCTGGACATGAAGATGCAGCAGTACCGGCAAGGTGGTGCCTTCGTGCGGGCCGTGGTCGACCGGGTCGGCGTCGGCGGCTTCAACACGGTCTGGGAATCGCCGCAGACGCTGCCGACCCGGACCGAGCTCGCCGCTCCCGAGGCGTGGCTGACCCGGGTGCTCGGGCTGACACCCGCCGCCTGACCTCGCCGTGGCCGGCCCCCCGTCAGCTGTCGCCGCCGTCCGGCTGGCGGTGCGCAAAGCGCTTGCCGACCTTCCGGCCGGCGAGCGGGTGCTCGTGGCCGGATCCGGCGGACCCGACTCGACCGCCCTCGCAGCAGCGGCAGCGTTCGTCGCTCCCCGTGCTGGGCTCAGTGCTGGTTTCGCGTGCGCCGACCAGCATTGGAGTGAGGAGTCCGGGCGGCTCGCTCGCGCCGCCGTCGAGGCGGCCGAGGGGCTCGGGCTGCAGCCCGCCGTCGTCCTCGACGCACCTGCGGCCCGCAACGAAGGTGCCGCCCGCGACGCCCGCCGCAGCGCCCTGCTCGCGCTGGCCGAGCAGCAAGGGGCGGCCGCGATCCTGCTCGGCCACACGCTGGACGACCAGGCAGAAACGGTGCTGCTGCGACTTGCCCGCGGAAGCGGCGCACGCTCGCTGGCGGCAATGGCCGCCCGCGATGGCATCTGGCGCCGGCCGCTGTTGGGTCTGCGCCGCACCGTCGTGCATGACAGCTGCGCCCAGGCCGGGCTCGTCACCTGGGACGATCCGGCGAACGTCGATCCGTCCTTCGCCCGCAGCCGGGTGCGGGCGGACGTGCTCCCCCTGCTCGAGCGCGCCCTGGGGCCGGGGATCGCCGAGTCCCTGGCGCGAAGCGCCGGCCTGCTACGCGCCGACGCCGACGCGCTCGATGCGCTGGCCGCGGCCTCCTTCGCCGACGCCCGGGCGCTTCCCGGTGACTTCAGCGTCCGGAGCCTGGACGCACTCGCGTCCGCCATTCGCTCGCGGGTGCTTCGCGCCGCCGCGCTCGAAGCGGGCTGCCCGCCGACTGATCTGAACGCAGCCCACATCGCCGCTCTCGACGCCTTGGTAACTGCCTGGAAGGGACAAGGACCACTTAGCCTGCCCGGCGGTGTGAAAGCCGAGCGTCACAATGGGACACTCACGTTGAGCGCACCGACAGGCGATCCGAAAGCCAAAGCGAGGCAGATGCGGGTATGACCGAGCTCATCGTTGACAGCTCAGCAGCCACCGACCACGAGTCGGGTGGCGCGCGGCCGCCGCACCCGGACATCGCCGAGGTCCTGATCAGCCAAGAGGCGATCGCTGAGAAGGTCGCCGAGCTCGCGGCGATGATCGACCGCGACTACGCCGGCCAGAGCGTGCTGCTGGTGGGCGTCCTCAAGGGCGCAGCGATGATCATGGCCGACCTCTCGCGCGCCCTGACCATCGACGCGACGCTCGAGTTCATGGCGGTGAGCTCGTACGGCTCCTCCACCAGTTCCTCGGGGGTGGTGCGCATCCTCAAGGACCTGGATCGCGCCATCGAGGGTGTTCACGTGCTGGTCGTCGAGGACATCATCGACTCAGGGCTCACCCTGTCCTGGCTGATCCGCAACCTGCGCAGCCGCCACCCCGCGTCAGTCGAGGTGGTCGCCCTGCTGCGAAAGCCGGAGGCGCTGAAGGTGGCTGTCGAGGTGCGCTACGTGGGCTTTGACATCCCGAGCGCGTTCGTCGTCGGCTACGGGCTGGACTACGCCGAGCGCTACCGGACCCTGCCGTATGTGGGCACACTGACCCAGGAGGCCATCGAACGCGGCAGATGAGTCCGGTCGGTGAGGCTGGTCACGTCCCGAAGCTCCGATTCGCTGGCGGAACACCACTGCCGGCCGATTCGTTCCATGGGTTGGCCGAGTTCGTGAGTATCGCGTGGGCGTTACGCTAACCAGCACGCTTGAAGCACGAGCCCTGCCGGGCAGACGAGAGGTCAGGAGGAAGGGCGCCGCGCCCGGGCGCCCTACAGGGATTGAACCGCAAGCGACTCATCCGCGGCTGGGTGCCTTGGGCACTGCTCGCGCTTCTCGTGCTGCTCTTCGTCAGCAATGTGTTCACCGGGACCAGCGACTACAAGACCAAAGATCTGAACTTCATCCAGCATCAGATCGACGCGAAGCCGGCTGGGCAGACCCCGATCGTGGCATCGGCCACGATCAAGGACAGCAAGCAGATCATCCAGATCACGCTGAAGGACGGCAGCAAGTACCAGGCGTCGTTCGCCACTCAGCAGGCTCTCCCGCTCGCCACTGACCTCAACAACCACAACATCGACTACAGCGTCACCGTCGATCACGGCAACGTCCTGCTCTCGGTCGCGCTGAACTTCCTGCCGATCCTGCTGGTCGTCGGCCTGCTGCTGTTCTTCATGAACTCGATGCAGGGCGGCGGAAGCCGGGTGATGAACTTCGGCAAGTCCAAGGCCAAGCTCGTCAGCAAGGACACCCCCAAGACCACGTTCGCCGACGTCGCCGGTGCCAATGAGGCGATCGAGGAGCTCTACGAGATCAAGGAGTTCCTCTCCAACCCGGCGAAGTTCCAGGCCGTCGGCGCCAAGATCCCCAAGGGCGTGCTGCTCTACGGCCCCCCTGGTACCGGAAAGACCCTGCTCGCGCGCGCCGTCGCCGGCGAGGCGGGCGTGCCGTTCTACTCGATCTCGGGCTCTGACTTCGTCGAGATGTTCGTCGGGGTGGGCGCCAGCCGCGTCCGCGACCTGTTCGAGCAGGCCAAGACCAACGCGCCGGCCATCATCTTCGTCGACGAGATCGACGCCGTCGGCCGCCACCGCGGCGCGGGACTCGGCGGCGGGCACGACGAGCGCGAGCAGACGCTGAACCAGTTGCTCGTGGAGATGGACGGCTTCGACGCCAAGACGGGCGTCATCCTGATCGCCGCCACCAACCGTCCCGACATTCTCGACCCGGCGCTGCTGCGTCCCGGCCGTTTCGACCGCCAGATCGTGGTCGACCGTCCTGACCTCGAAGGGCGCAAGGGAATCCTGGCGGTCCACGCCAAGGGCAAGCCGATCGCGGCAGACGTCGACCTCGCGGTCATCGCCCGCCGCACTCCTGGCTTCACGGGTGCCGATCTGGCCAACGTGCTGAACGAGGCGGCTCTGCTGACAGCCCGACACGACAAGCAGCTGGTCGACATGGCGGCGCTCGAGGAGAGCATCGACCGCGTCATCGCCGGGCCGGAGCGCAAGACCCGGGCCATGAGCAAGGCCGAGCAGAAGATCATCGCCTACCACGAGGGTGGCCACGCGCTCGTCGCGCACGCCCTGCCGAACACCGACCCGGTGCACAAGGTGACGATCCTGCCGCGCGGCCGGGCCCTGGGCTACACCATGCAGCTGCCGGAAGAGGACAAGTACCTGCAGACCCGCTCGGAGATGCTCGACCAGCTGGCCGTGCTGCTCGGCGGGCGCACCGCGGAGGAGCTCGTCTTCCACGAGCCGACCACGGGCGCGTCGAACGACATCGAGAAGGCCACCGCGATCAGCCGCGCGATGGTGACCCAATACGGCATGAGCGACTCGCTGGGCGCCCTGAAGTTCGGCCAGGAGTCCGGTGAGGTCTTCCTCGGCCGCGACATGGGCCACCAGCGCGACTACTCCGAAGAGGTCGCCGCGCGCATCGACGAGGAGGTCCGCCGGCTCATCGAGACGGCTCACGACGAGGCGTTCGAGGTGCTCGTGCAGTACCGCGACGTGCTGGATGACCTGGTGCTTCGCCTCATGGACCGGGAGACGCTGTCCAAGGACGAGGTCCTCGACGTCTTCGCCCCCGTGCGCAAGCGTCCGAGCCGCGGTTCCTGGAACGGCACCGGTCGCCGGCGCCCGTCCGACCGTCCTCCGGTGCTCACCCCGGCGGAGGTCGCCGCACTGACGGCGAACGGCGCGACCGTTCCGGCGACCAATGGGACGAACGGCGCCGCACACACCCACCGGCCGACCCTGACCAAGGAGCCTTCGGGCGACACCTCGAGCTTCGACGCAGGTCCGCCGACCAGCTAGTCGGGCTCGGTACACGCCTGCCGAGTACACGCCTGCCGTCTGAGCTGCGATGGGCCGTCTCTGGCACGATCAGTGCCAGCCATCCGCACGCTTCCCACCGGAGGAATCTGTGACCAGCGCGGCACCGAAGCCGGCAGCTAAGGCACCGTTCGACAGCGCCAGGGCCGAGGCCGCGATTCGTGAACTGCTCCTGGCGATCGGGGAAGACCCGGAGCGCGAAGGGCTGCTCAAAACCCCCGGACGGGTCGCGCGCGCCTACAAGGAGTCGTTCGAGGGTCTGCAGCAGGACCCGGCTGAGGTGCTCACCACGATCTTCGACGAGGGCCACGACGAGATGGTGCTGGTGCGCGACATCAGCTTCGCCTCGTTCTGCGAGCACCATCTGCTGCCGTTCATGGGAACGGCATCGGTCGGCTACATCCCGAACGAATCCGGTCAGATCACCGGGTTGTCCAAGCTGGCCCGCCTCGTCGAGGTCTTCGCCCGCCGGCCGCAGGTCCAGGAGCGGCTAACCACCCAGATCGCCGACACCCTGGAGAGCAGCCTGTCGCCCAAGGGCGTGATCGTGGTGGTCCAGGCCGAGCACCTGTGCATGTCGATCCGGGGGGTTCGCAAGCCCGGATCTTTGACGGTGACGTCGGCCGTCCGTGGTCAGTTCCGCAGCTCGGTGGCCACCCGCAGCGAGGCGATGAGCCTCATTCTGTCCTCACGCTGAGTGGGCAAGATGCTGCGGATGGCAGCTCTGACGCGCATGCTGGGCCATCATGCAGGCAGCCGCGCTGCATGAAGTCACCAGAGACGAGCAGCCCCGGGAGGTCTGAGACGGCGAAAACATCGCTGACCCCCGCGCCCGCCGGCCCTGGGGGTCCCTCGAAGCCGGATTCCCGGTCGGGCAAGACCCCGCCCGAGGAGATCCCCGCGCTCTCCTACTTCGCGCGGCGCCACCGCAGGGTGCCGGCTCTCGCCGCGTTCCTGACGTTCCTGGCGGGCGTTCTCGACATCCTCTCCGCCATCACCCCCGGGCTGCGATCGCGGGCCCGGGGCGTCAATCACGTCCTGCCCGGAGCGCTCGCGCACAGCGCGGCGGCGCTGACGCTGGTCTTCGGAATCCTGCTCGTGCTGCTCGCCCGCGCGCTGCGGCGCCGCAAACGCCGAGCCTGGCGCGCCACTGTCCTGCTGCTGGCCGCCTCGACGGTCTCTCATGTGGTGAAGGGTCACGACATCGTCGAGTCGGTGGTCGCGTTCGCGCTGCTGCTGACCCTGGTGTTGTACCGCCGCGATTTCTACGCCAAGGGCGACCCGACCACGCGGTGGAGAGCCGTCTGGTACGGCCTCGGCATGATCGCCGGGAGCATCGTGCTCGGGTTCATCCTGCTGCAACTTCGGGTGGACCGGATGCTCGATCCGCATCCCCTCTCGGCCCAGATCGAGCACGTGTTGCGCGGGCTCATCGGCATCGACGGACCGATCCGCTTCAAGACCGATGTCACCGACGACCTCGTCGCCCGCGTCCTCGGTGGCCTCGGGCTGCTCACCGCCCTGACGATCGTCTACCTGGCACTGCGCCCGCCGGAGCCGCGGGCGATGCTGACCGTCGACGACGAGGACCGGATGCGGGCCCTGCTCGAAGGCCCCCACGGAGGACGCGATTCGCTCGGCTACTTCGCCCTGCGCCGCGACAAGAGCGTGATCTGGTCGCCCTCGGGGAAGGCGGCGATCGCGTACCGGGTGCTCTCGGGCGTGCTGCTGGCCAGCGGTGATCCGCTCGGCGACCCGGAGGCGTGGCCAGGCGCGATCAAGGAGTTCATGCAGCTGGCCGACGAGCACGCCTGGACCCCGGCCGTGATCGGCTGCAGCGAAGCGGGCGGTACGGCGTATTCGCGCGTCGGCGGGCTGTCGGCATTGGAATTCGGCGATGAAGCGGTCGTCGAGCTGTGTGACTTCTCGCTGGACGGGCGGGCCATGCGCAACGTGCGTCAGGCCTGCGGGCGGCCCGAACGCGCCGGCTATACAGCGCGGGTGTGCCGCTCCGGTGACATCACCGCCGCCGAGCGGGTGCAGCTACGCGAGCAGGCGGCGGCCTGGCGCGGCAGCGAGACCGAGCGCGGATTCTCGATGGCCCTCGGCCGTTTCGGGGATCCGTCTGATGCGGCGTGCGCGGCGGTCATGGCTTTCGACTCCGAGAACCGGCTGCGCGGGTTCCTGCACTTCGTGCCGTGGGGAGACGACGGGCTGTCGCTCGACCTGATGCGGCGCGATCGCGACGCGGAGAACGGCATCAACGAATTCCTGATCGTCTCCGCCCTGCGGGAGGCCTCTGACCTCGGCGTCGCGAAGGTGTCGCTGAACTTCGCGGTCTTTCGTTCGGCGCTCGAGCGCGGCGAAAAGCTCGGCGCCGGCCCGATCCTCAAGGCCTGGCGCGGGCTCCTGGTCTTCCTCTCGCGCTGGTTCCAGATCGATTCGCTCTACCGCTTCAACGCCAAGTTCCGGCCCATCTGGGAGCCCCGCTTCGTCTGCTACCCGAGCGGGCGCGACCTGCCGCGTATCGCCATCGCGATGCTGGAGGCCGAGGCCTTCATCGTCTGGCCGAAGCTCAGCATGCGGCGGGCCGCGAGGCCTGTCGCCCCGAGCCAGTCCCAGTAGGAGCAGCAGGACGTGACCCCGCCGCCCGGCGTGCTGGGCGTCCCACCAGCCGGTCGCACGCTGGTGATGGGCGTCATCAACGTCACCCCTGATTCCTTCTCCGACGGCGGTGTCTACGCAGACCCCGGAGAGGCCAGTGGCGCAGGGGTCGCCATGATCGCGGCGGGCGCTGACCTCATCGATGTCGGAGGCGAGTCGACCCGCCCGGGCGCTGCCCGGGTCACCCCTGCAGAAGAGATGCGACGCGTGCTGCCGGTCGTGAGCGAGCTTGCCGCAGCGGGAGCCCTGGTGAGCGTCGATACGAGCCGCGCCGAGGTGGCCGCCGCCGCCCTCGACGCCGGAGCGTGCCTGGTCAACGACGTGACCGGCGGCAGCGACCCGGAAATGTTCGCGCTCGTCGCGCAGCGCCGGGTGCCGTACGTGCTGATGCATGGCCGGGGTCCCAGCTTGGACATGCAGGCACGCGCCCGGTACACCGACGTGGTGGCCGAGGTCTACGCGGAACTGGAGCAGCGCCTGGCCGCGGCCGAGGCGGCCGGCATCGGCAACGACGCGCTGATCCTGGATCCCGGCATCGGATTCGCGAAGGAAGGCCGCCACAATTGGGCGCTGCTGGCCTCGCTGGATCGCCTGCATCAGCTCCGGAGGCCGCTGCTGGTCGGGACGAGCCGCAAATCGTTCCTTGGCCGCCTGCTCGCCGACCCGGCGGGCCACCCGCGGCCGGTCGACCGGCGGGACGCGGCCACGATCGCCACCACCGCGCTGGCGGCCGAGCATGGCGCCTGGGCCGTGCGCGTTCATGCGGTCCGGGCAAGCGCTGACGCCGTGCGGGTGGCCGCCGCTTGGCGAAGCGTGCGAGAGGGGCTTGATGGCTGAGATCCGGTTGCGCGGCCTGCGGGTGCGCGGCTTCCACGGGGTGCTCGACCACGAGCGTCGCGACGGCCAGGACTTCCTGATCGACGCGACCCTCGAGGTCAGCGACCCCGCCCGCGACGACCTCGCGCTCACCGCCGACTACGGCACCCTCGCCGAGCAACTCGCCGCCGTGGTCGCCGGTGAGCCGGTCGACCTCATCGAGACGCTCGCGCAGCGCCTGCTCGCGGTCTGCCAGAGCATTCCGGGAGTGCGGCGCTCGACGGTGCGCGTCCACAAGCCGCAGGCACCCATCCCGCTGACGTTCGACGACGTCTCGGTGACCGTGCGCTCCGACGCCGTGGCCGCACTGGGGCTGGGCTCGAACATCGGCGACCGGCTGGAGCACCTGCAAGCCGCCGTCGACCTGCTGGCGCCGCTCGCGGTGTCGCCGGTCTGGGAGACGGCGCCCGTCGGAGGTCCGGAACAGGGTCCCTACCTGAATGCGGTCGTGCTGGTGGCGGCGATCGATCCGATGAAACTCCTCCGCCAAGCTCAGGCCATCGAGGCGGCCCGCGACCGGGTACGCGCCGAACGCTGGGGACCGCGCACCCTCGACGTCGACCTGCTGGACGTCGGCGGCATGGTGCTCGACACGCCCGAGCTGACCCTGCCGCATCCGCGCG
Source organism: Frankiaceae bacterium (assembly GCA_036272075.1). Taxonomy (GTDB): domain Bacteria; phylum Actinomycetota; class Actinomycetes; order Frankiales; family Frankiaceae; genus DATAZK01. The sequence continues at coordinate 25,533 of DATAZK010000206.1, forward strand.
CCGCCTACCGGACGTTCGTGATGGCGCCGTGGCTGGACGTCGCCCCCGAAGCCGTCATTGCAGGGCATGGGCGCGTCAGCGACCTGCTCCAGCGCGTCGGCCTGGGCGGGGTACGGCGGACCGGCGATCGTCTGGTGCAGTGAACCCGACCCGCCCGCGCGGCCTGGTGATCGCCGGCGCGCTCGCCCTGGTGGTGACGTACGTCCTGATGCGCGTCTACTACCTGTCCTCGATCACGTCGGCGCTGCCGCGAACCCCGGTGCTGTCCGTCGCCATAGTTGCGCTGGTCGAAGGGGAACTCGGCCGTGGCGTGCGCGCACGGCTGGCCGGCCGATCCGGTAGCAGGCCGATCATGCCGATCACCGTCGCCAGGTACGCCGCACTGGCCCGGGCCAGCAGCATCGCCGGAGCGGCGGTAGCCGGTGCGTGGGCCGGGGTACTGCTGTACACGGCGCCGCGGGGAGACCAGCCCTCGGTCGCCGGAGCCGACACCATCACGTCGTCTTTGGGGATCGCTTCCGGGGTGGCCCTGCTGGCTGCGGCGCTGTGGCTGGAGCAGGGCTGTCGCCAGCAACGCCGCTAAGGGCGGTCCAAAGCCCGAGCGTCACACCCGAATAGCAGCGCTCGCCCGTTACCCTGAGGGGACCCAGCGCGCTGGCCGCTGTCCCCTGACAGCCTCCGGCCCTTATCCACCGACGACACGCGCCGAAGGAAGTCCGTGCTCCCAGCGACCGACCAGTCTGACCGGCCCGAAGCCTCGACTGTGACGCTCGAAAAGGCGGCAGACGCTCCCGCAGATGGGGCGACGGCCGCTGCGGCGTCTTCCGGCCCCGTCGTACCGCCTCGCACTGGCGCGCCCTCGTCACCGCAGCCCCCCGCCCCGCCGCGGCGCCGCTTCGCCCGGCTGCGCCGGCGTCGTCACCCGGTGATTCGCGTGCTGCAGGTGCTCGCGCTGGTCGTGCTGGTGTTCATCGGGATCGTCGGCTACTCGCTCGGCGGCTACCTGACGCGTGCCGGCAACGACAGCGTCTCCCAGCGCGTCGCCGAGTGGGGACGCGATCATCACCTCGGCTCGCTGGTCACCTGGCTCGAGCAGGTGCAGTACTCGCAGAACAAGCCCACCAAGGGTGGCACGATCAAGGGCGGCATCCCGACGGCGGCGGGCGATCACACTCCGGCCAAGAAGCCGATCCCGGGCATCCCCCACACCCCGCTGCCGGAGAGCCCGACCCTGCTGGCCGGTCAGGGCCTGCCCAACGAGGGCAAGTGGCAGACCGTCGTGCTGAGCAAGGGCCTCCCGGCCATCCAGCTGACCTTCGTGCGGCCTGACGCGGTGCACACCTCGTACTACGCGGCGCTGATGTGGCTCGACCCGAAGCTGCTCTCCGGCCGCCTGCACGAAGGCATCCCGTCGGCCGATCCCGGTGGCACCTGGACCACCCCGCCGCAGATCACTCCTGAGCTGGCCAAGACCGTCGCGGCCGCGTTCCCCGGCGGCTTTCGCACCAACAACGGCCAGGTGGGCAACCGCGGCGGCTACTACGACGAGGGACGCGAGGCGGAGCCGCTGCGGGTCGGCGCCGCTTCCCTGGTGATCTACAAGGACGGCACCGCCACGGTCGGGCAGTGGGGCCGCGACGCGGCCATGTCGCCCAATGTGCGCAGCGTTCGGCAGAACCTGGATCTGCTGGTCGACGGCGGCAACGTGAACCCGACATGCAGCAGCGACAGCTCGCCGATCTGGGGCTACACGGTCGGCAACGACGCCTACGTCCCGCGCACCGCGCTCGGTGTGCGCGCCGACGGTTCGCTGATCTTCGTCAACAGCCCGGCCGTGTCGGTCTGCTCGCTCGGCCAGCTGCTGAAGTCGGCGGGCGTCGTGCGGGGCATGGAGCTCGACATCAACTACGACTGGAGCATCGGCTACTACTTCACTCACGACGGTGGGCAGGTGCAGAGCCACGTATCGCGGACCACGCAGTCCAAGGGTCCCGACCACTACTTCTCGCCCCAGAGCCGCGACTTCGTGGCCTTCTACCTGCGGCCCTGACGAGCAAGCCGACCCGTGACGCCTAGACTGCGTATCTTCTCTAGCCCGTTCGCGGTTGTTGGCGTATGAGCATGACGGTGACTCCGGCGAAGGACCCCATTCCGGCTGAAGCGAACGCGCCTGCGCCGAGCTTCGCGCGGGGGCTGCTGAAGGCGCTGCGGCCCAAGCAGTGGATCAAGAGCGTGCTGGTGCCGGCCGCGCCCGCCGCCGCCGGCGTTCTCACCCACGGCACGGTGCTCTGGCACACGATCGTTGCCGTCGTGACGTTCAGCCTGTGCGCGTCGGGCGGGTACCTGATCAACGACGCGGCAGACGTCGAGTCCGACCGGCGCCACCCGAAGAAGCGCTACCGTCCCATCGCCGCCGGGGTCGTGCCGGTGATGTTCGCCCGCGTCTTCGGGATCGGGCTGGTCGTCGCCAGCGTGACGGCCGGCGGGGTGCTCGCCTCGTGGAAGCTCGCCGTGGTTCTCGCCGGCTACGTCATCCTGACCTTCTCCTACTCCACCTGGCTCAAGCACGTCCCGATCCTGGAAATGATGCTGGTTGCAGCAGGTTTCCTGCTGCGCCCGATCGCCGGTGCGGCGGCCACCGACGTCAAGGTCAGCCAGTGGTTCCTGATCGTCGCGTCGTTCGGATCGCTGTACATGGTCGCCGGCAAGCGCACCGCCGAAGCGACCGAATTCGGTGAGGACGCGTCGGCGCACCGGCGGATTCTCGAGGCTTACCCGATCGCGTATCTACGCCAGACGCGCGAGCTCGCGGCGGCCGTCACCTTGCTCGCGTACTGCCTGTGGGCGTTCGAGCGGGTCGATCTGCACCACGGGCCGTGGTCGCAGCTGTCGATCGTGCCGGTGACCTTCGGGCTGCTGCGCTACCAGTTGCTGCTCGAGCGCGGCCATGGCGGAGCGCCCGAGGAAGCGGTTCTCGGTGACCCGCCGCTGCTGCTGACCGGACTCGCCTGGATCTTCACGTTCGTGCTGGGCGTTTACCTGAAATGACCCAGCAGCTGCTGACCGGCTGGGGGATGACCGCGGCCACCCGGGCGGAGGTCTGCCGTCCGACGACCGCCGAGGAAGTGTCAGCGGCCCTCGCCGCCGGGCGTGCTGCTGGTCACGGGGTGATTCCTCGCGGGCTCGGACGCGCTTACGGCGATGCTTCGCAAAATGCCGGCGGGACCGTGCTCGACCTGACGGGGTTCAACCGGGTGCACGCGTTCGACGAGGGTGACGCTGTCGCGGCCCGCGAGGCGACGATCACCGTCGATGCCGGCATCTCGCTCGACGCGCTGATGCGCTTGCTGGTCCCGCTCGGCTACTTCGTCCCGGTGACCCCCGGCACGCGCTACGTGACCGTCGGCGGCGCGATCGGCAGCGACATCCACGGCAAGGGCCATCACCTGGAGGGCTCGTTCTGCCAGCACGTCGAATCGATGACGCTCCTGCTGGCTTGCGGGGAGACCCGCGTCGTGCGCCCCGATTCTCCTGACACCGCAGCGGCTTTTTGGGCGACCGCCGGCGGGATGGGTCTGACCGGCATCGTGCTGACGGCGACGGTGCGCCTGCGTCGCATCGCGTCGGCGTTCCTGCGGGTCGACACCGAGCGCGCCGACAACCTCGACGACTGCATGCAGCGGATGTCCGAACGCGACGGCGAGTATCGCTACTCGGCGGCCTGGATCGACTCGCTCACCACCGGTAGCGCGATGGGCCGAGCCGTGCTGACGCGCGGTGATTTCGCGGCCGTCGACGAGCTGCCGGCGAAGCATCGCCAGGCGCCACTCGCGTACGGACCCTCACCGAAGCTCGCCGCACCGCCCTGGGTGCCGGGAGGGCTGCTGCGCACGAGCACGGTGCGCGCGTTCAACGAGGTCTGGTTTCGCAAGGCCCCGCGCCGGCACACCGGCTACGAGAGCATCCCGTACTTCTTCCACCCGCTGGACGGAGTGCTCGAGTGGAACCGGATCTACGGGCGCTCGGGTTTCATCCAGTACCAGTTCGCCGTGCCGCTGGGGGCTGAGCAGACCGTCCGCGCCGCCCTCGGAGAGCTCGCAGCCGCGCGGTGCCCGTCGTTCCTGACCGTGCTCAAGCGCTTCGGGCCGGGCAATCCCGGGCCGCTGTCCTTCCCGATTCCGGGCTGGACGTTGACGGTGGACGTCCCAGCGGCGCTGCCGGGACTCAGCCGGCTGCTCGACGGGCTGGACCAGCGCGTGGTCGAGGCGGGCGGCCGCGTCTACCTTTCCAAAGACAGCCGCCTGCGGCCCGATCTGCTGGCGTCGATGTATCCGCGGCTCGGCGAATGGCGAGCCGAGCGAGCGGCGCTCGACCCGGGCGGCGTCCTGCACAGCGATCTTTCCCGGAGGTTGAGGCTCACATGAACGACGCGCTCGGCGGCGTCCAGACCGCTCTCGTGCTCGGTGGTACCTCGGAGTTGGCGCTCGCGACCCTGACCGCCCTCGACCTGCGACCCGGCGCGAAGGTGGTGCTGGCCGGCCGCGACGAGGCCGCGATGAAGGCGATCCAGGTGCCGACATCGGGCGGCGGGTTCGCCGAGGTGACGACCCTGAAATGGGATGCCGCCCACCCCGCGACCGGCCCCCAGATGGTCGCCGCCGCCACCGAGGCGCTCGGCGACCTCGACCTGGTCCTCGTCGCCGCCGGGATCCTGGGCGATCAGGCGCGCGCCGAGGTCGACGCCGAACACTGCGCCGACATCCTGACCGTGAACCTGGTCGGCGTCGCCGCGGCCATGCTCCCCGCCGCCGAGCGGCTGCGTACCCAGGGCCACGGGACGATCATCGTGTTCTCCTCGGTCGCCGGCCTGCGTGGGCGGCGCGCCAATTACGTCTACGGCGCCTCGAAAGCCGGCCTCGACGCGCTGGCCGAGGGCGTCCAGTCGAGCCTCGCCGGCTCCGGTGCCCACCTGCTGGTCGTACGCCCGGGATTCGTCCGCACCAAGATGACCAGCGGCATGGAAAGCGCGCCCTTCGCGACCACCCCCGAGGTCGTCGGCGCCGCCGTTGCCGACGCCGTGCGCAAGGGTCGCGAGGCCGTCCACGTCCCCCGCCTGCTGGGCCCCGTCTTCGCCGGCTTCCGCCTGCTCCCCCGGCCCATCTTCCGCCGCCTCCCGGGCTAGCCCCCCGTCTCCCCGTCGGCAACGCGGCGGGGACAGGGGAGACAGCCGGCCAGGCTAGGAGGCGGGGGCCCAGCCGTCGGTGAAGCCGCGCATTCCGGTGGGCTCGTGGTCGCCGAGGACGATCTGCTCGAGCACCCCGTGGCCGACGTGGCCGTCGAGCGTGGCGCGGACGATGTTCTGCAGATGCAGGCTCGAGAGCTCCAGCGGGTCGAAGTCGTCGAGGGCGATGTCCTCGCGGCCCACCTCGAGTTCGCCGTGGGCGCTGCCGTGCGACCAGTGCGGGTGGCTGTAGCCGATGCCGCGCATGCGGAACGTGTAGAGCTTCTCGAGCTCGATACGCACCTCGCTGCCGTCGGGACGGTTCGCGAAGAAGGTCGCGCTGGCCATCTCGCGGCGGCCCGGCTCCCACTTGATGTCGTAGGAGAGGTCGGTCAGGTGGGTCGCGGGGTCGTAGCCACAGGCCGCCGCACCCGGCTCCAGCAACGGGACGATCATGGCGGCCTCGAGCCAGCGGTCGCCGTGGGTGCGCTCGTGCAGCGCCATGTGCGTGCAGAAGTCGTCGAAGTGCAGGGGGAGCCAGTGCCAGAAGACCTGGGGCAGCCGTTGCTGGCGCTGGGTCTGCAACTGCTGGCCGACCGGACGCATGCCCCACGAGCGGTCGCGGGTGGCGATCGTCTGTGCCGGGTCGACATCGATGGTGGTGCCGTCGATCCAGATCGTTCCCTCCCAACTGCCCCACTGGGTGAGCCGGGTGTGGTCCATCCCGAGGACGCCATCGGGTCCGACGAGACGTTGGCGGGGCTCCTCGATCGCCACGGTGCGAGCCCGGAACGTGAGGTCACAGCCCAGGCCCGTGGCGCCGCGGTCAGCGACCAGACGCACGGTG
>DATAZK010000207.1:0-1556 GCA_036272075.1 Frankiaceae bacterium
TGGTGAACTTGACCGGGCCCGAGACGAGCTTCGTGGTGCACTTCTGGACCGTCACCGTGTGCTTGTGACCGTTGGTGGTGACGGTCTTCTTGACCTTGTTGCAGACCACCAACTCGATCTTGCCGGCGGGCCCCGACGCGCCGGTGGCCCCCGTCGGGCCGGTCGCACCAGTCGCCCCTGTCGGCCCTGTCGGCCCTGTCGGCCCTGTCGGCAGCTGACCACCGGTGCCCGACAGCGACACGCTCAGGGGCGTGCTGGGGTCATTGCTAGCGAGCCGCAGCGTCGCTGTGCGCGCGCCCTGACCCTGGGGCGCGAAGCTCACCCCGACCGTGCAGGCCCCGCCCAGTGCGATCGAGCCCAGGCACCCGTCGGAGGTGATCAGGAAGTCTGACGCGTCGGGTCCGGTGAAGGTGAGCCCGGTCACGACAAGCTCGCCGCCACCGGTATTGGTGACCGTCACCGTCTGCGGAGCGCTCAAGGTGCTCTGCGCCTGCGTGGAGAACGAGAGCGAGGATGCGCTGGCCTGTGCGGTCGGCGCGACATAGCTGATCGTCACCGAAGCTGTCTGGCCTGCGGTCGCCTGCGAGAACGTCGCGCCGGAGATCGCCGCGGCGGCGAAGCTCGAACCGCCGCCGCCGCCACCGCCGGAGTCATTCGTGGCCCCGCAGCCGCCGCCGCCACCACCGCCGAACCAACCACCGCCGCCCCCGCCGCCAGGTGTCCCATTGTGCACGTTTGAACCCCCGCCCGCGCCCCCGGAGCCTGATGCGCCGTTCGCTCCGTTGGATCCGCCGTTGCACAGCGCTCCCCCCGTCCCGAACGTCAACTGCGTCGCCCCAGTCCCACCCGCGGCGTTGTTCCCACCCTGACCGCCGAAACCATTGCCGCCATCGCCGGCCGCGGCCGTGGTCCCCGCGTTTCCGCCGTTGCCACCAAACTCGCCAGCACCGCCCCCGCCGCCGGCAACCAGCAGACGCGAGCTCAGCGTGCTGCCCGACGCGCATGCCCCCACGGCAGGGCACGTCCGCACATCCGACTCCCCGCCCCCCACGCCGCCCTCCAGGAAGTTCGAGTTATCCCGACCGCCGTCACCGCCGAGCACTGCGACCTCCCCGTACATGGTCGCGCCGGGCGTCACAGCAAAGCTGCCCGCGGCCTGCGCGCCCAGCCCGCCCGAGGCAGAGCTGACGTCGTCGGTTCCTCCTTGGGCTCCCACCACACTCGCGGTGAGCGAGCGCACGCCGGCGGGGACTAGGAACGGAGTCTCCCCGGTCGCGGTGAAGGTGCACGTCACGGTGCTCGCCACCTCCGAGCACCCGGCCGGCAACGCCGCCGCCGAGATCGCGACGCCTCCGATTGCGGAACAGACGGTCGCGACAGCGGCGAGCGCCACGACGCGCATCGCCATCAGCCGCACGGCAGTCCGACAAGCACCTCGATCCAGCATCGGTCCCTCCTCGCTCGCATCGGCAACCCCGGTACGCCGCGCAGCACCCTACTCCGCCCACGACCCGCGCGCCTCCTGCACAGGACAACGGGATCGACGTGCCACGATC
>DATAZK010000208.1:0-21166 GCA_036272075.1 Frankiaceae bacterium
GGTAGCGCTTGAGGCAGCGCATGATTTCGCGTTTGGACAGGCCTTCCTTGGAGCGCCGTTCGACGTAGCGGCGGGTGTCGGGGTCGCTGGACATTCGGGTCATGATGATGCGCCAGAGGGCTGCGTTGGCTTGCCGGTCACGGCCGCGGTGCAGCCAATGTCGGGTGATGATTTTGCCGCTGGTGGCCGGGATCGGTGCGACGCCGCAGAGTCGGGCGAAGCTGGCTTCGCTGCGCAGCCGGCCGGGGTTGTCACCGGCGGGACCGACACCGTAGCGAGTGGAAACGAACGCGGCGAGTTCGGCGAGCAGCGCATGAGCCTGCGCCGCTTTCACCCCGAACTCCGCTTCGATCATGTGTGTTCGAGTCCAACACAGTAGGAGCAGCTCAGCCGGCCTATTCGCGAACAAAAATCAACGACCAGAGCGGAGGCCCAAGCCGCCGGCGATGAGTTCCCACACGCCGCGGCGTCTACACCCCGAGTGCACCTCAACCGGAGTGGGAGCCGCCTGATGAGCGTCCAAACTTTCCCCAGCCTCGCCCCTGCCGCCCAGCGGCTGGCCGACCTCGTGCTCGGCGTCACCGATGCGTCGTTGAGCGAGCCCACGCCTTGCGCTGAGTACACGCTGGGCGATCTGCTGGATCACGTCGGCGGGTTCGCGCGCGGCTTCACCGCCGCCGCGACCAAGGCGAATGGCGACGCGGTCGAGGCGCCCGGGCCCGGTGATGCGTCGCAACTCGAGGACGGCTGGCGTACGCGCATCGCGCGCGATCTGCATGCCATGGCCGGCGCGTGGGACGACCCCGAGGCCTGGAGCGGGATGACCCGGATCGGAGGCATCGACCTGCCCGGTGAGGTGGTCGGTGTCATCGGACTCGACGAGCTGGTCGTCCACGGCTGGGACGTCGCGCGGTCCAGCCGGCAGCCCTACGACTGCGACACCGCGTCGCTGGAGGCGGTCATGGGCTTCGTCGCCGAGGACTCGCCGATGGGGCAAATGGCCCGCAGCAACGGCATTTTCGGGCCGATGGTCGGGGTGGCGGACGGCAGCCCGCTGCTCGATCGCGTCATCGGATTGGCGGGGCGCCAGCCGGGCTGGTGACGAACTCGTCGACCATCCCGAGCAGGTAGCGGGCCGCTGCCGTCAGCGGTCGCCGGTTCGACGTCGCCACCGACAAGGTCCACAGGAGGTCTGAGCCTGGAACGTCGATGGCGCGCAGCTGCGGATCGCCCGGCACGGCGAAGTCCGGCAGCAGCGCCACCCCGAGCCCGGCGCGTACGAACTCGGCTCCGGTGGCGATGTCGACCGCCTCGAGCGTCACCTGACGCGACGTCGCGGCTTGCAGGAACGCCCGGTCGGTGAGGACGCGATTGCCGTAGCCGAGGGGGAAGTCGACGAACGATTCGTCGGCCAGCTGCTCCAGCGCCACCTGCGTCTCGCCGGCTAGCCGGTGGTCGCTGCGCACGACCAGCACGAGGGGGGCCGAGAGCAGGTCGCGCACCGTCAGTGCCGCCGGAGCCGGCCCGGGCAGCGACACGAAGGCCACGTCGAGGCTGCCGTCGAACAAGGCCCGCGCCAGGCCCGCGGAACCGCTCGGCGCCGCCTTCACCTGCAACGCGACCGCCGGGTGCTCCTCATGAAACCGGCCGAGCAGCGCGGGCACGTCAACGAGCCCGATCGAGATCATGGTCCCGATCCGCAGCGTTCCGCGCAGGCCGCCCCGGACCTCGTGGACGGCGTCATAGGCGGCCTGTGCGGCGCCCAGCGTCGCCCGGGCTTGAGGAAGTAGCGCGGCTCCGGCGTCGGTGAGCTGCAGCCGTTTCGACGTGCGCTCGAGCAGCACGGCTCCCAGGTCAGCCTCCAGCGCCTTGATCGCCGCCGAGACCGCGGACTGCACGACGTGCAATCGCCCGGCAGCCCGGGTAAAGCTCTGCTCGTCGGCGACCGCAACGAAGCAGCGAAGCTGGCGCAGTTCCATCCGGCAAGTATCGCCATTGATGATGCTTGCTAGCAAGAATGGTCGTTGGACGAGATACATCCTGAGTAGCACGCTGAGACGGTGACCTTGACCTCCACCCTCGCCCCCGCCGGGACGGCAGAACGCACCGCAGCCCGGGTGCAGCCCGGCCGCGCCTTTTGGATCGTCGCCTTCGCCTTTGCGGTCTCGATGGCCTTCACCACCGTGCCGACCCCGCTCTACGTCCTGTACCAGCGCCGTGACGGGTTCTCCTCCTTCCACGTCACGCTGATCTACGCGGCCTACGCGTTCGGGGTCATCGTCAGCCTTTTCCTGGCGGGCCACGTCTCGGACTGGGTCGGCCGCCGCCGGGTGCTGGTGCCGGCGGTGCTGCTCGAAGCCGTGGCCGCCGTGCTCTTCCTGGTGTGGCGCAGCGAGGCGGGGCTGCTCGTGGCGCGATTCGTGTCCGGCGTCGGGGTGGGCGCGCTCACCGCGACCGCCACCGCCTACCTCACCGAGCTGAACCACCGCGATCGGCCCGAGGCCGGACGCGGGCGCGCCGATCTCGTCGCCACCGCGGCAAACATCGGCGGTCTCGGGGTGGGTGCGTTCGTGTCGGGGGTGCTGGCCCAGTTCGTGCGCAGCCCGCTGACCATCCCGTACCTGGTCTTCCTGGTGCTTCTGGTGGCGGCGGCGTTGGCGCTGCTCGCGCTCCCCGAGACCGTCGAGGTTCCGGAGAGCAAGCCGCGCTACCGCCCGCAGCGCATCTCCGTCGAGGCCCGCCATGCCGCGCGCTACGCGGCGATCACCGCGGGCGGGTTCGCGTCCTTCGCCATCTTCGGACTCTTCACCTCACTCGCGCCCAGCTTCATCGGCGGGACGCTCGGGCATCCGGCCCGCATCCTGGCCGGCGGCGTGGTCTTCCTGGTCTTCGGCGCCGCGGCGCTCACCCAGAGCCTGCTGGCCGCGGTCTCACCGGCGCGTCAGGTCGCCATCGGCCTGGCGACCATGGCGGTCAGCCTTCCCCTGCTCGCCGTGTCGGTCTGGTTCCCCGATCTGGCGCTCTTCCTGATCGGCGGGACGATCGCCGGGGCGGGCGCGGGCGTGCTGTTTCGCGGGTCGGTGTCCACCGTCGCCGCCATGGCCGATCCGAAGCACCGGGGCGAGGCGCTCGCCGGCCTGTTCCTGATGGCTTACGCGGGCCTCACGGTCCCGGTGATCGGACTCGGCATTGCGGTGCAGCATTTCCAGCCGCGCACCAGCCTGCTGGGATTCTCGGCACTGATCCTGATTGTCATCGCGGCAGTGGCCGGCTGGCTCGCCCGCCTCGACAGGGCGGCGGCCCGCAGCGAAACTCGTTGAATGAGCACCGATCTTGCGGCACGTGAGGCCGAGCGCGAAGCCATCCGCCGGCGTCACCTGAAGCCGGCGGGGGAGCGCCCGGCGTCCTCAGCGCGGGGCGTGCACCACGCGGCGCTCATCAGCAGCGACGTCGAGCGGACGGTGCGCTTCTACCAGGACGTGCTGGAGTTCCCGCTCACCGAAGTCATCGAGAACCGCGACTACCCGGGTTCGACGCACTTCTTCTTCGATCTCGGCAACGGCAACCTGCTGGCGTTCTTCGACTTCCCGGGCCTGGACGTCGGCCCGTACGCGGAGGTGCTCGGCGGGCTGCACCACGTCGCCATCTCGGTCGAGCCCGAGCGCTGGGCACACCTGGTCGAGAACCTCGAGAAGGCGGGTATCGAGCACGTGGTGCACAGCAAGGTCTCGGTCTACTTCTCCGATCCCGACGGTGCCCGCCTGGAACTCATCGCCGACCCGCTGGGGGAGATGTACGGAACGCCCGTCCTCTAGGAGGGTCGCAGCTGGGCGTCCAGGAACTCCTTGACGCGATCGAGCGCGGCCCGCGTGGGATGGCCGGGCTCGTCGACGAGGTCGACCGTCAGCACCGAATGCGCCCGCGGCTTGATGCCGTGCGCATTGCCCTTCGAGGAGTCGATCTCGATCGCCTCGAACGCGTCGCCGAACGTCTCGCGCAAGGTGTTGAAACGCTCGGGCTGGCAGGCCTTGTCGCCGGTGAACCGCAAGCCGAGGATGCACAGGCCGTTGCTCGTTCGTTCTTTGACGGCCGTGACGTCTGCCGGATCCAGCCCGATGCCGCGACGGCGTCCAGCCCCGATCGGGAGCGGCAGCGACGGCTGGCTCATCACCGGCGCCAGCACTGCAGGGTCGACGGCCATGGCGAGCGCGAAGCCGCCGGTGAAGCACATGCCGATCGCGCCCACCCCGGGGCCGCCGCACTCGGCATGCGCCCGGGCCGCCAGCGCGCGTAACCAATGGGCGACGGGGCTGGTGCGATCCGCAAGCACCGCGAACTCGCGTGCCACGCAGGCACGAGGGAAGGACCGGGCGATCTCGCCGACCGTCGGCTCCTTACCGGGCCGGCCGAACAGCGACGGCAGGTAGACCGTGTAGCCCTCGGTGATGAGGCGCTGGGCGAACTCGATGACGCCCGGATGGATCCCCGGGATCTCGGGAATGACGACGATGGCGGGTCCGCTGCCGGCCTTGAAGACCTGACGCGTGAGGCCGTCATGCTCGAACGCGAAATCCTCGAAACCGTCGATCGTCACATGCTCGGCCATGACGGTGATCTTTACACCGTCCGCGGCAAAAGGGCTCAGCCGGTGAACGGCACCGCCGGATGCAGGTCCTCGGCGAAGACGGCGTCGGCCTGCGTCCGGGTGAGGACGTGGGTGGCGACCAGCCGGTCAAGGACGTGGTGCTGACGCGAGCGGGCGAGGGTCAGGTGGGCCGTCGGGTCATACGCGGTGGGCGCGTTGACCAGACCGGCGAGCAGGCTGGCCTGCCCCCAGGAAAGCCGATCAGCGGGCAGCCCGAAATAGACCTCGGACGCCTTCTCCACGCCCCACGCGCCGTGCCCGAAGTAGGCGGCGTCCAGGTACATCGCCAGGATCTGGCGCTTGGTGTAGCTGTCGTCGAGCTTGAGCGCGAGCATGGCCTCCTGCGTCGTGTACCAGACGCCCGAGTGCTCGCCCGAATAGAGCAGCTTGGCGAGTTGCGCGTCGAGGGTGGCGCCCTGCAACGTCCCCTGCGTCACGAACGTGTAGACCCCGCGGGCGATGCTCTGCGGGTCCAGGCCGTGGTGGGAGTAGAAGCGACTGTCCTCAGTGGCGATGAGAGCCTGGCTGACCCGCTGCGGGGGCACTCCCTTGTCGCTGATGGCGCCGTGGCTGGCGACGATGGCGGCCGTCCGCGCTTGAGCGTCGGAGACTCCGGGCGTGAGGTTCCAGACCGTGACGAAGGCCAGCACCGAAATCAGCAGCAGGGAGAGCAGACCGACAAGGGTCCGCTTGACCCAGCGATGGCGCCGAAACCACAACCGCACGCGGCGCCCACGACCCGGTCCCGGCGCGACGACGACCGGCAGCCCCGGATGGGTGGGCTGCTCGGCGAGAGTGTCGTGCATGGGCATCTTTGTGAGGAGAGCACGCCCAGCTGTGAATTGGGCGAGAGCGTCTACTTGAACCGGAAGTGGACGAAGACGCGTCCGAAATTGTCCGAGTCCTTCTCGACCCGGTGATACAGCGCCTTGATCTCCTTCTGGTCCAGGAAGCGCAGCACGTGCTTCTTGAGCTGGCCGGAACCCTTGCCCGGGATGATCTCGACCGTCTTGACCTTCTTGGCGACGGCCTCGTCGATCACTGCCCGAAGCGCGCGGTCGATCTCGCCGCTGCGGTTGTAGATGTCGTGCAGGTCCAGCTTGAGCTTCATCGCTTCGGCCCGTGTCAGTCGGTCGGGTTGTCCTCATCGATGACGTGGATGGCCGATTCCTCGGCCGAGTCGGCGCCGCCGTCGTATCCAGCGTCGGTGCCGATGAGCTCGGACTCGTCGTCCTCGCCCGAGCCCTCGTTCTCCGCGACCAGCCGCCCGGCGGGATGGGCGGTGCCGTAGTCGCGGGCTCCCGCCTCCTTGTACGGGTCGACGTCGGGCTCCTCTTCGGCGAGCAACTGGTCGAACGTCTCGCCTTCGCGCTCCTCGGAAAGCGTCGTGCCGAAGCGCTCACCGGCGGAATAGCGGTCGCCCGCATCGATCCCCTCATCGAGCGGATCGTCCCCGTCACCGCCGACCACTCCTTCGAGCGAGTCGGACGAGTCGAGCACCCCGTCGTCCTCGAGTTCGGCGTCGATCGAGTCGGACTCGAACTGCTCTTCTGTCATGTCCGCCAGTCTGCCATTTCCGGCCTGACACGGCCCGTCGCTGACTATTCTCAGCGCGTGGACGTGGTCACCCGAAACAACGTCACCGTTGCGGGACGCCCAGATGGGCAGCCGATGCTGTTCGCTCACGGGTTCGGTTGCGATCAGCACATGTGGCGCTTCGTGGCGCCGCGGTTCGAGGGCGATTTCCGGGTCGTGCTCTTCGACCATGTCGGCGCCGGCGGGTCGGACGCCAAGGCGTTCGACCCGCAGCGTCACGCCACCCTGCAGGGATACGCCGACGACGTCGTCACGCTCTGCCAGCAGCTCGAGATTTCTGACGTCATCTTTGTCGGGCATTCGGTCTCGGCGATGATCGGCATCCTCGCGGCGCGGGCGGCTCCGGGACTGTTCTCCCGGCTCGTGCTGGTCAGCCCGTCACCGCGATACATCGATGACGAGGGCAGCGGGGGATACGTCGGCGGCTTCAGCGAGCCCGACATCAGCGAGCTGCTGGATGCTCTTGAGAGCAACTACCTCGGCTGGTCGGCCGCGATGGCGCCAGCCATCATTGCCAACCCCGATCGGCCCGAGCTGGGGCAGGAGCTGACCGAGAGTTTCTGCCGCGCCGATCCCGTCATCGCCCGCAGTTTCGCGCGTGCCACCTTCCTGTCGGACAACAGGGGGGACCTGGCGAAGGTCGACGTCCCCGCACTCGTACTGCAATGCACGAACGACATCATCGCCCCGGTCTCGGTGGGCGAATTCGTCACGCGCGAGATGCCCAACGCGACGATGGTGCTGCTTTCGGCGACCGGTCACTGTCCCAATCTGAGCGCGCCCGACGAGACGGCCGAGGCCATCGCGGCGTACCTGCAGGGTGGCTGACTCTGGCCGCGGAAAGCACCACCGCAGCGCAGGAAGCCTTCTACTCAGCCCTGCTTGATGACGATGCCGAAAAGCTCTACGAGCAGGCGCCGTGCGGGTATCTGTCCACCACCCCCGACGGCACCATCATCAAGGTCAACCAGACGTTTCTTCAGCTGACCGGATATTCGCGCAGCGAGCTGGTCGGGAAGCGCACGTTCGCCCAACTGTTGAGCGCGGGTGGGCGTATCTACCACGAGACGCATTTCGCGCCCTTGCTGCGGATGCAGGGCAGCGCTCGGGAGATCGCCTTCGAACTCCTCACCGCTCACGGCACCCGGCTGCCCGTCCTCGTGAACGCGGTGCTCGATCGCAGCGTCGACGGTGCTCCGGTCGTGGTCCGCGCTGCCGTGTTCGATGCGACGCAGCGCCGTGAGTACGAGCGTGAACTGCTGCGCGCGAAGGAGCGGGCGGAGCTCTCCGAGGCACGCGCAGTGACCCTTGCCCGCGCTCTCCAGCAGACGCTGATTCCGCCGACGCCGCCGGTGATTCCGGGCCTCGACATCGCTGCGGCCTACCGGCCTGCCGGAAGTGGTGAGGAGGTCGGCGGAGACTTCTACGACATCTTCCAGATCGGCGACGACGACTGGGTGGTCGCGCTCGGGGATGTGCGCGGCAAGGGCGTGGAGGCGGCCGTCGTGACGGCTCTGGCCCGCCACACGCTGCGGGCGGTGAGCTTCGGGATGGCCGGCCCGTCGCAGGCCTTGCTCGCCTTCAACGATGCGTTGCTGGCGCACGAGAGCGACCGCTTCGCCACCGTCCTGCTGATGCGCCTGCACGCTGACAAGAACGGCTGGTCGGCCATCCTGAGCGCCGGCGGTCATCCGCTTCCGCTGCTGCGTTCCGAGGGACGGGAGCCGGTGGCTTTCGGTGAGCCCGGTATGGCCCTCGGCTTGTTTCCCGAACCCGATCTGCATGACGCGAGCGTGCGGCTGCAGCCGGGCGACTGCCTCGTGCTCTACACCGATGGCGTCACGGAAGGACGCAGCGGGCGTGATTTCTTCGGCGAGCAGGCGTTGACGGCGTGCATTGCCTGGCGAGCGGAAAGCGCGCAGCAGCTGGTGGACGGGATCCTGCATGAGGCTATGGCGTTTCAGCACGACAACCCGAGCGATGACATCGCGATTGTCGGGATCAGGATCCCGGTCTAGTCACCAGCCGGCTCCTCGTTGAGCTCCGCGAGTGCGGCCTGCGCCGCGTCTACTTGCTCGCTCGCCCGGGTCGCCGCCATCTCGGCCTTGTCATGGGCCTGCTGCGCTTTCTTACGTTCACCCTTGGCCTTCTCGACCGCGTCCTTCGCCTCGGAGAGCGTGGCATCCGCCTGCTCGAGGCTCGTGACGGCGTGCTCCAGGGTGGTGGACGATTGCCGCTGCGCCGTTCGTGCCTCGCGCACCGCGGCCTGCGCACGTTCGAGCTGAACGCGGCGGCGACGTTCCTTGAGCTCGTCGCGCGGGGGCGCCGACTTCGCTGCGGGCCTTGTCGCCGGCCGGGGCGTGGTGGCCGTGATCGTCCCGGCGAACCCGACGTGTTCCAGGGCGGTGGAGAGCTGGCCTCCTGCGAGCTGATCGGCAAGATCTTCGTCGGCGAGAGCGGCGCGCAGGGTGGTTTCGAGCGCGCGCTCGGTCGGCTCGGACATCGCGTGACCCGCTGCCTTGGCGAGCGCCCGCGCCTGCGTGACAAGCGCTGCGATCACGCGGTTCTGCTGCTGGGAAAGGGTTCTGAGTTGCTCGCCTTCGAGGGTGGCGGTGGCTTCGCGCAGCCCGGCCCCGAGTTCGCGCAGGGCGGCGATCTCGTCCGGGTGACGGCGTACCAGCTGGTTGGCGATCCAGGCGGCCGCGGTCGGTTTCGAGAGCGCCTTGATACCGGCGGCGAGCTCCCGGTCGCCGGCCGCCTTGGCGCGCTTCTCGGCGTCCGAACGTGCCGCCACGAAGGCGCCCGGCTCGAGCCCGTACAGCTCGGCGGCGGTGCTTTCCAGATCCACGCCTGACCCGTGCCCTTCTTGGTTCCTTTCCATCCTCGGGACCAAAGTCCCGACGGCGTTGGCGGGCACGCTACCTGGCTCGGATGCGGCGGCACGATCATCGCTGCTGGTCCCGCGGCCCGACAGGCCCTGCGCGCGAGTCGCTGAGGGTCCCGAATCGGCGGGCACGAGGTCCCGCGGAGGGGGACGTTTGCCTCCCGCCGCGGTGCCGCCCGCCCCCCTAGCGTGGAAATTGACGACATTTCAGCAGAGACAGCCGACGGGAGCAATCGGGCATGACCGGACCGTCCCGTGACATGACGCCAATGCCCGACCTGCTGCACCGCAGGCTGGGCGCCGCCCCCGTGCAGCAGCGCCGCCCCGTCTACCTCGACCTGCTTCCGCCCTGCAATTCCGGCTGCCCGGCGGGCGAGAACATTCAGGCCTGGCTGGCTTTTGCCATGGCGGGCCAGCACGAGCAGGCCTGGCGCGAGCTCACCAAGGACAACCCGCTGCCCGCGATCCACGGCCGGGTCTGCTACCACCCCTGCGAATCGGTCTGCAACCGCACGAATCTCGACAGCGCCGTCTCCATCCATTCCGTCGAACGCTTCCTCGGCGACCTCGCGATCGAAAGCGGATGGACCTTCGACGCGCCGGCGCAGCAGACCGGGAAGCGGATCCTGATCATCGGCGCCGGACCCAGCGGGCTGTCCGCCGCGTATCACCTCGCCCGTCTCGGTCACGAGGTCGAGATCCGCGACGCGGGCAGCGAGCCCGGAGGCATGATGCGCTACGGCATTCCGGCCTACCGGATGCCACGAGACGTTCTGGACGCCGAGATCGCCCGCATCGCGGCGATGGGCGTGCGCATGGTCTGCAACCACCGGGTCGACGACCTGGCCGCGGAGCGTCGTGAAGGCGGCTTCGATGCGGTGTTCGTCGCGGTCGGTGCCCACCTGTCGAAGCGGGTCGACGTGCCCTGCCGCGATGCCGGCCCGATCCTCGACGCGGTGAGCTTCCTGCGGGGGGTGGCATCTGGTCAGGCGCCGGAGATCGGCAAGCGGGTCGCGGTGTACGGCGGTGGCAATACGGCCATGGACGCAGCCCGCGTCGCCCGCCGGTTGGGCGCTGACCAGACGGTCATCGTCTATCGCCGCACGCGTGAGCAGATGCCCGCCCACGAGCAGGAGGCCGCCGACGCCGAGAGCGAGGGCGTGCACATCAACTGGCTGCGCACCATCACGGCGTTCGACGGGCCGCAGCTTCAGGTCGAAGAGATGGAGCTGGACGAGTCCGGATTTCCCCAGCCGACGGGGCGGATGGAGACGTTGGCCGCCGACACCGTCATCCTCGCGCTCGGTCAGGACACCGACACCGAGTTCCTCAAGGCGCTGGACGGAGTCGAGGTGGCCCGCGATGGGGTGGTGGCGGTGTCCGCGGCGATGATGACCGGCTGTCCGGGCGTTTTTGCCGGTGGCGACATGGTTCCGAGCGAGCGCACGGTCACGATCGGCGTCGGGCACGGCAAGAAGGCCGCCCGCCACATCGACGCGTGGCTACGCGGTCAGCCCGCAGTAGCCAAACCCAAGCACCCGGTGGCGACCTTCGAAAAGCTGCATCTGTGGTACTTCGGCGATGCCGCGGTCCGCAAGCAACCCGAACTGGTGGCGCAGCAGCGCGTCGAGGGGTTCGAGGAAGTCGTGGGTGGCCTGTCGGCCGCGGCTGCCACGTACGAGGCGGGCCGCTGCCTGTCGTGCGGCAACTGCTTCGAGTGCGACGGCTGTCTCGGCTCGTGCCCGGAGGACGCCGTCATCAAGCTCGGCGTGGGCCATCGCTATCGCTTCGACTACGACCGCTGCACCGGCTGCGGTGCCTGTCACGACCAGTGCCCGGTCCATGCGATCGAGATGGTTGCGGCGGATCAAACCGAAGGGCAGGACCGACTGTGACGCGGGCAACGGTAGACGGCAACGAGGCTGCTGTGTCGGTCGCGTACCGGCTCAACGAGGTGTGCTGCATCTACCCGATCACCCCGTCGTCGCCGATGGCGGAACTGGCCGACGAGTGGTCGAGCCAGGGCCGGGCCAACGTGTGGGGCAGCGTGCCCTCGGTCGTGGAGATGCAGAGCGAAGGCGGAGCGGCGGGTGCCCTGCACGGGTCGCTGCAGAGCGGCGCGCTCGCGACGACGTTCACCGCGTCGCAGGGGCTGCTGCTGATGATCCCGAACATGTACAAGATCGCTGGCGAGCTGACCTCGGCGGTGATTCACGTAGCCGCGCGATCCCTTGCTGCGCAAGGACTTTCGATCTTCGGTGATCACTCGGATGTGATGGCGGTACGCCAGACGGGCTTCGCCTTGCTGGCTGCTGCATCGGTCCAGGAGGCCCACGATCTCGCGCTCGTCGCCCAGGCGGCCACGCTGCGGACCCGGGTGCCCTTCGTGCACTTCTTCGACGGCTTCCGCACGTCTCACGAGCTGAACACGATCGAGCTGCTTTCCGATGACGACCTGCGCGCGCTCGTGCCCGAGGATCTCGTGCAAGCCCATCGCGGACGCGCGCTCTCGCCAGAGCGTCCCTTCATCCGGGGCACCGCGCAAAACCCTGACATCTACTTCCAGGCCCGCGAGACCGTCAACCCGTTCTACGCCAGAACCCCTGAAATCGTTGCGGATCTGATGGCTGCGCTGGGGGAGCGGACCGGCCGGCGCATGGGGATCGTCGACTACGTCGGACATCCCGAAGCCGAGCGCGTGCTCGTCGCGATGGGCTCGGGCGCGGAGACGATCGCCGAAACCGTGAGCGCTCTTGTGGAGCGAGGCGAGCGGGTCGGACTGGTGATCGTGCGCCTCTATCGTCCCTTCCCGGCGCAGGCGCTGCTCGACGTGCTTCCCGCGTCAGTGCGCAGCATCGGTGTGCTGGACCGGACCAAGGAGCCGGGCTCGATCGGCGAGCCCCTCTACCTCGACGTGGTCGCCGCCCTCACCGAGGCGGTCGCCGACGGGCAGCGGTCGATGCCGCGCATCTGCGGCGGTCGCTATGGCCTGTCGTCCAAGGAGTTCACGCCCGCCATGGTCGCCGGGGTGTTCGCCGAGATAGCTCACGACAAGCCGCGCCGGCGCTTCACGATCGGCATCGACGACGACGTTTCCGGCTCGAGCCTCGGCTATGACCCCACGTTCGACATCGAGGCGCCCGACACCGTGCGTGCGGTGTTCTTCGGGCTGGGCTCGGATGGCACCGTCGGGGCCAACAAGAACACCATCAAGATTCTCGGCGGCGAGGATGAGCTGCACGCGCAGGGCTATTTCGTCTACGACTCGAAGAAGTCGGGATCTCAGACGGTCTCGCATCTGCGCTTCGGTCCCCGGCCGATCCGCGCCGCCTACCTGGTGTCGCAGGCCAGCTTCATCGGCTGTCACCAGTTCAGCCTCCTCGACCAGCTCGACGTGCTCGGCCGGGCTGCTCGCGGTGCGACGCTGCTGCTGAACTGCCGCTACTCACCTGATGTCGTGTGGGATGCACTTTCGCGGCCCGTGCAAGAGCAGATCCTCGCCAAGGACATCGAGGTCTACACGATCGATGCTGGACGGCTGGCGCGTGAGGCGGGGCTGGCGGGGCGCACCAACACCGTGCTGCAGACGTGCTTTTTCGCCATCTCCGGCGTGCTCCCGCCTGAGCGGGCCATCGCCCGGATCAAGGAGTCGATCGCCAAGACCTACGGCAAGCGCGGCGCCGACGTCGTCGCTCGTAACCAGGACGCCGTCGACCGCACGCTCGAAGCCCTGCACCGCATCAAGGTGCCCGATCAGGTCACCGCGACCCGCGAACTGCCACTCGTCGTCCCGGCCCATGCTCCGGCCTTCGTGCAGCAGGTCACCGCCGAGATGATGGCCGGGCGCGGCGACGCGCTACCGGTCAGCGCACTGCCGGTCGACGGCACCTACCCCGCCGGAACGGCCGCCTACGAGAAGCGCAACGTCTCGGAACTGGTCGCCGTCTGGGACGCCGACGGCTGCATCCAGTGCGGCAATTGCAGCTTCGTCTGCCCGCACAGCGTGATCCGTTCCAAGTACTACGACGGTGCGAAACTGGCTGATGCGCCGAAGGATTTCCACTCGGCGCCGCTGGATGCCGCCGGACTTCCTGACGCGCGATACACCTTGCAGGTCTACGTCGAGGACTGCACCGGCTGCGGATTGTGTGTCGAGGCGTGCCCCGTCGTCACTCCCGCCGCGCCGGGAGCCGCCGGCCCGGCGGCGGCGACGAAGGCGATCAATCTCGGGGCGCGTGAACCCCTTGTCGAAGCCGAACGCGAGAACATCGACTTCTTCGAGACGCTCCCGCTGAACGACCGGTCGTGGGTCGACTTCGGCACGGTCCGCGGGACCCAGTTCCTGGAACCGCTTTTCGAGTTCTCCGGAGCCTGCGCCGGCTGCGGCGAGACCCCTTACGTCAAGCTGCTTTCGCAGCTGTTCGGCGACCGCCTGATGGTGGCCAACGCGACGGGTTGCTCGTCGATCTATGGTGGCAACCTGCCGACCACACCTTGGACCAGCAACGCCGAAGGGCGCGGGCCCGCCTGGTCGAACTCGCTCTTCGAGGACAACGCCGAGTTCGGCCTGGGCTTCCGGCTCGCGGCCGACGGCCACGTTGAACTGGCGAGACGCAGACTTCGGGAACTGCGTGACGCGCTCGGCGGAGAACTCGTCGACGAGGTGCTCGCTGCGCCGCAGGTGCGGGAGTCGGAGCTGCGTGCCCAGCGCGATCGCGTCGCCGAACTCAAACGCCGGCTTGCGAATATCGACGGTCCGGCAGCGGCGGACCTCGCCAGCGTCGTCGACCATCTGGTGCGGCGCAGCGTGTGGATCGTCGGCGGTGACGGTTGGGCGTACGACATCGGCTCGGGCGGGCTCGACCACGTTCTTGCCAGCGGTCGCAACGTGAACGTTCTCGTGCTCGACACCGAGGTCTACTCCAACACCGGGGGGCAATCCTCGAAGTCCACCCCGCTCGGTGCCGTCGCCAAGTTCGCTAACGCCGGCAAGTCCGTCGCCAAGAAGGACGTGGCGCTGCAGGCGATGGCGTACGGCAACGTCTACGTCGCTCGGGTCGCCATGGGTGCGGATCCGCAGCAGACGTTGAACGCCTTCCGGGAAGCCGAGGCCTACGACGGCCCTTCGCTCATCATCGCCTACAGCCACTGCATCGCCCATGGCATCGAGATGAACTCCGGACTGGACCAGCAGTACCGCGCCGTCGCGAGCGGGCACTGGCCGCTGGTGCGCTACGACCCGCTGGTGCGCTCATCCGGCCAGAACCCGTTCCTGCTCGACTCACCGCGCCCGCGGATCCCGCTGTCGGACTACCGGTATCGGGAATTGCGCTACCGCACGCTTTCCAACACCGATCCGGTCGAGTCCGAGCGGCTGCTCGGCCTTGCCGAGGCAGAGGTCGGCCGGCGTTGGGATGTCTACGAGGACATGGCCGCCCGCGGCGCGCAGGACTTCCCCGAGGATTCGCGAAAGGCGCCGTGATGGACCTCTCGACCACCTATCTCGGCCTGGCGCTTCGCAACCCGGTCGTGGCGTCCGCGTCGCCGCTGTCGCAGAGCGTCGAAGGGGTCAAGCGGTTGGCGGGGGGCGGAGTCGGTGCGGTCGTGCTCTACTCCTTGTTCGAGGAGCAGCTGCGGCGCGAGGCAGAGCTCAACGCACGGCTCTCCGACGCGGGAGCTGACGCCTTCGGCGAATCCCTCTCCTACTTTCCGGTGGCAGCGCAGGAGAATCTGGGTCCGCGTCGTTACCTGAGCCTGCTGGAGCGTGCGGTGCGCGCCGTCGATGTTCCGGTGATCGCCAGCCTGAACGGCATCACCGCCGGCAGCTGGGCCGGCTACGCGCAGGCAATGCAGGATGCGGGGGCCAGCGCGATCGAGCTCAACATCTACTACCTGCCGGGCGATCCGCAGATCTCCGGGCGCGAGGTGGAGCGTCGATACCTGGACGTGCTGCAGGCGGTGAAGGCCGCGACGTCGGTGCCCATTGCCGTGAAGCTGAGCCCGTACTTCAGCTCGACGGGGGAGATGGCGCGGCTGCTCGATGACGCCGGCGCCGACGGATTGGTGCTCTTCAACCGGTTCATGCAGCGCGACATCGACTGCGAGAAGGTCACGATGATCGCGAACGTGAGCCTGTCCAGCCCGGCGGAAGCGCGATTGCCACGCACCTGGATCTCGTTGCTGCACGGGCGAGTGCGGGCTTCACTGGCGGCCACGACGGGGGTGGAGGACGCCGGCGACGTCGTCAAGTATCTGCTCGCCGGTGCTGATGTGGTCATGACGACATCGGCTCTGCTACGCCACGGGCCGGAGCATGCCGGGGTGCTGCTCGACGGGGTCTCGGAATGGATGCGCCGCAAGGGTTTCGCCTCGGTCGGCGACTTCCGCGGCCTGCTCGCCGCGCCGCGGGGCGCCGAGCAGGCGGGCCAGGAGCGCACCGACTACGTCGATGCCATGACCCATGCCAACGACGGTGCCTACGGTCCCTGGTCGGGGGGCTGAGCGCCGAAGAGGTCCACGAGGATCTCATCGAGGATGCCGGCCGTGCGCTCTCGGATGACGGCGTCCGCGTTTTCCAGGTAGTCGTCAGCGACGATGACGAGCGGGATGTCCGGCAGCCCGTGAATGCGCGCAAGAGTGCGCGCCGCCGAGGCGAACGGCGCCGTCACAAAGGTGACCGTCGGGATACCCAGCTCTTCGAGCCGTACCGAGTCGAGCAAACTGCCCGACGTGCAGGAGCCTCATTTGGCGAGGCCGTTGATGACCCCTTCGTATTCCAGGAATTGCGCGAGCATGTCGGGTTCGGCGGGCCGAGAGAGCACCGGCTTGATCTGACGCCGGACCTCGAGGGGGCCGAGCCGTTCGTGTAACGACGCCTCGAGCACCCGCGTGTAGCCCGGGAAGTGCGGCCCCGTGAGGTGCTCGCCCTCATTGCTGAGGAAGCCGATGCGGCGTACACCGTCCGCACCGCCGCGGCGAGGCGCGAGCCGGCGATCGACGTGAAGTTCCCTGCCCCGCGGGTCTATCAGCTTCATCGGGATTCCTCCTCCAGGCCGGCGGGCGCCGCAAGTGCCCGCGTGACGGCGAATCCGCCGAGATTTCCCCACGACGGGAAGACCGCGGCCGACGGGATGCTGTCGGCCCCGGTCACGACGACGTGGATGTCGCCCGGCGCCCAGGTCACCGGAACCCGGGTCTCCGGGTCGCTCTGGTCGACCCAGTCGGGCCACCACTCGTAGCGTGACGCCGCATCGACCGCCGGCGTGCCGTCGACGCTGAGCCGGATGTCACCCAGACGGCGGCGGGCGGTCTGCCACAGGTGTTGTTGGATGCTCTCGCGCGTCCAGCCCTGCGCGGCCAGCGTGCGGGCCATCGACGGGGTGAAGGCGACCAGCAGCTCGCCCATGGTGTGCGTGTTGTTGTTGCCGCGCGTGCTCATCTGCTCGGCCACCGTGGACAGCCATTGCTCGCCGATGCGGGGGTTGTCAGAGGTCGTGAAGCCCCACGGGTTGGTGATCTGCGGTGCCTCGCAGGCGAACACGGTGACGGCGCCGTGGGGGGCGGGCACGCCGCGCGCGTCGTGCAAGGCAGGCCAGGGCGAGGCTGGACTTTCCGCGATGCAGTAACTGAGCCGCCCGGGGTGACCGAAGATCTCCTGCACCGGCTCGCGGGGGCGGCCGCCGCCGACATTCCAGATGACCAGCTTCACGGCGCGCCCGATCGCGACGTTGGCCCGCACTCCGCCGCCGCTCATCACGGATTCACCCGTCGCCATTCCCAGCCGCTGCACGGCGGACCCGGAGACGATGACGAGCGGCCAGCACGGGTGGGTGGTGGCGACGACGCCGGCCATGTTGAAGCGCGGCTCCTGCATGGCTTCCAGGGCCGCCAGAACCACCGGCAAGTGCTCGGGCAGGCATCCCGCCATCGCCGCGTTGGCCGCGACGTCGAGAACCGTCGCCGTGCGACCGCTCGGCGGTATGACGCCGACGACGTCGGCACCCGATCGACCGCTTCCGGCGACGAGCGCCTGCACCACCTCGTTGCTCGGCGGGAACGTCGGGAGCCCGTCGGTCAGCCCGAGCCGGTAACTGAGCTCAGGCCAGTCGGCGGGATCGATCTCAGCGGGGAACGCAGCAAGCCCGGCGGCCGCTGCGGAAGTCCCGGTCATCTTGTGCCCACGACTCTTTGGTATCAGCCCGCCGGCGACGGCTTCCAGCCGACCCGTTGCGCCAGGGCCGCCGCGGCCAATTGGGAGCTCACGCCGAGCTTGGTGAGCACTCCTCGGATCTGGGTACGGACGGTCGCCTCGCTGACGAACCAGGCGGACGCGATCGCCTCGCATCCCTGACCGTCCATCAGGGCTGCAAGTACCTGTGACTCACGCGTCGTGAGCGTCTCGAAGGGGGCAAGTTCGTGGCGCTGCCGGGCCCGCCAGGCGCGCAGCTCACCGAGCATGGCGTGCCGGTCGGACTCGCTCACGATGCGACGACCCGCGGAAATCTCGACGACCGCATCGACCAGCCGCTCGTACGGCGTGCTCTTGGGAAGGATGGCGACGGCGCCTTGCTCCAGGCAGGCGGCCAGGCGCGGACGGTCGTCGCAGCCGCTCACGACCAGGACCCGGCCACCGCGATCGCAGAGCGGGCGTACGAGCGCCAGCCCATCGCCAACGGCACCACCGAGATCGAGGTCCAACAAGACGATTCCCGGCGCCGACCACTCGAAGGTCTCCAGGATGCCGGCCTGAGAATTCAGCGGCGCAATGGTCGCGGCGAAGCCCTCGGCGGTGAGCGCGAGCGACAGGCTCTGCGCGAGCAACTGGTGGTCCTCGACGAGAAGAACGGTCCCCCGCCTGTGGGGCGCTGCACAGGTCACTGCTGTCCTCCCTGCCGCTGCATCGGCGCGCGGCTCCGGTCGTGGACGGGCTGAGGCTTGAGCTGGGTGAGGACGACCGGAAGCGCGCGGGCGGTCGGCAGGTCGAGTACGAAGCAGGCCCCGCCGACCGCGCCGGGGCGCAACTTCAGCGAGCCGTGCTGCTCGGCCATCAACCGCCGGCTCACGAACAGCCCGAGGCCGGTCCCTTCGACGTCGATTGACGTGCTGCCGCGCACCCCGCGCTCGAAGACCGCTGCCCGCTCCCGCTCGGGGACGCCCGGTCCGCTGTCCTCAACCTGCAAGGACACCCTGCCGTCGCGCTGGCTCGCGTGAATCGTCACGACGCTGCGCGGGGCGTACCGGCGTGCGTTTACCAGCAGGTTCTGGACCACGGCCGCGGTGTCGACCGGACGGCCGTGCACAGCGAGATCTCCCACGTGCAAGAGGATTTCGCTCCCGAGGCTGGACTCCGTGGCGACCAGTGGACTGAGCAGATCGCGCAACCGGAAGTCGATGAGCGGGTGGCTGATGCTCGGATCGACAAGACCTTCGAGACGGCCGAGTTCTTTGGTCAGCGCGTCTTCGAGGGTCGCCCTGGTTCGTTCGTCGAGCCCGGCAGCGTAGCGATGCAAAGTGCCGTTGGCGCAGCGGATCGCGGCCAGCGCGGAGCGCACGTCATGCAGCTGCTCCTGCCGGCGATCACGCTCACCGGCGATGCGGTCCTCACTCGCCTGCAGGTCGACCGAGAGTCGCAGGAGGCTGCGGTCCTGATGGCTCAGGACGTCGACCAGGCCCTTGCCCGAGCCGGCCAGCGCTGATCCGGCCCCGACAAGCATCAGCGTTCCGGCGGGGAACATCCACGTCTTCGGTTCGATGACGCTTGCGAGCCGAAGTGCTTCCTGTGCGGCAATCACCAGCATCGCGCAGCCCGGCCAGGAGCCGATTCGGCCGTGTCCGGCCTGCAGAGCGAACCAGCCGCCGACCGCCAGCCAGGCCAGCAGAACTGTGGCCTCCGCTGTCAGGTAGAGCGTCGCACGGCCACCGTTTCCGACGGCGGCAAGAATGACGACGAGCAGTATGTACAGCCCAGCAGAGAGGCCGGCGGCCTCCGCCAGCAGGCGCGCCGGGCGCAGGCGCGACAAGACCTGCGGGCTGTAAGCGGTTCGGGCAGCGAGCGTGAGCGCGCCGAGCGCGATGGCAGCGCTTGCCAGCGGTGCCGTCAGGCCGGGTTCGTGACCGTCGGGGAGTAGCACGCCGACCAGCGGAAGCGGGGCAGTGAGGATGCCGAAGAGTGCAAAGCAGCCGCCGACGTAGGCCGATCTCGCATAGCCGAGCAAGCGCCAGCCGACGAGGCAGAGCAGCCCGGTGCAGGCGAACAGGCAACTCGCGAGCACCTCGGTGCCGGTGAACAGCTCCGGCGGCAGCGTGCGATTGCCGACGTACGCGGCGAGGAGCGGCAGCCCCAAGGCGACGGCCGCCACGACGTTGCCGGCGAGCAGCAGCCTGGGCACGCTGTACGTGATGGGCAGGCCCGGAGAACGACGCCTTCGGTCCGCCCCTTGGTAGGAACGGGAACGTCGAATTCCACCGCGCACAAATCGAATGTAAGCATTCCAGAAGCCTTCGAATAGACCTTCCGGAAAGTTACTTTCCGAGCAATTTTCGATACCGCCGAAACGGTGAATTGTCCTGCGGCTGAACGGGTGACGGCTATTGGTTCGCGGCTACGACGAGCGACTCAGTCGCTCCGCGAGAGGCTGCCCGGTGAGCCCGCAAGACGCGCAGCCGGCTGACCCGGACGGGCTCGTCCTCGGTGGGTGGGAAGGACAGACCCCACAGCATGATCAGGGCGAAGGCAGCGACGACGACCGACCCGATCCCGGCGGGTTGCTGCAGGTAAACCACGACGTAGCCGGCTAACGGGACGCCGGTCATGACAGTGCCCCGCACCTGGTCCGGCCGGATGTCCCACACGTCTGGAGTCCCGTTGCCGTCGCCCTTGGTGTGGATCAGTCCCGCCTTCGTGACGTCGGTGATGCGGTGGGTGACGACGTCGTCGGTGTAGGGCGAATGGCGAAAGGTGATGACCTCGCCCGCGCGGTAGTCACCTTTCGCGGGTCGGTCGATGACCAGGGACCCCGGTTTATAGGTGGGTGACATCGAGCCGGTGTGGACAACATAGGCACGATGACCACTGGCAAAAAACCACACCACGGCGCTCGCCACTACTGCGAGTACCAGGGCGACCATTGCCAAACCCATTCGGCGCGCAACCCGCATGGAATTGCCCTTCTAGGTAGTGGTCATTTGCGGAGTGATCATTTCAAGGGTTGGTGGCGGGCAGCCCCCCGACTGCCCGCCACCAACCGGTTGATCAGGGAGCGACGTTCGGGTCGTCCGGACGGACGCCGTGCTGAGTCGCAACGATCTTGTACGAAGCGACGGGGGCCAGCGCAGCTGCCTGGCCACCCTCCAGCAGCGGAGTGAATCCGAAGGTGAGGGTCGCGGAGTCGAGCTGCCCGGGGGCGATCCCGCTGCTCAGCAGGATGGCGTTCGGCGGGGCGCAGAAGTCGACGATGTCGGCCCGCGTCGCGGCCTGGGTGTTGCTGCCGCCATGACCATTGGCGTCAGTGGGGCAGCTCGTCCCGGTGTGCCCTGGGCTTGTGCCCGGGTTGGCGAGGTTGTAGGAGGTGAATGACCCAGCTGGGGCGTTGATGGCGAGGTGGCCGAAGCGACCGAGTTCTCCAGCGACGCCGTCGTCGGGGTTGCCGGTGAATGCCTCGGACGGGTTGCTGGCGCCATTGGCGTTCTCAGGGAAGACGATCCAGATGTCCTCTGCTCCGGTGCCGGTCGACTGGTACTGGAGCTGCTGGGTCTGGTACTCGCCCGGCAGCAGGTTGGTGAAGTTCAGCTGACCGTCACCGGGGGCGATGTTCACCTTGACCGAACCGGTCGAGGCGTTGATGGCGCCGGTGTGGCTGTCGCTGAAGTACGCGCCGGTGCCGGTGGCGGCGAAGCCGACCAGCGCGGCCGATGCGCCGAGCGCTCCGACGAAGCCCGCGACGCGGACTGCCCGAGATTTCCTCATGAAGTACCCGCGAAATAGACGCCCGCACCCTGACGGCGGGTCATGACCAAATGGTCGCGAGCTCGGGGGCTTTCGA